>NZ_BAAABU010000017.1:0-164954 GCF_039521145.1 Saccharothrix mutabilis subsp. mutabilis
TGGGTGTGCCGGTGCGCGTCCGGGACGAGGTGTTCGGCAACCTCTACATGACCGAGAAGGTCGACGGCGCGGACTTCACCGCCGATGACGAGGTGGTGCTGTCGGCGCTCGCGGCGGCGGCGGGTGTGGCGATCGAGAACGCGCGCCTGTTCGAGCGGTCGCGGATGAGGGAGCGGTGGCTGGAGGCCACGGCCGAGGTCAACAGCGTCCTGCTGGGCGGCGCGTCGCCCGAGGACGCCCTGCGGCTGATCACGCAGCGCACCCGGGAGCTGTCGGCGGCGGCGGTGTCGCTGCTGGTGCTGGTCGAGGACGGCGTCCTGCGGGTCGCGGCGGGCGGCGGCTCGGACGTGGAGGAGCTGGTCGGGGCGGAGCTGCCGGTGGCGGGCTCGTTCGTCGGCGAGGTGGTGTCCTCGGCGACGCCGCTGATGATCGACGACCTGGAGGGCCGGCTGTGGGGGCGGGCCGTGGACGTCGGCCCGGGGGTGGCGGTGCCGCTGCGGACCGGGGCGACGGTGACCGGTGTGCTGGTGGTGGCGCGGGAGAAGGGCAGCGCCCAGTTCGGCCTGGACCAGGTGCCGCTGCTGGCCTCGTTCGCCGACCAGGCCGCGGTGGCGCTGGAGTTCGCCGAGAACCAGCGGGCGCGGCGGCTGGTGGACCTGCTGGAGGACCGCGACCGCATCGCCCGCGACCTGCACGACCACGTCATCCAACGGCTGTTCGCCACCGGCATGAGCCTCCAGGGCGCGCTGGGCTCCATCCAGCAACCGCGGGTGCGGGAACGCGTCGAGAAGGCCGTCAAGCAGCTGGACGAGACCGTGCTGGAGATCCGGACGTCCATCTTCGACCTCCAGGCCGGCGACGACGTGCCGGGCCTGCGGCGGCGGCTGCTCGACCTGGTCTCCGAGCTGACCGAGCCCACCGCGCTGACCCCGGCGGTGCGGATGACCGGCACCGTGGACAACTCCGTGCCCGACGACATGGCGGAGGACGTCGAGGCGGTGGTCCGCGAGGCGGTGAGCAACGTCGTCCGCCACGCCCGCGCCGGGTCGTTGACCGTGACGGTCGAGGCCGCGGACCAGTTGACCGTCACCGTGGTGGACGACGGCGACGGCATCCCCGACCAGGTGGCCCGCAGCGGCCTGCGCAACCTGGAGGACCGCGCCAAGCGCTGGGGCGGCACGTCCACGGTCGTGCCGGAGCCGGGCGGCGGCACCCGCGTGACGTGGCACGTGGACCTGCCCTGACCGCGCGCACGACCGTCCTTTCCGGACCGCCGTTCACAGAACCCGACCGCCGGAACCACGCGAACAGGCCAGTCACCGACGGCGTCGCAAGCGCAACCCTGGAACGCCCGCACCAGGGCGGTCATGCTGGAACGGTCCCGCCCCGCGGGCGCGGGCACGGTGTGACAGGGAGCGCCGTGCCGACGGAAGGGGACACCACCGCACGTGGACGGGCACAGCCGTCACATCCCTCCGCGGCGCACCCGGGTGTCCCCTTCCCAGCACCCCGGGCACGGGCGCGTGACGAACCGGGAGGACTGGGGACGTGGCGCCGCTCGGCCCACCGGACCGTTCCCGTCGGGAGCGGTCGGAGCCCTGCCCCTGGTTGACCGCCGAGCAGGCCTGGGCGCTGTGCGTCCGCCGCCACCGCCGACTGGTGCTGCTGGCCGCCCGGATGGGCCTGGCCGAACAGGCCGAAGACCTGGTGCACGACGCGTTCGTGCAGGTCATGGACATCCCGGCGCTGCACCAGTCCGGGTTCGACGCGCTGCTGGACACCATCATGTGGCGGCGCTGCTCGGCGACCCTGCGCCGCCGCGAGGTGGAGGACCGGGTGCACCGCAACGCGCGCCTGCTGCCCGGTGAGCAGGCCGACCACGCCGACGAGGTGGTCGACCGGCTGCACGCGGCCTGGCTGCTGTCGCGCTGCCGCACCCTGGACCGGCTGGACCTGGGCGTGCTGCACCTCGCGGGCCACGGCTGGGGGCACCGCGACATCGCCGCCCGCACCGGGATCGACGTGGCCGACGTGCGCGACGCCCTGCGCTCGGCACGCGCCAAGGCCCGGCGGCGGATCGGGCACGTGGACCCGGCGCGCGGCACGCCCCGGCACCTCTGAGGACGAGCCCCGGTCGAGGGGGAGATCCGAGGACGAGTCCGGTCGAGAGGAGTACAAGGTCCACCGTGGACTGTCATCCCACGAGGCCCGTACCCCGCCGAGCGCGGCGGTCCGCTTGTGTTCCAACGGTTTCACGGTCGTTCGGGGGACGTCCACAGAGGAATCGGTCGAAGGCCTCGCCGGCGGCGGCGGCGATGGCCTCCAGCGTGCCGACCTCGTGGTCGGTGGCGTGGTGGCGGGTGGCCCAGTACGCGCCCAGGGCGCCCACGGTGCTCGGGCGCAGGATCGGGGCGATCAGGAGGCTGCGCACGAACGTCGGCCGGTAGGCGGCCTGGGGGATGCGCGGGTCGGTGCGGACGTTGTGGATCGCCACCGCCTGCCGGTGCTCCATCGCCCAGCCGCTGATGCAGCTCGCGGCCGGGAAGCGCTGGCCCTTCCACAGTGGACTCATCGAGTCCTCGTCGGCGTAGTAGCACTGGTCGCCGTCGAGCAGCACGACCGTCGCGCCGTGGGCGGCCAGGGCGGTCCGCACGGTTGTGCGCAGGACGCGTTGCACGTCCTCGACCGTGACCGCCCCGGCCAGCGCGGTCGTCAGCTCCGCCATCGCTCGACCGTACGGCCCGGCTCGCGGCGCGGTCGAGCCGTGAACGCGGGTATCTCCCGGTCGGACCAGCAGACGGACTACCCGACGCCGAGCCCCAGGTCGGCCAGGGCGCGGGCCCCGGCGGTGGCGTGGCCACCGCCGAGCAGGACCAGCGTCCGGGCCTCCTGGTAGGGGCACCCGGCGCGCTGGAAGGCCTTCGCCGCCGCGAGCAGCCGGGACTCGTCGCCGTCGAGCACGGCCTCCGCGCGGTCCAGGAAGGCGGCGGCCAACGCGTTCCCGGCCACCGCCGACCGTGCGGCGGCGATGCGGTCGCGGGCCTCGGGCGAGCCGGTCAGGGCCGCGGCCTCGGCGCGCAGGGCCAGGTACCAGTCGCGCCACACCCACAGGACCTGCTCGTCGAACGCGCCCGGGTCCGCCGCCGTCCGCTCGGCCGCCTCCGCCGTCCGCCCGTGGTGCAGCAGGACGATCGTGTCGAACACCGCCCGGTACCCGGCGCTGTCCCGCGGGGTCACGCCCAGGTCGGTGACGACGGCCCGCCACCGGTCCCGCGAGTCGTCGCCGCGCAGCCCGTGGACCATCGCGACGGCAGCCGCCGCCGTGGC
The DNA here is from genome assembly GCF_039521145.1 of Saccharothrix mutabilis subsp. mutabilis. Classification (NCBI taxonomy): domain Bacteria; kingdom Bacillati; phylum Actinomycetota; class Actinomycetes; order Pseudonocardiales; family Pseudonocardiaceae; genus Saccharothrix; species Saccharothrix mutabilis. The sequence continues at coordinate 3,328 of NZ_BAAABU010000017.1, forward strand.
CAGGTCGGGCGCGTGCGGCCGGCCCGCCCGTTCCCACGCGTCCAGGAACCGCGTGCTGCCGTCCAGCACCGCCGCGGCGTCGCCGACCAGGGCGTCGGCCACCAGCAGGCGGGACGTGGCGAAGTCGCCGCGCTCGGCCAGCAGCGGCAGGTCGCGCAGCTGCCGGCCCCAGCGGCGCGCCCCGGCCAGGTCGCCGACGCCCACGGCCACCTCGGCGGCCTCGGCCAGGGCGTTGACCCGTTCCAGCGCGCCGGCCGGGGTGTCCGGGAGGGCCAGCCCGACGCGCCGCCGGGTGGTGGCGGCCGTGGCGACCGCGTCGCCGGCCCAGCACAGGGTCGCGGTGAGGGCGTCCAGCGCCGCGCTCTCGGCCAGCGGGTCACCGGTGCGCCGCGCCAGCTCGACGGCCCGTTCCGCGCGGGTCAACGCCTCCGGCAGCGCCGACCCGGCGCCCAGCACGCCGCACTCGGCCAACGCGATCGCCGCCGTCGCCGCCGGGTCGGCGCCGGCCAGTTCGCGGGCCTCGGCGAGCAGGTCGGCGGCCTCGTCCTGCGGCGGGTGGGTGAACGCGCGGGCGAACCGGTACGCGCCGGCGGCGGCGCCCGCCAGGTCGCGGGCCGCGCCGGCGGTGTCCCCGGCGGCCGACGCTCCCGCGGCGGCGGCGCGGTGCAGCCGGTGCATGTCCTCGCCGCGCATCCGGCACCCGGCGACCGCCGCCGCCTCCCGCAGCGCCGGGGCGGGGTCGTCGGCCAGCGCCGCGGCCTGCTCGTAGCGCTGCTGCGCCTCGCCGAGCAGGGTCCGGCGGAACGCCGCCGCGGCCAGGTCCAGCGCCAGGGCGTGCGCCCCGGCCCGGTGCGCGGGTTCGGCGGCGGCCCAGCCCAGGGCGGCGCGCACGTCGTCGGCGGCGGTGTCGAACCGCGCCCGCCACGCCCCGGTGTCCGGCGCGGCGTCGGCCACCAGGTCGGCGGCGGTCGCCGCGCACCAGGCCAGGTGCCGGGACCGGGCCTCGTCCGCCTCGCCCGCCTCGGCCAGCCGCTCCGCGCCGAACTGGCGGATGCTCTCCAGCGTCCGGTAGCGGGTGCCGCCGGCGGCCGGGACGACGGTGAGCAGGCTGTGCTCGGTGAGCCGGGCCAGCCCGTCGGTCACGGCCGCCGGGTCCAGCGGCGCGAACCCGGCGACCCGCGCGGCGGCGCCCGCCGTGAACGGGGCCACGAACACCGAGACCCGGCGCAGCAGCGTGCGGTCGGCCGGGTCGAGCAGGGCGTGGCTCCACTCCAGCGTGGCGCGCACCGACTGGTGCCGGTCGTCGGCCCGCGCGCCGCCGCTGAGCAGGCGCAACTGGTCGGACAGCGTGTCGGTGAGGCCGTCCAGGCCCAGCGTGGGCAGCCGGGCGGCGGCCAGTTCGATCGCCAGCGCCACCCCGTCCAGGCCCCGGCACACCTCGGCGGCCAGCCCGCGCTGCTCCGGCGGCACCGGCCAGCCGACCGCCGCCGCGCGGTCCAGGAACAGGGCGACCGCGTCGGACTCGGCGTCGCCGGACAGCGACAGCGGCGGGATCGGCTGCACCCGCTCGAACGGCACCATCAGCCGCGCGCGGCTGGTCGCCAGCACGGTCACCCGCGGGCAGGACCCGAGCATCCGCTCCAGGAAGGGCGCGACGCCGTCGCGCACGTGCTCGCAGTTGTCCAGCACGAGCAGCGCCCGCCGGTCGGCCAGCGTGGCGATCACCGAGTCGTCCAGGCTGCGGCCGGGCTGCTCGCCCACGCCGACGGCCGCCGCGACCGCCGCCCCGACCATCGCCGGGTCGGTCACCGGCACCAGGTCGGCGAACCACACCCCGTCGCCGAACTCGCCCGCCGTGTCCGCCGCGACCGCGAGCGCGAGCCGCGTCTTGCCCACCCCGCCCGGCCCGACCGCGCTGACCTGCCGCTGCGTGGTGACCGCCTCGGCCAGCAACGCCCGCTCCCGCGCGCGGCCGACGAACGACGTGACCGGCGACGGCAACGCGGGCGCGACCCGGCCGCCGCGGGCCACCCGCCCCCACTCCACGGCGAGCCCGGCCAGCGCCCGCCGGTCCGACGCGCCGAGCTTGCGCAGCAGGGACGACACGTGGGTCTCGACCGTGCGCACCGAGATGAACAGCCGCGCGCCGATCTCGGCGTTGCTCAGGTGCTCCCCGAGCAGGGACAGCACCTCCGCCTCCCTGGTTGAAATCCCTGCTTGAGCGTCCACGGAGGACATCCTGCCTGATTGCGTGGAGCGGTTACGTGGTCGACTCCGTGGTCACCACGGATGTCCGTGGCCGCGATCCGGGAGAAAGTTCTCCCGTGGCCAACACCGGCCACGGAAAACCCCCACCAGGAGTGATCGTGAGCGTCAAGACCGTCCTGCACCCCGTGTCCGACCTGACCGCCGCCAAGGCCGTCTACACCGCCCTGATCGGCGCGTCGCCGCAGGTGGACGAGCCCTACTACGTCGGCTTCGACGTGGCCGGCCAGCACATCGGCCTGGTCCCGGGCGGCGGCCCGCAGGGCATGACCTCGCCGGTGGCCTACTGGCACGTCGCCGACATCGAGGCCACCCTCGCCGAGGTCACCGCCGCCGGCGCGACCGTGAAGGACCCGGTGAGCGACGTCGGCGGCGGTCGCCTGGTCGCCACCTTCACCGACCCCGACGGCAACGTGCTCGGCATCCTCCAGGACCGCTGACCCTCGCCCACCCCGACCCACCCACCCGACAGGAGACCTGATCATGGCCACCAAGACCGCCCCCACCTTCACCGCCGAAGAGCGCGCCGCGATGAAGGAGCACGCCCGCGACCTGAAGAAGACCGCCCGCCGGGGCGCCAAGGCCACCGCCGCCGACCTGGAAGCCGACGTGCTGGCCAAGATCGCCGAGATGCCCGAGGGCGACCGCGCCCTGGCCGAACGGGTCCACGCCCTGGTCAAGGCCCACGCGCCGATCCTCACCCCGAAGCTGTACTACGGCATGCCCGCCTACGCCCGGGACGGCAAGGTCGTCTGCTTCTTCCAGAACGCCGGCAAGTTCAAGTCCCGCTACGCGACCCTGGGCTTCACCGACAACGCCACGCTGGACGACGGCAGCATGTGGGCCGCCTCCTTCGCCCTGACCACGCTGACCGAGGCGGACGAGACCCGCATCGGCGAGCTGCTGCGGCGGGCCGTGGCATGACCGTCGCCGCACCGCCCCGCCCGCCGGCGCAGCGCCGGAACGACACGCTGCGCCGGCTGGAGAACGACGTCGACGCGTGGGTGGCGACCGCCGGCCCGGCCGGTTCGCCCTACCTGGTCCCGCTGTCCTACCTGTGGGACGGCGAGACGCTGCTGGTCTCGACGGCCGCGACGACCCCGACGGCCCGCAACCTCCGGGCCGTCGGGCGGGTCCGGCTCACCCTCGGCCCCACCCGGGACGTGGTGCTGGTCGAGGGCACCGCCGAGGAGGTCGAGGTGAGCCCGGAGGTCGCCGACGAGTTCGCCGCGAAGACCGGGTTCGACCCGCGCGCGCAACGCGACTACCCGTACTTCCGCATCCGCCCGCACCTGGTCCAGGCGTGGCGGGAGGCCAACGAGATCGCCGGCCGCGACCTGATGGTCGACGGCGCGTGGCTCAGCGTTTGAGCAGGGCGAAAGCCCTGGCCACGGCCACCGCCACACCGCCGAGCGCGGCGATGGCCAGCAACACCGTGAAGGTCGGGTAGAGGTACGGGACCTGGAGCCGGGCGACGTCCCGGCCCCGGTAGAGGAAGCCGACCACGCGGTGGACGGTGAGCAGGAGCAGGAGGGGCAGGAGCAGGGGGAGCAGTCTCGCCGCTGCCAGGGGGAGCGACGAGCGCTTCCCCGCCCACCGCCTCGCCCGCGCCACACCGCGAACCGCGAGCGCCCCGACCGCGAGGGTCGGCGCCAGGAGCACCGCGTCCACTGTGAACAGATCGGTGACCGGGTCCGGTCGGCGGCCTTCGAGCAGGGCGATGATCCGTGCGCCGAGCGCCTGGGCGTCGCCGTGGCGCATCCCGGTGTTGGCCATGACGGCGACGCCGTGGCCCGACGCGGGGAGCAGCGCCTGGTAGGCGGTCGAGGTGAACAGGTCGCCGCCGTGGGCGATCAGGGGCGCGCCGGCGGGTGTGGTGCCGACGAACCAGCCCAACGCGTAGTCCCCCGACGCGGGTGTGTGGGTCCGGGCGATGCTCTCCGGGGTGGCGATCGTCCCGTGTGGACCGCGACCCCGGTTGTTCTGGGCGATCAGCCAGGCCGCCATGTCGTGGGCGGTGCTCAGGACGCCGCCGGAGCCGTTGCCGAACGCCGGCGGTTCGGGCAGGGCGACGGGGACGCCGAGGACCTTGAGGTGTCCCCGGCCGGACGGCGGCAGGTCGCGTTCGGTGTTGGCGGTGCTGCTGCGGCTCATGCCCAGCGGGGCGAAGACGTTGGCGCGCAGGTGGTCCTCGAACGGCACGCCGGCCACCACCTCGACCAGCCGCGCCGCGACCTGGAAGTTCGGGTTGTGGTACTCGTGCTTCGTGCCGGGGTCCGACGCCAGGGTGGCGTCCCGCATGGACTCGACGGCCTCGCGCAGGGTGTGCGCCTTCGGGCCGCTGAACGAGCGGAACGTGGTGTCCGACATGCCCGAGGTCTGGTCGAGCAGGTGGCGGACGGTGATCCGCGCGGCGCGCGGGTCGGCCATCGTGAACTCCGGCAGGTGGGTCCGCACCGGGTCGTCCAGGCGGATCCTCCCGCGTTCCACGAGTTGCACCACGGCCAGCGCGGTGAAGGACTTGCTCACCGAGGCCACCGGCATGACGGTGTGCTCGGTGACGGACTCGCCGTCGGGGGTGCGGCCGTAGCCGGCGGCGTGCAGCACCTTGTCGCCGTGGGTCACGGCCACCGCGACGCCGGGCAGTGCGGCTTCCTCCTGGTACTGCCGGACCACCGCCGCCATGTCGGTGCCGGTGGGGACGGTGGGGACGGTGAGGGTCGCTGCCGAGAGGGCCAGCGCGGTCAGGATCGACGTGAACACGGCCCGAAGTGTCGGTCGGGTGGCGGGGCTTCGGCATCGGACCGTGGTCCGAGGTTCGGCGCCGCCGCCGGCGCTTACGGTGGTGGGCTTGAAGAGGGGTTCGGTGGCGGTCGACGCCGTGGCGGCGAAGGTGGACGTCCGGATGCCCGACCTGGACGGGATCGCCACACCCGGCGCCCGACCGCGTCGCCCGACGCGCCGAAGGTGCTGATCCTGACCACGTTCGACCTGGACGAGGCGGTCTAGGCGACCCCGCGGGCGGGCGCGAGCGGGATCCTGCTCAAGGACGTGCCGCCGGCCCGGCTGCTCGACGCCGTGCGCACGGTCGCGGCCGGTGAGGCGCTGCTCGCGCCGACGGTGACCCGGCGGCTGATCAGCGAGTTCCTGCGTCACCCCGCGCGGCGGTCACTGGACGGGGTGACGCCCCGCGAGCGGGAGGTGCTGGCGCTGATCACGCGCGGGCTGTCCAACGGCGAGATCGAGCAGGCCCTGCACCTGAGCCGGCACGCGGTGAAGACGCACATCGGCCACCTGGTGGCCAAGTTGTGCGCGCGCGACCGGGCGCAGCCGGTGGTCGCGGGCTACGAAGCCGGGCCGGCCGAGCGCTGACGCGTCCGGCGGGCGTTCAGGCGCGATCGTCCCGGGTGCGGTCGAGCAGCCCGTCGGGGCGGATCCGCAGACCGGGTTTGGGCGTCCTGGCCCAGCCTTCGCCGGTGGCCCGGTCGAGGTCGTGGTCGAAGGTCGGGGGTTCCCGCAGCACCGCGCTCGCCGAGGGCGTGACGAGGCCGTGGGAGGAGGGGCGCGTGCTCTTGGTCGGCATGGCGGACCCGCTGTCGGAGACGCCGGCGTGGTGCCGTGAAAACCGGAATTCCACCGTGGCCGGATAAGCGGAGTCTACACCCGCGGCGCTTTTCCGGGATTTCTCCGGGAATCGGTCGGGTGAATTCCTCCGGCCGATTCGTCGCACAGCGTCGTGCGGCGGCCGGAGTCGCGGGCGGAGGGGTCCCCGCCCGCGACCGGTGTGCTCAGAGCACGCGCACCGCGGTGGCGTGCGGTCCCTTGCGACCCTCGCCGACCTCGAACTCGACCGCCTGGTTGTCCGGCAGGCCGTGGAAGTCGTAGCCCTGGATCTCGGAGTGGTGCAGGAACAGGTCCGCTCCGCCGCCGGCCGGGGTGATGAAGCCGAAACCCTTGGCCCCGCTGAACCACTTCACGGTTCCTTGTGTCATGGACGTGCTCCTTGCGCGATGGGGGACGTGTCGGGCACGTCCAAGGGCGAGCGGTTCGTGTGCCGGTCCCGGGTGGCGGCGCGGAAGCGCGTCTCGGGATCGGGCAGGCCCAGCATGGACAGCAGCTCGACGCAGTCGCCCGGGTCGAGCGAGTGCCCGGCCACGGTCAGCGCGGCACGCGTGCGCTGCACGGCCTCGGCCTCGTCGGCGGCGGTCCGCGCGGCGGCGAAGCTCCCGCCGGCGACGCGGGACCGGTGCGGCCGTCCGGGTGCGGACAAGGAGGAAGGGGGCGGGGCGGGGGCGTACAGGTGATCCGGCGGCAAGCCGGTGCTCCCGTCTCCGGTCGACGTCGTGCGGACCGGATTGGGTTGGGGACCGCAACGGCGGGGTGCCGGCATCTCGTGCCCAACCCGGCCGACTGTACCCCAAGTGGTCCGCGCACGGGTGCGGTCGGCGCAGTACAGTCGGGCGCATGCCGGACGACGCCAGTGGCCCCGCCCTCGACCCCACGCTGTCCGAGTGGCTCAAAGCCCGCGCGGAGACCGAGCACCACCTGACCGAACGGCCCGCGCCGATCGACGCGGCCTGGGCGCAGCGCCTGGCCGACCTGCTCACCACCGAGCGCTCGTGGCAGGACCAGTACACCGAGCTGATCGCGCTGGGCAGCAGCGGCGGCAGGTTCCCCTCGTCCAACCGCTGAACCGCCGGTCAGGCGCTGGAGCGCAGCCGCGCGGCGCGGTCGCCGGCGTCCGCGCGCACCGCCGCGGCGGAGGCGAGGGTCGCGGCGGCGAGGGTGCCCCACAGGGCGGCGGGGCCGTGCGGCGCCAGACCGGTGATGACGGCGGGGGAGACGGCCAGGCCGAAGCCGGTGGACAGCTCGAACCGGGCGAGGGTGCGGCCCAGCGCCTGTGGTGGGGCCAGGTGCGTGACCAGGGCGGTGGCGCTGCCCGCGTAGCCGATCTCGCCGAGGGTGCACACCACGGACACCGCCGCGACGGCCGCCGCCGCCCAGCCGCCCTCCAGCGAGGTCGCGGCGAGAAACCCCAGGTAGGACGCGGTGAGCACCACGCCGGCCAGCGCCAGGGCGGTGCGGCGGGAGAAGCGGGCCATCGCCACCGTGATCGGCACCTGGAGGGTGACCACCAGGACGGTGTTGGCCACGAAGATCGCCGCCGACCACACCGGCGACGCGCCCAACTGCGTCACCAGCACCAGGGGCAGGGCGATCTCCGGGACGTTGAGGCAGAACACGTACACGACGTTGGCGGCCAGCAGCGCGGGCATCCTGGGCGCGGGGCCGTCCTCCCGCGTCGCGGCGCCCACGTCCGCGCGCACGTGGACCGACCGCGCCAGGGCGGCGGCGACGAGGTAGGCGACCCCGGTGGCGACCGCCAGCGCCCGCAGCGCCGCGGGCCCGCCGGCCAGGCACACCGTCGCCACCAGCGCGCCCACGCCCAGGCCCGCGTTGCGCAGGGAACGGCCGGCGGCCAGGGCGGCGTCGCGTTCGCGGCCGTGGGCGATGGTGGCCACGAGCGCGGCGTGGGCGGCCGGCCAGGCCTGGTTGCCGACGCCCAGGACGAGCGCGGCGGTGGCGAACAGCCACACGTTCCCGGTCGGGGTGGCCACCAGCAGCGCCACGCCCAGCACCCGGACCAGCATCGACGCGGCCACGACCGTGCTGCGCGCGCCCCGGTCCAGCCACCGGCCCACGCCGGGCACGCACACCAGGCCGACGACGACCCCGACGGTCATGGCGATGCCGGTGGCCGGTGCGGACAGGCCGAGCGCCACCACCCCGTAGAGCAGCAGGAACGGGCGCAGCAGGCCGGTGCCGAGGGCGTCCACGGCGAGGGCGACGGCGTAGCGGGGGCCGCCGGAGGCGCGGACGAGCGCGGCGGGCTGGATCCTGGTCACGGCGACCACGGTGCTGGCGGGTGGTGGCCGCGGGCACGTCGGTTGACGCATCCCGTCAACCGACGGCGGTGGCGGTGCGGTGTGCGGTGATGATGGGCGGGTGACCTTGAGGATCGACCTGTGCGGGCCGCCGGGTGAGCGGGTGCGGTTCGCCGCGTCGCCGCTGGCCGAGCTGACCGCGATGCTGCACGTGCTGGCCGAGCCGGGGCACCACCCGGCGCTCGCCGGCTGGGCGGGGGACGTGTGGGCCGGGTTGGCGCCGGAGCAGGCCGAGCGGTTGCGGGAGGCGGAGGTGCTGTGGCGGTCGTCGCAGGCGGACTTCCTGTTGCCGGCCCGGCCCCGGCCGACCCTCGCCGAGGAGCTGGACGACGTGGACCGGATCCCCGACGAGACGTACGCGACCGCCGCGCTGGTGACGACGTGCGGCGGAACCCGGTTCCGCTCGCCGGTCCCGTCGCCGCTCACCGACCCGGTCGCGCGTGACCGCGCTCTGGAGGTGGCCGCGGCGCGGGGTCCGCGGCACGAGGCCTTCGCGGAACGGCTGCTCACCGACCCGGCGGCCGTGCGGACCCGGGTCCGGCGGACCCTGGAGCGGTGCGCCGAGGCTTTCTTCGACGCGGCGTGGACGGGTGTCGCCGCGCGGCTGGAGGCCGACCTGCGGGTGAAGAACGACCTGGTGCGGCGGCAGGGGATCGGGGCGGCGCTGACGGCGGTGTCCGGGGCGGTGACCGCGGCACCGGACGGTGACCGCATCGTCGTGGACAAGTTGCAGGACAAGGCGACTTCGGGCAGCACGGTCACGTTCATCCCGAGCGTCTTCAACCGTCCGCACCTGGTCGTGGTCCACGCGCCCGGGTGGCAGCCGGTCGTGCAGTACCCGGTGGCGGACCCGACGGCCCCGGTGTCCCTGTCCACGGTCACCCGCCGCCTGGAGGCGCTGTCCCACCCGGTCCGGCTGCGCCTGCTCAGAACCCTGGCCCGAGCCCCGCACACGACCGGCGAACTGGCCCACACCTGGGAGTTGACCCCGCCCGAGGTGTCCCGGCACCTGGCGGTCCTGCGCGAGGCGGGTCTGTTGACCACCCGACGCGAGGGCCGTTACGTCCGCTACACCCTGGACCAGGGCGCGGTGTCCACTTTGGGCACGGACCTGCTGTCCGCCGTGCTGCGCTGAGTCACGCGCCCTCGACGACCTTGTAGTAGCGCAAGGCCGTGTAACCGGCGGCCGTGTCGGCGGTCCACTTGCGTTCCACCGGCGGCTGGCCGTCGGGACCCGTCTGTTCCCGCACCACGGGCTCGGTCCGGCCTTCGTCGGCCCACCGCACGAACAGGGCCGCGTGGTTGTCGTTGGCCAGCGCGTCACCGGGTTGCAGGTCGGCGTGGGGAATCGCGGTCGCGACCTCGCGGAGGGTGACCGTGGTGCGCGAGTGGGTCAGGCCCCACGCCATCGAGACGTACCCGGAGCAGTCGGTGCGGTAGTCGCCGTAGGCGTTGCGGTGGCAGGCGTTCTGGCTGTACGGCACGCGCTCGTCCAACCAGGACTGCGATCGAACCTGCGTCTCCCCGCGCGACGTCACGCGATCCTCCGGCGTCGTCCCGCAACTGATGGTCCCGCCGGGACCGTCGGCCAGCGCGACCGGCCCCTGGAACGCTGCGGCACACGCGACGACGGCGACCAAAGCACGGCTGTGCATGAGAACTCCCTCGAACGACAAGTCCAAACCGTCAAAGGAGTGCCCACCGACAACCGCGACCGCCCCTAAACCACCCGCACGGGCGGATCGCGGGCGACCGGGCCGGCGCGGACCGACCCGGTCGCCCGCGCGAGGTCACGAGCCGTACGTGGTGACCTTCCACAGGTAGCCGTCCGGGTCGCTGACGTACCCGAAGTAGCCGCCCCAGTCGGCGGGCGCGGCCTCGCGGACCACGCTGCCGCCCGCCGCCACCGCCCTGCCGATCAACTCGTCCACCGCCGCCCGGGTGTCGGGGTTGACGTGGAACGAGACGCCGCGGAACCCCGAGCCCTCGGCGGGCACGCCCGCGTCCCGCGCCGCCGCGCCCCACTCGTAGAGGGCCAGCTGCGGGGCGCCGTCGCCCGCGCTCAGCGCGACGAACCCCCGCGTGTCCTTCTCGACCTCGCAGCCCAGGCCCTCGACGTAGAACCTCCGGGCGCGGTCCAGGTCCTCGACGCCGAGCATGACGGCACTCATCCGCATTGGCACGATCTTCTCCTGTTGTTGTCACATCGGCGTGGTTCCGCCGGTCAGTCGGTATGACAGGTCGGGTCGGAGGGATGTGACAGATGGTCGAGCAGGACTGGCTGAGCGAGCGGTTCGCCGAGCACCGGGTCCGGTTGCGCGCGGTGGCCCACCGGATGCTCGGGTCGCCCGCCGAGGCGGAGGACGCGGTGCAGGAGGCGTGGGTGCGGGTCAGCCGCGCGGACACCGGGCAGGTGGAGAACCCGGGCGGCTGGCTGACCACGGTCGTCGCCCGCGTGTGCCTGAACATGCTCAAGGCCCGCGGGTCCCGGCGGGAGGACCCGACCGGCGCGCTGCCACCCGAACCGGCCGCGGGTCCCCGGCCGGCCGACCCGGAGGACGAGGCGCTGCTGGCCGACTCGGTGGGCGTCGCGCTGACCGTCGTGCTGGACACCCTCGCCCCGGCCGAGCGGCTGGCGTTCGTGCTGCACGACGTGTTCGCCGTGCCGTTCGACGAGATCGCCGCCGTCCTGGACCGCTCGCCGGCGGCGACCCGGCAGCTGGCCAGCCGGGCGCGGCGACGGGTGCGCGGCGCGGCCGAGAACTCCGCCGCCGCGCGCTCGCGCAAGCGGGAGGTGGTGGCGGCGTTCCTGGCCGCCGCGCGCGGCGGTGACTTCGCGGGGCTGCTCGCGGTGCTGGACCCGGACGCCGAGGTCGGCGAGATCCACGGGGCCGAGGCGGTGGCGGCGTTCTTCTCCGGGCGGGCGCGGGCCGCGCGGGTCGCGCTGGTGGACGGCGTGCCAGCGGCGGTGTGGTCGCACCGGGGACGGGTGGCGGCGGTGTTCGCGTTCACCGTGGTGGGCGACCGGATCACCCGGATCGCCATCGACACCGAACCCGACCCGGACCTGGAGGTCGTGCACCTGCGAACCGGCGACGAGGACCGCGCATGACGCCCGGGTCCGTCACGTGCACCCTGACCGTCCACGACCTGGACGACGTGTTCGCCGCCTACCGGGACGTGCCGGGCGTGACGGGCACGTGCGGCGTGGTCTTCGTGACCGACGACTGCGACGCCACGTTCGGGCACCTGGAGGCGGCGGGCGCGGAGGTGATGCAGGAACCGATCACGCGCCCCGACGGCACCCGCGACTGCGCCTTCCTGCACCCGTCCGGCGCGCTGCTCCGCTTCACCCGCCCGGTCCGCTGAACGAGTCTCGAACAACGCCCCACCAGCGTACGAGGGGGTCGGTGCGGCGGTCGCCTCTCGGCGAGTGGCACGACGCGGCTCCAGCCGGACGGTATTCCGCGAAGGCTTTGAGATGAGGCCCGGGGGACACGGACCGCACCGACCCGGTCCCTACAACGACCCGCCGCCCGGCCCTGTTCCCGCTCGGCGGTGGCCTCGGTCACACGTTCGAGGAAGGCGGGAGCGGTCCGAACGGTCGAGTTTCGCGGGGGGCGCGCAGGCTACCCCGACGGTATGTCGATCAGGACGCCCGCGGTGGTGCTCGGGCTCGGGATCGGGGGGTTCGTCGACGGGATCGTCGCCCACCAGATCCTCGGCTGGCACCACATGCTCTCCGGCTGGCACCCGCCGACCACCCCGGAGAACCTGCACGTCAACATGGTCGGCGACGGGTTTTTCCACCTGCTGTGCCTGCTGCTCGTGCTGGCCGGCGTGGCCCTGCTCAACCGCGCCCCGCGGCTGTCCGGCGGGCAGCTGTGGGGCGGGGTGCTCGTCGGGTGGGGCGTGTTCAACCTGGTCGAAGGCGTGGTGGACCACCTGGTGCTCGGCGTCCACCACGTGCGGCACGGGCCCGACCAGCTCGCCTACGACATCGGGTTCCTGGTGCTCGGCGCGGTGCTGGTCGTGGTCGGGTCGCTGGTGGCCCGTGCCGGCTCACGGGTTGGTCGCTGACTTCGACAGGTAGTACAGGAACAACAACGTCGAGATCGTGCCGATCGAGATGGCGATCCGGGCGATGACCCGGTCGGCGGTGCCCTTCGGGTTGCGCAGGGCGGCGAAGCCGAGGATCACGCCGAGCGGCGCGCACGAGCACACCGTGGCGAGGACCAGGGCCACGATCGGCAGCGCGGAGACCGCCCGGCGACGCGGCTGCCACTGCGGCGGTTGCCAATACGGCGGCGGCTGCCACTGCGGAGGAGGCGGTGGTTGGGGCGTCCAGTACGGCGGGTCGTGGCGGGGCGGGGTGTTGTCCCACGTCGCGTCGTCCCACGCCGGCTCGGCCCGGTCGTCCCAGGCCCGGTCGTCCCAGGCCCGGTCGTCCCAGTGCCGGTCGTCCCGGTCCGGCGGCTCGACGCCGACGACGACCTCCTCGCTCTCCCAGAGCGAGTCCGCCGGAGCCGGTTCCTCGTGGCGGTCCTCGTGGTCTTCGCGGTCCCACGCGCTCGTGCCGGTCCCCGAAGTGCCGGTGCCTGACGTGCCGGTGCCGGACGTGCTGGTGCCGGACTCCAGCGTCGCGTCGAACTCGGCGCGGCGGCGCGGGTCGAGCAGGACGTCCTTCGCGATGTGCAGCAGCTTCGTCTCGTACTCGCTGCCGCCCGGCCGGTCCGGGTGCACGAGCAGGACCTGCTGCCGGTGGGCCGCGACGATCTGCGCCCGCGTCGCCTTCGGCTCGACGCCGAGCAGCGCGTACGGGTTGTGCCCGTCGAGGTCGCGCAGGGAGGGACCGGTCACCGGCCCACGACCTCGGCCCGCCAACAGGTCACTTCCCACGACCGCGGGCCGGTGTCGTAGCGGTAGCCGTGCCCGGTGCCGGCGGCGAAGGTGACGTACCGGCGGTTGGCCAGGTAGCACCAGACCCGCAGGGTGCTGCCGTTCAGCGCGTGCGGCGACCCGGTGCGGAAGTAGTAGAAGTCGTGCCACAGCTCGCCGTCGTCGGTCAGGAACGGCTCTTGGAGCAGTTGCTGGGCACGCGCCGGCAGGTTGCCCAGGAACCCGGTCATGCCGCCGTCGAGCCGCCTGGTCAGCGGGGTGGTCGGCGCGCCGGGCCCGCTGCCGGGGCCCGAACCGGGTCCCGACGACGCGCGGCCGGCCGGTGCGGGCGGGGTCGCGGCGGCGTTGACGGTGGCGCGGCGGAACGTCGACTCGTCCAGCTTGAGCGTCCGGATCTCGTGCGCGGGGTTGCCGGCGGCGTTGACCGTCGGCTCGACGGTGACGAACGCCTGCGTGCCGAGCACGGCGGCGGCGTTGCGGCCGTTGACGTCGGTGGCCCACCACTCGACCACACGGCCGATCCGCGCGTTGACCCGCTCCTGGATCTTGGGTCCGAGCCGGTCCCACACCTCTTCGCGGGTGCCGACGGACTCGGTGAAGTTCAGGCTGCCCGCGGTGTGCACCGGGCCGGACCCGTCCGCCGTCCGGTGGGCCGGTGACCGCGGGCCGGGCCGCGCCGGCGTCCCGCCCTCGGGCTTGGCCGGCGTCCCGCGCTCGGGTCGCATCGGTAAGCGGTCGTTCACCCGTGTCCTCCAACGTGCTGACCATGATCGGCGGCCCATCGTAGTGGGAGCGCCACCGGGCCACACCGTTGTTTGACGGACCACGGGCCGAGCCGGGCGTCCAGGTCGCCACAGGGTTTCCACACGGTCGGCCCGGCACCGTTCGGGGCGTTGTTCCGCAACCGAACAGGGGGATTGTGGTGAAGACGTTCTTCCGGAAATTGGCCGTGACCACCGCGGCGGTCGTGGGGGCGGGGGTCATGCTCGCCGCGCCGGCGTGGGCCGGGGAGCCGGTGGCCGCCGGCGACGACTTCGGGCTGGGCGAGACCGTGCTGGAGGAGACCACCCTGACCGACGCCGAACTCGCGGCGGCGCCGAAGTTCCAGGCGCCGTTCAAGTGCGGCCAGAAGTGGAAGGGCACGACGTACAACGGCCACTGGCCCAACACGCACAGCCGGGACTTCTGGCGCGTCGGCGGCAAGACCAAGGGCCAGCCGGTCCTCGCCGCCGCCTCCGGCAAGGTGATCGAGGCCAAGTACGGCAGCCGGCAGGGCTGGGGCGTGTCCATGGACATGGGCGGCGGCTACAAGACGTACTACTTCCACATGACCGGCAAGCCCAAGGTCAAGAACGGGCAGAAGGTCAAGCAGGGCCAGTTGCTGGGCTACGTCGGCGACACCGGCCAGGCCAAGGGCAACGCGCACCTGCACTACACCGTCACCAAGGGCGGCAAGGGCGTCAAGCCGTACTTCAACGGCAAGGCGCACAACCCGGGTGACGTCGTCGAGAGCAAGAACGCCTGCTGACAGAGCCGCAAGGGGGAGCCGGGGTGTGGCCGCGCGGCCACACCCCGGCCTTTTCCGCACCCGCGGGCACGGCGCGGTCGCCGACGAAGCCCGCGGGTACGGCGGGACCGCCGACGAAGCCCGGCCGATCTCCCGCCGCGAGCGCCCGGGGTGCGGTCGCCGGGTCCCGATCACCCGGTCGGCCCCGCGCCGGACCGTGGCCGGTCGCGCCAGCACCGCGGCCAGCACCAGGTCCGCGTGCCGGCGCGGGGTGCCGGCGCGGTGGAGTGCGGTGCTGGGGGAGCGGGCGGTGGTGCTGCGCCGGGAGGAGGCCGTCGCGGCGGGGCGGTATCGCGCCGCCCAGCGCGGTGTTCAGCCGTTCCAGCACCGGCTGGTCGTGCCGGCCGAGCAGGTGCAACGCGCCGCGCAGGCTCAACTCGGGGATGTCGCGCCTTCAGCCCTCTTCCCCCCTTGGCCGGTACCGCCAACCGTAGCGGAGCGCGGGTGTACGCTGATTTTGAACACGTTCAAAAAGGGGGTCGGCGTGAAGATCGTCATACCGGGTGGGTCGGGGCACGTCGGGCGCTTCCTGACGCGGGCGCTGGCACGAGCCGGGCACGACGTGGTCGTGGTGGGGCGGGGCAGTGGTGTGCGGTGGGACGGGCGGACGCCGGGGGAGTGGGTGCGGGAGGTCGACGGGGCGGACGCCGTGATCAACCTCGCCGGGCGCAGCGTGAGTTGTCGGTACACGCCCGAGAACCTGCGGGAGATGATGGCTTCCCGGGTCGACTCGGCGACCGCCGTCGGCGAGGCGATCGCGGCCGTGGGCCGGCCGCCCGGGGTTTGGCTGCAAATGAGCACCGCGACCATCTACGCCCACCGGTTCGACGCGCCGAACGACGAGATCACCGGCCGGATCGGGGGCGACGAACCGGATGTGCCCGACTACTGGGCCTACAGCGTCCGCATCGCCCGCGAGTGGGAGGCCGCGCAAGAACGCGCCGAGACGCCGCGGACCCGCAAAGTGGCCCTGCGCACGGCCATCGTGATGAGCACCGAACCGGGCGGCGCGTTCACCGTGCTGCGGAACATGGCGCGGCTCGGGCTGGGCGGGCCGGTGGCCGGCGGCGCGCAGTACGTGTCCTGGCTGCACGAAGAGGACTTCGTGCGGGCCGTCGAATTCCTGCTCGACGGGGAACTGACCGGGCCGGTCAACCTGGCCGCCCCGAACCCGTTGCCGCAGAAGGACTTCATGCGCGAACTGCGGGCCGCGTGCGGGATGCCGCTCGGGCTGCCCGCGACGAAGTGGATGGCCGAACTCGGCGCGTGGGCGATCCGCTCGGACACCGAACTGCTGCTCAAGAGCCGCCGCGTGGTGCCGACCCGCCTGCTGGACGCCGGTTTCACGTTCCGCCACCCGACCTGGGCGCACGCCGCCCGCGACCTGGTGCGCCGGGGCACCACGGCCACAGGCCGCTGACGAACACCCGCAACCCCTCGCGGCCGGCACCGGCCACCGCTCGCCGATGGACGCCATGTGCGGCGACCGGGCGGCCTCCGCGACGCCAGACGGTCCGACCCCCGTCCGTCACGTGTGAGCGGCGACGGCTTCGGTGGCGCTGGGGTAGGTCGGGAACAGGCTGGTCAGGCCGATCAGGTCCAGGATGCGGGTGAGCTGGGCCGGCACGCACACCAGGGCGATCGACGCCCCCGCCGCGCCCGCGACGTTGCGGGCGGCGATGAGGGTGGAGATGCCGCTGGAGTCGCAGAAGCCCATCCGGGCCAGGTCCACGACCAGCAACTGGCCGCCGGCGATGGTCAGGCCCTTGAGCTGCTCCAGGACCGCGGGCGCGGTGTTCGCGTCCAGGTCGCCGCGCACGGTCAGGACCGGGCCGGTCGAGGTGGTGCTGGTGGCGGCGGAGAAGTCGGTCACGGTTCGGTGCTCCCGGGGGACGGGACGCTGAGCGCCAGCAGGGCCGTGTCGTCCTCGACGCCCTTGCCGAAGCCCGCGAGCAGGCGGGTGGCGGCGGCGATCACGGCCGGCGCGGTGGTCGGCGCCAGGGCGCCCAGGTCGTCGCGCAACTGTTCCTCGCTGTACCGGGCGCCCGCGCGGGCGCGGGCCTCGGTCAGGCCGTCGGTGTAGAGCAGCATGGTGTCACCCGGGCCCAAGCGCACGTCCACGGCGGCGAAGTGCGCGTCGGGCAGCGCCCCGACCAGCTGCCCGCCCGGGATCTCCAGCAACGACGACGTGCCGTCGGCGCGGACCAGCAACGCCGGCGGGTGCCCGCCGGTGGCCAGCGTGACCGCCGCGCCGTCGCCGTCGGGGCGGATGCGGCCGTGCACGACGGTGCAGAACCTCGGGTTGGTCCCGTTGTACTTGTGGGTCAGCACGGTGTTCAGGCTGTCCAGCACGGCGGTCGGGTGCGGGTCGTGCACGGCCGCCGCGCGCAGCGTGTAGCGCACCAGCGAGGTCACCACGGCCGCGTCCGCGCCCTTGCCCGACACGTCGCCGAGGAAGAACCCCCACGTGCCGGCGCCGAGCGGGAACAGGTCGTAGAAGTCACCGCCCACCTGGTCGGTCGACGCCGGGTGGTAGTACGCCGCGACCTCCACGCCGGGCACCGCCGGCAGCTCCGGCGGCAGCAGGGTCCGCTGGAGGGTCCGGGCCAGTTGCTGCGCCCGGTCCCGCTCGCGTTCGGCCTGCTCCCGGGCCCGCAGCAGCTCCTGCTCGTAGGCGCGCCGGTCGCGGGCGTCGAACACGGTGGTGCGGATCAGCTGCGCCTGCCCGTCCCCGCCGGTCTTGACCGTCGAGGTGACCAGCACCGGCAGCCGGGTCCCGTCGGCCGCCTTCAGCTCCAGCGCGACCCCGCCCAGTTCGCCCTGCATGCGCAGCAGCGGCGCGAAGTGGGTCTCGTAGTAGATCCGGCCGCCGACGGTGAGCAGGTCGGGGAAGGTCCGCCGGCCGACCACCTCGGCGCGCCCGTAGCCGAGCCAGCCCAGCAGCGTCGCGTTGATCTTGGCGATCGTGCCGTCCAGCAGCGTCGACAGGTACCCGCACGGGGCGTTGTCGTAGAGGTCCTCCGCGCTGTCCTCCAGCAGCGCCGAGAACGCCGACCCGGTCTCGGCGTGGTCGTCGGCCTCGCACATCATCGGGCGCTCAGGAAGGCGAGGATCGCCTCGGCCGTGGCCTGCGGCGCGGACAGCTGCGGGCAGTGCCCGGTGGCGTCGAGCGTCACCAGGGTGCTGCCGGGGATCTGCTCGTGGGTGAACCGGCCCACCTCCGGCGGCGCGATGGCGTCGTGGGCGCACTGGAGGATCAACGTCGGCACGGTGACCCGCGCGAGGTCGGCCCGGTTGTCGGAGAGGAACGTGGCGCGCGCGAACACCCGCGCGATGGCGGGGTCGGTGCGGCAGAAGCTGTTCCTCAGCTCCTCGCCCAGCTCCGGGCGGTCCGGGTTGCCCATGATCACCGGCGCCATCGTGGCCGACCAGCCCAGGTAGTTCGACTCCAGGGCGGCGAGCAGCTCGTCGATGTCGGCGCGGCTGAACCCGCCCCGGTAGTCGCCGTCGTCGAGGTAGCGGGGCGACGGCGTGACCAGCACGAGCCGCGCGAACCGGTCCGGCTCGCGGGTGGCGGCCAGCACGGCGACCATGGCGCTGACCGAGTGCCCGACCAGCACGACGTCCCGCAGGTCCAGCTCGCGGCACAGCTCCAGGACGTCCTCGGCGTACCCGTCGAGGCGCTCGTAGCGCTCGGCGCTCCACGCCGACACGTCCGACCGCCCGCACCCGGTGTGGTCGAACAGCACCACCCGGCACCGCTCGGCCAGCCGGGGGACGACGAGCCGCCACATGTTCTGGTCGCAGCCGAAGCCGTGCGCGAGCACCACGGTCGGGCCGCTGTCCAGGCCGGTGACGACCACGTTGTTCCTGCTGAGCACGTCCACCGGGTCGATCCTGCCACTTCCGGGCGGTTCGGGCCGATCAGCGGTGACGTGCACCGACAGCGCAATCCCCGGACGTCACCACCCAACCCGCTAAACTGGACCGAGAACGACAACCAGGGAGACCCAGAAGTGGCAGGCGAGCTCGACGTCTCCGGGTGACTACCCGGCCCCGCAGACCACCGCGCGTGCGCAGAGCACGACCGCCGTGGTCCGCGCAGTCCTCCCCTGACCACGTTCGCCCGAAGGTCTTCTCACCCATGTCTTGCATCGTATGCACCGCCCTGTCCTTCGCCTGGCCCGACGACACCCCGGTGTTCGACGACCTGTCGTTCACCGTTCCCGCCGGGCGCACCGGCCTGGTCGCCCCCAACGGCGCGGGCAAGAGCACGCTGCTCCGCCTGATCGCGGGCGACCTGCGCCCCACCTCGGGCACGGTCACCGTCCGCGGCCAGCTCGGCTACCTGCCCCAGCACCTGCCGACGGCCACCGACCTCACCGTCGCGCAGGTCCTGGGCATCGACCACGTCCTCACCGCCCTGCACGCCATCGAGTCCGGCGACGCGTCCGAAGAGCACTTCACCACCATCGGCAACGACTGGGACATCGAGGAACGCACCCGCGCCCACCTCGACCGCCTGGGCCTCGGCGACCTCGCCCTCACCCGCACCCTCGACACGCTCAGCGGCGGCCAGGTCGTCTCGCTCGGCCTGGCCGCGCAGCTGCTCGGGCAACCGGACGTCCTCCTGCTCGACGAACCCACCAACAACCTCGACCGCGCCGCCCGCACCCGCCTCCACGCGGTCCTCGACGCCTGGAACGGCTGCGTCCTGGTCGTCAGCCACGACCGCGAACTGCTGGACCGGGTGGACCGCATCGCCGAACTGGACCGGGGCGAATTGCGCCTGCACGGCGGCGGCTTCACCGACTACGAGCAAGCCGTCCAGGTGGAACGCGAAGCCGCCGAACGCGCGGTCCGCAACGCCGAGCAGGAGGTCAGGCGCGAGAAGGCCCAACAGCAACAGGCCCGGGAACGCGCGGCCCGCCGCGCGAGCAACGCCGCCCGAAACCTCGGTGACGCCGGCCTGCCGAAGATCTTCGCCGGCACCATGAAGCGCAACGCGGAGAAGACAGCCGCCAAGTCGGCCGAGACCCACGCCGACCGCGTGGCCGAAGCACAGTCCAAATTGGACGAAGCCGGCCGGAACCTCCCCGACGAGCAGGTCATCACCCTGGTCCTCCCGGCGACCACCGTCCCGGCCGGCCGCACGGTCTTCCACGGCGAAGGCCTGGTAGCCCACCACGGCACGCGCACGATCTTCGAGGGTCTGAACCTGACCATCCGGGGCCCCGAACGCATCGCGCTGACCGGTGGGAACGGGGCCGGCAAGTCCACCCTGCTGCGCCTGCTCGACACCGGCGACCGGGTCGCATACCTGTCCCAGCGCCTGGACCTGCTCGACCCGGACCGCAGCATCCTGGACAACCTGGCGACCTCGGCCCCGG
Source organism: Saccharothrix mutabilis subsp. mutabilis (assembly GCF_039521145.1). Classification (NCBI taxonomy): domain Bacteria; kingdom Bacillati; phylum Actinomycetota; class Actinomycetes; order Pseudonocardiales; family Pseudonocardiaceae; genus Saccharothrix; species Saccharothrix mutabilis. The sequence continues at coordinate 23,394 of NZ_BAAABU010000017.1, forward strand.
GCCTGTCCGCCGAACGCCGCCTGCACCTGCTCGCCCAGTTCCTGTTCCGGGGCGACCGGGTCCACCTGCCGGTGGGCGCGCTCTCCGGCGGCGAACGGCTCCGGGCGACCCTGGCCTGCGTCCTGTTCGCCGAGCCCGCCCCGCACCTGCTCCTGCTGGACGAGCCGACCAACAACCTGGACCTGGTCAGCGTGGGCCGGCTGGAGAGCGCGCTCAACGCCTACCGGGGCGCGTTCGTCGTGGTCAGCCACGACGAACGCTTCCTGGACAACATCGGCGTCACCCGCCGGCTGCACCTGGCCGACGGCACGCTGACCCCGGCCTGACGCACCGCGTCCCCCAGCTCGGTGCGCGAGGTCACGCCGAGCTGGGGGAAGACCCGGTGCGGGTGCTGACCGGTGGGCGGACAGCCGGGCGGCACCGGTGCGGTCGGCCTCACGCCGTGAGGCACACGGTCGTCGCCGGGGTGCTGTAGACCAGCGGCTTGTGGGTCGCGTCGCACTGCGCGCGGTCGGCCTTGCCCGACACCACCCGGGCCACCCGGTGCGGCGCGCTCGCGCAGTCGGCCTTCCCGTACGCGCGGCCGTCGCTGAAGTCGTGGACCACCAGGCAGTCGCCCTCCTTCACCCGCAGCATCGCGCACGTGTACGTCTTGCGGCTGATCTTGCGCGACCGGCCGCGGTCGACGTGGTAGTCCCCGTCCGGGCACGGGTGGTCCGCCCGCGCGGCCGACCCCCGGTCCACCACCACGTACACGGCGCTCGACGCGGAGCAGTCCACCTTCTCCAGCTCACCCCGGCCGCCCGAGGTGCTCACGGGCTCCAGGCAGTCGCCGGGGCTCGGCGACTGCGACACCGCGTACACCCACAGCCCCCCGAACACGAGGACCACCACCCCGACGACCGCGATCCCGATCTTGGCGACCAACCCGAACCTCCCGTCCCACACCGCCCGGCGCCCCGCCGCGCGGCCCGGACCGACCACGATCGATCACGGGCGAGCGGTAGACGCACGGCACCGCACCGGCGTTGCGTCGCCGATCGAGGTCGGCGCGGCACGCAGCCGGGGGAAAGCGTTTACCCCGCTGACCTCGGTGAACCGGCCGAACCCTTGACCGCGTCATCCCGCCGGTGCTGTCATGGTCCGCGACCGGGCAAGGGGTGTCCCGGCGCTATTCTGGGAGCGCTCCCAGAATTCGGACAGCGAAGGAGCAACGGTGCTCTCCACGATCCGAATGCGGGCGATCGCCGCCGCTGCGGCGATCAGCGCGGTGACGGGTGGACTGGTGGTCGCCGGGGTGGCTTCGGCCGCGCCCGGCTGCTCGGTCGACTACGTCGTGCAGAACAGGTGGCAGGGCGGGTTCTCCGCCAACGTCACCATCACCAACCTCGGCGACCCGGTCGACGGGTGGCGCCTGGCCTGGAGCTTCCCCGGCTCGGAACGCTTCAGCCAGGGGTGGAACGCGACCTTCGCGGCTTCCGGGGCCGACGTCACCGCGTCCAATGTGGACTGGAACCGGGCGATCCCCACGGGCGGCACGGCGTCCTTCGGGTTCAACGGGACCACCACCGGCACGGAAGTCGGCACGCCGGCGTCCTTCACGCTCAACGGCACCACCTGTGACGGCGGAACAGGCCCAACCACGACCACGACCACCGCCACGACGACGACCACCACGACCACTACCACGACGACCACGACTGACCCGGGGCCGGCGCCGGGCGACCCCACCGGGCGCAGGCAAGTCGAGCGGCTGGACCGGGGCGTGGTCAGCGTGCGGTCGGGCAGCGGCAACCTGGTCAGCTGGCGGCTGCTCGCCGGCGACCCGCAGAACGTCGCCTTCAACGTCTACCGAGGTGGCACGAAGCTCAACCCCGCCCCGATCACCGCCTCCACCAACCACCTCGACGCCGGCGGGCCGATCGGCGCCTCCTACACGGTCCGCGCCGTCGTCAACGGCGCCGAGCAACCCGCCTCCCGGGCCTCGCTGTCCTTCGGCTCCGGCTACCTCGACGTGCCGATCCAACCCCCGGCCACCGCCTACAGCGCCAACGACGCCAGCGTCGGCGACGTGGACGGCGACGGCCAGTACGAGATCTTCCTCAAGTGGTACCCCGACAACGCCAAGGACAACTCGCAGGCCGGCGTCACCGGCAACACCCACATCGACGCCTACCGCCTCGACGGCACCCGCCTGTGGCGCATCGACCTCGGCCGCAACGTCCGGTCCGGCGCGCACTACACCCAGTTCCAGGTCTACGACTACGACGGCGACGGCCGCGCCGAGATCGCCATGAAGACCGCCGACGGCACCCGCGACGGCCGCGGCACGGTCATCGGCAACGCCTCCGCCGACCACCGCAACTCCGACGGCTACGTCCTGTCCGGCCCGGAGTTCCTGACCATGTTCAACGGCCTGACCGGCGCGGCGATGTCCACGGTGGACTACGACCCGCCGCGGGGGAACGTGGCCTCCTGGGGTGACGGTTACGGCAACCGGGTGGACCGCTTCCTGGCCGGCACCGCCTACCTCGACGGCGCGCGACCCAGTCTCGTCATGGCCCGCGGCTACTACACCCGAGCGGTCATCGCGGCCTGGGACTTCCGGGACGGGCGGCTGGTCAAGCGGTGGACGTTCGACTCCAACGCCGCCGGCAACGGCACGTACGCCGGGCAGGGCAACCACTCGCTGACCATCGGCGACGTGGACGCCGACGGCCGCGACGAGATCGTCTACGGCGCGGCGGCCATCGACGACACCGGGCGCGGCCTGTGGAACACCCGCTTCGGCCACGGCGACGCCGCCCACCTGGGCGACCTCGATCCGGCGCGCCCCGGCCTGGAGTACTACAAGGTCTCGGAGAACTCCAGCCAGCCCGGCTCGTGGTTCGCCGACGCCCGCACCGGCCAGATCCTGTGGCAGACCGCGCCGGCGGGGGACAACGGCCGTGGCGTGTCCGCCGACGTGCACGCGGGGAGCCCCGGCGCGGAGTCGTGGTCCAGCGCGGACACGCAGTTGCGCGACACCCGCGGCCAAACCGTCGGGCGCAAGCCGTCCTCGGCGAACTTCCTGCTCTGGTGGGACGGCGACCCGACCCGCGAGCTGCTCGACGGGACGCACGTCGACAAGTACGGGACCGGCGGCGACACCCGGCTGCTCACCGGCTCGGGCGTGCACTCGAACAACGGCACGAAGTCGAACCCGTCGCTGTCCGGCGACATCCTCGGCGACTGGCGCGAGGAGGTCGTCTGGCCCACCACCGACAACCGCGCGCTGCGCATCTACTCCACCCCCAACCAGACCGACCGACGCATCCCGACCCTGATGCACGACCCGATGTACCGGGTCGCCATCGCCTGGCAGAACACCGCCTACAACCAGCCGCCGCACCCGAGCTTCCACATCGGCGGCGGCATGGCGACCCCGCCCTGGCCGGACGTCCACTACGCACGGTGACCTCTACCGAGCCGCCGGCGCCCGATCGGGTGCCGGCGGTTTCGTTCAGCCGCTCAACGAAATGAGACGGCCCTCTTCCGGCGCGTACTTGACGCGAGAGTAGCTAAGCGGTCAGACTCGTCGCGGACCACAGGTCCACTGAGGACTCTCTCCGCCAAGTCCTTTCCGCACAAGGAAAAGAGCCTCTCCATGCCCTGGAAGACCCGGCTGCGCAGCACCCTGACCGCAGGCGTGGCCCTCGCCCTCGTCTCCGCCGCGCCGGTGGCCCGCGCGGCCGAGAACCCCTACGAACGCGGCCCGGCCCCGACCACCGCGAGCATCGAGGCCTCCCGCGGGCCGTACGCGACCGCGCAGACCACGGTGTCCAGCGCGAGCGTGCGCGGCTTCGGCGGCGGCACGATCTACTACCCGACCAGCACGGCGGACGGCACGTTCGGCGCGGTGGCGATCGCGCCGGGCTACACCGCGAGCCAGTCGAGCCTGTCGTGGCTGGGTCCGCGCCTGGCCTCGCAGGGCTTCGTGGTGTTCATCATCGACACCCTGTCCCGCTACGACCAGCCCGCCGCGCGCGGCGACCAGCTCCTGGCCGCCCTGGACCACCTGACCACGGCCAGCTCGGTCCGGTCCCGCGTGGACGCGACGCGCCTGGGCGTGATGGGCCACTCGATGGGCGGCGGCGGCTCGCTGGAAGCCGCGAAGGACCGGCCGACGTTGCAGGCGGCCATCCCGCTGACCCCGTGGAACACCACCAAGACGTGGTCCACGGTCCAGGTGCCGACCCTGATCGTCGGCGCGGAGGACGACAGCGTGGCCTCGGTGTCGCGGCACGCCGAGCCGTTCTACACCGGACTGCCCGCCACGCTGGACAAGGCGTACCTGGAACTCGCGGGCGCGAGCCACTACGCCCCGAACAGCTCCAACACGACGATCGCGAAGTACTCGATCTCGTGGCTCAAGCGGTTCATCGACGACGACACCCGCTACGAGCAGTTCCTCTGCCCGGCCCCGCGATCCGCGGCGATCTCGGAGTACCGGGACACCTGCCCGCACTCCTGACCGGTCCCACCCTCGCCGACCTCGCGCGGGAGGTCGGCGAGGGTCAGGTCCGCAGGTAGGAGGCGCCGTTGAGGTCCAGCACGGTGCCCGACGCCCACTCCGCCTCCGGCGAGGCCAGGTAGACCACGGCGGCGGCGACCTCCTCCGGGTTGGCCACCCGCCCGAACGGGCTCTGCGCGAGGACCGCGTCGTCGACCATGTGCGCCACGCGGTCCGTGCCGACGAAACCGGGGGCCACCGACGTCACCGCGATGCCGTGCGGGGCGAGCGCGACGGCCAGCGACTGGCCCATCGAGTGCAGCGCCGCCTTGCTCGCGCCGTAGGCGGGCATGCCGGGTTCGCCGCGGAACGCGCCCCGCGACCCGACGTTGACGATCCGGCCCCGGACGCCCTGGTCGATCATGTGCCGGGCGACGCAGTAGGACATGTTGGCCGCGCCGAAGACGTTCACCTCGAACGTGCGCCGCCACAGCGCCTGCCACTGCGCGTAATCCAGGTTGGTCACGGTGCCCAGTTCCACCAGGCCGGCGTTGTTGACCAGGACGTCGATCTTCCCGAGCGTCCCGACGGCCGCCTCCACGGCCCGCTCGACCGACTCCGGGTCGGCGAGGTCCACGTCCGCCGAGGACAGTGCGACCACGTCGTCGCCGAGGTCCCGGAACGCCGCCGCGATCGCCGCGCCGATGCCCCGGCTGCCGCCGGTGACCAGCACACCCCTGCCCATCCCGAACCCCCTGTGGTGTCGTCCGACCACCGCAACCTAGATCGACACCGCCGCGAACTCAACCGGGAGGGGTGCGCGGTCACCAGTACTGGTGGCGCCGCCCGTCGGTGTCGGCGACGAAGATCACCGCGTCGGTCCCGTCGAGGTCGGCCGGGTCGAGCGGGAGGTGGCCGGGCACGATCGGGTCGCCCTTGCGGGTGCCCGGGGGCAGCGCGTCGAGCAGGGCCCGCGCCGGGAACAGGGTGCGGCGGGTGGTCGCGCCGGCCAGGGCGTGCTGGAGGGTGCCCGGTTCGCTGCGCGGGTTGGCGTCGGTCGCCACGACCAGGTAACCGTCCCCGAGGACGGGCGCGACCAGCGCGCCGGCGTCGGCCCAGTCCGCGTGGTGCTCGCCGACCCGCATGCGCGACGACGAGCGGATCACGTGCATGTTGTGGGCGAAGAGCAGGCTCGGGCCGCGGCCCTGCTCACGGGCGACGATCGCGAGCAGGTTGTCGGCCATCATCTCCGCCCGCAGGCTGAGCAGGGTGGAGATCCGGTCGGGTCCCGGACTGGCCATGGCGGCGTGGTAGCGCAGCAGGCCCTGGGCGGTGCGCGCGTGGGCGACGGCGAGGTCGTGGGCGTCCGGGTCGGCGGGGCGCAGACCGGGTGCGGCGCGGCGCAAGGCGCTGGCCAGGTCGTCGGCGACGATGCGCAGGTCCCGGACGCGGTCCGAGCCGCCGATGGACTTCGCCGGCTCGTACATGGCGGCCGGGTTGGTCCAGTCGGCGTCGTCGCCGAGCAGCGGTTCGAGGTCGGTCGTCGGGCGCAGTGCCGGGGGCAGGTGGTCGAGGACGGCGGACAGCGCTCGGCGCGGGCTGGGCGCGGCGGCGGTCTCCAGCGGGGCGTCGTAGCCGTAGAAGCGGACGTGGTCGTGCGGCGGGCGCTCGGCGTTGTGGGCGCGGAGCCACTCGACCAGTTCGCGGTTGCCCGGGACGTTGCCGAAGCGGTGGCTGAACCCGGTGTCCAGGACGGTGTCGACGTCCCCCGCGCCGCCGGTGACGTGGTCGTTGACGAGGGCGGCGGCGAAGAAGTCGGTCTCCAGCACGATCGACCGGTAGCCGCGCTCGACCAGGTGGGGGAGGAGTTCGTTGCGCAGCAACGGGAACGCCTTGATCCCGTGGGTGGGTTCGCCGAGCGCCAGCACCCGCGGCGGCGTGGTGCGGGAGGCGATCAGGTCGTCGATCGCGCGGCCGAGGTCGTCCAGCGGTCGGCCGATGCCGTCCAGTGCGGCAGTGGACACGAGAACCCCTTTCGATTGGCTGTGGGGTGAACGCTATCGTTGAAGTTTCGATGGAAACTTGAGCTGGGTTTCGTGGTCGGAAGCTTCAAACGGAGGTGGAAGTGCGGCCGGTCGACCTGGCCCGCGAGCACGGGCTGTCCACCCAGGCGGTCCGCAACTACGAGGACGAGGGCGTGCTGCCGCCCGCCGAGCGCAGCGACACCGGGTACCGGCGCTACACGGCCGTGCACGCGCAGGCGTTGCGGGCTTTCCTGGCGTTGCGCGGCGGGCACGGGCACCAGCGGGCGATGGAGATCATGCGGGCGGTCAACCGGGGCGACCGGGAGTCCGCCTACCGGCTCGTCGACAGCGCGCACGTCTCGCTGCTGGACGAACGCGCCACCAGGACCGAGGTCGCGACCGCGTTGGACAGCCTGTCCACCACCGATCCGGTCGCGGTCGGCCGCCCGTTGACCGTGGGGGAGTTGGCGCGGCGGCTGGAGGTGCACCCGGCGACCCTGCGGACGTGGGAGGTCGCCGGAATCCTGCACCCCGAGCGCGACCGGGTCACGGAGTACCGGTTGTACGGGCCGGAGTGCGTGCGCGATGCCGAGATCGCGAGGCAGTTGCGGCGGGGCGGGTACTCGTTGCACCAGGTGGCGCAGTTCCTGTCGTCGCTGCGCGAGGCGGGCGGGCCGGCCGCGTTGACCGCTTTCCTGGCGTCGTGGCAGGTGAGGTTGACCGCGCGCAGCCGGAACCTCCTCGCCGGTGCGGCCCGGTTGGACGCGTACCTGACCCTGCTCGACCGGGCGTAACGCGTGTCCGTGCGGGTCGGGACCCACTAGGCTGGTCTTGTGACGATCGTTACGCCGCTCGGGTTACGCGGCGGGGAACCGTTCGTGTCATTTTGCGTCTGAGGGTCGAAGACGCCTGGTGTTGTCGAAGGCCGGTCTGGGTGGACCGCGGTGGGGGAGTGCACGGTGACGGGGTCGAACGATCTGGTGGTCCAGCCGGACGCTGCGCCGGGTGGGGTGTTCAACGCCGGCACCGGTGACAACGGGTGGGCGACCGGTGTTTCCATCGCGGAGTCGGCGATGGACACGTTCAACGGGATCAAGGACGGCAACTGGATCGAGGCCGGCCTGGGGATGGTCGGTCTCGCCGCGGATGCGGCGGCGATGGCGATCGATCCGTTCGGGACGTTGATGTCGTCGGCGGCGTCGTTCCTGATGGAGCACGTTCAGCCGTTGAAGGACATGCTGGACTGGCTGGCCGGCAATCCGCCGGTGATCGAGTCGTACGCGGCGACGTGGGGGAAGGTTTCCGAGGAGTTCGGGTCGATCGCCGAGGACTACAAGGCTGCCGTCGCGCGCGGGACCGCCGGGTGGGGTGGTGCGGCGGCGGCGCAGTACCTGACCAACGCGTCGGCGCATGGTGACGCCTTGGCGGGTGCGGCGTCGGCGGCCGGGACGGTGGGCACGGTCGTCGGGATGATGGGCATGGTGGTCGGGTTCGTGCGCGAGATGGTGCGCGACCTGATCGCCGATCTGGTCGGGAAGCTGATCGCCTGGGTGTTGGAGGCGGTGTTCTCGCTGGGGTTCGGCACCCCGGTGATCGTGGCGCAGGCGGTCACGGCGATCTCGAAGTGGGCGGCGAAGATCGCGAAGATCATCCAGGACTTGTTGAACACCATCAAGAAGGTCTCGCCGATGCTGAAGCGTCTGGTCGAGGTGTTCGAGAAGGTGATGAAGGTCCTGGGCAAGATCGCCGGCAAGGCGACGGGTCTGGACGTGCTGGACCCGAAGAACATCAAGAAGGGTGGTTTCCTCCAGACCGGCAAGGCCGACGTGGACACCCCCAACGGCTCCACCGGCACCGGCTCTGGTGACGGCGACGGCTCCAGCCCCGGCGACGGCGACAGCACCGGCGACGGCAACAGTCCCGGCAACGGCGACCCCGACACTCCCACCCCGTCCAACCGCCCCGGCGAAGGCACGACCAACACCGCAAGCACCCCGACCCCCACCGACACCCCACGCCCGGGCCGCACCGACCCCGGCGACACCACCCCGACCGGCACTCCGCGCCCGGGCCGGGACCCGGGTGGCAACAGCCCGGACTCCGACCAGCCACGCGGGTTGGGCGAGCACCGCGGCGGCCCGGGCGGTAACTCCCCGGTGGGCGAGACACGCGGCGGGCCGGGCGGGAACTCCCCGAGCAGCGACTACCGCCCCGCTCCGGGCGGCACCCCCGTGGGCGAGCACCGAGGCGGCCCCGGCGGCCAGCCTTCCCCCGGCTACAACAGCACCCCCGGCGGCGGCCCCGGCAGCGGTCCCGGCGGCGGTGGCACGCCCAGCGGCCAGGCCGGTGCGCCCGGCGGCGGTGGCACCCCCGGCGGCTACAACGGCGCGCCCGGTGGCGGCGGCGGCACTCCCGGCGGCTACAGCAGCGGCCCCGGCGGCGGTCCTGGCGGCGGCGGCTCGCCCGGCGGCGGTGGTGGCGGTTCGTACAGCGGTGGCGGCCCGAACGCCGGCAACCCGCCCAACGCCCCCACCCCCACCCGCTACGACCACACCTCGGCCGCAGCCGCGACCCCGGACGCCCCGGCCCGCCCGGACCAGCCCCACACACCCACCAGCCCCGGCCCGCACAACCCGACCGGCCCGACCGGCGGTGCCCCCACCGGCACACCCGGCGGCGGCATGCCCGGCACCACCCCCGGCGGCGGCCCCAGCAGCCCGGGCAGCGGCGCACCCGGCGGCGCCGGCCCGCGCCCCGGCGGCACAGGCGGCTGGACCGGAACCCCCGGCACCCGCGGCGACCTGGGCTCCGGCATCCCGCACGCCCGAACCCCGGAACCTCCCCGCACACCGACCTCCCCACACCACACACCCCCGAGCCACACCACCCCCAGCCACGCCGGCCCGCCGCACGCCGGCCCCGCTCACGCTGGCCCGCCTCACTCCGGCCCCACCCCGAGCCACGCCGGCCCGGGCCACCCCGGCACGCCCCACACCGGCCCGAGCCACGCCAACCCACCGCACACCGGCCCAAGCCACTCCGGCCCACCTCACGCGGGCCCCAGCCATGCCGGCCCGCCGCACAATGGCCCGGCCAACAACGGCCCCGGCCGCCCGAACGCAGGCCCGCCGCACGCCAACCCGCCGCACGCAGGCCCTCCGCACGCAGGTCCGGCCCGCCCCGGCCCAGGCCCGAACCCGCCGCACCACGGCCCCACGGCCCCCGGCGCACCCCACAACCGCCCCGGCCCGATCCACAACGGACCACCCCACGCCGGCCCCCACACCCCAGGCCGCCCCGACGCGCCCCACGCACCCGGCCGCCCGGACGCGCCACACACCCCAACCCGCCCCGACGCGCCGCACACGTCGAACGCACCGGGCCGCCCCGACGCACCGCACACGCTGAGTCGCCCGGACACGCAGAGCCGTCCCGACGCGCCCCACGACCCCAAGCCGTGGACACCCCCACACCGCGACCCCGACACCAGCCACCCGGACAGCACCAACCCGGACAAAACAGACAACCCGAACACTCCCGACACCACCCCCGACACCACCCCGGACCGCACGCCGGACATCGACGAGGCGCACGCCCGGCACGGTGAGACCACCCCCTCGGGCATCTCCCACCACCGCGGCGACCCCGACATGGGCGACCTGCCCCACCGCGTCCCCCACGACCCCCGCTACTTCACCGCCGACGTCCACATCACCCCCGACGGACGCGCCCGCATCGGCAACCACACCTACACCCCCGAGCAATACGGCGACCTGCTGCGCCGCAACGGCTGGGACGGCAAAACCCCCATCCGCCTCATCGGCTGCGACGCCGGCACCAACGACTTCGCCCGCCGCCTGTCCCACCACACCGGCGCCGACGTCCTCGCCCCCACCAAACCCGCCTGGACCGACAGCAAAGGCCGCGTCTACACCAGCGACGCCGAAATCGGACCCGACGGCAACCGCCAACCCAAAATCCCACCCAACGGCGAATGGGAAACCCACCGCCCCGACGGCACAAAAACCAAGACAAGCCAGGACGGCTACGTCCCCGGCACCCCCGACCACCACCGCACCAACCACACCGACGCCGACGACGCCCGCGACCGCATGGCCAAGCCGGTCAAGGCCGTCACCGACTCCCCGGACTACGACCGGACCCCGCAGCACCAGACCACCTGGGACCCGCCGCGCCAACCCAACGGCGACCCGTTGCCCGAGGTGGCGTTGGAGGTCCCGCCGGGCACCCGGGTGTCCGACTTCAACGGCGGCGACCCGCTCCAGCCCAACTCGCGGATGGTCGTCACCGACAGCGACGGCAACCCGCGCGGCGTCTTCTACACCGACGCCGACCGCAACATCACCCACGTCGAGACCTCCCTGCCCAACAAGGGTTTCGGCACCGACCCGTACGTCGCGCCGACCAACCCCGACCTGGACAAGCCCGTCCCGGGCGCGGTGTACCGGCTCGACCTCGGCCACAACTTCAACCACGTCTACGAAGCGCCGGTGCCGCACACCCGCGGGCCGTCCGGGCCCGAGCCCGACGCCACCGCGCCGCCGCCGCGCGACCCGGCGGAGCCCGCGCCGGTGCACCCGCCGCAGCGGTTCGACGGGTTCGACTCGGGCAACGCCCCGGCCGCGGTCGACTGGGACCCGCCGGGCAACGCCGACGGCCACTACACGACGGCGGACCCGGTCCGGGACTACGACGTGCGCACCGACGGGCCGTTCTCGCTCAAGGGGCCGCTCGACCGGCACACGCGCTACGACGTGTACGACAAGAACGGCGACTGGCACGGCACGTTCTACACCGACGGGGACGGAAACTTCTCGCACGTGCACACGTGGTCGGGCAACCAGGAGCACGGCTTCAACCCCGAGCTGGGCACCGGCCGGACGTGGAGCGACCAACGGGACGTGCCGCGCCCCAACACCATCTACGCGGTGGGGCCGAAGCACATGGAGAACCACGGCATGGACCCGCGCGAGCCCCGGCAGCTCTACCGGACCGACGAGCACGGCGACACCATCGCGGCCAGCGGCAAGCCCGACTACCCGCCCGCCGGCACCAGTGCCGCGGCGCACTGGGGTCCGCGGCGCGGCGAGGGCGGCATCGACAACGACGGCAAGCTCCAGACCGATGTCGGCCAGATCGCGACCGGCGGCCAGGGCCCCGGCTCCACCCACCTGCCCGGCGAGCTGGACCAGAAGTCCAAGCCGCTCAACGAGCAGAAGTGGTACCGGTTCGCGGGCGGCCACCTCGTCTCCTACGAGGCCGGTGGTCCCGGCGAGCGGATCAACCACGTGCCGCAGTGGGCCTACGAGAACAGCAACTGGAAGCTGAGCGAGCGCCCGACCAGCGACTCCTGGCGCGCCATGGAGAACGACCTCACCAAGATGGGCCAGCAACGGGGCGTGAACGTCGACCGGTTCGACGTGTGGGCCGAGCGCCAGACGCCGGACCGGCACACGCCCGACGCCCTGCACGCGCGGTGGACGCTGTCCACGGACAACCCGCCCCTGGTGCGCACCGAAGGAAGGTCATTCCACAATGTCCCCGAACAGGCCCGACACCCCAACTTCCGCACCCCGCCACCGGCGGGAACCCCGTGAGGAAGGCGAACGGCTGCTGCACCGGGTCGGGTTCGACCTGGTCGCGGCGGCCCCGGAGGGCTGGCACCGCATCGACCTGAAGTACTGGGGCAACGTCCACTACGGACACTCGACGCTGACCGTGCTGCGGCCCGGCGGCCAGGCCGTGGCGGTGGACCTGCCGCCGACGGTCGAGCCCGCGCTGCGCGAGCTGCGCGACCTGATGTACGAGCCGGGCGCCGGCACGTGGTTCTCCCTGCGCTACACGGTGGACCCGCCGCAGGAGTACCGGGTGCTGTTCAACTTCGACCGCGACCCGCGCTGGTCCCCGGACCTCCCGGTCGAGGCGTGGGCGAACGACCAGGCCACCTACCCGCGCGCCCCGGAGCACGTCCCCGAGTGGCTGCGGGCGCGGCTGTCCGACACGAGTGAGGGATACTGACGCGCATGACCGAACCACTCAGCCTCGAAGCGCAGGGCGAGGTCCTGGCCGGGATCACCGAACGGCTGGTGTTCGACCTGCCCGCGGGGTGGAGCCACCTCCAGCTCGTGTACGCGGCGGTGGGCGAGTACGTCGCGTTCTCCGGCCTGCTGCGCATGGAGAACGGCGGCCTGTACGGGTGGGTCCCGCCGGACGACGACGTGAAGGAGCGGTTCGCCGCGCTGCGCGCCGGCATGGCCCGCCCGGACCGCGGCACGTGGTTCCAGGCCACCCTCCGCCTCGACTACCCGGACCAGTACTCGGTGGACTACAACCGCACCGACCTGCCCGACTTCGGCACGCCGCCGCCCGCCGAGGCCTACGCCCGGGAGCTCGAACTGTTCCCGCGCGCGGAGGAGCACACGCCGTCCTGGCTGCGCGACGGCGCGTCCTCCGGCGGCTGACGGCAGCGCCCGGCTTCCCGCGCGTCGGCGTCGGGGCGGAGCATCGCCCGCTCCGCCCCTGACCGGCTCAGTCGGGCGGCTCGACGGTCCCGGCCTCCTCGTCGGTGTCCTGGGTGGTCGGTGTCTCGCGGGTCACCGCCGGCACCTCGACGTCCAGGTCCTCCAGGCGCGGGGTGCCCGGGGACGGGGGCGGGTCCGGGTTCAGCGGCGCGTCGCCGGGTTCGGTCATGCCGGACGGTTACCCCGCCGCCGCCGGGTTGAAGCCGCTGCGCCGCCCGCCGGGCTCCGGTTCGGGGCCAGTTGGCCGAGCGCGGCGGTCAGCAGGATGCGCGCTTCCAGCAGTTCGCCGTACCGGAGGTGCTCGCAGGCGGCGTCCACGCACGCCTGAGCCGCTCCCGGCAGGCCTTCGTCACCCTGGTGGGTGGACTTGAGCGCCTCGACCAGGCGGAGGTGCGCGGAGCGCGCGCACGTGGCCGGGTCGTGGGGTGGGCAGGTCTCGCTCAACGCGGTGCGGATCGCGCGATCCACCGCGTCGACCAGCTCCGAAACGCTCATCGCCGAACTCATCCGCCATCGCCGCCTCGGGCCACCCCGCGGACCCGCGCCGCGGGGCGCACCCGGCGGGTTCCCGGGCCGGTGACCCGCCAATCCCACCCGCACGGGCGGTCGCGGTTCGTCACGGGCGGGGCCGGGTATCGACCGGTCAGGGGACGACCGAAGGAGGCTCGTGCTGGACCGGCCCGGTTCGACGATGGGTGTGGAGGAGGAGTTCCTCCTCGTGGACGCCGAGACCCGGCGGCCCGTGCCGTGCGCGGACGACGTGCTGGCGCGGGTGGGCGGCCTGCGCGCCGGGCGGGTGCACGGCGAGCTGCACGCCACGCAGGTCGAGTTCGCCAGCGGCGTGTGCACCACCGCCGGGCAGCTCGCCGACCAGCTCACCGCGGGCCAGCGCGCGCTCGACCGGGCGGCCCGGGACGTGGGCGCGCTGCTCGTCCCGGCCGGCGCGCCGGTGCTCGGGGCGACCCCGCCGCCCCGCCGGGACCAGGAGCGGTTCCGGCGGATCACCGACCTCTACGGCGGCCAGGTCGCCGACTACCAGTGCTGCGGCTGCCACGTGCACGTCGGCGTGCCGGACCGGGACACCGCCGTGGCCGTGGTGAACCACCTGCGCCCGTGGCTGCCGACGCTGCTGGCCCTGTCGGTGAACTCGCCGTTCGCGCACGGCCGGGACACCGGGTTCGGCAGTTGGCGCATGGTCGAGCAGTCCCGGTTCCCCGGCTCGGGCGTGCCGCCGCGGTTCGGGTCGGCCGACGAGTACGACGCCGCCGTGGCGCGCCTGGTGGACTGCGGGGTGGTGGTGGACGCCGGCATGAGCTTCTGGCTGGCGCGCCTGTCCGCGAAGTACCCGACCGTGGAGGTGCGGGCGGCCGACACCGCCGCGTGCGTCGAGGCGGCCGTGGCGCAGGCCGTGCTGACCCGGGCGCTGGTGGACCGGGCGCTGGCCGACCTGGCGGCGGGCCGGGAGGGTCCGGTGCTGGACGACCAGGTGCTGGCCGCCGCCGTGTGGACGGCCGCCCGGTACGGGCTGGACGGTCCGGGCGTCGATCCCCGGCGCGGGGTGCGGGTCCCGGCGACCGACCTGGTCACCGCGCTGGTCCGGCACGCCGGGCTGCCGGACGTGCCGCGCGGGGACGGCGGCGCGCGGTTGCAGCGGCGGGCGGCGGCCGGGGGACTGGTCGCTGTGGTGGACGCCCTCGCGCGGGCGTGCATCGGCGGCGGCGGAGGGGGTAACCCGCCGTCGTGACCCTGGCCTTGGAGATCCCCGTCCTCCCGGCCGCGCGCGGACCGGTGTCCGCCGCGGTGGTGGAGGCGTTGCGCGCCGACCCGCCGGCCGCCGACCTGCCGCTGGAGCAGGCCGGCGCCGCCGACCCGTACGGCGAGGACCTGCACCTCGCCCTGCACGTCCTCTACGAGCTGCACTACCGCGGCTGGCGGGACGTCTCACCCGAGTGGGAGTGGGAGCCGGAGCTGCTGCGGCTGCGCGCCGAGCTGGAGCGGGTGTTCCGCGCCGCGCTGGAGGCCGACCTGGCCGACCGGGTGGACCTGGCCGACGCCCTGGACGACCTGCTGGTGGAACCGGTGGACGGCGCCGGGGTCAGCCACTTCCTGCGCGACCGCGGCGAGTGGTGGCAGATGCGCGAGTACCTCGTGCACCGGTCGGTCTACCACCTCAAGGAGGCCGACCCGCACGCGTGGGTGATCCCGCGCCTGTCCGGCAAGGCCAAGGCGGCCCTGGTGGCCGTGGAGTTCGACGAGTTCGGCGGCGGGCGCGGCGACCGGATGCACTCCCAGCTCTACGCCCGGCTGCTCGCCGGCGCGGGCCTGGCCACCGGCTACCTGCACTACCTGGAGCACGTGCCCGCGCCGATGCTGGCCGCGGTCAACCTGATGTCGTTGTGCGGCCTGCACCAGGGCCTGCGCGGGGCGCTGGTGGGCCACTTCGCCGCCGCCGAGATCACCACCGCGCCCAGCGCCGCCCGCATGGCCAAGGCGCTGACCCGGATGAACGCCCACCCCGACTGCGTCGAGTTCTTCACCGAGCACATCGAGGCCGACGCGGTGCACGAGCAGGTGATGCGGCACGACGTGGTGGGCGACCTGGTGGCGCGGGAACCGGCGCTGGCCGGGTCGGTCGTGTTCGGCATCCGGGCCACCGAGCTGCTGGAGCAGCGCCTGGCCGACCACCTGCTGGGCGCGTGGGACGCCGGGCACAGCTCCCTGCTGCGCCCCCTGTGACGTGGTCCGGCCCCGGGTGACGGTGCGGCGCCGGGTGACGTGGTGCGGGGGCCGGGTCCGCGCGGTGCGGACCCGGCGCCCTCACGCCGCGTCCGCCCGCACCACCACGAGTTCTTCCTGGTCCCGCCCGGGTTCGACGAAACCCTTGGCGCGCAACCACTCCGCCCGCCCGCGCAGCACCGGTCCGAACGGGACCACCCGCCGCGCCACCACCGCCGCCTTCAGCCCGCCGCCGCGCAGCTGGTGCAGCGTCCGGTCCTCATCGGCCAGTGCGGAGTGGACGATGAACGCCATCCCCTTGTCCGCCAGCAACAACGGCAGCACCGCGCACAGCCGGTCCAGCACCGACCGCCCGTCCGGCCCGGCGTCCCAGGCGACGGCCCGGCCGCGCTCGGGCGTGCTCGGCGCGGGGACGTAGGGCGGGTTGGCCAGCACCACGTCGTACGTGCCGGCGCCCACCAGGTCGCCGAAGTCGCCGCGCCGCACGCGGATCGGCACGCCGCGGACCCGGGCGTTGCACCACGCCGCGACCACCGCGCGTCTGCTGCGGTCCACGGCCGTCACCTCGCGCGCCCCCGCGAGTCCTGCCAGGACGCCCAGCACCCCGGTGCCGGTGCAGACGTCCAGCACCCGTGCCCCCTCGGGCACGCCGGCGACGGAAAGGGCCTCCGCCGCCAGCCACGTGTCCTCCTGCGGGCGGTACACCCCAGGCGGTCTCCACAGCCACATGGACGGAAGGTTCCCCAGCCCGGACGACCGAAACGGACTCGGCGGCGACGGACCCGACCCGGTGACATCAGTGTCTACTGTGGACGGTCACGGGAGGATGCGGTCCGGGTGGGCCCAGCGGGCGAGCAGGACGGCCGCGTCGTCGCGCAGCGTGCCGCCCTGGTGCGCCAGCACGGCCCTGACCAGCCGGCGGGCGGTCTCCGGGGGCGGGTTGCCGGCGGCGGCCTCGCGGCGCAGGAAGTCCACCAGGCGCGGCTCGCCGAACGGTGTGCCGCCGGCGTCGCTCGCCCCGGTGACGCCGTCGGTGTAGAGCACCAGCCAGTCGTCCGGCCGCAGCACCTCCTCACCGACGGCCACCTCGTCCAGCCCGCTCCCGAGCGGGCGGCAACCGCCCCCGGCCAGCGGGAAGCCGCCCTGCCCGCCGCGCAGCACCAGCGGGCGGGGGTGGCCCGCGTTGAGGTAGCTCAGCCGACCGGTGGCCAGGTCCAGCTCAACCAGGACGGCGGTGGCCGAGACGTCCCCGCCGAACTGGCGGCGCAACGTCTCGTCCATCGTGCGGGCCTGCTCGACCAGCCCCAGGCCCGCGTGGCGGGCGCTGCGGTGCGCGGAGAGGGCGGCGGCGGCGACCAGGCCGCTGCGCACGTCCCGGCCGTCGGCGTCGAGCACGACCAGGGTGGCGGTGGTCTCGGAGAGGGCGTAGTCGAACGCGTCGCCGCTCACGCTGTGCCGGGGCTCCAGCACGCCGGAGACGACGAAGCTGTCCACGCCCGCGGTCAGCGGCGGCAGCAGCGACCAGATCAGTTCGGCGTTGACCGTGCGCTTCTCGGGCCGTCGCGTGCGGTCCACGCCGTCGCCGTACTGGGACAGCAGGGTCACCAGGTGGCCGAGCAGCATCGACAGCCACCGGCACTGGGTGCGCAGGCCCGGGTCGTGCAGGTCGTCCCCGTCCTCGACCTCGACCTCCAGCACGCCCAGCCGCTCCGCGCCGTCCAGCAGCGGCACCCACAGCCGGGGGCCGCCCGGCCCCTCCGCCGGGAAGATCCGCACCTGCTGGTAGGCGCGGCCGGCCAGGGTGGTGTCCACCTCCAGCGCCTCGGTCGGGCCGGGCAGGGTGGTGTCCGCGTCCAGCGCCTCGGCGCGGCCGGGCAGGGTGGTGTCCGCGTCCTCCAGCGCCTCGGCGGGGCCGGTCGGCCGGCCCGGGAAGGCCATGGGGCGCAGCAGGCGCTGCTCGTAGTCGACCAGGCGCACGGTGATGGTCACGCCGAGCGCCTTGGCGGCGGCCTCCGCGACGGCGGGCAGCCGGTCCGGCGGGGCCAGTTCGCTGCCCTCCAGCAGCCGGACCAGGGCGGCGAAGGGCTCGCTGCGCGGCGTGCTGTCGCGGTAGGGGCGGCTGTAGCCGGCGCGGTGCGCCCAGGCCAGCTCGTCCAGGCGCTCGTTGACCGCGTGGGCGAGCACGTCGCGCTCCAGCGGGGCCAGTCCGCCCAGGCCGTGCACGTAGGCGTCCACGTCGAGGAACCCGGCCTCGCCGCCCAGCCCGAAGTACCGCAGCCACAGCTCCTCGGTGGACAGCTCGGAGCGCTGCCAGGCCTGGACGAGGCTGCGTTGCTGTTCGGCGGCGCGGTCGGCGGCGTGGTCCGGGGGTCGCCCGTGGGCGGCGTGGTCTTCGTTCATGGTGCGGTCACCGTTCGGCACGGTCGGGCGAGGACCGCGGACCGCCTGAGGTCCGCTCGTCGGCCGGGGGCGGGGCCGGTGGTCGGGACGTCGGGGGACATCGGCCGCACCACTCGCTCCGCCTCCGCTGTACCCCACCGGCTTACCCCCGAGATCGCTTTCTCAACCGCGGGGGAGGTGATCAGCGGTCGTCACTCGGTCGGGTCGGGAGTTCGCCGGTCCGGGTGAGCTGTTCGGCGATGTCGCGCAGCTTGGAGTTGGTGAGCTGGCTGGCCCGCGCGAGCACGGCGAACGCCTGGTCGGCGGTGAGCTTGTGGCGCTCCATCAGGATGCCCTTGGCCTGCCCGATCAAGTCGCGGGTGCGCACCGCCTCGCCCAGGTGCTCGCGTTGCTGGGCGGTGGCCAGGGCGATGGCCGAGTGCCCGGCGAACAGGCTGCCGACGTGCTCGGACTCGTCGTCGAACGCGTGGGCCCGCGCGGCGTAGAGGTTGAGCGCGCCGAGGTCGTCGTCCTGCACGAACAGCTGGAACGACAGCATGGACCCCACGTCCAGCTGAGCCGCCCGCGTCGCGAACGCGGGCCACCGGGGCTCGTGGGCCAGGTCGGGCACCGAGACGATCTTCTCCTCGTAGAGAGCCGCCAGGCACGGGCCCTGCCCGGTGTCGTACTGGACCTGGTCGACGTCGTGGGGCAGTTCGCCGGTCGCGGCGACGGTCCGCACCTCCCGCCGGCCCAGCACCGACATGATCCCGGCGTGCTCGGCGCCCGGCACGGTGCCCACGGCGGCGCGCACGATGGCGTCCATCGTGTCCTGCTCGCCGCCCTGTTGCTGCAGGAGCCGGGCGATGGAGGTCAGGTGGGTCGCCAGGTCCGCGCCGTCGGTGCGCAGCGGCCCGGTCCCGGGTGGGATGTGGTCGGCCATGGGTCGCCTTCCGTCCGTGGTTCGGCGGGCGTTCGCGCGTACGCCCCGTGGTTACCCGTGCGCGGCGTCCCAACCACGTCGTCGGGTGCGGGCACTCTGAGTGGCGGACCCGCTCACCCCTGGGTACGGTCGGTGACCAAGGGTTGAACAGGCAGCCTGTCGAACGACCGCGGACGGCCGGGAACGAGCGTCGCGGACGGTTCGCCGCAGGGTGTCCGTTCCCGCCGACCACCGCCGCCCCGCCGCCCGCGGTCGCCGGAGCGAGACCGGGGTGGAAACCGTGCGCATCGCTGTCGTGGCCCTGCGGACCGGCTTGACGGGCCGGCCGGCGGCCCTGACCGAAGGGCTGTCCAGCCTGGGCCACCGGGTCGCGGTCTACTCGGACACGCCGTCGCGCCCCGGGTGCGTGCGAACGCCGACCGACCTGGACGAGTGCGTCCGCGTGCTGGAGCGGCACTGGTCGGAAGACCCGCCGGACGTGGTGCACGCCCACGACTGGACCTCGGGGGTCGCGGCCCTGTTGGCGGTGCGCGGGCTGGGCGTCCCGGTGGTGCAGAGCTGCCACGACCTGGGCGTCCGGCTGCGGCGCACCGGGGTGGCCGTGCACCCGAAGCGGGTGGCGTTCGAACGCATGGTGGTCCGGCAGGCGGCGCACGTGCTGGCCCACGGCCGCGTGGACCCGGCGGACCTGCTGCGCATGGGCGTGCCCCGGCCGAACCTGACCACCATGCCCGACATGGTCGACGTGGACCGCTTCACCCCCGACGGCCCCGGCGACACCCGCCGCCTGCGGCACCGCCTGGTCTCGGTGGGCCCGCTCCGCCCGACCTCGGGCCTGGACGAGGTGGTCGGCGCGCTGTCCGCGGTGCCCGACGCCGAGTTGGTGGTGGTCGGCGGCCGTGCCCCGGGCGCGGGCGCGGAGGCGCACCGGCTCGCCGCGCTCGCCCACGCCCACGGCGTGCGCTCCCGGGTCCGCCTGGCCACCGACCTGCCGGAGCGGGCCCTGCCCCGCCTGCTGCGGTCGGCGGACCTGGTGGTCGGCACCGCGGCGGGCCCGGGCGTGCTGGAGGCGATGGCGTGCGGCGTGCCGGTCGTGGCCCCGGCCACGAGCAGGGCGGCGGACCTGGTGGTGGACGGCGTGACCGGTGTGGTCGTGCCGGGCGACGACCGCCCCGCCCTGGTCCGCGCGGTGCGGCGCCTGCTGGTCAGCCCGGCCCTGCGCGACGCCTACGGCACCGCCGGCGCCGACCGCGCCCGGACCTGCTACAGCCCGAGCTGCGTGGCGGAGAAGACCACCCGCGTCTACGCCGCGGTCACCAGCCGCCGCCCGCACCTCGCCCCGCTGGGGGCTCGTTAGCGCGGGCGGACCAGGGGGCAGACCTGCTCGCCGTTGACGTGGTGGACCCTGATCTTGTTCGGCGCCCCGGTGTCCTCGGGTTCGTCCTTCAGCGCCGCCCAGGCCTCCCTCGCGGTGATCCGGCTCTCCGCCATCACCGCCGCCAGGCGTCCGGTCACCGTCGCGGCGGCGAAGGACGTGCCGCTCCACCGCGCCCAACCCGTGAACGGGCGGTCGTCGTGGCGGCAGGTGGTGGGGTAGCCCGGGACGAAGTACGGGCCCGTCCGGTCCACCCCGTCCGAGTACGCCGAGACCCACGGGCCGTGGTTGCTGAACGTCGCCACGGTCGCCGGGTCGTTGCCGACGACCTGCGCCGCGCCCACCGCGACCACCTCGGCGTGGTGCTCGCCCAGGGTCAGCGCCGCCGGGTACACGACCTGGGTCGAGCCGCGGTTGCCCGCCGCCGCCACGACCACCACGTGGTCCGGCAGGCTCAGCAGGGCGTCCTCGATGGCCAGGGGCGGCGTGTCTTCCCACGTGTGGCCGGAGAAGGACAGGTTGATCAGCTGCGCGCCCTGCTCGCCCAGCGTGGTGATGGCGTGGGCGACGGCCAGGTCCTCGATGTCGCCGGTGCTCCTGTCCACCACGCCTTTCATGATCACCTCGGCGTGCGGGGCCTCCCGGAGGATCAGGCCCGCGACGAAGGTGCCGTGGCCGTCCGAGCCGGTGGGGTTGCCGTCGCGGTCGGGCACGACCGGGTCGATGTCCTCCGGCGTGGAGGTGACGCGGCCGTCGAGGTAGGGGTGCGGGGCGCCGTCGTGGCGGGTGATGCCCGTGTCGACCACGCCGACCTTCACCCGGTCGCCGGACCGGAGCGGCGGCAGGTCCTCCAGGAAGTCCTCGGTGCACCTCGGGCGCAGGGAACCCCAGATGATCCGGTCGCTGGTGTAGAGGTGGTTCGGGGACACGCGCCGGGACGACAGGGCGGCGAGCTGGTCCGGGACGGGGGTCCGGCCGCCGGTGAACAGTCGGGTCCGGCCGGCGCCGCCGGCCTCGCGGTAGCCGGCTGCGGCCAGGGGCGCGGTCACCGCGTCACAATCGTCGGCATGGACCAGCAGTTCGCCGGGCCGGTAGCGGTAGTCGGGCATCCGGTGGCTCCTTCGGACGTGGTGGACCGGTTGGTGATGCCGGGCCGCCGCCCGCTGATACCCCGGTAGCGCCCATGGAAGCACTGGCCACGGCGAACCGCGCCGCAGATCTCGCGTTCGGCGACCCGGCGCGGGCCCGCGCGCTCGCCGAGGCCGCGCGGGCGGCGGCGGGCGGGGACGTCGAGGCGGTCGCGGTGGCCGAGCAGGCGTTGGGGCTCGCGGCGCTGTCGGTGGGCCGGCTGACCGACGCGGAACGCCACCTGCGGGCCGCGGTCGGGTCGGCGGACGCGGCCCGGTTGACGCAGGTCGCGGCCAAGGCGCGCGGGGTGCTCGGCTACGTGCTCACGTTGACCGGCCGGACGGCCGAGGGGCTGCGCGAGATGGACCGCGCGACACCTGCGCTGAGCGGCCCGGCGGCGGCGCGGCTGGCGATGCAGCGGGCCGTGGTGCTGACCGAGGTGGGGCGGTTCCCGGACGCGGCGGCGGTGTTCGCGGCGGCGCTGGAGACGTTGGGGCGGTCCGGCGGGGACGACCTGATCGAGGCCACCATCCGCAACAACCGGGCGATCCTGCTCGCTCGCCTGGGTGACTGGCGGGGCGCGGAGGACGACCTGCGGCGGGCGGAGGAGGTCTTCACCGCCACCGGCCACGGTGGCCGGACCGCGATGGTCTACCAGAACCGGGGCCTGGCCGCGTCCGTGCGCGGTGACGTCCCGGCCGCCCTGGCGGCCTACGACGAGGCGGCGCGGCGGTACCGGGCGGCGGGCACCGACCCTGGCCTGCTGCCGGTGGAACGCGCCGAGGTGCTGCTGTCGGTGCGGCTGGTCGCGGAGGCGCGGGCGGCGGCGGACGCGGCGGTGGCGCACTACGCGGGCCGGCGCAACGCCGTGGACCTGGTGCAGGCCCGGTTGCTGTCGGCGAAGGTCGCGCTGGTCGAGGGCGACCCGGCGGCGGCGTTGGCGGAGGCGGTGCGGGCGCGGCGCTCGGCGGCCCGGCAGGGGCGGCCGGGGTGGGCGGCGCTCGCGGCGTACCTGGTGCTGCGGGCGCGGTGGGCGCTGGGGGAGCGGGACGCGGCGGTGCTGCGGTCGGGTGCCCGGGCGGTGGCCGCGCTGACGGCGGCGGGCTGGCTGGTCGCGGCGCTGGACGCGCGGCTGATCGTGGCGCGGCTGGCGGTGGAGACGGGCCGGTGGGCGGTGGCGCGGCGGGAGTTGACGGTCGCGATCCGGGCCGGGCGGGGCGGTCCGGCGGAGGTGCGGGCGCGGGCGTGGCACGCGATGGCGTTGCTGCGCCTGGGCGACGGCGACCGGCGGGGCGCGGACGCCGCGTTGCGGGCCGGGGTGCGGGTGCTCGACCGGTTCCGCGCGAGCCTGGGCGCCACCGAGCTGCGCGCGCACGCCTCCGGGCACGCCGACGAGCTGACCGGGCTGGGGCTGCGGCTCGCCGTCGAACGGGGCCGGCCGGAGTCCGTGCTGCGCTGGGCGGAACGCCGCCGGGCGTGGGCGTCGCGACTGCGCCCGGCCCGACCGCCCGACGACGCCGAGCTGGCCGCCGACCTGGCCCGCCTGCGCCAGGTCGCGGTGGACCTCGCCACGAGCACCGACCCGCGCCCGTTGCTGCGCCGGCAGGCCGAGCTGGAGCGGTCGGTGCGCAACCGGGCCCGGCACGCGGCCGGGGCCGTCGCGCCCGACGCCGACACGCTGCCGTCCGTGCGGCGCTTGAGCGCGGCGTTGGGCGCGTCGGTCCTGGTGGAGTACCTGGATCTCGCGGGCCGCCTGTACGCCGTGGTGGTCGCCGACGGCCGGACTAGCCTGCACCCGCTGGGCGCGCTGGACGGCGTGGCCGGGGCGGTGGCCGACCTGCGTTTCGCCTTGCGCCACTTGGCCTACCAGCCGCGCGCGCACCGCCGGTTCACCGAGCTGGTGGACCGGACCGCGCGCCGGCTGGACGCGGACCTGGTGGCGCCGCTGCTCCCGACGATCGGCGACCGGCCGCTGGTGGTCGTGCCGACCGGTCCGCTGCACGACCTGCCGTGGCCGGTCCTGCCGACCTGCCGCGCCCGCCCGCTGTCGGTGACCCCGTCCGCCGCCCTGTGGCACCGCGCCACCACCGCGGACCGGGGCGCCGGGGACGAGCGGGTGGTGGTGTCGGGGCCGGACCTGCCGCACGCCGCCGCGGAAGCCGCCGCCCTGGCCCGCCGCCACCCCACCGCCCGCCACCTGGCGGGCCCCGACGCGCGCGTGGACGACGTGGTCGCCGCCTTGGACGGCGCGGCCCTGGGCCACATCGCCGCCCACGGCCGGTTCCGCGCCGACAACCCGCTGTTCTCCGAGCTGCGCCTGGCCGACGGCCCGCTCACCGCCCACGACCTGGCCCGCCTGACCCGCCCGCCGCGCCGGATCGTGCTGTCCGCGTGCGACTCCGGCCGGTCCGCCGTGCACCCGGGCGACGAGGTGCTGGGCCTGGCGTCGGTCCTGCTCGCCCTCGGCACGACCACCCTGGTGGCCACGGTCGTCCCGGTGCCGGACGAAGCCAGCCGCCCCCTGATGCTGCGCTTGCACGCCCTGCTCGACGCCGGCCACCCGCCCGCCCACGCCCTGGCCGAGGCGCGCCGCGCCCTGTCCGACGAAGGCCCGCCGTCGCACCGCGTGGCCGCCGTCGGGTTCGTGTGCTTCGGCGCGGGCTGAGCCGACCCGGCGGGATCTCTGCGCGCGCGAGGAGTCCGCCCGCCGCCGACCCGGGGTGCGGTGGTGTCCCGCTCGGTGGCTGCCGATCCGCCGCGCCAATCGCCGATCCGCCGCGCTGAGAGCCGGCCCGCCGCGCTGAGAGCCGGTCCGCTGCGCCGAGCACCCCGGCGGCGTCCTGATCCGGGCGGGCTACAGCAGGCCGCCCGCCGCCGCGCCGGGTGGCTGGGGCGGGGTGTGGCGGACGGTCAGGAGGGCGATGTCGTCGGTGGCCGGGTGGTCGCCCACCAGGTTCGCCATGATGCGGGCGCAGGCCAGTTCCGGTGCGCTCGGGACGACGGACCGGCGCAGCAGTTCCAGGCGGGCGTCCAGGTCGGTGTCGCGGCGTTCCACCAGGCCGTCGGTGTAGAGGGCGACCAGCGCGCCGGCCGGCAGGTCGACGCTGGTGGTGTGGCGGCCGGTCTCGGCCAGGCGGTAACCGATCGGCGGGTCCACCGGGGCGTCGAGGAAGCGGGCCTGCTCGCCCGGCACGGCCAGCGCCGGCGGCAGGTGGCCGGCCAGGGACAGGTCCACCCGGCCGGTCCCGGTGTGGATCACCGCGTAGCCGACCGTGGCCATGCTGTGGTGCTCGAAGTGGGCGGCCTTGCGGTCCAGGCGACCGAGGACCTGCGCCGGGTCCTCGAACTCCAGGGCGTAGGCGCGCAACGCGCTGCGCAGCCGGCCCATCACGATCGCGGCGGGCAGGCCGCTGCCGACCACGTCCCCGATGACCAGGCCGGTCCGCCCGCCGGGCAGCTGGAACACGTCGTACCAGTCGCCCCCGACCCCGCTGTCCGCGCCGGGCACGTACCGCGCCGCCATGTCCCAGCCCTCGGTGGCCGGCAGGCGCGTGGGCAGCAGGCTGGCCTGCAGCACGGCGGCGGCGGCCTGCTCCGAGCGCGACCGGTGCGCGTACACCCCGACCGCGAGCCGGTCGGCGACCAGTTGGAGCAGGTCCACCTCGTTCTTGGTGAACAGCCGGTCGGTGGTGCTGCCGATGTGCAGGACTCCGACCAGGTGGTCCTCGGCGATCATCGGCACGCCGAGCAGGACCTGCAACCCGCGCTTCCACAGCAGCGGGTTGACCACGGTGGACTCGTCCACCTTCGAGATCTGCACCGGTTCGCGCAGCTGCGCCACGCGCCCGGCGAACCCCATGCCGATCGACACCCGGACCCCTTGGAAGACCTCTTCCTCCAGGCCGACGGTGGCCCGCGCGACCAGGTGCGAGCCGCCGGGGTCGGTGAGCAGCGCGGTGACGGTGTCCACGGCGAGCAGTTCGCGGACCTTGGCCAGCAGCACGTCGAACAGCTTGTCCAGGTCCAGTTCCCGCAACGCGCTGTCGGTGATCGCCTCCAGGACGCGCAGCCGCATCTCCGACCTCCGGCCGACGTCCATCCGCGACTCCGTCCACGTCCCCGCTCGTGCGTTCCCCGACGATACTTACTACTCGTCCAGCAGGCGGCGAAGGGCCAAGGCCAGCCGGGCGCGGGTCAGGCCGGTCGGCGTGGTCAGGTCCGCGCCGAAGGTCCGGCCGATCAGCTCCACGCGCCGGGCCACGCTGGTGTGGTGCAGGTGCAGCAGGTCCGCGGCGCGGCGCAGGGACGCGGTGGCGCAGTAGGCGTCCAGGGTTTCCAGGTCGTCCTCGGTCAGGTCGGCCAGCCTCGCCACGTCGGGGTTGGCGCGGGCGGCGTCGGGCGGGACGAGGGTCAGCAGGGCGAGCGCGCCCAGGTCGTCGTGGTGGACGACCGGCTGCCGGGCGGTGGTGAAGCGCAGGGCGGTCCGGGCCTGGTGCCAGGAGGTCGCCGGGCACGTCGCGGCCCCCAGCCCGGCGCGGACGCCCGGCGGGAACCCGGCCGGGTCCAGCGTGGTCGCGAGGATCGCGCCGACCCCGCCGACCGGCGCGGCCTTCACCGGCCGGGTCGGGCACAGGCGGGCGGCGATCCGGTCCAGCGGGTCGGGGGAGCGGACGGCGGCGACCCGGACCGGCGCGTCGGCCGGGAAGCCGAGCAGCCGCAGGGCCCGGTCGCGGGCCGGCTCGTCGGTGTCCGGGCTGATCACCAGCTCCACCAGCGCGGGGTCGGCCATGGTGGTGCGGGCCGGGCCGTAGCGCTCGACCACCGCCGCCGCGGCGATGGCCAGCCGGTCCAGGACCACGTCGTCCAACGGGTTGGGCGGGCCGGCCCGTTCCAGCCACACCGTCCCGATCTCCTCCCCGTCCAGCGTGACGGGGGCGGTCGAGGACGCCGGGGCGGGCGGGGTGGCCGCCGGGGTGCCGTCGGGGGCGAACCGGGTGGCGCCGCCGGTGCCGTGCAGGCGGAAGCCGGTCACGCACTCGGCCAGGTTGGCCGACGCCCGCGCCAGCGCCGGCAGGTCCACCCGGCGGCGCATGAGGGTGTCGTAGAACATCACCACCCGCAGAGCGCCCTCCACGTGCGTGTCCAATTGCGACAACCGCTGAGCCAGGGCCTCCATGCCGCCAGGATAGGCGCACCGAACGGTGCGCGATCACGGTCGCACGCGCGACGGGTGGCGGATGATCATCCGCGCGTCCGTCGTGAGGATGGACGGCATGGATCCCGAGTTGGAAGCCTTCGTCCCGCTGTTCCCGCGCACCGACCCGGCCGACCCGGTCGCCGGGCGGGCGAAGTTCGCCGGGTTGGCCACCTCGGTCGCCGCGCCGGACCTCGCGGACATGGAGGTCGAGGACCGCACCGTGCCCGCCGACCCGGACGTGCCGGTGCGCGTCTACCGCCCCCGCCTGGCCCAGGGCGCGGTCGTGTGGCTGCACGGCGGCGGCTGGGTCATGGGCGACGTGGACACCGAGCACCCGTGGGCCGCGCGGATCGCGCAGCGGTCGGGGGCGGTGGTCGTGTCGGTCGGGTACCGGCTGGCGCCGGAGAACCCGTTCCCCGCCGCCCTGGACGACGTGTGGGCGGTGCTGCACTGGGTGGTCGAGCACGCCGCGGACCTGGGCGTGGACCCGGCGCGGATCGCAGTCGGCGGGCACAGCGCCGGCGGCGGCCTCGCGGCGGCCGTGGCGTTGCGGGCCCGCGACGAGGGCGGGCCGCGGATCTGCTTCCAGCTGCTCAACCAGCCCGGCCTGGACGACCGGCAGGAGTCGTGGTCGGCGCGCAACTTCACCGCCACGCCGTGGATGGACCGCTCCAAGGTCGCCGCCGCGTGGCGGCACTACCTGGGCGGCGCGCCGGCCACGCCGTACGCGGCCCCGGCGCGCGCGACGGACCTGTCCGGCCTGCCGCCCGCGTACATCGCCTCGGCGGAGTTCTGCCCCAACCGCGACGAGGACATCGCCTACGCGGTCCGGTTGCTGGAGGCGGGCGTGTCGGTCGAGCTGCACCAGTGGCCGGGGACCTTCCACGGGTCGCAGGCGATCCTGTCGGCCGAGGTCTCGCAGCGCCAGATCGCCGAACTGGGTGCCGCGCTGCGCCGCGGGCTGGCCGCCCGATGAGCACCGCGAACCCGGTGGACCGGCCGGGTCTGGGCGCGTTGCTGCGGCCGTTCGCGGGCACGTTCGGCCTGGTCGCGGTCTTCCAGGTGATCGGGGCCGTCGCGGGGCTGGCGCCGCTGCTCGCGGTGGTCGAGCTGGGGCGGCTGCTGCTCCAGCCCGGCCCGTCCGACCCCGACCGGGTGTGGTTCGCGGTCGTCGCGGGCGCGGCCGGGTTGTTCGTGCGGCTGGTGTTCACCGCCGCCTCCGCCGGCGCCGGGCACCTGCTCGACGGCCGCGTCCAGCTCTCGTTCCGCCGCCGCCTGGCCGACCGGCTGGGCCGGGTGCCCATCGGGTGGCTCTCCGGGCGGCGCACCGGCGAGCTGGCCAAGGTCGTGGGCGACGACGTGAGCGCGGTGCACCCGTTCATCGCCCACACGCCCGGTGACCTGGTGTCGGCGTTCGTCGTGCCGCTGGTGTCGCTGGTCTACCTGTTCACCGTGGACTGGCGGCTGACGCTGATCACCCTCGGCCCGGTGCTGCTGGCGATCGCGCTGGTGCCGCTGATGATGACCCCGGCCCGCCAGCGCGAGCAGGCCGAGTTCGACGGCGCGATGGGCCGGATCTCCGACTCGGTCGTGGAGTTCGTGCGGGGCATCGCGGTGGTCAAGGCGTTCGGCGGGGCCGGGCGGGCGCACCGCCGGTTCCGGACCGCCGCGGACGAGTTCGTCACCACGTTCAGCCGTTGGGTGCGCGGGGTGTCGCCGATCGCCGCGGGCATGCAGTTGGCGCTGTCGCCGCCGTTCGTGCTGCTGGTGGTGCTGACCGGCGGCGCGGTCCTGGTCGGCGACGGCAGTCTCGCCCCGGCCGACCTGCTGCCGTTCCTGCTGCTCGGGCTCGGGCTGACCGCGCCGGTCGCCGCGCTCGGGCACGGGTTCGACGACATGCAGGCCGCGCACCGGGCGGTCGGGCGCATCCGGGACGTGCTCGCCGTGCCGCCGCTGCCCGAACCCGCCCAGCCGGTCGCGCCGCGGGGCCACCGGGTGGAGCTGCGCGGGGTCCGGTTCGGCTACGACGACGGGCGCGAGGTGCTGCGCGGGATCGACCTGGTGCTGGAGCCGGGCACGTTCACCGCGCTGGTCGGGCCGTCGGGCGGCGGCAAGTCCACGCTGGTCCGGCTGCTGCCGCGGTTCTTCGACCCGACCGGCGGCGCGGTCACCCTCGGCGGGGTGGACCTGCGCGACCTGGCCGACGCCGACCGCAACCGCCTGGTGTCGTTCGTGTTCCAGGACGTCCACCTGCTGCGCGCGTCGATCGCGGACAACATCGCGTTGGCCGTGCCGCACGCCGACCGCGAGGCCGTGGTCCAGGCCGCCCGCCGGGCCGGCATCCACGACCGGGTGGTGGAACTGCCGCGCGGCTACGACTCGGTGATCGGCGAGGACGCGGGCCTGTCCGGCGGCGAGGCGCAACGCCTCGCGCTGGCCCGCGCCCTGCTCGCCGACGCGCCGGTCCTGGTGCTCGACGAGGCCACCGCGTTCGCCGACCCGCGCACCGAACAGGCCGTCCGCCGGACGCTTTCCGACCTGCGGGGCGAGAAGACGGTGCTGGTCATCGCCCACCGGCTGGAGACCGTCGCCGACGCGGACACCGTGGTGGTGCTGGAGAACGGGTCGGTGGTCGAGCGCGGCACGCCGCGGGAGCTGGTGGCGCGGGGCGGGAAGTTCGCGGAGTTCTGGCACGCGCGGCGGGCCGTGGGGGGAGAGCGATGATCAGGGTGTTGCTGCGGGTGCTCGGGCACGAGTACGCCGGACCGATGCGCCGCACGGTGGCGCTGATGACGGCGACCGCCGTGGTCGAGGGCCTGTCGTACGGGTTGCTGTTCCCGGTGCTGCGGGCGCTGTTGGGCGGCGGGGACGCGCGGCCGTGGCTGATCGGGTTCGCCGCCGCGGTCGCGGGGTACGCGGCGCTGCGCTACCTCAGCGACCTGGCCGGGTTCCGGGTCGGGACCTCGGTCCTGCACGCCGTCTACCGCAGGCTGGGCGACCACCTGGCCCGGCTGCCCATCGGCTGGTACACGCCGGGGCGGGTGGGTGAGGTGTCCGTGCTGGCCGGGCGGGGCGTGTTGCGGGCGATGAGCGTGTCGGCGCACTTCCTCGCGCCGTTCGTCTCCGCCTGCGTGACGCCGTTGACGGTGGTGGGCGTGATGCTGGTGGTGGACTGGCGGTTGGGGCTCGCGGCGCTGGCCGCCGTGCCGGTCGTGGCGGCGGTCCAGGTGTGGACGGCTCGGCGCAGCGTCGCCGCCGACGCCGAACGCGCCGCGCGCGACCACGACGCCACCGCCCGGGTCGTGGAGTACCTCCAGGCCCAGCCGGTGCTGCGGGCCGGTGGCCGCACCGGCGAGCGGTTCCGGCTGCTGGACGACTCGCTGCGCGGCCTGGACGCGGCGTCCCGCCGGTCGGCGCTTTCGGCGCTGCCCGGGGTGATCGGGTCGGCGCTGACCGTCCAGGCGGTGTTCACCGGCTTGGCGGCGCTGGGCGCGTACCTCGCGTTGGGCGGGCGGATCGGGGCGGCGGAGCTGCTGGCGACGCTCGTGCTCGCGGCCCGGTGCGCGGACCCGTTGCTGGCGCTGTCGGAGGTCGGCGGTGCGCTGCGGGCGGCGTTCGCCGAGTTGGGCAGGCTGGACGAGGTGTTCGCCACCCGACCGCTGCCCACCGCGGCGCGACCGGTGGCGCCGCGCCGCCACGACATCGCTTTCGAGGACGTCACCTTCCGCCACGGCGACCGGACGGTGGTCGAGGGGCTGTCGCTGTCGGTGCCGGAGGGCCGGCGGCTGGCGGTCGTCGGCCCGTCCGGGGCGGGCAAGAGCACGCTGCTGCACCTGCTGGCGCGCTTCCACGACGTGGACGCGGGGGCGGTGCGCGTGGGCGGGGTGGACGTGCGGGCGATCGACCCGGAGGTGCTGATGGCGAAGGTCGCGATCGTCTTCCAGGACGTCTACCTGTTCGACGGCACCATCGAGGACAACGTCCGGCTGGGCCGTCCCGACGCCACCGAGGCGGAGGTCCGCGCGGCGGCGAAGGCGGCCCGGCTGGACGAGGTGGTGGACCGGTTGCCCGGCGGGTGGTCGGCGAACGTCGGCGAGGGCGGCGCGCTGCTGTCCGGCGGCGAACGCCAACGCGTCTCCATCGCCCGCGCGTTGCTGAAGGACGCGCCGATCGTCCTGCTGGACGAGGTGACCTCGGCCCTGGACCCGGTCAACGAGGCGGCCGTGCACGAGGGCGTCGAACGCCTGGCGGCGGGCCGAACGGTGGTCGTGGTCGCCCACCGCCTGCGCACCGTGCGGCGGGCCGACCGGATCGTGTTCCTCGACGGCGGCCGGGTGGTCGAGGAGGGGACGCACGACGAGTTGCTGGGCCGGGGCGGCCGGTACGCCGACTTCTGGGCCCTGTCCACGGTCGGTTGATCCGGTGGGACGACTGCCCGGCGCGGTCGCGGGGAACCCCCGTGCGCATGGGAGATGGTCCGATCCGGGGCCGGCTCGCGCTCGTCGGCGCCGCCGCCGCCCCCGGCGCCTACCTCGGCGCGGCCGACTACCTGGGGTGGCCGCACCCCGGGCTCGGCGCGCCGGTGGCCGTGGTCGTGTTCGGGTTGGGGATCGTCGCCTCCGCGTTCCTGCTCACGTGGGCGGCGGAGGCGGCGCAGGTCGACCTGAGCGCCGGGTTGGCCATCGCGGTGTTGGCGGTGCTCGCGGTGTTGCCCGAGTACGCCGTGGACCTCGTCTTCACGTTCCGCGCCGGGCAGCAGTACGCCGAACAGGGGACCTGCGAGCACGGCGGCGTGAACCCGTGCTCGCTGGCCCTGGCCAACATGACCGGCGCCAACCGGATCCTGGTCGGGTTCGGGTGGCCGTTGGTGGTGTTGGTGGCGACGGTCGCGGCGGTGCGGGCGCGGAAGCGGACCGCCACGACCAAGCCCGGACGGGTGGCGCTCAAACCGGTGATGGCCGTGGACGTCGTGTTCCTCGGGCTGGCCACCCTGTACTCGCTCACGCTCCCGCTGCGGTCGTCGTTGTCGCTGGTGGACGCCGTGGTGTTCGTCGGCATATTCGCCGCCTACGTGTGGCGGCTGGCCAAGGCCCCGCGCGAGCGACCCGACCTCACCGGTGTCGCCGCGTGGGTGGGCGGCCGACCGAAGACCCCGCGCCGGACGCTGGTCGCGGTGCTGTTCGGCACGGCCGGGCTGGTCATCCTGGCCACCGCCGAGCACTTCGCCGAGAACCTCGTCGCCGCCGGCCACTCCCTGGGCGTGGACGAGTTCCTGCTGGTGCAGTGGGTCGCGCCGATCGCCAGCGAGTCACCCGAACTGGTGGTCGCCTGCCTGTTCGCCGCCCGGCTGAAAGCGGCCGAGTCGCTGGGCACGCTGCTGTCGAGCAAGGTCAACCAGTGGACGCTGCTCGTCGGCACCATCCCGATCGTGTTCGCCCTGTCCTCCGGCACCACCCACGGCCTCCCGCTGGACGACAACCAGCGCCTGGAACTGCTGATCACCGCCGCGCAGTCGCTGTTCGCGGTGGCCGTCCTGATCGACCTGGGCGTGACCGCGCTCGGGGCGACCGGTCTGCTGGTGCTGTTCGCCATCCAGTTCGTCGCGAGCATCACCCTGTCCGCCGACGCCAACCGCACGGTGTTCCTGGCGCTGTCCGCGCTCTACGGCGTGCTCGCGATCGGCCGGTTGATCACGGTCCGGCGCACGGCCGTGCGGACGGTGCGGGACGGCCTGACCACCCGGCTCACCGAACTGGACGCCGAACCGGCCGGGCGGCGGTGACCGCGAGCGCGGTCGATCGGAAATCGGCGCGGAAATGTCGCGGCTGATCGGGAATTCGCAGTCCCATTGCGGGTGTGTGGATCACTGTTCCCGGTGGCAGGCGCTCTACCTGCGGCGATGTGCCGACCCTGGGGGATGGGGCGGGGGAGCTGGGGTTGGCTGGGGGTGCTTGAGCGCGGGTGCCGCGGTTAGTGTCCGAAGGCGTTGTCGTCGGTCTGATCGGCCGAATTTCGTGGTGAATCCGCGCATTGGGGGAAACATGAGCGCTTTGGCTGATGCGCTGCTCGCGGGCGCCCCGCCCGCGGAGATCGAGCGGCTGCCGCTGCCGGACGAGCACGTCGCCGCGCACCTGCGGGCCGAGGACCAGGACATGTTCCTCGGGGTGGCCGACAAGGACGTGCGCAAGTCCCTGCGGGTCGGCCGGGTGCCCGTGCCCGAGCCCGCGCCGGACGAGGTGGTCGTCGCGGTCATGGCCAGCTCGGTCAACTACAACACCGTGTGGTCGGCGATGTTCGAGCCGGTCTCCACCTTCCGGTTCCTGGAGAACTTCGCCCGCCAGGGCGGGTGGGCCACCCGGCACGACCTGCCCTACCAGGTCGTCGGCTCGGACGGCGCGGGTGTCGTCGTGCGGCTCGGGTCCGGGGTGCGGCGGTGGAAGGTCGGCGACCACGTCGTGATCAGCCCCGCCTACGTGGACGACCAGGAGCCCGCCTCGCACGCCGACGGCATGCTCGGCGCGGAGCAGCGGGCCTGGGGGTTCGAGACCAACTTCGGCGGCCTGGCCGAGTACACGGTGGTGCGCGCGAGCCAGCTCGTCCCCAAGCCCGCCCACCTGACGTGGGAGGAGGCCGCCTGCAACACCCTGTGCGCGGGCACCGCCTACCGGATGCTGGTCAGCGACCGCGGCGCGCGCATGAAGCAGGGTGACGTGGTCCTGGTGTGGGGCGCGGCCGGTGGCCTGGGCGGGTACGCCGTGCAGTTCGTGCGCAACGGCGGCGGCATCCCGATCGGGATCGTCGGCTCGCCCGCCAAGGCCGAGCTGCTGCGCAAGCTGGGCTGCGAGATCGTCATCGACCGGTCGGAGTTCGGCCTGGCCGACGACCCGTCCGACGACCCCGACCGGGTGCTGGAGATCGGCCGCCGGCTCGGGCGGATCATCCGGGACAAGGTCGGCCGCGACCCCGACATCGTCTTCGAGCACGTCGGCCGCGCCACCTTCGGCATCTCCGTGTTCGTCGTGCGGCGCGGCGGCGTCGTGGTGACGTGCGGGTCCAGCACCGGCTACCAGCACGTCTACGACAACCGGTACCTGTGGATGAAGCTCAAGCGGGTCATCGGCAGCCACGTCGCGAACCTGCAGGAGCAGTGGGAGACCAACCAGCTCATCGCCTCCGGCGCGATCGCCACCACCATGACCGAGGTGTACCCGCTGGCCGAGGTCGCCGAGGCGGTGCGGCTGGTGCAGGAGAACCGGCACGTCGGCAAGGTCGCCGTGCTGTGCATGGCCCCCGAACCCGGCCTCGGGGTGACCGACCCCGAACTGCGCGCCCGGCTCGGCGCGGACCGCATCACGCCGCTGCGGTCGGGGCGGTGACCCGGATGGCCATCGGGTTCCTGGGCACCGGCTCGTACCTGCCCGACCGCGTCGTCACCAACGACGAGATCGCCGAGCTGGTCACCGACGCCACCGCCGAGTGGGTGCTGGCCAAGACCGGCATCGCGACCCGCCGGTGGGCCGCGCCGGACGAGGCCACCTCCGACCTCGCGGCCGGGGCGGCGCTGCGCGCGCTCGACGCGGCGCGGCTGACCCCGGGTCAGATCGACTACCTGATCGTGTCCACCTCCACCGGCGACTTCCCGCAGCCGCCCACGGCGTGCCTGGTGCAGGACCTGATCGGCGCGCGGGACGCGGCGTGCTTCGACGTCAACGCCGTGTGCGCCGGTTTCGTCTACGGCGTCGAGCTGGCCCACGCGCTGACCACCGCCCGGCCGGGCACGCGCGCCCTGGTCGTCGGGGCGGACGTGTACTCGCGCATCCTCGACTTCACCGACCGGCGCACGGCCGTGCTGCTGGGCGACGGCGCGGGCGCGGCGGTCGTCGGCGAGGTGCCCGACGGCGGCATCCTGCGCGTGGACCTCGGCAGCCGCGGCGACGCCCAGGACCTGATCAAGGTGGTGGCGGGCGGCAGCCGGGTGCCGACGTCGGCGGCGACCGTGGCGGCCGGCGGGCACCACTTCACCATGCAGGGCCGGGGCGTGCGCGACTTCGTGCTGGAGAACGTGCCGAAGCTGGTGGACGAGCTGGTCACCGACCTTGGTCTGTCCGTCGCCGACGTGGACTGCTTCGTGCCGCACCAGGCCAACGGCGTGCTGCTGCGCGAGCTGGCGGCGCGCTGCGGGCTGGCCGACGCGCACACGCACCTGGTGGTGGACCGGTACGGCAACCTGGGCAGCGCGTCGGTGCCGGTGGCGTTGGACGACGCCGTGAACTCCGGGCACGTCCGCCCCGGTGACCTGGTCCTGCTGTCGGCGTTCGGCGGCGGCATGTCGGTGGGCACCGGCCTGGTGCGGTGGTCGGCGTGAGCGCCGTGACGCGGGTCGGGGTCGTCGGGCCCGGCCAGATGGGGTGCGGGTTCGCCGAGGTGTGCGCGCGGGCCGGGACGGACGTGGTGGTCGTGGCTTCCGGCGAGGCGTCGGCCGCGCGGGGCCGGCAGCGGCTGGAGAACTCGCTGGAGAGGTTGGTGGGCAAGGGGAAGCTCAGCGCCGACGAGCGGGCCGGGACGCTGGCGCGCATCACGTTCTCCTGGGACCTCGCCGACCTGGCCGACCGCGAGTTCGTGCTGGAGGCGACGCCGGAGGACCTGGACCGCAAGCTCGCCGTGTTCGCCGCGCTGGACGAGGTGGTGTCCGACGGGGACGCGGTGCTGGCGTCCACGACGTCCGCGCTGCCGATCATGAAGCTGGCGCGGGCGACCCGCGACCCGGCGCGGGTGGTGGGCGTGCACCTGTTCAACCCGGTGCGGGTGATGCCGCTGGTCGAGCTGATCTCGTCGCTGGCGACCGGTCCGGCGACCGCCGAGCGCGCCCGCGCGTTCCTGGAGGACGTGCTGGGCAAGGAGGTCGTGCGGGCCAAGGACCGGGCGGGGTTCGTGGTGAACTCGCTGCTCGTGCCGTACCTGCTCGCGGCCGTGCGGCTGGTGGAGTCGGGGGTGGCGTCGGCGGAGGACGTCGACCGCGGGATGACGGCCGGGTGCGGTCACCCGATGGGGCCGCTGCGGTTGATCGACCTGATCGGGCTGGACACCATCGCGGCGGTGGGCGAGGCGATGTACGCCGAGACCAAGGAGCCGCTGCACGCGCCGCCCGCGTTGCTGCTGCGCATGGTCGAGGGCGGTTACCTGGGCCGCAAGACCGGGGAGGGCTTCTTCCCCTACCCCTGACCGCTTTCACTGTCCGTAGTCGCGGTTTCCCGTTCGGGTGGAACCGCGGGTAACCCCGGGAAGTCGTCGGAACTCCGCATCGAGTTCCGGCGACGGCCGTGCGAGGGTCGATCCGGCGGCGGTGTTGCCGCTCTGGGGTCCTTTCGCTTTCTCGGGGGAGAACAGTTGCGGTCGAGCGGGTGGGTGGGTCGTGCGCGGGCGTCGGTCTCCGGTGGGTGCGGAGAGGTGGTCCTCGTCCACGGCGGACCGGTGACCGGCAAGAGCACGCTCCTGCACGGCCTGGCCGCGACGTGGTCGGGGGAGGTGCGCAGCGCATCGGCGTCGGCCGAGGAAAGCGGCCTGCCGCTGGGGGTCGTGGGACAGTTGCTGCCGGGGTGGCGGGGCGCGGACCCGGGGGACCCGCGGGTCGTGGGCGAGGCCGGGGAGGCGTTGCTCGACCTCGCGGCCGGTGGGCCGGTGCTGGTGTGCGTGGACGACGCGCAGCACGCGGACCGGCTTTCGTTGCGGTGCTTGGCTTACGCGGCGCGGCGGGCGGGGGCGCGGTCGTTGCGGGTGGTGCTGGCGGCCGGGGGTGGGGACGACTACTACCGGCGGTTCGAGGCGCAGTTGGGGCGGTTGCCGCACGCGCGGGCGGTTCGTCTGTCCACTTTGGACTTTTGTGCGGTGGTGGAGCTGCTGGGGCGGCACGGGGTGGAGGGGGCGGCGGGCGAGTTCCACCGGGTGAGTGGCGGGAACCTGCTGTTGCTGGACGCCCTGATCGGGGACTTCCGGGAGACGGGGGTGGTCGGGCCGGGGCGGCGGTTCGGGGAGGCGGTGCGGGAGTACCTGGGGCGCTGCGATCCCGAGACGGCGGCGGTGTTGAAGGCTTTGGCGGTGTTGAGCGCCTCCGCGCCGGCGGGTGATGGCTCGGCCGGGCTGGGGGCTCGCGATGGCTTGACCGCGTCTGCGGGTGATGGCTTGGGCGCCGCGGTTCGCGATGGCGTCGCTGCGCTGGCGGGTGATGGCTTGGGCGCGGCGGGTCGCGATGGCGTCGCTGCGCCGGCGGGTGATGGCTTGGGCGCGGCGGTTCGTGATGGCTTGGGCGCGGCGGTTCGTGATGGCTTGGCGCGGCCTCCGGCCCCCGCTTCCATTGTCGCACGAGGGACCGACATTCCCGGCGTGCTCGGCCACGGCGTGCTCGGCCGCGGGGTGGTCGGCGCGGTGGCCGGGGTGGTGGGTGCGGTGGCCGGGGTGGGGGCCGTGGATGTCGTGGTGCGGGGGTTGGAGGAGTCCGGGCTGCTGGTCGGTGGTGGGTTTCGGGATCCCGCCGTGCCTCGGGCGATCCTGGGGGGTTTGTCGGCCGGCGAGCGGGTGCGGGTGGAGTGGGCGGCTGCTCGGGGGCTGTTCGAGGCCGGGCATAGTGCTTCGCGGGTCGCGCCGCACGTGGTGGCGGCCGGGGTGCGTGCCGAACCCTGGGTCGTGGGCGTGTTGACGGGCGCGGCGGCGGCGGAGGTCGGGGCTGGGCGGCTGGAGCGGGCTGTCGAGTTCCTGGAGGCCGCTGGGCGTTGTGCGCGAGATGCCGGTGCTCGCCACCTCGTCACGGCTCGGTTGGCGGAGGTCGAGTGGCGGTCCAGTCCGTTGGCCGCGTACCGGCGGCTGGGTGGGCTGGTCGAGGCGCAGCGGGCCGGGGAGTTGTCGCAGGCGGTGGCCACGACCCTTGTCACCCTGTTGTTGCGGATGGACCGGGTGCGCCAGGCGCGGGACGTCCTGGAACGGCTGGTCGAGGACGTGCGGCGGCGTGGGCCGGAGTGCCCGGCCGAGTTGAGCCGGTTGCGGCTGCTGCTGGACCACCTCCACCCCGCCCTGCTGCGCGCGGGGGTCCGGGCGGTGTTGCCGGCGGAGCCCGCCACCGTCGCCGCCGCGCCGCACCTGGAGGCCTTCTCGTTGCTGCGGCGGGTGTTGGCGGACGGGGCGTCGGACGTCCTGGTCGCGGAGGTCGAGCGGATGCTGGAGGCCACCGCCGTTGACGAGTCCACTGTGGACTCCGTGGTGGCCGGTGTGCAGGCGTTGCTGGCGGCGGACCGGTTGGTGGAGGCCGCCGCCGCGGTGGACCGGGTGAGCGCGGAACCGGCCGTGCGGGTTTCGCCGACGTGGCGGGCCGAGTTCGCGTACCTGCGGTCGGTGGTCGCGTTGCGCGCCGGCGACCTGGCCGCGTGCGTCGAGCACGGGCACGCGGCGCTGTCCCACCTCGGCGAAGCGGAGTGGGGTGTGCGGGTCGGCGGGCCGCGCGCGGCGCTGGTGTTGGCGCACACGGCCATGGGGCGGCACGACGACGCCGCCGCCCTGGTGGACCGGCCCGTCCCGCCGGAGCTGTTCGACACCGTGGGCGGCCTGTTCCACCTGCACGCCCGCGGCCACCACCACCTGGCCACCGGGCGGCTGCGCGACGCCCGCCGCGACTTCGAGGTCTCCGGCCACCTGGCCCGCCGCCTGCGCGTGGACCTCGCCCCGCTGGCGCCGTGGCGCACCGACCTGGCCGCCCTGCACCTGCGCCACGGCAACCCCCGCCTGGCCCGCCGCTACGCCGAGCAGCAACTGGCCAAGGCCCCGCGCACCCCGTCCCGCGCCCGCGGCACCGCCCT
The DNA here is from genome assembly GCF_039521145.1 of Saccharothrix mutabilis subsp. mutabilis. Lineage (NCBI taxonomy): Bacteria > Bacillati > Actinomycetota > Actinomycetes > Pseudonocardiales > Pseudonocardiaceae > Saccharothrix > Saccharothrix mutabilis. The sequence continues at coordinate 62,053 of NZ_BAAABU010000017.1, forward strand.
GCGCCTGCTGGCCGCCACCGCACCCGCCCGCGACCGGGCCGCCCTGCTCACCGAGGCCCGCGAGGTGCTCGACGCGTGCGGCGCGCGGCTCGAACTCGCCCGCGTCCTGCACGACCTGGCCCAGGCCCACCACGCGGCGGGCCACCCCGAACGGGCCCGGACCGTCGAGCGCCGCGCGTGGCACCTGGCCCGCCAGTGCGGCGCGGACCCGTCCCCGCCGCGCCTGGCCCTCGCGCGCCGCACCCCCGACCCGGCCCGGGTGCTCAGCGACGCCGAACTGCGGGTCAGCGCCCTGGCCGCGCGCGGCCTGACCAACCGCGAGATCGCCGAACGGCTCTACGTCACGGTCAGCACGGTCGAACAGCACCTGACCAAGGCCTACCGCAAGCTCAAGGTCACCGGCCGCGACGCCCTGCCGCCCCGGCTGAGCCCGGTCGCCGAACCGGCCTGACCGCGGGCTCTCCCGTCACCCGACGCCGGTCGTCATGTCGAACAGTCGGGCGAGCACGCGGTCGCCCGAGGCGGAGATGCCGTCGTGCTCCGCGCACCCTGATCCCGGGCAGGGCGTACGTGCGGCGCGGCTCGTGCAACGGGCTCATGGGGTCCTCTCCTCGGGGAAGTGGCAGGCCACGCGGTGGCCGGGGGCGATCTCGCGCAACACCGGGCGTTCCGCGGCGCACACGTCGGCCGCCTTCGGGCACCGGGTGCGGAACCGGCACCCGCTGGGCGGGTCCATCGGGCTCGGCGGGTCGCCGCGCAGCACGATCCGCTCCCGGCCGCGTTCCCGGTCCGGGTCGGGCACCGGCACCGCGGACAGCAGCGCGTGCGTGTACGGGTGGGCGGCGTGCCCGAACAACGCGTCCCGGTCGGCGGTCTCGACGACCACGCCCAGGTACATCACGGCGACGCGGGTGCTCACCTGCCGCACCGCGCCCAGGTCGTGGGCGATGAACACGTAGCTCAGGCCCAGTTCGTCCTGGAGGTCGCGCAGCAGGTTGAGGATCTGCGCCTGCACCGACACGTCCAGCGCCGACACGGGCTCGTCGCACACGACGACCTTGGGCCGCAGCGCGAGCGCCCGCGCGATGCCGATGCGCTGCGCCTGCCCGCCGGAGAACTCGTGCGGGTAGCGGGAAGCGTGCTCGGGCTTGAGCCCGACCCGTTTGAGCAGGTCCTCCACCGGTTCGGTGGGCTCCAGCCCCTGGTAGCGGAACGGCGCGGACAGCAACTGCCGCACGGTGTGGCGGGGGTTGAGCGAGGAGAACGGGTCCTGGAAGACGATCTGGAGGTCGCGCCGCACCGGCCGCAGTTCGTCCTCGCGCAACGGCCCGATGTCCCGGCCGTCGAACCGGACCGTGCCCGACGTCGGCGTGTCCAGCCGGGTGAGCAGCCGGCCCACGGTCGACTTGCCGCACCCGGACTCGCCGACCAGGCCCAGCGTCTCGCCCCGGTCGACCGCCAGGTCCACCCCGTCCACCGCGCTGACCTCGCCGATCCGGCGGCGGGTCAGCCGGTGCCGCACGGGGTAGCGCTTCACCAGGTCGGTGGCTTCCAGCAGGCTCACGGTTTCCAGCAGGCTCACGGTTTCCATCGGGCTCGCAGTTCTTGGCAGGCTCGTAGTTCCTGGCAGGCTCACGGGACCTCCACGGTCGGCAGCCGGTGCGGCACCGGCCCGTCCACGCGCGGGACGCAGTCGAGCAGGCCGCGCGTGTAGGCGGTGGCGGGGGAGTGGAAGACCTCGCGCACCGGTCCCGCCTCGACGCGCTTGCCGCCGTGCATCACCACGACGTCGTCGGCCAGCCCCGCCACCACGCCCATGTCGTGCGTGATCAGCAGGATCGCCGTGCCGGACCGCTCCCGCAGGTCTCGCAACAGGTCCAGCACCTGCGCCTGCACGGTCACGTCCAACGCGGTGGTCGGCTCGTCGGCCACCAGCAGGTCCGGTTCCAGGCACAGCGCCATGGCGATCATCACCCGCTGCCGCATCCCGCCGGAGAACTCGTGCGGGTAGGAACGGGCCCGCCGCCCCGCCTCGGGGATGCCGACGCGTTCCAGCATCGACACCGCGAGGGCGTGCGCGGCCCGGCGCGAGGCGCGGCGGTGCGCCCGGTAGGCCTCGGCGATCTGGAACGCCACCGGGTAGTAGGGGTTCAGGCACGACAGCGGGTCCTGGAACACCATCGCGATCCGGTCGCCGCGCAACGCCCGCAACGCCTTGGGGCTCAGCGACAACAGGTCCCGCCCGGCGAACTCGACCCGCCCCGACACGCCGGCGCCCCGGAGCAGCCCGAGCACGGCGAGGCTGGTCACGGACTTGCCGCTGCCCGACTCGCCGACCACGCCCAGCACCCGCCCGGCCCCGACGTCGAGGTCCAGCCCGTCCACGGCCCGCACCCCGGAGTGGAAGTCCACGGTCAGGTCCCGCACCGACAGCAGGCTCATGCCGTCCTCGCCCTCGGGTCGAGCAGGGCGTAGACGAGGTCCACCGCCACGTTCGCGAGCACCACGAACGCCGCCGCGAACAGCGTCACGCCCAGGATCACCGGCTGGTCGGCGGAGTTGATCGCGTCCGCGGCGAGCTTGCCCACGCCGGGCAGCCCGTAGACGGACTCGGTGATCAGCGCCCCGCCCAGCAGCGCGCCGAGGTCCATGCCGAAGATCGTCACCACGGGCATCAACGCCGGCCGCAACGCGTGCCGCCGCAGCACCGTCACCTCGGGCAACCCCTTGGCGCGGGCCGTGCGGACGTAGTCGCGCCCGAGGTTCTCCAGCACCTCGCCGCGCGTGATCCGCGCGTACACGCCCGCGTAGAGCATGGCCAGCGTGCACCACGGCATGAGCATCGACTGGAACCAGCCCACCGGGTCGTCGGTCAGCGCCACTTCGCGCGGGTAGGGCAGCCACCCCAGCCGCACGACCAGGACGTACTGCGACAGCAGGGCGGTCAGGTAGATCGGCAGCGACACCCCGCCCAGCGCGGCGACCATCGCCGCCCGGTCCCACACCGTGCCGCGCCGCAGCGCCGCGACCACGCCGGCCGTGCAGCCGACCAGCAGCCACAGCACCGCCGCGCCCGCCGCGATGGAAACGCTCGTCGGCAACCGGCCGGTCAGCGCGTCCCACACGGGCTGGTTGGTCTGGAAGCTGAAGCCCAGGCACGGGAAGCCGCACTCCAGCGACCCGTACGTCCGGCCCGCGACGATCCCGCCGAGGTAGGCGGCGAACTGGGTCGGCAACGGCTGGTCGAGGCCGAGCGTGGCGCGGATCTGCGCGATCCGCTCCGGGCTGCACGCCTTGCCGCACGCGCCCTGCGCCGGGTCGGCGGGCATCAGGTAGAACACGGCGAACGTCGACGCGCAGATCACCAGCAGGATGCCCGCCGCGCCGACCAGCCGCCGTGCCGTGTAGAGGATCACCGTCGCACGCTCCTCGGGTCGAGCACGTCCCGCACGGCGTCACCGAGGACGTTGAACGCCAGCACGGTGACGAACAGGAAACCGCCGGGGATTAGAAAGTACGCCGGGTCGGCCGCGTACCAGGGGACGGCGGAGGCGATCATCTGCCCCCACGACGGCGTCGGCGGCCGGACCCCGACGCCGAGGAAGGACAACCCCGCCTCGGTCGCGATGTACCCCGGGATCGACATGGTCGCCACGACGAGCACGGGCGCGGTCAGGTTCGGCAGGACTTCCCTGAGCAGCAGAGCCCTCCGGGGAGCACCCAGGGCCCGCGCGGCGGCCACGAACTCGCCCCGCGCCAGCACCATCGCCTGCCCGCGCACGATCCGACCGACGTAGGGCCAGCCGAACCCGCCCAGCACGAGCACGAGCAACGCCTCGCGGTTCGCGTTCGGCAGCGCCGAGATCAGCGCGATCATGAAGATGAGGCTGGGGAAGGACATCAGCAGGTCCATCAGCCGCCCGACGACCGCGTCCACGACCCCGCCGAAGAACCCGGCGACCAGCCCCAGCGCGGTGCCCACGACGACGGACACGAGCGTGGCGAGCACCGCGATCAGCAGGGAAACCCGTGCCCCGTGGACGATCCGGGCCAGCACGTCCCGCCCGCTGACCGGCTCGACGCCCAACGGGTGCTCGGCGCTGATCCCGCCGAACGCGCCTCGCGGCAGTCCGCCCAGGGTTGGGTCGACGGCTGCGGAGTCGAAGTCGGTCGGGGATGTCCATACCAGCAGCGGCGCGGCGATCGCCATGAAGACGAGCAGGAGCACGACGGCTAGTGCGATAGTGGCGGAGGGTTGGCGTAGGAGGCTGCGCAGCGGCCCGCTGGCCGGCACAGCTACCGCGGTCCCAGCGGCGTTCGTCATCGACGCAGCCCCACCGTGGCCAGGTCCACGCGCCCGACGTACGCCACGTGCCCGTAAGCCCCCGCGACCTTCGGCCCGACCAGGATGGCGGCCTTGTCCCACAGGAACGGCACCACCGGCACGTCCCGCGCGATCTGCCGGGACAGTTCCCCGTACGCGGTGGCGGCGGCGGCCGGGTCGGACAGCGCGGCGATCTCGTCGAACCGCTTGTTCACCGCGTCGGAGTGGTACTGGGAGTGGTTGTTGTTGCCCTCGCTGGTGATCAGCCGGCTGTCGAAGATCAGCGGCAGGTAGGTCGAGGGGCCGGCCCAGTCCGGGGTCCAGCCGTCGATGGCCATGTCGTGGATCTGCGCGGTGTTGGCGATGGTGCTGTAGAACGCCGACGGGCCGATGGCGTTGATGGTGACCGTGATCCCGACCCGGCTCAGGGCCGCCTGCACCGCCTCGCCCTGCGCCTTGCCGCCGGCGGTCGAGGGCGCGTCGAGGGTGACCGCGAAGCCCTGCGCCAGACCGGCTTCGGCGAGCAGCGCCTTGGCCTTGGCCACGTCGCCCTTGCCGTCCGGGCTGGGGAACTGGTCGTCGGGGGCGTGTCCGGCCAGGCCGGGCGGCAGGAGCGTGGTGGCCAGGTCGCCCGCGATCGGCCCGCCGCGCACGGTCCGCAGCGCGTCCTTGTCCAGGGCGAACGCGATCGCTTGGCGCACCTTGACGTTGTCCAGCGGTGCGCGGCGGGTGTTGAGGGTGAGGAAGCGGGTGTTGACGGACTCGCCGGTGATCAGCCGGTTCTTCAACGCCGGGTCGTTGACCACGCGGCCCACGGTCGCCGCGCCGATCGGCTCCATCGCGATCGCCTCGGCGTCCGCGCCCTGCCCGGCCACCAAGCGCTGGTCCACCACGGCGGGGTCGAGGTTGAGTTCGAGGACCACCCGGTCCGGCAGTCCCTTGCGAACTTCGTCGGTTTTCGGGTCCCAGTGCGGATTGCGGACCAGTTCGAGGCGTTTCTTGGGTTCGAACTCCTCGATCTTGTACGGGCCGGACGACACGGGCCGGCCGTCGTACCCGACGCCGGTGTCCTGTTCTTGGGGGACGGGCGCGAACAGCGGGAGGGACGCGGCGGACCCGAAGTCCGCGACCGGCCGGTTGAGCCGGAACACGATCGTCTTGTCGTCCGGGGTTTCGATGGAGGGCAGTCCGCCCGGATCCTCGTAAGGACCCTTGTAACGATCACCGCCCACCAGCCACATCCGCGCGTAGGGCGCGCCTTCCGGCAGGTCCGGCGCGAAGGAGCGTTCTACGCCGTACTTGACGTCCCGACTGGTGATCGGCTGCCCGTCCTCGAACTTGACGCCGTCCTTGAGCGTGAAGGTCCACGTCTTCGCGCCGTCGCTGGGCCTGCCGGTGTCGGTGGCGAGGTCGGGCACGATCTCCCCGCCGGCCTGGCCGGGCTTGGGCGCGACCGTGGTGAGCGTCCGGTAGATCAGCCGGGCCACGTTCTGCGAGGACGTGACGTAGTTGCGCGCGGGGTCGAGGTGTTCGAGGTCCGTGCCGGCCAGGACGTGCAGCGTCCCGCCCCGCACCGCCTCGCCGGTGGACCCGCCCTGCGCCGTGCTCCCGTTGCACGCGGTGAGGGCGAGCAACCCCACCACCGCGACCAGCCCGACTCTAGTGCACTGTGACATGGTACAGAAGAGTTCCTCGCCCGGATCGGGCCGGGAACCTCCCACATCCCACTAACATCGCGTTATGGAGCTGGAGGTGCGGCACCTGCGCGCGATCTGCGCCATCGCGGAGACCGGCAGCCTGACCCGCGCGGCGGCGGCCCTGCACCAGACCCAGCCCGGGTTGAGCGCCCAACTGCGCCGCATCGAGACCATGCTCGGTGGCACGTTGTTCGAGCGCGGGCAGAACGGGGTCGTGCCCACGTCGTTCGGTGAGGTGGTCCTGGCTCGCGCACAGGCGGTTCTGCCCACCTTGGACGACCTGATGAACACCGCCGCGGTGGCTCCTCGGAAGGCGGGAGCTGAGCGCTTCCGCCTCGGTTCCGCGCCGGCTCCCTTGCTGGGTGGCCTGATCAGCGCGGTGCGGGAGGTCCATCCGGGCGCGGACGTGTCGTCGAGGGGGCACCACACACCGCAACCGTTGCTGGACGACGTGGCCGGCGGTCGTTTGGAGGCCGTGATCGTCGGTGACAGCCCCGGCTACGAGCTTCCCGCGTCGCCTGGCGTGGTGTTGCGTCCGATCGTCACCGAACCGGTCTTCGCGATCGTGCCGGCTGCACATTGGCTGGCGGATCGGGAGGAGGTCGAGCTGGCGGACCTGCTGGAGCAGGACTGGGCCGTGCCCAGGCCGGAGGACCGCACGCCGGAGTACTGGGCGCGGGTGGCGCTGGGCGTGGGGAGGCGGATGCGGATCCGGTACGAGGCGGAGGGCAGGCTGCTGGTCGAAGTCGTGCGCCACGGGCACGCGGTGAGCTTGGTGCAGCCGACGTTCGATGAGGTGCCGGGGATCGCGGTTCGGCCTATCGTTGGCGACCCGATCCACTTCAGGCATGTGTTGGCGTGGCACCGGGATGGGCCGATGGCGGCGACGGGGGAGAGGATCGCTTGTCTGGTCACCCAGTCGTACGAGGAGGCCAGGGATCGGTCCCCGGTCTACCGCAGGTGGCGGGAGTCGCGTCGCGCGTTGTCAAGGTGAAGTCGAAGGTCAAAGCGGAAGGTCAAAAGCGAAGAGCTGAAAGCGGCGCTCGCCGCGCGGCAGGCCCCCGGGGGTGGAAGGGCGTCGGTTCGTCCCCCGTACGGCCTGCCTGAGGCAACCACCCTTTGGGGTTCTCCGCAACCGGAAAAGCTGGTTGCGGAGAACCCCAAAGCGCGGTTGGGCTGCGCCCAGGCCGTACGGGGAACGAACCGAGGCCCTTCCTGTGGCTGATAGCCCGTTGGCGCCTTTGCCGTTGGTTAGGGCTTGGCCCATCGGCCGCGGGTTTGGCTGATGTGGGTCTTCAGGAGTTCTTCGACCGCTGTGGCGTCTCGGGATTCGATGGTGTCCACGATGGTCAGGTGTTCGCGGGCCACCGCCTCCAGTTCGCCCTGTTCCAGCAGCGTCGCCAGGCCGTACAGGCGGGTGTGCGCCCGCAGGTCCGACACCAGGTCGGTGATCCTCGGGTTGTTCGCGTAGGCCAGCAACGCCAGGTGGAAGCGGCGGTCCGCCTCGGTGTACTCGACCAGGTCCCCGGCCGCCGCGCCGTCCACGATGCGTTGTGCCATCTCCCGCAGGCCCCGGAAGTCCTCCGCCGGGATCAACGGGGTCACGTCGCGCACGACCGGCGGCTCGATCAGCATCCGGACCTGGGTGATGTCGTCCAGGTCCTTCTCGCTCACCTCGGTGACCCGGAAGCCCTTGTTGGGCACGATGGTCACGAGGTTCTCGCGCACCAGGTCGAGCATCGCCTCGCGGACCGGCGTGGCGGACACCCCGAAGCGGGCGCCCAGGGACGGGGCCGAGTAGACGACGCCCGGCTCCATCTCGCCGGAGATCACCGCCGCTCGCAGGGCGTGCGCCACGCGGTCGCGCAGGCTGACCTTCTCGACCGGGCCGATGCTCGGGATGTTCACCAGCGCGGTCTCCTGGTCTCGGTGGTCACCACCGCATCGTAAGGGCTCCCTCCGTCAACCGGCCGTTCACCAGGGCGGGCACGCGCGTGTCGTCGCGCACGGCGGCCGGGAGCAGCGCCGGCGGGAAGTTCTGGTACGCGACCGGGCGCAGGAAGCGTTCCACCGCCGCCGTGCCGACCGACGTGCTGGCCACTGCCGTCGTCGCCGGGTACGGGCCGCCGTGGTGTTGGGCGTGCGTGACCGAGACCCCGGTGGGCCACTGGTTCCACAGCAGCCGCCCGCACCGGCGTGCCAGCAGCCGGGTGAGGTGGGTGATCCAGTCGGACGGCTGGTCGGCGATCACGGTCGCGGTGAGCTGCCCTTCCAGCCTGCGGGCGAACTCGACCACGTCCGCGTCGTCCGCGTAGGTGACGACCAGCAGGAACGGCCCGAAGCACTCCCGCGTGAACGCCTCCAAGTCCGCCAACACCCGCCGCAGCTCGGTCATGAGCACCACCGGCCCGTCGGCTCCGGCCAGCTCGGCGACGCCGTCCCTCGGGATCGCCGCCACGGCGCCCCGGTAGGCGTCCTCGACGCGCCGGCTCAGCATTGGCGCGGTGGGCAGGTCCAGTGCCGCCAACTCCTGCGGGATCGTGCTGTCCTGCGGGACCAGGAGGAGGCCGGGTTTGGTGCAGAACTGGCCTGCGCCCAGCGTGAAGGACGCTGCCGCCTCCTCGGCGATCCGCCGGGGCCGGTTGGCCGCCGCGTCGCGGGCCACGACGACCGGGTTCACGCTGCCCAGCTCGCCGTAGAACGGGATCGGTTCCGGCCGGGCCGCCGCCAGGTCGAACAGCGCCCGGCCGCCTCGCAGCGACCCCGTGAAGGCCCCTGCCTTCACCAGCGGGTGCGTCAACGCCGCCCGCCCGGCCTCCTCGCCGTGGATCACTGTGAGGACACCCAGGTCCCGCAGCAGCTCACCGGTCAGGTCGGACAGTTCCGGGTGACCGGGGTGCGCCTTCACCACGACCGGGCAGCCGGCGGCCAGTGCGGACGCCGTGTCGCCGCCGGCCACCCCGAACGCGAACGGGAAGTTGCCGGCCGGGAACACCACCACCGGACCGATCGGCTGGAGCACCCGCCGCAGGTCCGGGCGGGGTGCGCCCATCGGCCAGTCCGGGTCCGCGTGGTCGATCCGCACACCCAGGTGAGCGCCCGTCTCGACCAGTTCCGCGAACAGCCTGAGCTGGAAGGTGGTGCGGGTGAGCTCCCCGCGCAGTCGCGCCGGGGGCAGTCGGGTCTCGCGTTGCGCGACGCCGATCAGGTCGGCGTCGTCGAGGCGGTCGGCGATCGTGGTCAGCACCGTGACCGGGTCGAAACCGGCCCAGCACGTCCGGTCGGCCGCCTCGACCGCCTGGTGGACGTCTTGGAGCGGGGTCTCCCGGGTCACCGGTAGCCCTTCGCCAGCGCGGCTTCCGTGTCCGCCGTGATGCGCGCGGCCTGTTCCGGGGTCAGCGGCAGGCGGGGTGGGCGGCATGGGCCGCCGGGGCGGCCGGCCAGGTCCATCGACAGCTTGATGGCCTGCACGAACTCGGTCTTCGAATCCCAGCGCAGCAGCGAGTGCAGGTCCCGGTACAGCGGCAGGGCCGCATCCAGGTTCCGCGCGACCGCCAGGCGGTACAGCTCGCCGCACGCGGCGGGCAGCGCGTTGGGGTAGCCGGCGATCCAGCCGACCGCGCCCGCGAGCGCCAGTTCCAGCAGGACGTCGTCGGTGCCGATCAGCAGGTCCAGTCCGGGTGCGGCCTCGCGGATCTCGTAGGCCCGCCGCACGTCGCCGGAGAACTCCTTGACGGCCACGATCAGGCCCTCGCCGTGCAGCTCGGCCAGCACGTCGGCGGTCAGGTCCACCTTGGTGTCGTAGGGGTTGTTGTAGGCCACGACCGGCACGCCGACCTTGGCCGCCTCCCGGTAGTGCGCGACGACGGTCGCCCGGTCGGCCCGGTAGGCGTTGGGCGGCAGCAACAGGACCGACCGGGCGCCCGCCTCGGCGGCCTGCTCGACCCACCGCACCGCCTCGCCCGACCCGTACGCCGCGACGCCGGGCATCACCCGGAACCCGTCGGGCGCGGCCTCGACGGCCGTGCGCACCACCCGGGCCCGCTCGTCGGGGGTCAGGGTCTGGTACTCGCCCAGCGAGCCGTTGGGCGTGACGCCGTCCATGCCGTTCGCGGCCAGCCAGGCCACGTGGGCGGCGTAGGCGTCGAAGTCGACGCTCAGGTCGTCGCGGAAGGGCAGGGCGGTGGCGACGTGGATGCCGCGCCAGGGGTGGTTCACGAAGTCTCCGTTCACGGATGTAGTATGTGATATTGCACTGGTTGGCGCGAGACCCCCGTTCGGGGGGTGCCGGTCAGGAACCGAGGTACGCCTCCACCACCCGGGGGTCCTCGGCGAGCACGGACGCCGGGCCGGAGAGGGTCACCACGCCGTTCTCCAGCACGTAGCCGCGGTGGGTGATCCCCAGCGCGGCTCGCGCGTTCTGCTCGACCAGCAGCACGGTGGTGCCCTCCGCGCCGATCCGCCGGACCACGTCCATCACGGCCGCCACCATCAGCGGCGCGAGCCCCATGGACGGCTCGTCCAGCATCAGCACCCGCGGTTCGGCGACCAGCGCCCGGCCGATCGCCACCAGTTGCTGCTCGCCGCCCGACAGCGTGCCGCCCTGCTGGGCACGGCGCTTGGCCAGGAGCGGCAGGAGGTCGAACACGGCGTCGATGCGCCGGGCGACCGCGGCCTTGTCCGGGTGGGTGAAGCCGCCGAGCTGGAGGTTCTCCAGGACGGTGAGGGTGCTGAACACCCGCCGGCCCTCGGGGACGTGCACCAGGCCGCGCCGCACGACGTGCCACGGCTTGTCGGGCAACGGCTCCCCGTCGAACGTGATCGTGCCCCGCGCGAGGGGGACCAGGGCGGACGCGGCGCACAGCGTGGTGGACTTGCCCGCCCCGTTGTTGCCCAGCAGCGCCACGACCTCGCCCCGCTCCACGCGCAGGCTGACGCCCCGCAAGGCCTGCACGTGCCCGTAGCGCACGTGCACGTCGGTGAACTCCAGCATCAGCCCTCCCGTCCCAGGTACGCCTCGACCACCGCCGGGTCCGCCTTGACCTGCGCGGGCGTGCCGTCGGCGATCTCGCGGCCGTGGTCGAGCACCACGACCCGCTCGGAGACCTCCATGACCAGGCCCATGTCGTGCTCGATCAGCACGACCGTTCGGCCGAGGTCCCGGATCCGGCGGATCAGCCCGAGCAGCGCGGTCTTCTCGCCGTGGTTGAGGCCCGCGCCCGGCTCGTCCAGCAGCACCAGGGGCGCTTCGCGGGCCAGCGCGCGGGCGATCTCCACCTGCCGCTGCCGCCCGTAGGGCAGGTCGCGCACGGCCCCGCCGCGCGGACCCCCGTAGCCGACGAAGTCCAGCCACCGGTGGGCTTCGTCGGTCAGCGTCCGTTCCGCCCGCTTGAACCGGGGTGTGCGCAGCAGCGCGTCGAACGCGTTCTGCCCGCCGCGCAGGTGCATCCCGGCCCGGACGTTGTCCAGCACGGTCAGGTCGGGGAACAGCCGCAGGTTCTGGAACGTCCGCGCCACCCCCGCCGCCGCGACGGCGAACGGGCTCCAGCCGGTGATGTCCCCGCCGTCCAACAGAACCCGGCCCCGTGAGGGCTTGTAGAAGCCGGTCACGCAGTTGAACGCCGAGGTCTTGCCCGCCCCGTTGGGGCCGATCACCGACACGATCTCGCCGTGCCCGACCGAGAACGTCAACCCGTCGACGGCCCGCACGCCACCGAAGGAGATCCCGAGATCGCGCACCTCCAGCAAGGCGGTCACACCCGCGCCCCTTCCCGCTCCGGCGCGGCCACGCGCTCCGGTTCCCGCCGCCGCACCGGCCACAGGCCCCGCGGGCGCAACACCATCACCACGACCAGCACCACCCCGAAGAACACGTACCGGAACGCGCCCAGGTCCCGCAGCACCTCGGGCACCACGCTGATCACCACCGCGCCCACGACCACGCCCCGCGTGCTGCCCATGCCGCCCAGCACCACCGCCATCAACACCAGCGCGGACTGGAGGAACACGAAGCTCTGCGGCGACACCGCCGACAGGTGCGCGGCGAACAGCACCCCCGCCAACGCGCCCCAGACCGCGCCGAACACGTACGCGAGCAGTTTCACGCGGTAGGTGTTGACGCCCATGGCCTCGGCGGCGTCCTCGTCCTCGCGGATGAACATCCACGCCCGGCCCAGCCGCGACCGCTCCAGCCGAGCGGACCCGAGCACCGCCAACGCGACCACGGCGACGCAGAGGAAGTAGAACCCCGCCGGACCGCCCACGTCGATCCCGGGGATGCCGAAGATGCCCGTCGGACCGCCGGTGAAGTCGAGGTTGGTCGCCGTGATCCGGATGATCTCGCCGAACCCCAGCGTCACGATCGCCAGGTAGTCGCTGCGCAGCCGCAGCGTCGGCGCGCCGATCACCAGGGCCGCCAACACCGCCACCACCAGCACGGCCGGGACCGTGTAGAGCAGGGGCATCTCGAACGCCGTGGAGAGGATGCCCGACGTGTACGCGCCCACGGCCATGAAGGCGACGTAACCCAGGTCCAGCAGACCGCAGTAGCCCACCACGATGTTCAACCCGGCCGCGAGCATCACGAAGATCGCCGCGGTCGTCAGCACGTTCAGCGTGTACGGCGAGGCGTCCACGAACGGCGCCGCCACCGCGACCAGGAGGCCCGCCGGCCCCACCCACCTGCCCATGGTCACACCCGTTCCGAGACGCGTTCGCCGAGCAGCCCGGTGGGCTTCACGGACAGGAAGAGGATGAGGACGGCGAAGGTGAACACGTCCCGCCACTCGCCGCCGAGCACGTGCGCGCCGAACGCCTCCAGCAGGCCGAGCAGCAGGCCGCCGAGCATCGCGCCCCGGATGTTGCCGATGCCGCCCATCACGGCGGCGGTGAACGCCTTGAGGCCGATGAGGAAGCCCATCAGGAACTCGATCTTCCCGTAGTAGGCGCCCGCCATCACGCCCGCCGCGCCCGCCAGGGCCGAACCGATGAAGAACGTCCGCGAGATGACCGCGTTGACGTTGACGCCCATCAGCAGCGCGCCCTTGGGGTCCAACGCGATGGCGCGCATGGCCCGTCCGGTCGAGGTGCGGTTGACGTACCGGTCGAGGGCGACCATCAGGCCGACCGCGATGGCCATCAACGCCAGTTGGGCCACCGTGATCCGCACGCCGAGCACGTGCAGCGCTTCGCTCTCGACCCGCACCGGGAACACGCGGGGGTTCGCGCCGGCCGCCGCCACGCCGTACTCCAGCGTGAACGACACACCCACCGCCGTGATCAGCACGGCCAGCCGCGGCGACCCGCGCAACGGCCGGTAGGCGATGCGTTCCACCAGCACCCCGAGCCCGCCGGTGACGGCCATCGCCGCCACCAGCGCGCCGACCAGCGCGACGACCGAGAACGCCGCCGACACCCCGCCCACTCCGGACAGCACCACGAACCCGGCGAACGCGCCGAGCATGTAGATGTCGCCGTGCGCGAAGTTGAGCAGCTTGATGATGCCGTAGACCATCGAGTAGCCCAGCGCGACGAGGGCGTAGAACGAGCCGACGAACAGGCCGTCCCAGACGAGTTGGATCATCGCAGGGAGTCCTGGAGCACGAACTTGCCGCCCTTGACCACCAGGATCTGGAAGCCGCCCTGCGAGAGGGTGTGGCGGTCGTCGAAGGTCAGGGGGCCGGAGAAGATCGGGAAGTCCCTGAGGCCTTCGAGCGCCTCCACGACCTTCTTGCCGTCGGTCGTCTGGGCCTTCTTGATCGCTTCGGCGGCGACCCGGACGGCGTCGTAGGACTGGGTCGAGTACGGGCCGGGTTCGGCGTTGAAGGCCTTGCGGTACTTGGCGATCCAGTCACCCGCGCCCTCGATCGTGTCCGGGGTCTGGGTCATGGTGGCGAACACCCCGTCCGCGCCGCCCGCGATGGAGGCCAGGGACGGGTCCACGCTGCCGTCGGCGACCATGAAGTCCTTGGCGTACCCGGCGCGGCGGAACTGGTCGACCAGGAGGCCGCCCTCCTGGAAGTAGCCGGTCCAGTAGACGAAGTCGGGGTTGCCCTGGAGGACCTTGGTGACGGTCGAGCCGTAGTCGCTCTCGCCCGGGGTGACGGACGTGGTGGTGACCGCGAGCCCGGCCTGCTCGACCAGTTCCGCGGTCCGCTTGGCGATGTCGGTGGAGTAGCTGGTGTTGTCGTCCAGCACGGCGACGGTCTTGGCCTGCCGCTTGCGGATCCACTGGATGGCGGCCTCGGACTGCTGCGCCCCGGTGGGGTTGATCAGGAAGACCGAGCGCAGCTTCTGCCCGACGAGCTGCTCGGAGTTGGCGGCGGGGATGACCATCGGGATGCCGGCCCGGTCGAACACGGGCAGGGTGGGCAGGGTGGCGCTGGAGCAGTAGCCGCCGACCGAGACCACGGCCCCCGCGCTGACCAGCTTGTTCGCGGCGGCGACGGCGGAGGTGGCGTCACAGGCCTCGTCCTCGACGTCGAGTTCGACCTGGCGGCCGAGGAGCCCGCCCTGGGCGTTGATCTCGTCCACGGCGAGCTGGGCGCCGTTCTTCATGTTCGGCCCGATGGGCGCGCTGGACCCGGACAGCGGCACCGCCATCCCGATCCGGATGGGCCCTTCGGTGGCGCTGTCCGACCCGAGCAACCCGCCGCCGCAGGCCGAGAGTGACATCGCGAGTGCCGCCGACAGGGCGACGACTACCAACCGTTGCATGCGCTTCTCCGCAGGTGAGGACCACTTTCGTGAGCGAGGTGGCGCACACCATGTCACATTGCAATTGCACTGACAAGGGTTGGGTGAGGGCGAACTGGGTGAGGGCGGACTGGGTGAGGGCGGACTGGGTGAGGGCGAACTTGGTGGGGCGAACTGGCTGAGGCGAGCGGCTTGGCGGCCGGCTTGGCCGAGCCGGGGCTCGGCGGTGTGATCCTCGCGGTCGCGGTCGCGGTCGCGGTCGCGGTCGCGGTGGCGGTGGCGGCTGGGTGGCTAGCGGCTGGGCGGCCCGAGCCGGTGGGGCGCGAGGAGCCCCACCGGCGTCGAGGTCAGCGGACGGTGATGTTGGAGTTGCCGCTGCTCTGGTAGCCCTCCGTGGCCATGATCATGTAGTAGCTGAAGTTGCCCAGGCGCATGCCCGCGCGGGACCAGGCGTCGAAGTGGTTGCCGGTGGTGATGGTGCCGCCGGTCCTCTTCTGCTGCCGGACGCTCCAGAACTGCGGGAACGTCTTGGTGCCCTCGACGGACGGGGCGTTGTAGCGCATGGTCTGGTAGATGTCGTACGTGCCGCCGTCGGTGGTCACCGTGCCCTTGTACTGGCCGGTGGGGCGGTAGGTGCCCCAGTTGTCGACGATGTAGTACTCCACCAGCGGGTTGGACGTCCAGCCGTACAGGGTGAGGTACGCGTTGCCGGACGGGTTGAAGGAGCCGGAGTACGACACCGTGCGGCGCGACCCGTTGCTCCACCCCTTGCCACCGACGAAGTTGCCGGTGTTGCGCCACGACGTGCTGTAGTTGCCGCCCGACCCCAACTCGATGCACGCCGACCCGCCGCCGTCGCTCCACCACGAGTAGTAGTAGCCGTTGTGCGTGCCGGTCTGGTTCGAGCACACCGCCGCGCTGGCCACGCCACCGGGCACCAGCGCGGTCACCAGCACCGCGCAGGCGCCGCCGATGAGGGTGCGGAGCAGGCCGCGCCTGCGGCCGACCTTGAACTTGATCACGGGAGTTCTTCCCCTCGTCGCTGAGGATGGAATGGTGGCGGCGGATTCCCCGAGTTTTGGGCGGTGGCGCGCGGCGGTCAACGGTTTTCGCAACCCTTCGAAAGTCTGCGGGTGCTGTCGCGGGTCGGACGTCGGGCGCGGTGCCGTTGCTGTGCGGGGTCACACGTCCAGCGCGGTGCCGTAGAGGCGGGTGGCTTTGAGCGTGATGGTGACGCGGCGGTCGGGGGCGGTGGTGTCCAGGGTGTCCTCGGTGATCTCGGCTTCGCCCTCCACCACGGCGAAGGACCACACGTCCGGGCCGTTCACGTGCAGCGCCACGTGCGGGTTGGCCTGGATCTGGCGGGTCTTCAGCCGGTCGGCGGTGGTGGAGACGCGGATCGTCCGGGTGTCGGGGGACCACTGGTACAGGACGGTGGACAGGTGGGGGTGGCCGCTGCGCTTGACGGTGGCCAGTGCGCCGAACCGCTGGTGGGTCAGGAGGTCGCTGACTTCGGATTCGGTGAGGGAGCGGGGAGGTGCGCCGGACATGGTGTGTTCCTCCGGTTTACAGGAGTGGTTGGTTTCAGGAGTGGCGGGACTTGCGCAGGACGGTGAGGGTGACCGCGATGGCGGCGGCCAGGAGGACCGCGGCGGTGGTGAAGGCGGTGTGGTAGCCGGCGGTGAGGGCGGCGGGTTCTGGAGTTCCGGAGGACTGGTGGGTTCGGGTGGTTGACGCGGCCAAAGTGGACAGTACGGCGACGCCCAGTGCCATGCCGACCTGCTGGGTGGTGTTGAACAGGCCCGAGACCAGGCCGGCGTCGTCCGGCTTGGCGGTGGACATGCCCAGGCTCGCCAAGGCGGGCAGGACCAGGCCGCCGCCGGCGATGAGCAGCATGACCGGGAGCAGGTCGGTGACGTAGTCGGCGTCGACCGGGACGGTGGTGAGCTTGAGCATCGCGGCCAGGAGCAGGACCAGGCCCGTGGTCAGGACGGCACGCTCGCCGAACCTCGTGTTGAGGCGGGCGGAGAAGAAGAGCGAGACGCCACCGATCGTCACGGCCGCGGGGAGCATGGCCAGACCGGTCTGCGAAGCGTTGTAGGACAGGACTTTCTGCATGTAGAGCGCGACGATTATCTGGAAGGCGAACATCGCGGACAGGGTCAGGACCTGAACGGTGTTGGCACCGATGACGGTGCGGTCGCGCAGGAGTCGCAGGGGCATGAGCGGGGTGCGGGCGGTGTGCTGGCGCAGGGCGAAGGCGGCGAGGAGGGCCAGCGAGAGCGCGCCGAGGAGGAGGGTGTGCGCGGTGAGCCAGCCGTGTTCCTCGACCTTGACCACGGTGTAGATGCCGAGCATCAGGCCGGAGGTGACCAGGGCGGCACCCAGGATGTCCGCACCGGCGGACAGGCCCGAGCCGCGGTCGGCGGGGAGGGTGCGCAGCGCGAACAGGATGGTGGCTGCGCCGATCGGCAGGTTGATGAAGAAGATCCAGTGCCAGCTGAGCGCGTCGGTGAGGACGCCGCCGAGGACCTGGCCGATGGACGCCCCGGCCGCGCCGGTGAAGCTGAAGACGCCGATCGCCTTGGCGCGCTCGGCCGGGTCGGTGAACAGGGTGACCAGGATGCCCAGGACCACCGCCGAGGCCAACGCGCTGCCCGCGCCCTGCAGGAAGCGGGCGGCGATGAGGAGGCCGGGGGTGGTGGCGAGGCCCGCGAGCAGCGAGGCGGCGGTGAACAGCGCGTTGCCGGCGAGGAAGACCGTTCGCCGGCCGATCAGGTCGCCGAGGCGGCCGGACAGCAGGAGCAGACCGCCGAACGCGATGAGGTAGGCGTTGACCGTCCAGCTCAGGCCGGCGGGGGAGAAGCCCAGGTCGTGCTGGATGGCGGGCATGGCCACGGTGACGATGCTGCCGTCGAGGATCGTCATGAGCATCGCGGCGGACAGCACGGCCAGCGCGGCCCAACGGCCCTGGCGTGGTGTGTCGGGTGTGGAGTCCAGTGGGGCTGTCGTGGCGTTTGTCGCGGGGGTGGGCGGGTTTGTCGCGGGGGTGGGCACGAGGGGCTCCTGTCTGTGGTGCAGGCGGCGGCGTGGCTGCCGGTGCCGACAGGAGGAACCGTAGCGGATAGTTTCGTTACGGACAATCTCTTACGGGTTCACTTGCTGCTCTCCCGGGCGCGGCGACCGCCCGCCGGGGCGGGGGAGGGGGTGGCGAGGTGGTTCGTGACCAGGAGGTTCAGGGCGTGGAGGAGGGCGTCTCGGTCCTTCTGGGGGAGGGAGTTCAGGGCGGTGCGGTGGACGTCGTCGACGATCCGCTGGCTCTGCTCGGCCAGTTCCGCGCCCTTCTCGGTGACGGCGATGATCCGCGCCCGCCGGTCGGTGCTGGACGGGCGGCGCTCGGCCAGGCCCGCCTTTTCCAGGGCGTCGATGGTGACGACCATCGTGGTCTTGTCCATGTCGCCGAGTTCGGCCAGCTGGATCTGGGTGCGTTCGGCTTCCAGGGCGTGGACCAGGACGCAGTGCATGCGCGCGGTGAGGCCGATCTCGGCCAGGGCGGCGGCCATCTTGGTGCGGAGGACGTGGCTGGTGTGGTCGAGGAGGAAGGAGAGGTCGGACTCGGTGCGGGACGGGGCCAGGGCTGCCATGCGTTCGATGGTAACCGGATTATCCGTCACGGACTCTTTTGCGCGTACTGGGCTTTCAAGATCAAAAGCGAAAGGCTGGACGCGCTGGCGCGCTCTCAAGATGAAAAGCGGCGCTCGCCGCGCGGCAGGCCCCCGGGGGTGGAAGGGCGTCGGTTCGTTCCCCGTACGGCCTGCCGGAGGCAACCACCCTTTGGTCTTCCCCGCAACCGGTAAAGCTGGTTGCGGGGAAGACCAAAGCGCGGTTGGGCTGCGCCCAGGCCGTACGGGGAACGAACCGAGGCCCTTCCTGTGGCTTGGCAGCCCGTTGGCGCGCCTGCGGCGCGGAGGGTGGTCTGGGTGTGGGTGTGATGGGGGTCCTACTGGCTTTGGGGGGTTGTAGTCAGCTACGTTGGGGCTGGCTATTGGTGTCTATAGTCAGGAGGTTGTGGTGCGGGATGCGGTGGTGGTTTCGGCGGTTCGGTCGCCTATTGGGAAGGGCAAGGTTGGTGGGGCGTTGGCCGGGGTGCATCCGGTGGACCTGCTTGCCCATGTGCTTCGGGCCGTTGTGGAGCGTGCCGGGGTTGAGGCCGGGGTGGTTGACGATGTGATCGGGGGGTGTGTTGATCAGGTTGGCGAGCAGGCGATGAACACCACCCGGTACGCCGTGCTCGCCGCCGGGTTTCCCGAGTCGGTGCCCGCCACCACTGTGGACCGGCAGTGCGGGTCGTCTCAGCAGGCTGTGCACTTTGCCGCGCAAGGCGTCATGGCCGGGGTTTACGACGTGGTGATCGCTTGTGGTGTCGAGTCGATGAGTCGGGTGCCGATGTGGTCGAACGTGCCGGCCGGGGCGGATCCGTTCGGGCCCTCGGTGGCTGCTCGGTATCCCGACGGGCTCGTGCCGCAGGGGGTCAGTGCCGAACTCATCGCCGGCAAGTGGTCGTTGAGCCGGGGTGAGCTGGACCGGTTCGCGGTGGAGTCGCATCGCAAGGCGGCTGCCGCTTGGGACGCCGGGCTGTTCGACGCCGAGGTCGTGCCGCTGGGGACCGTGGGGCGCGACGAGTCTGTGCGGCCGGGCAGTTCGGTGTCGGTGTTGGCGGGGTTGCGGCCGGCGTTCGAGGATGCCGTGTTCAGGGAGCGGTTCCCCGAGATCGAGTGGTCGGTCACGGCGGGGAACAGCAGTCCGATCAACGACGGCGCGGCGGCTGTGCTGATCATGAGTGCCGAGGCGGCTGCGCGGCACGGGCTGCGGCCGTTGGCCCGGTTGCACTCCTTCGCGGTGACCGGGTCCGACCCGATGCTGATGCTGACCGGCGTCATCCCGGCCACCGAACAGGTGCTGCGGCGGTCCGGGCTGTCGTTGGGGGACATCGACCTGTTCGAGGTCAACGAGGCGTTCGCGTCGGTGGTGTTGGCCTGGCTGGCCGAGACCGGGGCCGACCCGGCGAAGGTCAACGTGCACGGTGGGGCGATCGCGTTGGGCCACCCGCTCGGCGCGAGCGGCGCGCGGCTGATGACGACGCTGGTGCACGCCCTGCGCGCCCGGGGCGGGCGCTACGGACTGCAAACCATGTGCGAGGCGGGTGGCCTGGCCAACGCGACGATCGTGGAGAACCTGACCTGACGGTCTCGCCCGCTCTCAGCAAGGGCCTGCGACACTCGGCTCGAACACGAGGGGGAGACATGAGGGTGTTCCAGGGCGTCCTGGTCGTGGTGGGGCTGTTCATGCTGGTCACGGGGCTGTTGGACGTCATCGTCGGGCCCGCGTTGCTGCCCGGCGGGCCGTCCGCCGAGCCCACGTTGGACAGCCACTACCGGTTCTTCGCGACCCTGTGGTTGTTCCTCGGGGTGGCGGTGTTGTCGGTGGTGCGGCGGGTTCGGGAGGCCACCGGGGTGTTGCGGTACGTGTGCGCGGCGGTGTTCATGGGTGGGCTCGCGCGGATCGTCTCGCTGGTCTCGGTCGGCACGCCGCACGTCCTGATGGTCGTGTTCATCGGGATCGAGCTGGTCCTGCCGCCGCTGCTGGTGTGGTGGCAGTGGACGCTGACGCGGCCCGCGCGAACGCCGTGATCACCGGGTGCGGGCGGGTGCCGTCGCCCGCGAGTTCCGGTTGGAAGAGGGTGGCCAGGAAGAACGGGTGGTCGGGCAGCTCGGCCACCCGGACCTCGCCGTCCGCGTCGTGGCCGCTGAAGACCATGCCGTGCTCGCGCAGCAGGTCCAGGTGGCGGGGGTTGAGGCCGTAGTCGCAGTGGTAGCGCTCGACGGTCCGGTCCGCCGCCAGCACGCGCTCGGCCAGCGTGCCCGGGACCAGGTGCACCGCGCCCTCGTGGCCGACCAGGGAACAGGCGAGCAGCGCCACGAGCGGGTCGGCGGCGTCCGGGTCCACCTCGGCGTGGGCGGCGGTGCTCAGCCCGCACACCGTGCGCGCGAACTCCAACAGGGCGTGCTGGAACCCGCCGCACGTGCCCAGGAACGGGACGCCGTGCAGCCGGGCGTGCGCCACGGCGGCGAGCGCGCCTTCCTCTGACGCGTAAGGACTTCCGGGCAACAACCAGACCGCGTCGAACCCGGCGAGGTCGTCCGGCTCGGTGATGTCGTCGGTGCGCACCCAGTACGCGTCGAGGTCGAGGCGGTCGCGTTCGCGCAAGGCCTGGAGGAGGCCCGGGATGCGGGTGTGCGAACGGACGTGCGGGGACCGGTCGCCGACGAGGGCGAGGCGTGGAGTCGTCATGCGTCGATCCTCGGCGGCGGGGTGGTTCACGTCCAACGATGATCCGTGCACTGTGGATAAGTGATACTGATGCACGTGGACCCGCACCTGCTCAAGACGTTCACGACGGTCGTCCGCCTGGGTTCGTTCTCCGCCGCCGCGGCGGAGCTGGGCTACACGCAGTCGGCGGTGTCCCAGCACATCGCGGCGCTCGAACACGACCTGGGCGTGGCACTCCTGAGTCGCCGGCCGGTCGCCCCGACCGGCGCCGGCGAACGCCTCCTCGACCACGCGACACCGTTGCTGCTGCGCCTGGACGCGGCGCGGGCCGACGTCCGCCGAGCCGCCGCCCCGCCACCGGAGCGGGTCGTGGTGGCGGCGTCGCCGTTGGCCTCCTCGGCGGCGGCGGCGGAGGTCCGGGGCGCGTTGCACGTGGTGGCGCGTGCGGAGGTGGTCGCGGGCGTGGCGACCGGCGAGTTCGACGTGGGTTTCGTGGACGGCGTGGTCGCGCGAAGCGACCCGCTGCACCTGCCGGTCGGCGTGAAGGCGTCGGTGGTCGCCGAACACCCGCTGGTGGTGGCCCTCCCGCCGGGGCACCCGTTGGCGCGGCGGAAGGGCCTGCGCCTGGACGACCTGGTCGACGCGAGGTGGATCGACGCCCCGGACGCGGCCGTGCCGCTGGAAGACCTGCGCAAAGCCGTCGGCGCCACGGGTTTCCGCGCGGCCACCGCGTACCGGGGCACGGACACGGCCACCCTGCGGGCCCTGGTCGCCGCCGGCCACGGCCTGGCGGTCCTGCCCGGCGCCGACGGCGTGCCCCTGCTCACCCCGAACCTGGTCCACCGCGTCGAACGCCTGCACCTCGGCTGAACCCGGCCGGGTCCAGCCGAGGTGGCCGGGGTCTAGCGCCCGAGGACCGTGCAGGACGCGGTCGA
This sequence comes from Saccharothrix mutabilis subsp. mutabilis, assembly GCF_039521145.1. Lineage (NCBI taxonomy): Bacteria > Bacillati > Actinomycetota > Actinomycetes > Pseudonocardiales > Pseudonocardiaceae > Saccharothrix > Saccharothrix mutabilis. The sequence continues at coordinate 84,033 of NZ_BAAABU010000017.1, forward strand.
GGTCTTGGTCGGGTCGCTTTCCGAGGTGGCGGTCAGGGTGATCTTGCCGACCAGGGGGCCGCCGTCGCGCTTGGCGTGGACCGGGACCCGGGTCTGGCCGCCGAACTCCGCCGTCGCCAGGGCGTTGGGCACGGACACCGTCCAGCCCGACGACGTCGTCGCCGACACGCGGTAGACGTCACCGTCGAGGTACCGGCTCACGTCCTCCGGGTGCTCCCCGCCCGGTGCCGCGGTGCGGCCGGTGTTGAACAGGGGGAAGCGGCACGTCGCCACGCCGTCCGACCCCGCCGCGCCGGCGGTGGGCAGGACGCGGACGCCGCGTTGCTGCGGGCCCTTGCCGTCCAGGGACCGGATGGCCACCGTGTAGGACAGCACGCCCCGGTGGTCGCGCTTCACGTCCAGGACGTAGAAGTGCAGCCGGTTGGCCGGGTCGACGTGCTCGTACTCGCTGCCGGAGTTCGTACCCGCGTGGAACAGGGCGTCCGACAGCTGCCGGTAGTCGCCGACCGTGATGGGCACCTCGCGCCCGTCCGGCAGGACGTAGTCGGTCATGCCGATGTCCTGCGGGTTGGCGTCGACCACCCACGCGAACGGCGCGCGGTCCTCGTTCTTGGTCTTGGCCAGCAGGACGCCCGCGTCCGGCGTGAACGAGTCCGACCCCATCCGGTCCACGACCTCGACGGTGTAGTTCTGGTAGCCGCCGCCGTCGCACAGCGGGTCGGTGCGGACGTCGCAGGCGGGGGACAGGTCGCCTGCGCCCAGCTCGACGTTGATGCCCGCGAGGCCGTTCGGCCCCGGCTGCACGGTCCGCGCGGTGACCTTGGCGATCACCAGCCCGGACTCGTCCAGCGCCTCGCGCGAGAGCCGCAGCACGTTGCGCTCGTCCACGATCCCGAGCTTCATCTTGTTGCGCAGCACGTGCTGCGCGCCCATCGACCCGCCCGCGGTCGCCGGGATGACCCACCGCGAGTGCGGACCGCCGGGACCGTTGAACGAGCCCCGCGACAGCATGTCCCAGATGCCGGTGTACGCGCGACGCGGCGGGTTGGAGTACGGGTTGTTGTAGTTGTCGCCGATGCCCAGCAGGTGGCTCAGCTCGTGCGCGTACACGCCCTGGCCGGAACTCTCGGCCTGCGTGGACGACCCGCCGCCGGCGTTGGGCCACAGGCTCGACCCGGCGGCCCACGACGTCCAGTCCACATACCGGGTGCGCGACCAGTTCGGCAGGGCGTCGTCGGGCGGGCCGAACGCGTCGGGCACGTCCTCCTTGGTCGGGAACTTCATCATCCCGAACTCCTGCCACGTGCCCGACTCGTCCTGCCCGGCGGACAGGAAGTAGACGAAGTCGAACCCGGCCGGCACCTGGGCGCCGACGTCGGCCACCCACGCGGCCCGCCCGTCGGTCCGGATGTCGCGGGTGCAGGTGTCCCCGGCCGGGCACGCGGTGCCGGCCTGGAACTCCATGGCGTACTCGTGGTCCTTGCCCGGCATGGTGTACGGGCCGAACGCGGTGAGGTCGACGCCGTAGCGCCCGCCGGAGTCCTCCATCCAGTACTCGTGGACGGTGTGGCCCCGGTTGAGCGCGTTGGGCTTGTTGAGGAAGTCCTGGTAGAACTGCGCGACCTGCTCGCGCGGCACGCCGTGCGCCTCGGAGCTGGGGTTGTTGAAGACGGTGGAGTGCTTGGGCTGCGTCACCACGAACGGCTGGTTCGGGTAGTCGAGGAGGACGAGCGCGCCCTTGAAGTTGCGCACGGACCCCTTGACCGACGGATCGGCCCAGTTGGTGCCGGGCACCTTCTTGTAGTCCCGCTCCCACGTCATGTGGTCGGGGTTGACCCAGTTCTGCGGGTCGATCGGCCCGGGGAACCCGGCCTGCGCGGCGACCCGGGCGCTGTCCCGGCCCTGCTGCCAGGGCTGCTGCTGGGGCCAGTGGTCGTACTGCCAGGGGTGCGGCGGCTCGGCGGGCGGCGCGGCGAGCGCCCCGGTGCCACCGGCGGTCAGCGCGGCGGCCGAGCAGAGAGCGGCGAGCACGAGGACAGGACGCCGATGCCCGCGACGAACACGTGTGTGGTCCATACCACCTCCGTGAGGATGATCCACCTCACGCTAACCGGCGGAGCGACTTGCGCCCACGTTGTCAGTTGACGCACAGCCCAACCGCACGCAGCTTTCGCGCCGCAGGCGCGCTTTTGATGGGCTATTTAGCCCAAGGAAGGGCCTCGGTTCGTTCCCCGTACGGCCTGGGCGCAGCCCAACCGCGCTTTGGTCTTCTGTGCAACCACGCTTCACCGGTTGCACAGAAGACCAAAGGGTGGTTGCCTCCGGCAGGCCGTACGGGGAACGAACCGACGCCCTTCCACCCCCGGGGGCCTGCCGCGCGGCGAGCGCCGCTTTTCGCTTTGATCTTTCGCTCTTCGCTTTCGCTTTCGCTTTTTGCTTTTCGCTTTCGATCTTGAGAGCGCTTCGCGCTCCTAAGCGCGAAGCGCGTCCGAGCTTGAGAGCGCGGAGCGCGTCGCGTGAGGACCCGCGAAGCGGGGGCGTGAGAGCGTCAGCGTTCGGTTCAAAGCGTAAAAGAGCCTCGCCGGCGGGCAGGCCGCCGGGGAGGAAGAGCAAAAGAGGGGGCTTTTCCGTCCTCCCCGTATGGCCTGGCGGAGCCGACCACATTTTCCCGGGGTTGGTCGAAAAACTTTTGCTCGTTCCTCGCAAAACTTTTTGGCCCAACCCCCGGGAAAATGTGGTAGCCCTTCGGGCAGGCCATACGGGGAGGACGGAAAAGCCCAAAAGCGGGGGCGCTGCGCGCCCTGAGAGCTGCGCGCTGTGCGCGGGAAGGACGAGGGTACTCCCCGCCATGTCCAACATATAGCGCACAGGGGGCCTTGCCGCAAGGCCCCGGGGGTGGCGCACACTTGCCGACCGTAACGGGGAAGTGCTTGATCGGGGGCTTGTGTCTACTGAGGGTTACCGTCGGGAGCTGGGGCCCGAGCGGGAGTACGTGGCTGGGCTTTATTCGCGGCTTGATGCCGAGCGGGCTCGGGTGAAGGAGGCGTTTCAAGGGGCCCTGTTGGGGACTGGTGGGACGCCGATGGAGCGGGACTTCGAGGTTCGGGCGTTGGGCAAGGAGGCTCGGCGGCTCGATGTGGCCGACAACGGGTTGTGCTTCGGCCGGCTGGACAGCGTTGACGGCAGGGCGTCCTACATCGGGCGCATCGGGTTGTTCGAGCAGGATGACGAGTACGAACCCCTTCTGCTCGACTGGCGCGCGCCGGCCGCTCGGCCGTTCTACACCGCCACCGGCGCGCGGCCGGAAGGGATGCGGCGGCGTCGGCAGTTCCACACGCGGGGACGTCGGGTGCTGGAGTTCACCGACGAGGTGTTGGGGCGGCCCGAAGGTGGGGAGCGCGGGGACGCGGCCCTGCTCGCGGCGGTCAACGCGCCGCGTGGGGAGGGGATGCGCGACATCGTCGCGACCATCCAGGCCGAGCAGGACGAGATCATCCGGCTCGACCACCCCGGGGTGGTGGTGATCGAAGGGGGACCGGGCACCGGCAAGACCGTCGTGGCGTTGCACCGCGTCGCCTACCTGCTCTACACGCAACGGGAGCGGATGGAGCGGCACGGGGTGCTGGTGGTGGGCCCCAACCCGGCGTTCCTCAACCACATCAGCCGCGTCCTGCCGTCGTTGGGCGAGTCCGACGTGGTGTTCATGACGCCCGGTGGTCTTGTGCCCGGGTTGCGCGTCACCGCCGAGGACGCGCCGGAGGCCGCCCGGATCAAGGGGTCGCTGAAGATGGTGGACGTGCTCAAGGCGGCGGTCGCGGATCGGCAGCGGTTGCCGGAGGAGCCGGTGCTGATCGACCTCGCGGACGTCACGGTGCGCATCGACGCCGCGACCGCCGAGTGGGCACGGGACGAGGCGCGGCAGAGCGGGTTGCCGCACAACGAGGCGCGGGCGGTGTTCCTCGACGTCGTCACCTACGTGCTCACCGAGCGGGCGATCGCGCGCATCGGGCGCGGGTGGCTCACCCGGGACGACCGCGACGGGTGGGAGCGGCTGCGGGCCGACCTGGTGAAGGAGTTGGCGGCGGACGAGGGGTTCGCCGCCGCCGTGGACGGGATGTGGCCGGTGCTGACGCCGGAGTCGTTGCTGGCGCGGCTGTACGAGTCGGAGGAACGGTTGCGGGCCGCCGGCGCGGACCTCGCGCTGCGCCGGGCCGACGGCGCGGCCTGGACCGTCTCCGACGTGCCGCTGCTGGACGAGCTGGTGGACCTGCTGGGCCGGGACAAGTCCGCCGAACAGGCCGCCGCCGAACGGGAGCGCGGGAAGCAGGTCGAGTTCGCCGCCGGCGTGCTGGACCAGCTCGTCGGCCGCCAGGACTCGATGGACGACGAGGACCACCTGTACGCCACCGACCTGCTCCACGCCGAGGACCTGGCGGAGCGGTTCGTGGAGCAGGACACGCGGGAGCTGGTCGAGCGGGCCGCCGCCGACCGGGACTGGACCTACCGGCACGTCGTGGTGGACGAGGCGCAGGAACTGTCCGCAATGGACTGGCGGGTGCTCATGCGGCGCTGCCCGGGACGCTCGTTCACCGTGGTCGGGGACCTCGCGCAGCGGCGGTCGCCGGCGGGGGCGCGGTCGTGGGACGCCGTGCTGGAGCCGTACGTGCCGGGGCGTTGGGCGTACCGGTCGCTGACGGTGAACTACCGGACGCCCGCGGAGATCATGGCCGTGGCCGCCGGGGTGCTGGCCGAGTTCTCGCCCGAGACGCAGGCCCCGGAGTCGGTGCGGGCCTGCGGTGTCGCGCCGTGGTCGCGGCAGGTGTCGGACGAGGAGGTCGCCGCGGCGGTCGAGGAGTTCGTGCGGGAGGAGGCCGGTCGGGAGGGGACCAGCGTGGTGATCGGGCCGCCGGACGTGCCGGGCGCGGTGCCGGCGTCGGAGACCAAGGGGTTGGAGTTCGACGCCGTGCTGGTGGTGGACCCCGACCGCATCCTGGCCGACGGGCCGCGCGGGGCGGCGGAGCTGTACGTGGCGCTCACCCGGGCCACCCAGCGCCTGGGCGTGCTGCACCGCGACCCGTTGCCGGCGTCCCTGACCGGGCTGGTCGCGCGGTGAGGGCGGGTGATCACCGCGCCGCCGCCAAGCGGGCCTCCAGGCTGTCGAGGATCAGGTCCAGGCCGCGGGCGAACTCGTCGCCGTAGGAGTAGTCGCGGGCGAGGACCTGTTCGGCGACCATCTCGGTCAGGTGCGGGTACCGGTCGGCGGGCAGGTCCACCTGGGCGACGAACTCCTCCGCGCTCTCGCCCGCCTGGAAGGGCAGGTTCAGCTCGGTCAGCACGAACCCGTACACGTAGGCGTCCAGCACGGAGAACGCGCTGGCCGCCAACGCCACCGGGAAACCGTTGTGCCGCAGGCAACCCAGCACGGCGTCGTGGTGGCGCAGCGACGCCGGGCCGGGGGAGCGGCGGGACTCGACCAGGCCCAGGCCCCACGTGTGCTCGGACAGCACGGCGCGGGCCGACGTGGCTCGGGCGGTCATCGCGGCGCGCCACGGCGTGGCCGGGTCGGGCAGCTCGATGCGGACGAAGATCCAGTCGGCGAGCGCGTCCAGGAGGGCTTCCTTGCCCTTGACGTGGTGGTAGAGCGACATCGCCTCGACGCCCAGCTCCTTGCCGACGTTGCGCATGCTCACCCCGGTCAGGCCGCCGCGGTCGGCGACGCGGGCGGCGGCGTCGACGACGCGGGCGTGGGTCAGGCGGGGCACGGGTGACCTCCTTGCGCTCTTACACCTGTAAGGCTACCGTCCGGCTTACAGGTGTAAGGGAGATGGGTCATGCGTGCAGCGGTGGTCGACAGGTACGGCGCGCCGGAGGTGGTGCGGGTCGCGGAGGTCCCCCGGCCCGTGCCCAGAGCGGACGAGGTGTTGGTGCGGGTGCGGGCGGTCGCCGTGACCTCGGGGGACGCGCGGATCCGGGCCGCCCGGTTCCCGTCCGGGTTCGGGGTGTTCGGGCGCTTGGCGTTCGGGGTGCTCCGGCCGCGCAAGCCGGTGCTGGGCGGCTCGTTCTCCGGAGTGGTCGAGGCCGTCGGGGCGCAGGTCGCCGGGTTCGCGCCGGGTGACGACGTGTGCGGCATGACCGGCGTGCGGCTCGGGGCGCACGCCGAGTACGTGGCGGTGGCCGGTGCCAAGGTGGTCCGCAAGCCGCCGCAGGTGTCGCACGAGGACGCCGCCGGCCTGCTGTTCGGCGGCTCGACCTCGCTGCACTTCCTGCGCGACAAGGGGAAGCTGCGGGCGGGCCAGACCGTGCTGGTGATCGGGGCGTCCGGCGCGCTCGGCACGAACGCCGTCCAGCTGGCCAAGCACTTCGGCGCGGTCGTCACCGGGGTGACCAGCGCGGCCAACGCCCAACTGGTCCACGACCTGGGCGCCGACCACGTGCTCGACTACACGACCGGCGCGCTGGACCGCACGCGGGACCGGTTCGACGTCGTGATGGACACCGTCGGCACGCTGTCCGTCAAGTCGGGCCGCCGCCTGCTGGCCGACGGCGGCACCCTCCTGCTCCCGGTGGCCGGACTGGGCGACACGATCCGGGCCCGCGGCGACGTCGCCGCGGGCCCGGCCCCCGAACGCCCGGAGGACTTCGAGTTCCTGCTGGACCTGGCCGCCCGGTCCGCCCTGACCGTCGTGCTCGACCAGGTGCACGACCTGGCCGACATCACCGCCGCCCACCGCCGGGTCGACAGCGGCCGGAAGGTGGGCAACGTCGTCGTCCGGCCCTAGACGCGGACCGGTGCGCGCAGCCTCGGGCGCACCGCCAGCCAGACGAGCGCGGCGGCGCAGGCGTGTGCCGCCGCCATCGTCAGGGCCATCGACCACGGGCTGGTCCCGTTCAACGACACCAGCGGCGCGACCACGGGACCCACCGCGAACGCCGACGTGCCCAACAGCGCGGCGGCGGTGCCGGCCCGGGTGCCGTGCGCGGCCAGCGCCAGCGCCGACCCGTTCGAGGTCGAGCCGCCGCTGATCAGCATCACCAGCGCCAGCGGGACCAGCATGACCAGGCCCAGACCGGCCGTCCCCAGCATGGCCAGAGCCGCCACGGCGGTGCACGTCGTGGTGATGACGTACATGCGCGCAGGCCCGGCGCGCCGCACCACGGCCCGGTTGATCTGCGCGCCCACCACCGACATGACCGCGTTGGCCGCGAAGCACACGCTGAACCACTGCGGGCTCAACGCGAAACTGCCCTGCACCACGAAGCTGATCGACGCCAGGTAGGTGAAGAACGCCGTACCACCACACGCCCCGACCGCCAGGAAGCACAGGAACAGCCGGTCACGCAGCAGGACACCCACGTCCTGGAACATGCCGGTGACGCGCCGCGCCGGCGGAGGCAGGCTCTCCGGCAAGGCGGTCAGCGCCAACACGAACAACAGCGCGCCGATCCCGGCCAGCACCAGGAAGATCCCGCGCCACCCCATCACCGCCGCGAGCTGCCCGCCGACCACCGGCGCCACGATCGGGGCCAGCGCCCCGACCGTGGTCAGCATCGCCAGCAACCGCACCAGCTCCACGCCCTCGGTGAGGTCGCGCGCGACGGCCAGGGCGATCACGATCCCGGCCGACCCGCACAACCCCTGGAGGAACCTGGCCGCCAGCAACAGCTCGATCGACGGCGTCACCGCGCACACCAGCGACAGCAGGGTGAACCCGCCGACGCCCACGACCAGGGGCCGCCGCCGGCCCAGCCGGTCGCTGAGCGGCCCCACGACCAGCTGGCCCAGCGCCAACCCCAGCATGCACGCCGACATCGTCGCCTGCGCCAGGCTCTCGGAGGTGCCCAGGTCGGCGGCCAGGCGCGGCAGCAGGGGCAGGTAGAGGTCCATCGAGATCGGCCCGAAGGTCTCCAGCAACCCCAGGACGACGGCGACCCGCCGCAGGTTCACCGCAGGACGCGCCGCAGGAACGACAACCGCGCCGCCTCCGCCGTGCGGGACACCTCGGCGGTCGGCGAGAACCCGGCGAACCCGTGGTACCCGCCCGCCCACACGTGCAGCTCCGCCTGCCCGCCGGTGGCCCAGATCCGCGACGCGTACCCGACGGCCTCGTCGCGGAAGATCTCCGCCGCGCCGACGTCCACGAACGCGGGCGGCAGCCCGGACAGGTCGGCCATGCGCGCCGGGACCTGGTACGGCGAGGCCTGGTCGGTGAACCGCAGCGGCCCCAGGATCGCGTCCCACGCGGTGTCGTTGTTGTTGCGGTCCCACGCGCCCAGCCCGTCGTACTGCCGGGTGGACACGGTCTCGTTGCGGTCGTCGAGCATCGGGCACAGCAGCACCTGCCCGGCCAGCGCCGGCCCGCCGCGGTCGCGGGCCAGCAGGGCGACCCCGGCCGAGAGCCCGCCGCCGGCGCTCGCCCCGGTCACCACGACCTTCCCCGGGTCCACGCCGAGTTCGGCGGCGTGGGCGGCCAGCCACACCAGGCCCGCGTAGCAGTCCTCGACGGCGGCGGGCGCGGGGTGCTCGGGCGCCAGCCGGTACTCGACGGACACGCCGACCGCGCCGAACTCCAGCACGTCGGAGATCAGCCCGTCCAGGCCGAAGAACCGGTTGCCCAGCACCATCCCGCCGCCGTGGATGCTGTAGATCGCCGGCGCGTCCACGACCCCTCCGCGTGGACGCACCACCGTGACCACGATGTCCGGTTCGCCCGGCGGGCCGGGGACCGTGCGGTCCTCGACCTCCACCGGCCGGTCGCCCACGACCTGCTCGACCGGCGGCACGATGGTGGCGAAGTGCGCGCGGTTGACCAGGATCGTGTCCGCCCGCAGCGGGATGCGCTCGACCAGGTCCAGGAACGCCGCGAGGCCGGGTTCCAGCTCCGGGTCGTACGGGACGGGCTTCACCGCGTCCCCAGCACGCGGCGCAGCCACGAGTCGCGCGTGGCCAGGGCGGTCCGGCTGACGTGCCAGTCGGGCACGTACATGTCGAACCCGTGGAACGCGCCGCTCCACACGTGCAGCTCCGCCTGGCCGCCGGTGGCCCAGATCCGCAGCGCGTACTCGGTGTCCTCGTCGCGGAACGGCTCCGCGCTGCCCACCTCGATGAACGCCGGCGGCAGGCCGGAGAGGTCGGTGGCGCGGGCGGGCGCCGCGTACGGGGACACGTCCGGGCCGCCTGCGGCGTCGCCGAGCAGGGACCGCCAGCCGGCGAGGTTCGTCTCGCGCGTCCACGTGCCGGTGTCGGGGTACTGGTGGCTGGACACGGTGGTGTTGGTGTCGTCGATCATCGGGCACAGCAGCAGCTGCCCGACGAGCTTCGGGCCACCCCGGTCGCGGGCCATCAGCGCCACGGCCGCCGACAGGCCGCCGCCGGCGCTGCCGCCCATGACGACGATCCGCTCGGGGTCCACGCCGAGTTCGGCGGCGTTGTCCGCCAGCCACACCAGGCCCGCGTAGCAGTCCTCGACGGGCGCGGGGTGCGGGTGCTCGGGCGCCAGCCGGTAGTCGACGTTGACCGCGACCACGTTGTGCTCCAGCACGAGCGCGAGCAGCCGGCCGGTGTCCATGTTGCGGTGGCCGACCATCATGCCGCCGCCGTGGATGTTGTAGAGGCCCGGGACCGGGCCGTCGAGGCCGCGCGGCGAGAGGATCGTGACCTCCAGCTCGCCGGCGGGGCCGGGGAACGTGCGTTCCACGACGTCCACGGGCGCGTCGCCGACCACCTCGGCGGCGGGCGGGAACATCGACGCCATCGCCGCGCGCATCCCGGGGATGGTCTCGGGGGTGAACGGCGGGGCGTCGGGCTGGACGATCTCGGCCAGCGCGGGCTCGATCTCGGGGTCGAACGGGACGGGGGTGTGCGGCACGTCGATCACGGCCCTTCGGGGTCGATCACACCGCGGTCGGCCCAGAACGGCTCGACCAGCGCGCGGATCTCGGCGGCGCCGACCCGTTCGACCAGGTCGACGGCGGCGAGGTTGTCTTCGAGCTGGGCGAGCTTGGTCGCGCCGAACAGCGTGGTGGCGTTGGCGGGGTGGGTGAGGGTGAAGGCGACGGCGAGCCGGGCGGCGCTCGTGCCCAGCTCGCGGGCGACCTCGGCGACGCCGGCGGCGTGCCGCTTGATCTCCTCGCGGATGCCGCCGGGGTCGCGCCCGATCTCGCGGGACTGGCCGGTGTTGCCCGCCAGGATGCCGCCTTCGAGCACGTCCGAGGCCTGCATGGCGAACCCGTCGGCGAACAGCCGGCCGAACGGCTCGCCGTCGGGGATGGCGCGGCGGCCGATGCTGTACTTGAGCTGGGCGATCCGCGGGCCGGGCACGCGCTTGACGGCGGCGATGTCCTGCAACGCGCGGATGTTGGAGGCGGACCAGTTGTTGACGCCCCACGCGCGGATCAGGCCTTCCCGGGTCAGCGCGGCCAGGTCGTCCACCAGGTCTTCCAGCGCGATGTCGTCGCGGCGCAGGTCGCCCAGGATGACCAGGTCGGCGACGTCGAAGCCGCCGCGCAGGAAGGCGTTCTCCAGCTGGGGCCGGAAGCCCTGGTCGCCGAAGCCTTCGAGCCAGAGCTTGGCGGAAACCAGGTACCGGTCGCGCGGGATGCGCGCGGCGCGCATGATCGCGCTCCAGATGACGTCGGTGAACACCGGCGGCATGCCGGGCGCGCCGTAGACGCCCACGTCGAACAGGTTGACGCCGGCGTCCACGGCCGCGCGGACCATGGTGACCGCGTCGGCGAAGTCCATGCGGTCGTAGGTGTGCCACGAACCCAGGGACAGCGCCGAGACCTCCAGGTCTGACGTGCCGAGGCGGCGGCGGGGCAAGGGGGACACGGTGCGCTCCTAGTCGGTCAGGGGAGTCGGGGGTCGATGACGGCCTTGACCTCGTCCAGCCGGTGCATGGCCTCGATCCGGTCGTGGGCGGCCGACAGGCCCACCGGGGCGCCGAACAGGCGGTCCCACGGCATGCGGTCGGCGAAGGCCTGGAAGAATTCGATGGCGTGGTGGTAGTCGGCGATGTCGCCGTTCAGCGAGCCGCGCACGGTCAGCTCCTTGCCCATGACCGCGCCGAGCGGGAGCGGGTCGCTGCCGGGGCCGGTGGTGCCGACGATCACGATCCGACCGCCCTGGGCGGCCATCGCCACGGCCTCCGCGCCCACCGACGGCGCGCCGGCGAAGTCCATGACGAGGTCCGCGCCGCGCCCGCCGGTGAGGTCGAGGACCTGTTCGACGGTGGTGCCCTCGGCGATGTCCACGGTGGCGTCCGCGCCGAACTCGCGGGCCAGGTCGAGGCGGGAGGGCGGCGCGCCGACGGTGATCACCCTGCCCGCGCCGGAGATGCGGGCCACGGCGGAGGCGAACAGGCCGAGCGCGCCGGAGCCCTGGACGACGACGGTGGACCCGGTCCGCACCCCGCCGATGCCGTCGAACGCGCGCAACACGGTCTTGGCCGCGCACCCGGCCATCGCGGCCCACGTGTCCGGGACCTTGTCGGGCAGCAGCAGCTTGGCCGCGCGCGGCACGACGTAGGCGTACTCGCACAGCCCGGCGGTGGCGTACGGGTGGACGTCGGAGCGCTGGAGGAAGCCGTAACCGCGCTTGGCGCAGGCCACCGGCTGGCGCAGGACGACGCAGCCGTGGCACTCGCCGCAGGTGGACTCCGACCAGCCGATGCGCGCGCCGAGGGGGATGTCGCGGCCCAGGGCGTCCCGGGTGTCCGCGCCGACGGCGACGACCTCGCCGACCATCTCGTGGCCCAGCACCATCGGCAGCATGCCGGGGAAGCTCATGCGGCCGGACCAGATCTCGACGTCCGTGCCGCACAGGGTGGCGCAGGAGACCCGCACCAGCGCCGCGCCGGGTTCGAGGTCGGCGGGCAGGGGGAGTTCGGTGAGGTGCAGCGGCGCGCCGTGCTCGGTCAGCACCGCCGCCCGGGTGGAGGAGGGCATCGGGTTCCTTGTCGCGTGGGTGGGCTCGGGGGGCTCAGGTCAGGAGTTGGCCGCCGTCGACGGGCAGGCTCGTGCCGGTGACGTGCTCCGCGCCCGCGAGGAACACCACGGCGGCGGCGACGGCTTCGACGGAAGCCAACTGGCGCAACGGGATGCGGTCCAGCCAGGCCTTGCGGGCGGGGGAGCCCTCGGGCAGGCCGGCGGCCAGCATCGGGGTCAGCACGGGGCCGGGCGCGACGGCGTTGACGCGGATGCCGTGCTCGGCCAGTTCGACCGCGGCCCAGCGGGTGAGCGCGTCCACGGCGGCCTTGCTGCTCTCGTAGCCGCCCATGCCGGGGGTCGGCTGCCGGCCGCCGATGGAGGACAGGTTGACGATCGCGCCGCGGGTGCCGCGCTGGACCATGCGGTGGGCGACGTGCTGGGTCATCAGGAAGGTGCCCAGGACGTTGGTGCGCAGGATCGCGTGCAGGTCGGCGCCGGGCAGGTCGAGCAGGCGGCCGTGGACGCTGAGCAGGCCGGCGTTGTTGACCAGCACGTCGACCGGGCCGACCTCGTCCAGGGCGCGCACGACCGAGTCCTCGTCGGTGATGTCCGCGGTGACGGCGCGGACGCCGAGCCCGGCGGCGGCCTCCTGCGCGCCGGCGAGGTCGGTGAGCACCACGGTGTCACCCGCGGCGGTGAACGCGGTGGCGATGGCGCGGCCGATGCCGCCCGCTCCGCCGGTGACCAGCACGGTCCGGGCCATCAGGGGTTTCCTCCGTCACCTCGGGGCGTTGAGGCTACGAGCGTAGAAAAAAAATTCACGCCGCCGCAAGGGGTCTGGCGTTTTTAGTCAACATGCGTAGACTCTCGACCCACTTGAACCCCGGGTTGCCTTGGAGGAGCCGCAATGACCGGACCCGCACCGGACCGCATCGTCGACCTCGCCATCGGTTACATGGGCGCGAAGCAACTGTTCGCCGCGTCCCGCGTGGGCCTGTTCCGGGCGCTGGCCGGTGGTCCGCGCACGGTGGCCGAGATCGCCGCCGAGACGGGCGTGAGCGAGCAGCTGGTCCGCGTCCTGGCCGACGCGATGAACGCCGAGGGCCTGCTGGACAGGGCGGAGGGCCGGTACTCCCTGGCCCCCGACGCCGCCGAGTACCTGGCCGGCGAGAACGACCTGGGGCCGTTCCTGACGTTCCTGAACGAGATCAGCTACGGCCACTGGTTGCAGTTCGACACGACGGTGGACACGACCACGCCCGGCGACCTGAAGATGGACGAGGGCCGGTGGGCGACGTTCATGGCCGGTGTCATGCGGTACAACGCGCTGCACGCGGCGATGCTGGCGCGCGACTTCGACTTCACGCCGTACCGGTCGATGCTGGACCTGGGCGGGTTGTCACCCGAGTTCGCGGTGGGGGCGCTGCGCGCGAACCCGTCGCTGACGGCCCGGTTCGTGTTCGCGCCGATGGCGACGCAGGGGATCGAGGACGCCCTGGCGGCGGCCGGGCTGACCGACCGGGCGTCGATCGAGCCCGCGGAGACGGAGAGCGCCGCGCCCGGTGGCGACCACGACCTGGTGATGGTCAACCACGTGGTGCACCGGTTCACGGCCGAGCAGAACGAGGTCATCCTGAGGAACGCCCGGGCGGCGGCGGCGGACGGGGGCACGTTGCTGTTGCTGGACTTCTTCCTGGACGACGACGCGCGGCAGCGGCGGATCGACGCGTTGCACGCGGGGGAGTACTTCGTCATCGACGGGACCGTGGTGTACCCGGAGGCGCAGGTGCGCGGGTGGTTGGAGGCGGCCGGGTGGCGGGTGCGTGACGTGCTGGCGCTGCCCGGTAGCCCGCGGGTGCTGGTCGCCGACGCTGTGTGACCGGGAGGGGGCGCGGGCTGCGAGTGCGTAGCGCGCGCCCCTGCCTGTCGCCCCTGCCTGTCGCCCCTGCCTGTCGCCCGCCCGCTGCCCTGCCTGCCCTGTTTGCCGCTCGCCCGCCGCCTTGCCTGCCCTGTCTGCGCGTGCCCGCCCCCGCTAGCTGCGGTGCGCCCGCCACCTGCCGCCTGCCTGCTCGCCGCCCCTGCCTGCCGCACCCACCGGCGCCGCTCGCCGGCGGCCGGATCGAATACGATTTCCTACATTTGTAGAACTTCGCCACCCGGGTTGTCCCAGGGCGAACAGCAGGTTGCTCGGGCGTTGCATTTTTTGCCGACGACCGTAGACTAACCGCCATCGCAGTGAGCCAGGTCTCACTTCACCGACACGCTCCAGGTGTGGCCGGCCGGCAGCGGCGCGTGACTCCCCAGCAGTCCCAGCACCCCCCGAGAGAAGGACTCGATGACCAGGAGACGGACATCGGCACTGGTCGCGGCGGCTGCCGCGGCGGCCACCGCGCTCGCCGGATGCACCGGGGCCGGTGGTGGCGGCACGGTCGCCACCACCGACACCGGCGAGTTGAAGGCCGGCGTGTTCCTCGACATCACGTCGTGGGACCCCGCGAGCGCCGACATCGGCTTCGACGGACCCTACCTGTCGGCCGTCTACGACCCGCTGGTCGCGCTCGACAAGGACGGCAAGCCGATCCCCGCGCTGGCCACCTCCTGGGAGTGGTCGGCCGACCGGCTCACCCTCACCGCCGACCTGCGCCAAGGGGTCTCGTTCGAGGACGGCCAGAAGTTCGACGCCGCCGCGGCCGTGGCCAACATCCAGCACCTCAAGTCCGGCGTCCGCTCCGGCCAGGCCTACCTCAACGTCGCGTCCGCCTCCGCCAAGGACGCCGACACCATCGAGATCAAGCTGTCCAAGCGCGACGACGCCCTGCTCTACCAGATGGGCCTGGGCCGCAGCTGGATGGCCTCGCCCGCCGCGATCCAGTCCGGCGCCCTCGCCAACGGGCCCGTCGGGTCCGGCCCGTACACCTACGACAAGGCCGGCTCGACCCCGCAGTCCCAGTACGTCTTCACCAAGAAGCAGGAGCACTGGGACACCGGCACCTACCCGTTCCCGACCGTGCGCCTGTTCCCGATCACCGACCAGACCGCGAGCTTCAACGCCATGCTCTCCGGCCAGCTCAACGTCCAGTTCGCCAACGCGGCCAACCTGCCCAAGGCCAAGGAGAACGGCTGGAACATCGCCAGCCGCGCCGCGAGCTGGGTCGGCGTCCAGTACGCCGACCGCACCGGCGCCCAGGTCAAGGCGTTGGGGGACAAGCGGGTCCGCCAGGCCATCAGCCACGCCTTCGACGCCGCGGGCATCCTCAACGCGGTCGGCAACGGCTCCGGCACGGTCACCAACCAGGTCTTCTCCGTCGACGCCCAGGTCTACGACAAGTCGATGAACGACAAGTACAAGACCGACATGGCCAAGGCCAAGGCGCTGCTCGCCGAAGCGGGCTACCCGGACGGCTTCACCGTCAAGATGCCGATGTCGCCGATCTTCGCCGCCTGGCAGCCCGCCGCCAACCAGACCTTCGGCGAGCTGGGCATCAAGGTCGAGTGGCAGGACATGGCCATGCCCGACTACCAGAAGAACGCGCCCACCTACCCGATGTTCCTCGCGGTGATCGCGTTGGCGGGCAACGACATGGCCACCCTGACCGACCAGGTGACCACCGCCCAGTGGTACAACCCCAACCCTTCGGTCGACGCCTACCCCGAGGTCAAGGCGCTGGTCGAGCAGGTCGAGAAGGCGGAGCCGGGCGCGGCGCAGACCGAGCTGCTCAAGAAGCTCAACGCCGAACTGGTCGACGAGGCCTGGTGGAGCGTCTGGTACCAGGCCGACAACACCTACTTCAGCGTCAAGGGGATCACCGTCACGCCGGTCACCGGCATGATGTTCCCGACGCTGCGGTTCATCCAGCGCGGCTGACGCGCCCGTGCGACCGGCGGGTCCGTCCACGGCGGACCCGCCGGCGAGGAGCCGACGATGCTGTCTTTCATCGCGAAACGCCTGATGTCCGGGCTGCTGCTGCTCGTGGTCGTCACCAGCGGCACGTTCTTCCTGGCGCACCTGGCCGTGGGCGACCCGACCCCCGGCCTGCTCGGCAACAGCGCCACCCCCGCGCAGCAGGCCGCGCTGCGCGCCCGGATCGGCTACGACCAGCCCCTGCTGGTCCAGTTCTGGAACTGGTTCTCCCACGCCGCCACCGGTGACTTCGGCACGTCGTGGCGCAACTTCCAGCCGGTCAACGACCAGCTGGCGCTGCGCGTCCCCGTGACGCTGTCGGTCGTGGCGGTCGCGACCGTGCTCGCGGCGGTGGTCGGCGTGGCCGTGGGGATCGTGTGCGGGCTGCGGCCCGGCGGCCTGCTGGACCGGGGGCTCAAGCTCGCGTCCGTGGTGCTGTTCGCGCTGCCCGGGTTCTGGGTCAGCCTCGTGCTGGTGACCTGGTTCGCAATCGACCTGCGGTGGTTCCCGGCCATCGGGTACGTCTCGCCGGAGGAGTCGGTCGGCGGCTGGCTGCGGTCGATCACGCTGCCGTCGGTGTCGCTGGCGCTGGGCGCGATCGTCATGGTGGCCGAGCAGTTGCGCAACGGCTTCCTCCAGGTCGCCGGCCAGGACTTCGTCCGCACGCTGCGGGCGCGCGGCCTGTCCGACCGCCGGGTCACCGCGCACGTGCTGCGCAACGCCTCGCCCGCCGCCCTCACCGTGCTGGCGCTGCTGTTCGTGGGGCTGCTGGGCGGGGCGATCGTGGTGGAGATCGTGTTCAACCTGCCCGGCATCGGCAGCCTGACCCAGTCCGCGTCGCAGATCGGGGACATCCCGGTGCTGCTGGGCCTGACCGCCGTCACGGTGGTGTTCGTCGTGATCGTCAACTTCCTGCTCGACCTCGTGCTCGGGTGGGTCAACCCGAAGGTGCGCGACCGATGACCGCAGTACCGGCCCCCGTGGCACCGATCCCGTTGGCGTCCGCGAAGCGGATCTCGCTGTGGCGGCGGTACCTGCGCCGCCCGCTGGGCGTGGCCGCCCTGGCCGTGTTCGCGGTCGTGGTGGTGATCGCGGTGCTCGCGCCGTGGCTCGCGCCGTTCGACCCGAACCTGGTCGACTTCCGGATCACCCGGGCCGCGCCGGGCGGCGAGCACCCGCTCGGCGGCGACTCGGCGGGCCGCGACATCCTGTCCCGGCTGCTGCACGGGGCGCGCACCACGCTGTACGGCGCGGTGATCACGTGCGCGGCGGGGCTGCTGCTGGGCGTGCCGACGGGCGTGGCGGCCGGGTACTTCGGCGGGGTCACCGACCGGGTGTGCTCGTGGATCAGCGACGCGTTGCAGTCCGTGCCGGGCATGATCGTGCTGCTGGTGGTCGCCGCGGGCACCGGGCAGGACTTCACCGTGCTGATGGTGGCGCTGGGCGTGTTCCTCGCCCCCGGCTACTACCGGATCACGCGGGCGCGGGCGCTGGCCGTGCGGCGCGAGCCGTACATCGACGCCGCCCGTGTGGCCGGCGTGACCAACGCCCGCATCCTGCGCACCCACATGCTGCGCGCGGTGTACGCGCCGATCGTCGTGCAGACCGCGTTGACTGCGGGCATCGCGGTCGGCATGCAGGCGGGGTTGCAGTTCCTCGGCATCGGGTCGGCGTCCACGCCGAGCTGGGGCCAGATGATGAACGACGGCTTCCAGACCATGCTGACCCAGCCGTTGATCCTGCTGTGGCCGTCGATCGCGCTGGGCGTCACGATCGCCGCGCTCGCGTTCATCGGCTCGACGCTGGCCGACCTGGTCAGCGTGCGCTCCGACCAGCCGTCCCGGCGCTCGCGCGGCGTGGTGCGGCGGGAGCTGGCCGCGTCCACGCGGCCCGCGAGCGGCGGGCACGAGCACGACCCGGCCGGCTGCGTGCTGCGCGTGGAGAACCTGCGGGTCGGGTACGCGACGCAGTCGGGGGTGAAGGAGGTCGTGCGCGGGGTGTCGCTGGACGCCGCGCCCGGCGAGGTGCTCGGCATCGTCGGGGAGTCGGGCTCGGGCAAGTCGCAGACCGTCTTCGCCGTGCTGGACCTGCTGCCGGCGGGCGGGACGGCGGTCGCCGACCGCATCCTGCTCTCCGGCGAGGAGGTGGACCGCGGCGCGCTGGGCCGGTCCATCGGGTACGTGCCGCAGGAGCCGATGAGCAACCTCGACCCGTGCTACACGATCGAGCACCAGCTGGTGGAGCCGTTGCGGCACGTCCACGGCCTGTCCAAGGCCGACGCGCGGGCGCGGGCGCGGGAGGTGCTGGTGCGGGTGGGCATCACCGACCCCGACCGGGTGCTGCGCTCGTACCCGCACCAGATCTCCGGCGGCATGGCGCAACGCGTGCTGATCGCGGGTGCGGTGGCGGGCCGGCCGGCGCTGCTGGTCGCCGACGAGCCGACGACCGCGTTGGACGTCACCGTGCAGGCGGAGGTGCTGGAGCTGCTGCGCGAGTTGCAGGAGGAGTACGGCATGGCCCTGGTGATCGTCACGCACAACTTCGGCGTCGTGGCGGACATCTGCGACCGGGTCGTGGTGATGAAGGACGGCCGGATCGTGGAGACCGGTCCGGTGGAGCAGATCTTCCGCCGGCCCGCCGACCCGTACACGGCGGAGTTGATCAGCGCGTCCCTGGACGACACCGAGGGGCGGCACGAGCTGGACGAGTTGGCCCGCGTGGGTGGGGAGGACGAGGCGCGATGACCGCCGCACTGCTGGACGTCGAGGACCTGGTGGTCGACTACCGCCTGCACCGCAAGCTCAACCTGCGCGCGTTGAAGGGCGTGTCGCTGTCCGTGGGCGCGGGGGAGTGCGTCGGGCTGGTGGGGGAGAGCGGGTCGGGCAAGTCGACGCTGGGCAAGGCCGTGCTGGGGCTCGCGGCCGTCACCTCGGGGCGGATCACGTTCGACGGGGTGGACATCACCCACGCGCGGGGCGCGGCCCGTCGTCGGCTGGCCAACGACATCCAGGTGGTCTTCCAGGACCCCTACGGCTCGCTCGACCCGACGATGACCGTGGGCGAGGTGCTGGCGGAACCGCTGGTGGCGGCCGGTGCGCGCGAGGCCCGCGCGGTGGTGGCCGAGATGCTCGACCACGTGCGGCTGCCCGCGGACTCGGTGCACCGCTACCCCAGCGAGTTCTCCGGCGGGCAGCGGCAGCGGATCGCCATCGCGCGGGCGCTGGTCCGCCGGCCCCGGCTGATCGTGTGCGACGAGCCGGTCAGCGCCCTGGACCTCACCACGCAGGCCACCGTGCTGGACCTGTTCCTGGACCTCCAGCGGGAGACCGGGGTGTCGTACCTGTTCGTGTCGCACGACCTGGGGGTGGTGCGGCGGGTGTGCCACCGGGTGTCGGTGATGTACCAGGGCGAGATCGTGGAGTCCGGCGACGCCCGCACGGTCACCCGCGAGCCCGAGCACCCCTACACCCGGCGGCTGCTGCTGGCCGCCCCGGTCGCCGACCCCGTCCGCCAGGCCGAGCGGCGCGCCGCGTGGCTCGCCCTGCGCGACACGGCCTGACCATGCCGAAGGTCATCGACCACGACCAGCGCCGCCGCGAGATCATCGAGGTGGCCAAGCGGCTGATCGCGGAGGGCGGTTTCGAGGCGGCCACCATGCGCAGCATCGTGACGGCGGCGGGCTTCGCCAACGGTGCGCTCAAGCACTACTTCGCGGGCAAGGACGAGATCATCGCGGCGACGTTCGACAGCGTGCTCCAGGAGACCGCCGAGCAGCTGTCCACGATGGACGTCCCGGCCAGCCCCCTCGACGCGCTGCGCGGGTTCATCGAGGCCGTCATGCCGCTGGACGCCCACCGCATCACCTCGGCGCGCGTGCTGCTGGTGCTGTGGGAGCACTCGGTCGCCAACCCCGACCTCGCCCGCCGCTACCGCGACCTGCTGACGACGTGGCGGGCGGAGCTGGTCGCCCGCATCACGGCCGCCTGGACCGCGGCGTCGCGGGCGGAGGTGGAGGTGCTGGCGGACGAGATCATCTCCGCGACGATCGGCGCGAACGTGGCCAGCCTGATGCACCCGGTGGGTGAGCTGGTGGACCGCTACCACGCCTACGTCGAGTCGGTGGTGCGCCGGCTGGCTCAGGTGTACCCGTCGCGGTAGGCCTGCTGCGCGGAGCGGCTGTACCGGCGGACCCGGTCGGGCAGGCGGTTCATCCGGCGCGGGTACGACACCACCGCCCGCCACCGGTGGTACTCGGCCTCGGCCGCCGTGCGGGCCGGGTGGTGGGTCGGCAGGGCGTGGTAGAGGTCGGCGTACAGGTCCCGGGCCTCGGTGGCCCGGCCCGCCGACCACAGCCACCAGGCGTAGCCGCGCATCGCGTCCAGGGTGGGCGTGGCGGCCACGCCGTGCGTGGAGCGGCAACCGTCGAGCAGGTCGGCCCCGAGCTGACAGGCCTCGGCGGGGCCGCGGGTGACCCCGACGGTGTTCATCAGCCCCTGCTGCGCCCAGAGGGTCTGCTTGTGCCGCGGCCCCCACCGGATCGTGCACCGCCGGTGGAGTTCGACGTACTGGTCCAGGGCGTGCACGTGGGCGTTGAGGACCTCGTTGCACCAGGCGAGGCTGCCGAGCACGTCCAGCGTGTCGTCGTGGTCCGGGCCGAGCACCTGGCGGTGGGCGTCGAGCATGTCGGCGTACGCCGCCCGCGCCTCCTCGACGCGGGCGGAGTCGGCCATCGCGTCGGCCTGGCGGCGCCGGGCGGCCAGGGACGCCGGGTCGGTGCCGGGCGGGGCCGGCAGCGGCAGGTGGTTGACGTGCACGTCGCGATGGGCCTGGTAGACGCTGCCGCCGTGGGACGCCCACGCCCACTGCCCGCCCTGGGAATCACGCACGGTGTCGAGTGTCCGGCAGTTCCGTGACGCGCTGTGCGCAAAACTGCGGCCACGGACGGGTGACGCAGGGTCAGGCGTCGGACCCGTCGAGCCGGGCGCGCACGGCCGCGCGTGCCCGGTGCAGGCGGGACTTCATGGCGGCGACGCTCAGGCCGAGCGCGCGTGCCACCTCGCCGCCCGACAGGCCCTGCACGTCCCGCATGACCAGGACGCGGCGCTGGTCGTCGGGCAGCGCGGCGATGGCCGCGGCCACCCGTTCCCGCTCCAAGCGCTCCAGCACGTCGTCCTCGGCGGACGCGGTGGTGTCCACGGGAGCCGCCGCGCCCAGCCCGGCCAGGGTCGCCCTGGTCCGCCGCAGGCACTCGTTGCGCACGATCCGGAACATCCACGACGCCAGCGCGGTGGCCGCCCGCAGCGTCCCGATCCGGCGGAACAGGACGATCATCGCCTCCTGGGCGGCGTCCTCGGCGTCCTGGTCGCTCGCGCACAACGTGAACGCGAATCGCCGCACGTGCGGGTGCGCGCCGGAGACCAGAGCGGCGATCGACGCCTCGTCCCCGTCGCGCGCGGCAACCACCAGCGCCTCGGTCGGCCACACGAACGCCTTACCCACGAGTCCTCCCGAGCATGGAAACCCCCGACAAGCTATCCGGTGCCCATGAGAGGCGCGCCGAGCCCGAAAGGATTCACCGGGATCGAAGGAACCGGTGTGGGTCGAACGACCGGCAGCGGATCGTCACCGGGCGCTTACCGTCGATCACGTCCAGTTCCAACCGACACCTGAAGGGGAGGAAACAGGTGAAGGACATGCCCCGGCCGGGGACGGCCGGGGCTTCCTCGTGCGTCAGGCGCAGATGCTGCCCCGGCTGCTCGTGGTGAGCACGTGCGTGCAGGCCAGCTCCTCCTCGTCGACGTCCTCAGCCTGCAGTCGCAGGACTTCTTCCATGCCGATCACTCCTCTCTACTCCGGGTGGTGCGCTGTCGAGCACGGTCCGCAGGGCGAGCAGCACGCCGGCCGAACCCGACCACAGGTCCGCGGACAGGCGTTGGCCGGGCTCGCCGAGCCACCCCACGCCCCCGGGCCGCGGGACCGCCGACCGGAACAGGCCGCGGGCGCCGACGACGGCCGCTTCCACCAGGTCCGGTCGCCGCAGCCGACGTCCCGTGTCGGCCAGCACGGCGGCCAGGCCCGCCAAGCCGGTGAACAGCCCGGGGAACACGGCGAACCGGACCGTGCAAGCCTTCAACGAGCGTTCCAACGCCTCGGCGGGGCTGTGGTCGGTGGGCACGGGGAACTCGGCGTCCGGGTGGCGCGCGAGGAAGCGGGACAGGACGGCGGCGTAGCCGGCGCTGCCCGCGAACAGGTACGGGAAGACGCGGCGGTCCTTGAGGCCGATCTTGAACCCCAGGCCGTCGACGGGCAGCGGTTGCGCGTAGGCCAGTTCCTCGCCGAGCAACCGCATCCCGCGGTCGAACGGACGCCGGTCGCCGGTCGTCCGGTGCAGGTGCAGCAGCGCCAGGGCCACGCCGGTCCGCCCGCCGACCAGCCCGGACCGGTTGGTGCGGCTGAGGTGGCCGGTGAGGTCGTCGGGGACGGCGTCGAGCAGGCGTTCGGCCTGGTCCAGCCGGCGCGGGTCGCCGGTGCGGCGGTGGTGGGCGAGCAGGGCGAGCGCCGTGCCCGCCGCGCCACCGTTCAGCGTCGCGGACGTGGTGTTGAGCGGGTGGCGTGCGGCGGCGGTGAGCAGCGTCTCGGCGGCGTCGACCTCGCCCAGTTCGGCCAGGACGCCGGCGATGCCCGCGGTGCCGACCAGGAAGCCGGGCGCGGTGTCCTCGACCCGGGCGAGGGAGTCGTCGCGCAGCCTCCTGACGGTGGCCGGGTCGCAGGGGCGTCCGAAGCGGTGCAAGGCGTGTAGGACGCCCGCGGTGCCGGCGGCGAGGGCACGGGTGTTCGTCTCGTAGCCCAGCGGGATGGTCGGGTAGACGCGGTCGGGGTGGTCCGGCTGGGCCAGCGTTTCCAGGTGGTCGGCGGTGCGCTCGGCGAGGTCCCGCAACGCGTTGAGGGTGTCGGCGCGGACGCGGTCGGGTTCTTCGGTGCGGGGTTCGTGGTCGCGGGTGGCCAGCCGCCACAGGCGTCGGGGGACCGGTGCCTGCTCGCTGAGGTCGGCGTGCAGGTGGTCGAGCGCTTCGGGGTTGCGTTCGACCGTTTCGTGCAACGGGAAGAGCAGGAGCAGCGCCAGCGCCGACAGCCCGTACCGGTCGAGTTCGAGGGGGTCGGTGCGGGCGGTGGTCCGCGGGTCGGGGTGCAGGTAGCCGGGGGTGCCCATGACGCGGCGGACGTCGGCGATCCGTTGCGCGGCCTCGAAGTCGACCAGTCGGACGCGGTCGTCGTCGGCCACCAGGACGTTGGTCGGGCTCAGGTCGACGTAGACCCAGCCGAGGTCGTGCAGGCGGTCCAGCTGCGCGCGCAGGTCGTCCACCAGGGCCTGGCAGCGGCGGTGGTAGTCGGCGAAGTCCGCCGGGTCGGCGTTGGTGCGCACGGCCGGGTTGTTGGTGACCATCCACCGGTAGAGGGACATGCCGGGGACCAGTTCGGTGACCAGGTAGGTGTGCTCCCAGTGGTGGAACAGCTCGACCGGGCGCGGGCACAGGCCGGGGGCGCGGTCGTGGATCGCGCGCAGCGCCAGGTACTCGGCGGTGAGCCGGGTCTTGGCGGCGGACTCGTCGGCGGTGTACCCGTTGTGCGCGCGGGCTTCCTTGACGAACACCGGCTCGCCGTCCTTGCCGAACCGGTACGCGCCGCCGGCGTTGCTGTGCTGCAACACGGCCTCGAACGTGTAGCCGTTCAGGGCCACCGGCCCGTTGCCGACCGGCTTCTCGGCCGTGCGGAACGGGTCCACGACGCCGGGCGGCAACCGGAACTCGGGCCGGCGCGGGTCGTCCACCTCGGTGCCGTCGGGCGCGGTCATCCGGTCGACGTGGTGGCCTTCGGCGTCGACCACGCTGCGCCCGCGGAACGCGCCGTACCGGTAGGAGACGCACGTGCTGTCGCCGAACCGCCGATCGGTGAGGACGTACGGCCCCTCGACACCGGCGAGCGCGCTCTCCAACCGCCGCAACACCCGTAACGCGTGTTCCTGGTCGCACGGGTAGAGGGTGCAGAACTTGCCGCTCTGCACCCGATGCGCGTGCTTGTCGTGCGCGAGCAGGAACGTCCGCCGCCCGGCGAGGTGCTTGAACGACACCTCCAGCTCCACGCAGACACCGGTGACCACGGCCAGCACGTGTGGTGCGTTGTCGAGCGAGGCGGACACGTGCACCTTCCACCCCTGGTCGGGCAACGGCCCGCCGGGCGCACCCCAGTGCACCCAAGCGCCGGCAGCCGCCCGCCGCCATCCGGACGGCACCGGCCCGGCCTCGAACGGGACCCCGTGGTCGCCGAGGTCCCACGGCGCGTAGAAGTCGTCGTCGGCTAGCAGGAACGACATGTCCACGGCCATCGGGCCAAGGTGTCAAAGGGTTGTGGGAAGAGTCAATACGGCCACCCGGACTGTCCGTTGTGGACGCTTCGGTCCCTGGTCGGGATGGCCGATCCCGAACTGCGCCCAATGCGCGGCGGCGGGGACTTGACGGCACCAGGTTTGCAGTGCAAACCTGATTGTGAGACAGAACCCCAGGGGGAGCGATGGGCGACTCGGCCACCGCCGGTCTGATCGACGAGATGAGCGACCTGCGGCGCCGGACGCGGCGGGTGCGGCACGGGTACTGGTTCCCGTTGCTGCTGTTCGGCGTGCTCACGCTCGGGTCCATGCCGTTGCTGCGCCCCTTCGACTGGCGCAACTCGCCGACCAGGCGCTGCGAGCACGGGCCGGACGGGCGGGTGCGCTCGTGCGTCGACCAGTCGCCCAGCACCGCGTTCGAGGTCCCCGGGTTCGGGCGGATCGACCCGCTCGGGGTGTTCAACACCGGGTACCTCGGACCCGTCGCCCACCCGCTCGCGCTGGGCCTGTACTGGCTGGGCGTGCTGGTGCTCGGGTTCCTCGCCACGGTGTGGTGGTACCGGTGGCGGGCGTCGCGGGTCGGGGTCGAGACCTCCACCCGCATCTACGCGCAGGTCACGGTGTGCGGGCTGGGGGTGTTGCTGCTGGTGCCGCTGATCAGCGCCGTCGGCGGGCGGCTGCTGTGGCTCGGCGGGTGGACCCAGCGCATCGCGAGCGTCGTGCTGGTCGCGGTCTCGCTGGGGGCGGTGCTGGTGGCCATGCGGCTGTCGCGATCGGGGGGCGCGACCAGCCGTCGGCGGCGGGTGCTGATCGGGTTGGGCGTGGCCGCGACGGTGGTGGTCGTGTCGGTCCTGGCGGCGGCCGTCATGCACAAGGTCGGCGGGTTGATGCTGCTGGCGATCGGCCTGCTGACCCTGGCGCTGGTCGAGCGCAGCGTGTGGTGCGCGCTGGTCGTCCTGGCCTTCACCGGGTTCACCCTGCTGGCCAACGCCTCGTACATGGGTACGATCTTCTACCGCTTGGGCTGGCAGATCGGGCCGGAGGAGACGAACCTGCTGTTCAACGGCAAGGACGTGGTGCTGCCGGGCGCCGTGCTGATCATCGGGGGAGTGGTGGCGCTGATCGGTCACCGGTGGGCGAACGGGCGGGCGGCCGGGTGACCGGACCGCACCCGACCAGCGGGCTCGACGACGTCGTCCACCAGCGGCACCGGCTCGGCATCCTGACCATCGCGGCGGAGGCCAAGCGGGTCGAGTTCGGCTACCTGCGCTCCACCCTGGACCTCACGGCGGGCAACCTCTCGCGGCACATCAGCGTGCTGGAGGAGGCCGGGCTGGTGGAGGTGGACAAGGGCTACGACGGCCGCCGGCCCAAGACGTGGGTCAGCATCACCGGCCCGGGGCGCACCGCCCTGGCCGAGGAGATGGCCGCGCTGCGCGCCCTGCTCACCCGGCACGAGAACCCGCCGTCCTGACCGGTCCCCGGCTCTTTCAAGGGGGAGGAGCCGGGGACCTCCAGCACGTGTTTCGTCCTTGTCAATAACTTCAGTGTCACCCGAAAGTGTGATCCTGCTCCACGGCGCCTGGCATGATCTCGGAGGTGGACGAGCCGACGCCCTACTTCGCCGTCGGCGACGGGTACGCGGTGTACCGGGGGCCGACGACGGACACCACCTACCACCGGCACGCGGCCTTCCAGATCGCCATCGGCGCGCAGGTGTCCATGGTGGACGCCGGCGGGACAGTGCACGGGGGACCGGCGCTGCTCGTGCCGCCGATGGTGGAGCACCGCATCCTCGCCACCACCGACCTGCTCACGTTCTACGTCGAGCCGCACTGCGTGTTCGCCGATCGGCTGCGCAGCCGGAGCGGGGCCGGGATCACGGTGGCGCCCGAGTTGCGCGGGCTGCGGGAGGAGGACATCCCCGTGCGTGCGTCGGAACGGCTCGACCCGCGGCTGGTGGCGGCGTTGGACGTGGTGAAGGAGCGCGCGGTCGGGATGTCCGAAGTGGCCGCTTCGGTCGGGCTGTCGCCGCAACGGCTGCGGGCGTTGGCGCGGGCGCAGGTGGGGATGCCGTTGCCGCGCTGGCGGGTGTGGGTGGGGTTGCGGCGGGCCGCGGAGGCGTTGCGGGGCGGGCGGTCGCCGGCGGAGGCGGCGGTCGTGGCCGGGTTCGCCGACCAGGCGCACCTGACCCGGCGGATGCGGGAGATGCTGGGCCTGACGCCCGCCGCCGTGCTGCCGGTGCTGCGCGGTGAGGTGCGGCGGCCGGGGGCGGCGCGGTGAGGTCCGGCGAGGTGCAGCCCGGTGAGGTGCCGCCCGGTGAGGTGCTGCCCGGTCAGGCTCGGCGTGCGCGGTAGACCGAGATCGAGCCGGTGGCGGTCGGCACCACCTCGACCTCGCGGACGTCGGTGAACCCGGCGTCGGCGATCAGGCCGGGCAGCGCGCCGTCGGCGTTGGGCTGGGTGTCCTGCTTGCCGTCGGCGAGTTGGACGACCCGGAACGCCAGGCGCATCAACGGGGTCCGCTGCCGGCCGTAGTCGGTGAGGACCAGCTTGCCGCCGGGGCGCAGGGTGTCGGCCACGGCGGTGAGGATGGCGCGTTTCACCGGCAGCGGGCACTGGTGGAGCACGAGGCTGGACACGACCGTGTCCGCCGCGCCCGCCCCGACGATCTCGGCCACCCGGTCGCCCAGGCCGACCTCCCACCGCACGCCCGGGGCCTTGCGCCGGGCCAACGCGAGCACCTCGGGGTCCGGGTCCACGCCGACGATCCGGGCGCGGGGTTCGAGGCGGTGCAGCCGCAGGGCCAGGGAACCGGTGCCGCAGCCGACATCGACGATCAGCTCGTCGGGACGGGGCGCGACGTGCAGGGCGGTGAGGGCGCGCCACAGGCGTTCGCGGGTCAGGGCGATGGCGTGGTCGTAGAAGCGGGCCGGGGCGAGCCGCCCGAGGGCGGGGGTGAAGGCGTTCTCGGTCACCCGGTCAGCTTCGGCGGTCCGGTCGGCCGGGGTCTTGAACGAACCGCTCGTGGCCGGCGCGGCGTGTGGAACTCCGTCCGGCGCGGCCCCGGCGGAGGGCGTCCCGCTCGCTGCGCGCCTCGCGGAGTTGGCCGCCGGTTTCGCCGAGGAGGCGCGCCAGTGGGAGCCGCGTCAGCGCTCGGCCCAGCTGAAGAAGGACCCCGACCCGCCGCACGTGCTGGCGCTGACCACGTTCAACGACGACCAGTTGATGATCGACGCCCTGACCGCCGGACCCTGTCGAAACTGGGCCTGGACAACCGCGTGCAGGTCGCGCTGCTGGCCCACCAGCTCCGCCTCACCCCGGAGTCTTGACGGCGCTGTAAAGAGTGGCCGGCGGCCGTGGGAGCATGCGTGCATGACCGGGGACAGGCGGCGGGCCGACGCGGAGCGCAACATCGAGGCGATCGTGGACGCGGCCGTGGGGTGCTTCAGCGAGCAGCCCGACGCGAGCATGACGGCGATCGCGAAGGCGGCGGGCGTCAGCCGGGTCACCCTGTACGCCCACTTCCCGTCCCGCGAGGACCTGGTGGCCCGCGCGCTGGACCGCGCGGTGTCCGGCGCGGCGGAGGTGCTGGACGCGGAGTCGCTGGACGAGGGCCCGGCCGCTGAGGCGTTGTCCCGCTTGGTTCGGTCGGGGTGGCGCGTGCTGGCCGGGTACCGCAACCTGATGACGGCCGCTTCGGCGGTGCTGAGCCCTCGGCAGGTGCGCGCTTACCACAAGGTCGTGCTGCAACGGGTGGAGAAGCTGATCGCGCGGGGGTGCGAGGAGGGCGCGTTCCGCACCGACCTGCCGCAGAAGTGGCTGGTGTCGGTGTTCTACAGCGTGATCCACCTGGCGGCGGACGAGATCGCCGCCGGCCGGCTCAAGCCCAAGGATGCGGCGGACGTCGTGGAGGCGACCGTGTTGAGCACCGTGCGGCGGGCCTAGAGCCGGGTGCCTTGGCGGGGCCGGCGCGGTCGCCGGTTCGGCGCGTCACCGCGTGGCGATCGACCCCGCCCGGAACCTCAGCGGTCGCAGAAGGTGCGGTCCACGATCCGGTCCGAGGTGGCCGCCAGTTCGGCGATGTCGTCCCTGCTGTCGCCGTGCGCGCCGGTGAACGCCATGGCGATGCTGCGTCGCCCGTCCGGCGACACGCCGCCCCGGCTGATCACGCCGGCCGTGTTGCCGCCGTGGTCGTAGTAGAAACCGCCGCACGACAGGGGTTTGCGGTACAGGCCCAACCCGTGCTCCAAGCCGTCGTCGGCCGGGACGGTCCGCACCAGTTCCGCCTGCTGCGCCGGCTTGAGCAGTTCGCCGCCCAGCAACGCCCGGAAGAAGCGGCTCACGTCCCGGGTCGTGCTGGTGATCGCGCCGGCCGCGTCGCTCACGGTCGGGTTGAACTCCGTCGTGTCGGACAGCTCGCCGCCGAACTCCCACTGCTGGTACGCGCGGGCGTGCGGGTGGGGGAGGCGGTGGTCGTCGGCCGGCACGCGGGTGTCGGTCAGCCGCAACGGCCGGATGATCCGCCGCTCGACCTCGGTCCGCCAGCTGTTCCCGGTGACCGCCTCGACCACCATCCCCGCCACGACGTACCCGGTGTTGCTGTAACGCCAGTCGGTGCCCGGCGCGAAGTCCGGCGGCCGGGACAGGGCCAGCGCGACCAGTTGCCCGGGTTCGTAGTGGTCGAACCGGTGCCGCTCGAAACCCGCGCGCCCCTCGCCGGGCAGCACCGCGTGGTACTCGGGCAGGCCGCTGGTGTGCTGGAGCAGGTGGCGGACGGTGATCGCCGCGCCGTCGTGCCCGTTGCCCCGGATCAGCCCCGGCAGGTGCCGCTCGACGGGGTCGTCCAGCCCCAGCGCGCCCTCGCCGACCAGTTGCAGCACGACGGCGGCGACGAAGCTCTTGGTGTTGCTGGCGATGCGGTAGTGGCCCTGCGCGGGCACCGGCCGCCCGGTCCGGACGTCCGCCACGCCGCTGGTCACCGCCCACCCGGCGCCGCGCCCGGTGACCACCCGCGCCTGCACCCCGACCACCCCGCGCCGCTGCAACGCGTCCACGTCCCGCTGGAGTTCGGCCCGCGGGTACCCGACCGGTTCGGCCGCCTGCGCGGTGGCGGTGAGGCTCAACGACAGCGCCACCGCCACGCTCTTGTACGGAAATCGCATGCCCACAAGGCTGTCGGACCGCCGCCCCCGGCACATCGGACCGGGGTCGGGCCGACGAGGTCGGACCACGGTCCGATCAGCAGCAGTGCTCACCGCGCCACGCCGTGCGCCCCTCGCGCACCGCCACCCCGGCGATCACCAGCGCCACCACCGGATCGGCCCAGTACCAGCCGAACAACGAGTTCAGCAGCAGACCAACCAGCAGCACCCCGGACAGGTACGTGCACAACAAGGTCTGCTTGGAGTCCGCCACCGCGCTGGCCGACCCCAGCTCCCGCCCGGCGCGGCGCTGCGCCAGCGACAGCACCGGCATCACGACCAGCGACACGGCCGCCAGGACGATGCCCACCGTCGAGTGCTCGGCGGGCTCCGCACCCAGCAACGACCGCGCGGCCTCGACCGTGACGTACGCGGCCAGCGCGAAGAACGACACGGCGATCACCTTCAACGCCGTCCGCTCGCGCGCCTCGGGGTCCGCGCCGGAGAACTGCCACGCCACCGCGACGGCCGAGGCGACCTCGATGACCGAGTCCAGGCCGAACCCGATCAGGGCGGTGGAGGACGCGATCGCGCCGGCGGTGATCGCGACGACGGCCTCGACGACGTTGTAGGTGATGGTCGCCGCCACCAGCCACCGCACGCGCCGGGTCAGCGCCGCTCGCCGCTCGACGCCGACGTCCGGGGTCGCGCCGCAGCAGTCGTCCCCGCAGGCGCTCATGCGGGTTCGTCCACGCACGGCTCGGCGGTGTCCACCGCGAGCACGACTTTGACCAGCTCGCCCAACGCCCGCTCCAGGTGCGCGTCGGCCAGGGCGTAGCGGACCTGACGGCCTTCGTAGGTGGCCACCACCAGCCCGCAGCCCCGCAGGCACGACAGGTGGTTGGAGACGTTCGACCGGGTCAGGCCGAGGTGGTCGGCCAGGCGCGCCGGGTAGTGCACGCCGTCCAGCAGCGCCACGAGGATGCGGCACCGGGTCGGGTCGGCGAGCGCCCTCCCGAGGCGGGCCAGCGCGTCCTCCCGCGTCTCACACTTCAGCACGGGCCGAACTGTACAGCAGCGGCTGAACTACCGGTTCGCGAGTCCGTCGATGCGCAGGGTCGTGGACTCGTCGCGGTGGCTGCCGGTGGCGCCGACGTGCTTCGCGCTGATCTCGGTGCCGTTCTTCAGCACGTGGAACAACGCCATGCCGTGGCCGCGGCCCAGGTCGTAGTCGTTCTTGAGCCAGTCGAGGACCACGGCGGTCTTCGTGGTGGCGTCGAAGCCCCGGTCGGCCGCCTCGGCGAGGAGTTCGGCGGGGGTCTTGCCGGTCTTGTTCTCGATGGCGTCGAGGTAGGCCTGGAAGGACATGGCGTTGTCTCCTTGCGTCGTCGTCGGGACCAGCCTATGACAAGAAGGCCTGTCTGGACAACTTTTCTTTTCGGTGTGCTCCTCAGCCCTTGAGCGCCTCCCGCACCTTGGCGATCACCGCTTCCTCGACCTCGACGACCTGGCCGTCCGCGGCGGCGACCTCGTGGCAGATCGCCTCGACGGCCCGCGGGAACGCGGCGGCCTCGGCCGGGTTCTTCGCCTCCAGCACCTTCACCGACGTCCGCAGCGCTTCCAGGACCTGGCTCTCCAACTCCGCGTCGGACAGCGAGGAGAGGTCGAACCGGGCGGCGTGCAGGACGACCCGCAGCTCGGGGGACAGGTTGGTCAGCGCTCTGAGCCCGGCGTAGCGCTCCTGGATCACGGGCCCCGGGTCGGCGTGGGAGACCAGGACCATCACGCCGAACACGGCGGTGCGCAGCGCGCGGCTCTCGTCGTCCGAGTAGAAGATCATGCGACCAGCCTAAGCGATGGCCCCCGAACGGCCCCGGCTCCGCGGGACCGCCTACCGCGGTCGTGGTAGGCCGGGTCTGCTCCACCGGGAGGACTCCGTCGCGGGGGCCGGGTGGTTAGGGTTCCCGCCATGCGAACGGGGCGGGTGGGCGTCTGGGACTGGGGCATCGGCGTCGGCGTCGCCGCCGTCCTGGTGATCACCGGCTGGTCCGCGCCCGGGGTCGCGCCGGCCGCGTACCTGTTGCCCGCGGCCGGAGGGCTGGCGCTCATCGCCCGCCGGCTCGCGCCCCGCGCCGTGCTGGCGGTCACCGGCGTGTGCGCGGTCGGGGCGCAGGCCGCCGGGCTGGACCTGCCGGCCGTGGCGTACCTGGTCGCCGTCTACACCGCCATGCGCGCCGGGCGCCGGTGGGTCGTGGTCGGCGCGTCGGTCGCCCTGCTGCTCACCCTGCCGTTCGCGGACATGCTCGCCGAACCCGGCGGGGCCGCCGCCGAGTCCTTCGCCCACGCCCGGGGCGTGCTGGAGATCGGGTGGCTGGTCGGGGTCGCCGGCGCGGGGGAGGCGTTGCGGCAGGCCGAGCGGCGCGCCGACGAGGCCGAGCGGACCCGCGAGGAGACCGCCCGACGCCGGGCCGACGAGGAACGCCTGCACATCGCGCGCGAGTTGCACGACTCGCTGACCCACCAGATCTCGGTCATCAAGGTCCAGGCCGAGGCGGCGGTCCACCTGGCCCGCAAACGCGGGGAAGAGGTGCCGCCGGCCCTGCTGGCGATCCGGGACGCCGGCCGCGAAGCCACCCGCGAACTGCGCGCCACCCTCGGCGCGCTGCGCGACGACGACGTGTCACCGCCGCGCGGCATCGACCACGTCACCGGGCTGGTCGACCAGGTCCGTTCCACCGGCCTCGACCTCACCCTGACCATCGAGGGCCCCCGGCTCGACGTCCCGGCGGCCGTCGAGCGCACCGCCTACCGGATCGTCCAGGAGTCGCTGACCAACATCACCCGCCACGCCGCCGCCGCCAGCGCCGAGGTCCGCATCGGCTTCCGCGACGGCACCCTCGACATCCGCGTCGAGGACGACGGCGCCGCCACCCCCGCCGACCCCACCCCCGGCGTCGGCCTGCTCGGCATGCGCGAACGCGTCACCGCGCTCGGCGGGCGCCTGCGGGCCGAACCCCGCGCCGGCGGTGGTTTCACCGTCCACGCCGAACTCCCCGTGGAGCGCACCCCGTGATCAAGGTCCTGCTCGTGGACGACCAGCCGCTCATCCGCAGCGGCTTCCGCGCGCTGCTCGACGCCGAGGACGACATCGAGGTCGTCGCCGAGGCCGCCAACGGCCGCGAGGCCCTCGACCGCGTCCGCGCACTGCGCCCGGACATCGCGCTGGTGGACATCCAGATGCCCGTCCTCGACGGCGTCGAGACCACCCGCCGCGTCGCCGCCGACCCGGACCTGGCCGGCACCCACGTCGTCATCCTCACCAACTACGGCCTGGACGAGCACGTGTTCAACGCGCTGCGCGCCGGGGCCGCCGGGTTCCTGGTCAAGGACGTCGAACCGGAGGACTTCCTGCACGCGGTCCGGGTCGCGGCCCGCGGTGACGCGCTGCTCGCCCCGTCGATCACCCGCAAGCTGATCGACCGGTACGTCACCCAGCCGCCGCGCCCGACCGGCGGCGCCGCGCTCGACCAGCTCACCAACCGCGAGCGCGAGGCCGTCGCCCTGGTCGCCCGGGGCCTGTCCAACGACGAGATCGCCGACCACATGGTCATCACGCCGCTGACCGCCAAGACCCACGTCAACCGCGCCATGACCAAGCTGCACGCCCGTGACCGCGCGCAACTGGTCGTGCTGGCCTACGAGTCCGGCCTGGTGATCCCGGGCGGCGGGTAGGCCCGCCCTCCCGCGCGGGAGGGCGGGCCGGCCTCGGTCAGACGCCGGTGACCGTGCGGATCCAGCTCCGGTTGGCCGCCACGCTGCCGTAGGTCTGGCGGCTGCGCCCGTCCGCCGTGGACGCCACGCCGACCTGGACGCCGTTGGCCATCTGCGGGCCGCCGGAGTCGCCCTTCCAGGCGTTGCCGTCGATCCCGACCGAGCAGATCGCCCGGCCGCCGATGTAGTCGCTGCACGACGTGGACGTGACCCGCACGCTCGCCGTCTTGAGCTGCTCGGACGCCGAACCGTCGTAGCTGGTCCGACCCCACCCGTAGATGCTGTTGGTCGAGTCGACCGCCGGGTCAGCCGACGCGAGGGTCACGTAGGTGGTGGCGACCGAGCGGCTCAGCCGCAGCAACGCGAAGTCCGAGCGCGAACTGGCGACCTGGCGGACGACACCCGCCGTGGTGCCGCCGGAGGACTTGTAGACGCTGCCCACCCGCACCGACATGCTCGACGACAGGCAGTGCCGGGCGGTGAGCACCCACTCGGGCGAGATGATCGTCCCGGAACAGGCGAACCGCCCGCTCTGGAACACCGCCGCCGCCCAGGGCGCGGACGACACCGTGCCACCACCGATGATGTAGGGCGCCACGTCGTCCGCGGTGGCGGTCGACGCGGTCCCGCTGACCAGACCGAGGGCCGCGGCGGTGGCCGCGACCAGAATCCGAACACGCACAGGCCACTCTCCATTGCAGGGTAAACGGAGGGGAATCACTGACCCGGCGATCGTCACGAACGCGGCTCCGCGGTGTCAACGCGCGGTCGGGAACCCGCTGGAAAACCTCTGAAAGCCTTGCGGCAACGGTATTGTCGCCGCCCGTCGTGGCACACCGCGCGCATCGTCGATCGCATCGCCTTGAGCGGCGCGGAACCGGTCACGAATCGAGAAGCGCCGGCTCGGCGGCCGGACCTAGCGTGGTCCGCACACCGGCTGGAGGTCAGCCGCCCGAGCAAGGAGCAAGAGCATGAACAAGTGGGTACGGCGCGTCCACCGCTGGGTGTCGATGGCTTTCACGGTCACCGTGCTGGCCACCGTCGTGGCGCTGGCGCAGGCGGAACCGCTGGTGTGGGTGTCCTACCTGCCGCTGTTGCCGCTCGCGGTCCTGTTCTTCACCGGCCTCTACATGTTCGCGCTGCCGCACGTCGCCAAGCGCCGCGCCCGCCGGGCGTGAGGACCGCTACGGCAGGTCGTGGCCGGCGGCGATCAGGTCCAGGCGGGGCAGGTCGGGGACCAGGACGGCCCGGCGCGTGCTGGTCAGCACCACGCCGGCGTCGCGCAGGCGGCTGAACGCCTTCTCCGCCGTGCGGGACTTCATGCCGGCGATGGACGCCAGCTCCACGTTGGTCAGCGGCAGGTCCAGCGTCCACCCGGCGGTCGTGCGGGAACCGTGGTGGCGCACGAGGTGGCCCAGCACCCGCGCGATGCGGGTGGCCGCGTGGTGGGGCATGGCGCGGCGCAGCTCGTTGGCCCAGCGGACCTGGTCGGCGCGCACCCGGAACAGCTCCACCAGCACCTCGCGGTGGAAGTCGACGAAGTCCAGCAACTGGTGCTGCGGGATCAGCCGCCCGGTCACCGCGCCGCACGCCACCACCGTCGCCGACCGGGGCTGCCCGTCCAGCGCCGCCATCTCGCCGACCAGGTTGCCCGCCGACAGCACCGCCAGCAGCGCCGAGTCCCCGGCCTCGTCGGTGGCCCGCACCTTGACCGCGCCGGTCAGCACCAGCACGGCGTGCCCGTCCTCACCGCCCTCGCTGAACACGATCTCGCCCGACCCGTACCCCACCGGCCCGCCGAGTTCGAGCAGCGCCCCCGCCACCCGGTCCGACAGCCGCTCCAGCAAGCTCACACCGCTCATCCCCGCGTCCCCCGCACCGAAATCCAGTCCACTTCGCGTCGTCGGCACGACCATCTCACCATTCCGCCGCCCTGCGGAGGGCCAAGGGGTGGTCACTGACCGGTCTTCGCGGACCGCTCAGGCTCGGCGCAGGTCGAACAGGTGGCGGGTCGAGTGGGCGACGAAGCTGCCGTCCGCGCGGATCTGGGCGTCCATGCGGCGCAACGCGTCGGTGTAGCGGTCCACGCTGAAGTCCGGGACCCACCACACGCACTTGCGCAGGATGTAGACCACCGCGCCGATGTCGAAGAACTCCATGCGGCACCGGGCGACGCGCAGGTCCTCCACGCGCAAGCCCGCCGCTTCGGCCTGCGCCGCCTCGGTGTGCGGGTCGCGGCCGTCCGGGCCC
This sequence comes from Saccharothrix mutabilis subsp. mutabilis, assembly GCF_039521145.1. Taxonomy (NCBI): domain Bacteria; kingdom Bacillati; phylum Actinomycetota; class Actinomycetes; order Pseudonocardiales; family Pseudonocardiaceae; genus Saccharothrix; species Saccharothrix mutabilis. The sequence goes on from NZ_BAAABU010000017.1 coordinate 119,406, forward strand.
GACCGCTCGCCCAGGAAGTACTCCGTCAGCTCCAGCGCCGAGCCGGGGCCGACGTGCTGGGCGAAGTAGTGGCCGCCGGGCGCCAGGACGCGGGCGATCTCCGGCCAGTCCGGGCGCACCGGGTGGCGGCTGACCACCAGGTCGAACGACCCGTCCGGGAACGGCAGCCCCGAGTCGGGCGGCGTCCGGACGACCTCCACCCCACGCGGCCCCAGCAGGGCCTTGGCGCGCTCGGCGTTGGGCGCCCACCCCTCGGTCACGCACATGCGCGCGGGGAACGACGGCACCTCCGACAGCACCTCGCCGCCGCCGGTGTCGACGTCCAGCGCGGCCGTGGCGCGGGGGAGCCGCTGGGACAGCAGCCGGAGGTAGCCCCACGGCGGGTGCTCCTCGGTCGCCCGGCCGTCGAGCCAGCCGAAGTCCCACCCGGAGACGTCCACCGCCGCCGCTTCGGCGACCAGGTCCTCGAACGTGCGCATGGGGGCCATGGTGGCCGATCACCGGGCTGTGCTCTCGCGGATTTCCAGCCGGAACGGCGTCTGCACCTGTTCGGGTGGCCGGTCCGGCGTCTCCACGCGGTGGCGCAGCAGGGTGACGGCCGCCTCGGCGATGGCCGCCTTGTCCGGGGCCACGGTGGTCAGCGACGGGCGGTGGTAGGCGCCTTCCTCGTTGTTGTCGAACCCCACCACGGCCAGGTCCTCCGGCACCCGCAGGCCGTGGTCGGCCGCCGTGCGCAGCGCGCCGACGGCCAGCAGGTCGTTGAAGCAGAACACCGCGTCCGGCGGCTCGGGCAGCGCCAGCAGGGCCTTCGTCGCGGCGGCGCCCTCGGCGCGGTGGTAGTGCAGGGTCGTGGCCACCAACGACTCGTCGAACGGCAACCCCGCCGCCGCCAACGCCGCCCGGTAACCCTTGAGGCGCAACGCCGCCGTGCCGCGCGCCGGGTGCGCGCCGATCGCCGCGATCCGCGTGCGCCCCGACGCCACCAGGTGCCGCACGGCCTCCTCCGCCGCCCGCACGTTGTCGATGCCCACCCGGTCGATGGGCAGGTCCACGGTGTGCTCGCCGAGCATCACCACCGGCAGCGCCAGGTCCGCGAAATCGCCCTCCAGCAACGCTTCCGGGCTCACGATCGCGCCGTCCACCAGGTGCGCGCCCAGCGAGGCCAGCGCCGCCCGCTCCCCGTCGCGCGTGCCCAGCGTCTGCTCGATCAGCACGTTCCACTCGTGCGCCTGCGCCGCGCGCAGCACCAGCCCGGCCAGCTCGGAGAAGTACGGGATGCCCAACTCCGGCAGCACCAGGGCGAGGAACCCGGTGCGGCCCCGGCGCAGGTTGCGCGCGCCCAGGTTGGGGCGGTACCCGGTGGCGGCCAACGCCTCCTCCACCCGCCGCCGGTTCTCCGGCTTGACGAAGGCGTGGCCGTTGACCACGTTCGACACGGTCTTGACCGACACGCCGGCGAGCTCGGCGACGTCCTTCAGCGTGGCCAACCCACTGCCTCCCGGTTGTTGAGCGGCCCCGATGGTACCCGCCCGACAGGCCTTTACAACGTTGTACCAACGATGTAAGAACGAATTGAGTGACGTGAGTCACGCTCGCGCGTTCCTGCTCCAACGCTCCCCGCACGCCCGCGAGCGACCCTCCACCCTGCATCGAGAGGAGTCCGATGCGTCGCTTCATCGCGTTGACGGTGGCCGCACTGGTCACCGGGCTCGTCGCCCCGACCGCCTCCGCCGCCGTGGTCCCGAAACCGCCGCCGCTGACCACGCCGTGGACCGGCCAGGTGTCCACCACCGACCCGCTGCCCGAGTACCCGCGCCCGCAGCTCACGCGCCCGGACTGGCAGTCGCTCAACGGCGAGTGGGAGTTCCTCAACCCCGCCACCGACGCCGCCGGCAACGTCGACCGCTACGCCGCCCCACCGCTGGGCCGGACCCTGCCCGAACGCGTGCTCGTGCCCTACCCGATCGAGTCCGGCCTGTCGGGCATCATGCGCAACGACAACCGCGACCTGATGTTCTACCGCCGCACCTTCACCGTCCCGGCCGCCTGGACCGGCCGCCGCGTCCAACTGCACTTCGGCGCGGTGGACTACGAGGCCACGGTGTGGGTCAACGGCGCCCAGGTCACCACCCACCGGGGCGGCTACGACCGGTTCGAGGTGGACATCACCGCCCAGCTGCGCGGCGGCGCCAACGAACTGGTCGTGCGCGTGTACGACCCGACCGACGGGCGCGGCGAGAAGCAGCCGGTCGGCAAGCAGGTCGACAACCCCGGCGGCATCTTCTACACGCCGTCCTCGGGCATCTGGCAGACCGTGTGGCTGGAACCCACGCCGACATCGTCGGTCTTATCCGTGGACATCCGCCCGAACCTGTCCGACAACACCGCCCGCGTGCGGGTCTTCACCCGCGGGAACGTCAGCGGGCACAGCGTGTTCGCCGAAGCCGTGGCGGGCACGACCGTCGTGGGCAGCGCCTCCGGCGGGTTCACCGAGTTCACCGTGCCCGTGCCCAACGCCCGGCGCTGGTCGCCCGACGACCCGTACCTCTACGACCTGCGCGTCTCGCTGCGCGAGGCCGGCGGCGCCACCGTGGACCAGGTGGTGGGCTACTTCGGCATGCGCGAGGTCGGCGCGAAGGTGGTCGACGGCGTGCTGCGGCCGACGCTGAACGGCGAGTTCGTCTTCCAGGTCGGCACCCTGGACCAGGGCTTCTGGCCCGACGGCCTCTACACCGCGCCCACCGACGCCGCGCTGGCGTTCGACCTGCGGAAGCACAAGGACCTGGGCTTCAACATGGTCCGCAAGCACATCAAGGTCGAACCGGCGCGCTGGTACCACCACGCCGACCGGCTGGGCCTGCTGGTGTGGCAGGACATCCCGTCCACCCCGACCCGGCGACCCCACCCGCACGCCCGCCCAGATCGCGCAGTTCGAGACCGAGGCCCGCGAGATCGTGGACGAGCACCGCTTCTCCCCGGCGGTGATCGCCTACGTCCCGTTCAACGAGGGCTGGGGCGAGTGGAACCTGGACGACACCCGGCGGGTCACCACGGCGCTGGAGAGCCAGGACCCGACCCGGCTGATGAACGCGCACAGCGGCTACAACTGCTGCGCCTCCAAGGGCGACCCGGGCACCGGCGACATCATCGACTGGCACGTCTACACCGGCCCCGACGCCCCGCGCCCGTCGGCGACCAGGGTGTCCGCGCTGGGCGAGTTCGGCGGCATCGGCCTGCGCAACCCCGGCCACGAGCACAGCCCCAACGGCCGGTTCTTCGCCTACGAGCAGGTCTTCAGCGCGGCGCAGCTCAACGACCGGTACACCGGCATGGTCCGGGACGTGCGGCACTTGATGACCACCAAGGGCGTCTCGGCTTACGTCTACACCGAGATCACGGACGTGGAGGGCGAGTACAACGGCCTGGTCACCTACGACCGGCGGGTGCAGAAGGTGGACACGGCCCAGGTCCGCGCCGCCCACCGGGACCTGATCGGCGCGTCCCGCAACCTGAACTCCCCGGTGCGGCTCACCGCGGGCCACGTCCGCTCGTTCCGCGTGACCACGCCGGGCTACACCGACCGCTACCTGCGCCACGCGAACTCGCTGGCGCGCACGGACGTCCTCACCGCGGCCAGTCCCGACGGCGCGCGGCAGGACGCGTCCTACCGGACCGTCGTCGGGCTGGCCGACCCGCGGTGCCACTCGTTCGAATCGGTCAACTTCCCGGGCCGCTACCTGCGGCACGCGGCGGGACGGGTGCGCACCGACAGCGACACCGGCGGCACCTTCCGCGCCGACGCCACCTGGTGCGCACGTCCCGGCCTGGCCGCGGGCGGCGCGTCGTTCGAGTCCCTGAACAACCCGGGTGCTTACCTGCGCCACTACGCGGAGGACGTGTACCTCGCGCGCAGCGGGGGCCCGAACCCCTGGGACACCGCCACGAGCTTCGCCGCCGACGCCACGTGGGAGACCGCCGCGCCCGCCCTGTGGCGCAGCTCGGTGCTGCTCGCCACGGACGCCCGGCAGTCGCTGCGGGTGACGACCTGGGGTTACACCGACCGGTACCTGCGGCACTCGGGCAGCCTGGCGTACACGGAGGTGGTGGACGCCGGCAGCAGCGCTTTGCTGAAGGCCGACGCCACCTACACCGTGCGGCGGGGCCTGGCGGACTCGTCGTGCTACTCGTTCGAGTCGGTCAACTACCCGGGCCAGTACCTGCGGCACGCCGACTCCCGGGTGCGGAACTCGCCAGACGACGGTTCGGCCCTGTTCAAGGCCGACGCCACCTTCTGCGCCCGGCCCGGGCTCGGCGGCACGGGCGTGACGTTCGAGTCGATCAACCTGGTCGGGTGGTACCTGCGGCACTTCAACGCGGCGGTCCACATCGCCTCGGGCGACGGCGCGGAGTTCAACCGCCCGCAGACCCTGACCGCGGACAGCAGCTGGGCCGTCGCCCCGCCCTGGGCCCCGTAGCCGTCAGTAGGCGAACACGGGGTAGTGGTCCGAGTAGTCGGTGTAGGAGTACGTCTCGAACCAGGAGGTCACCGTCCACACGGGACTCTTGACCCGCCGGGTCTCGTTGGCGAGTGCCGGTCCCTGGACGGTGAGCACGTAGTCCAAGTGCTCCGAGGCGTACTCCGCGCCGTACTGGTCGCGGCACACGCTGTTGTCCGCGCAGTCCCACGAGTACGGGTGGCCGGTGTGGGTCGGTGCCGCCGCCTTGAGGTCGGTCAGCATCGCCGAGTACTCCGGGGTGCCCTTGATGACGTTCAGGTCGCCCGCCACGTACAGCGGCTCGCCGGCGGGGATGCGTTCGGCCGTGACGAAGGCCGCGATCTCGGCCCGTTGGCGGGCGCGGACCGCTGCGGCCGAGGTGGTGCAGCCCGGGTCCTCGGACTGCATGTGGGTGCCGATGACGTGCACCGGGCCGCTCGGGGAGGCCAGCCGGACGTAGGCGAAGCCCTTGTTGGCCATCCAGTCGGCCCCGCAGCCGTCCCGGTACAGGTGCTGGACGCGGCGGGTGATGGGCCACCGGCTGACGATCGCGACCCCGCCGTCCTCGGCCGCCGAGTCGCGGTAGCCGCCCACCGTGGCGTCCCAGCCCGACCGGGTGCGGCCGACCGTCGGGGTCCGGTGCGGGTAGGTGTCGGACAGGTTGGTCAGCAGGCGGTCGCCGGCGGTGTTGTCGAACAGCTCCTGGAGGACCACGACGTCCTGACCGGCCAGGACGTCCTGCCGGTCGATCAGGTCCGCGCGGGTCGTCTGGCCCCAGTTCGGGTAGAGGGCCCGGGACAGCATGAACACGTTGTAGGAGGCGATCTTGGGCGCGGTCGGCGCTGCCGTCGCCGGGGTGCCGGTCGCGGCCAGGGCCGCCACGAGGCAAGACGTGAGCAGGATTCGCGTCTTCATGGTCGGTGATCGTGCACGGCCGGGCTCGGGCCGCACAAGGGCGTTGGGGAGCCTGTCGTCGGGTGTTCAGCTCTTGATCAACGGCAGCGCGTGCTCCTGTCGCACCTCGCGGGAGTTTCGGGTCGGCGGCCATTCGAGTGGCCCCCGGTTCGCGGTCGCCCTCCCTCCACGCGGCGATCCCGGTGTGGAGGGAGGGCGACCGGTCTACGCGCTCAGGCGGCCTGCGCCTTGGTGTAGAGGTTCTGGGCGTCGGTGCCGAAGTACGGGCCGAACATCCAGTTCGGGAAAAGGTTGATCTTGTAGCTGTTCACGGAGTTGAGGGTGCCGGTGCCGGTCGCCTCGGAGAAGGTCTTGAACCACGGGCCGCCGCTCGCGCCGCCGGTCATGTTGCAGGTCATGCCGATGCCGTTGCTCAGGAACGCGTTGAACGTCCGGCCGCTGCAGTAGATGAGCTTGCTGCCGTCGTACGGGGAGGCGGCGGGGTAGCCGTAGGCGTACATGTTGTCCGCCTTGGCCTGGTTGAACGCGATGCCCTGGGCGCCCACCACGTCGGTCAGGTACTGCCCGCCGACCTGGCCGACGACGATCGCGCCGATGTCGTAGTTGATGTCCTCGGAGGCGTCCCACTGCGGGGTCGCGAAGGTGGCGCGGGCGTTCCACGTGCCGTACGGGGTGTTGCCGTTGTCGTAGGCGGGCACGAAGGCGACGTTGGTGTGGTACGCGCCGTCGAGCTTCACGCAGTGCCCGGCGGTGATCACCGTGCTCTTGTTGCCGCTGGTCACGGCGTTGCCGCTGCACGAGGCGTTGCGGCCCTGGTAGGTGAAGAACACCCGGCCGGCGGTCTTGACGACGGCTCCGCCGCCGGTCCACGCCGTGCCGCCGTTGGGGAAGGCGAGCGGTTCGACCGCGGTGGGCGCGCCCGTCGGGACGACGCCGCGCAGCTTGGCCGGGCTGACGGTGAGGGTGTCGAGCGGGACGGCGGAGCGCATCCGTTCCGGCGTCCAGTAGGTGCCGGGCGCGGACTGCGCGGCGGGCACGGCGGCCAGGGACAGGGTCAACGCGCCCGCGAGCGTGAGCAGGCGTTTCACGGCACGGTTCATGATCTTCCACCTCTCGTGGGTCGATCAACGGCAGGGGACCGTGACGTGAAAATTACTCAAGACCGCGCGGGTGGGGCTCCGGCGAACGGGTGACAACGCCCGCGACCCCCGGTGTCCACAGTGGACACCGGGGGTCGCGGGAGCGGGCTCAGACGCCCGAGGTGGAGCGGATCCAGGCGCGGGTGGCCGAGACGCTGCTGTACTGCTGCGTCGAGGTGCCGTCCGCCGTGGAGGCGACGCCGACCTGTAGGCCGTTGTACATCTGCGGGCCGCCGGAGTCGCCGGACCACGCGTTGCCGGTGATGCGGCTGCTGCACAGCGCCTGGCCGCCGTAGTAGTCGCGGCAGATCGAGGTCAGCCGCACGTCGGCGGTCTTGAGCTGCGACGACACCGGGCCCGAGCGGCTGGTGTAGCCCCAGCCGTAGATCTGGTTGGTGGACCCGGTCGGCGGGTTGGCGTCGGCCAGCCGCGAGTACTGGCTGGTCTGGACGGGCGTCGAGAGCCGGAGCAGGGACTGGTCGGCCTGCGGGTGGTTGACGTACTGGCTGACCGAGCTGGGCGTGCCCTGGGCGCGGTGGACGTTGCCGACGCGGACGGTCAGGCCCGAGCCGACGCAGTGCTTGGCGGTGAGCACCCACTGGGCCGAGATGATCGTGCCGGAGCAGGTGAAGGAGCCGTTGCGGTAGACCGCGGCGGCCCACGGGGCCGAGGTGACGTACGAGCCGCCGATGATCATCGGTTCGACGTCGCCGCTCGGGGCGGCGCTCGCCGGTGGCGTGAAGACCGCGCAGATCAGCGCGCAGGCCAGGAGGAAGGGACGCATGCAGGGATCTCCTCGTCCGCTGGGCAGGGTGGGACAGGCGAGGGTCAGGGTGGCGGCTCGACCCCCGACCCGGAAACGGGGGATTCCCGCTCCCGCGCGGTGAGCTTCGCGGCCAGGTGGGTGCGGTTGTGGACGTCGAGCTTGCGGTAGATCCGGGTCAGCGCCCCCTCGACGGTCTTGACGCTGATGGTCAGCCGCGCGGCCACCTCCGGGTTGCTCGCGCCGCCGGCGACCAGGCGGGCGATCCGCGTCTCGAACCCGGTCAGCGTCGGTCCGTCCGGGGTGTCGCCCAGCAGCGCCGCCGCGCGGTCGGCCCAGCTCGGCGCGCCGCACCCGGCGAACACCAGCCGCGCCCGGTCGAGCAGCCGGCGGGCGGACCCCCGACGCCTGCGGCGGCGTTCGGCGACGGCCAGGGCCAGCAGGCTGCGCCCCAGCTGGACCGGTTGCCCGAGGTCCTCGTGCGCTTCGACGGCCCGCTTCAGCGACACCTCCGCGCCCGCGTGGTCCCTGAGCGCCAACCGGAGCAGGCCGTCGGCCCGGTCGAGCGCGGCCACCACGCCCCGCCGGCCCAGCCGCACCGCGCACGCCCGCGCGCCGCCGATCAGCCCCGCCGCCTCCGGCAGGCGACCGGACAGGGCCAGGGCTTCGGCGAGGTCCGGCCGGACCGCGAAGACGGCCGGGTCCACGACACCCATGCCCAGTTCGAGTTCCACCGCCCGGTGCAACGGGTCCACCGCCTGCTCCGGGTGTCCCGCGGTCAACGCGGCCAGCCCCCGGACGTGCAGGTTGCGCGCGAGGAAGGAGTGGTCGCCGTCGGCCTCGGCCCGGGACGCGCCCTTGCGGGCGAGGGCGTCCGCGACGGCCGGGTCACCGCCGTGCGCCTCCGCGAGCGCGGCCCCGTAGTAGGCGACGGCGAGGTCGCAGCCCAGCTCCTCGGCCAGCCGCAGCACCTCGCCGGCGCGGTGGCGGGCCTGCCGGCAGCGGCCCAGGGCGACCCACACCTCCACGGCGGCCCACGTCATGCCGACCACCTCCGACCGGGTGCCGCGGTCGGCCGCGTGGTCCAGCAGCGCCGTCAGGTGCTCCTCAGCCGCGTCCAGGCGGTCGGCGAAAAGGTCGAGGCGGGCGGTGGCCCACCGCGTGCCGACGTGCGCGGTCACCAGCCGTTCGGGCGCGATCCGGCGGGCCAGGTCGAGGGTGCCGGCGGCGGTGGTGTCGCCCAGGGCGGCCTGGCACAGGGTGAGCGAGCACAGGGACATGACCTCGGTGGGCACGTCCCCGGCGGTGCGGGCGAGCAGGACGGCGTCGGCGAGGTGCCGGGCGGCGGTCCGGAAGTCGCCGCCGGCGGCCGAGTGCACCGCGAACCGGTACTCGGCCGGTGCTTCCAGGGCGGCGTCGCCACGGGCGTGGGTGAGCGCCTCGCCCATGATCGCGGCGACGGCCGTGCGGGCGTAGCCGACCGCGTCGACCATGACCAGCCGGGCGCGGACCCGGTGCGGGCGGGGCGCGTCCGGGGAGCGCAGCACCTCGCGGGCCAGGTCCGTGGCCAGGTCGGGGCACCCGGCCCGGAGGGCGTCCCGCGCGGCGCGCAGCTTGCGGCCGGTCGCGCGGGCCGGTGGCGTGGGCGGGGTGCGGTCGGCGGCGAGGCGGCCCAGTTCGGCGGCCTGGTCGGGCCTGCCCCGGCGGCGGGCGGTGCCGGCGGCGCGCAGCAGGTCCACGGCGGTGGGTTCGTGGAAGCCGGTGACGGCGTGCGCGCGGTGCCGGGCGCGTTGGACGGGGTCGGTCACCAGGTCGGCCAGGCGGGCGTGGGCGGCGCGGACCTCCTCGGGTGGCAGGACTTCGGGGAGGGCGGCGGGGATGAGCGGGTGCCGGAAGGTGATCTCGCCGTCGGCTTCCACGCGGGTCAGGGGGCAGTCGCGGAGGTCGTGGTCCTGTCCACAGTGGACCAGGAGGCGTTCGGTCGGGCGGTCGAGCAGGGCGGCGACGAGGAGGGTGGAGGTGGGCTGTCCGTCGAGCTGTTCGCGGACGAGGTGGTTGATACGGGTGGAGATCGTGCCGTGTGATTTGGCGAGTTCGATGGCGTACAACGGGTTGCCGGCGGCGAGGTGGGTGTCCACGTGGCCGTGGCGGGACATCAGTTCGGCGGTCGCGGCGGTGGACAGCGGCGGCACCTCGATCGCCTCGCCGTCCCACCGGGCGGGGTCGCGGGTGGCGACGAGCAGGCGGGTTCCGGCGCGGGCGGTCGCGTAGGTCAGGACGGCTGCCGAGGCGGGGTCCACCCACTGCGCGTTGTCGAGGACGACCAGGGGGTGGCGGGCGCGGAGGACGGTCAGGACGGCTTGGCGGAGGGCGAGCGGGTCCGGTTCACCGGTGCGGCGGCGCAGGGCGCGGTCGAGGGCTCGGCGTTGCGGCGGCGGCAGGTCCACGGCGGTGCCCGGGTCCGTGCCGGCGGTGCCCGGGTCGGTGCCGGCGTCGGTGCTCGGGTAGCTGGTGAGCAGGTCGGCCAAGACCAGGTAGGGGACGTCGCGGTCGGCTCGGGCGGGGGCGCTGCGCAGGACCGGGGCGTCGTGGGGGAGCAGGGCTTCCAGGACGGCGGACTTGCCGATGCCGAGCGGTCCGTGCAGCACGACACCGCCCCGCGCGAGTGCGGCCCGCGCGGTGGCGAGGAGGTCGTCACGGCCGAGGAGGTCCATGGCTTCTCGACGGTACCGGTCGCGGCCTCCGGCCCCCGTCACCATTGTCCCACGGGGGACCGACAAAAGCGGGCGAGCCGGCGGCGGTCGGTTGGCGGCGGCCGGTCACTGGTAGCGGTCGGTGGCGGTCGGTCGGTGGCGGCCGGTCACTGGTAGCGGTCGGTGGCGGTCGGTCGGTGGCGACCGATCAGTGGCGGTCGGTCAGCGGCGGCGGATCTTCATCTGGTCCATGTCGGTGGCGGTGGCTTTGAGGTCGCGGAAGTCGACTTCGTAGGCCTCCACCGCCTGGGCGGCCCGGCGCATGCCCTCCGCGCACACCTCGCGGTCGGTGTCGCGGACCTCCGCGCGCAGTTGGACCCGGTAGCTGAAGAAGTCCAGCCTCCGGTCGTAGGACAGCGCGCCTTCCGCGCTGAACCCGCCGGTCAGCACGTTGTGCCGGTCGGCGGCGGCGAGGAGGCGGGCGCGGCCGGCGTCGTCCAGGTCGGTGAACCGGCCGCGCACCAGCACGCGGTAGGTGTGCTCGGGCATGGCCGTGATCGTCGGCGAACCGACCGGCCCACCGCAAACGAGAATCCGCGTGTTCACGCGGGCGTGCGGAGGGCCGCCGAGCACACCCCGCGCCGCCGGGTGGAGCCGCGCGGAACCGCGTAGGCTCGGATTCGTGAGCGAGACGAACGACCACCCCGAGCACGCGACCGGCGGCACCTACTCGGTCAAGGGCAAGGCCTTCACCCGGGACACCCGCTACATCACGACCCGGATCACCGCCGACGGCCGCGACGGGTTCCCGGTGCAGCCGGGCCGGTACCGGCTGGTCGCCGCGCGGGCGTGCCCGTGGGCCAACCGGTCGATCATCGTGCGGCGGCTGCTCGGCCTGGAGGACGCGATCTCGCTCGGCCTGCCCGGCCCCACGCACGACGCGCGCTCGTGGACGTTCGACCTCGACCCCGGCGGCCGGGACCCGGTGCTGGGCATCGAACGCCTCCAGGAGGCCTACTTCAAGCGCGACCCGGAGTACCCGCGCGGCATCACCGTGCCCGCCGTCGTGGACACCACGACCGGCGCGGTGGTCACCAACGACTTCGCCCAGATCACCCTGGACCTGTCCACCGAGTGGCGCGAGTTCCACCGCGAGGGCGCGCCCGACCTGCTGCCCGAGGACCGCCGCGACGAGATCGACGAGGTCAACCAGCGGGTGTTCACCGAGGTCAACAACGGTGTCTACCGGTGCGGCTTCGCCGGCAGCCAGGAGGCCTACGACGAGGCCTACGACCGGCTGTGGACCGCGCTGGACTGGCTGGAGGAGCGCCTGGCGGGGCAGCGCTACCTGGTCGGCGACACGATCACCGAGGCCGACGTGCGGCTGTTCACCACGCTGGTCCGCTTCGACCCGGTCTACCACGGCCACTTCAAGTGCAACCGGAACAAGCTCGCCGAGATGCCGAACCTGTGGGGCTACGCGCGCGACCTGTTCCAGACGCCGGGCTTCGGCGACACCGTGGACTTCGAGCAGATCAAGCAGCACTACTACGTGGTGCACAAGGACATCAACCCGTCCGGGATCGTCCCCAAGGGCCCCGACCTGTCCGGCTGGACGACCCCGCACGGGCGCGAGGCGCTGGGCGGGCGACCGTTCGGCGACGGCACCCCGCCCGGCCCGGTGCGCGACGGCGAGCGCGTGCCGACCGGGCTGACGACCGCCACGCCCTCCTGACCCTCCGCCCCGACCCGCCCCGAGCCACCCCTCCGCCCCGAGCCGCCGCCGCGCCGTCCACACGCGACCCGGTCGGGGCGTTCGGCCCGGAATTGTCGGTGGTGCCCGGTAGCGTCTTGCCCGTGGACGTTCGGGAGCGCATTCAGGAACTCGCTGACCAGGTCGTGGTGCTGCGGGACGCGTACTACCGGGGTTCGCCCAAGGTGGCGGACGCGGAGTACGACGCGATCGAGGACGAGTTGCGGGAGCTGGTGCAGGCGCACCCCGAGTTCGCGCCCGACCCCAACCCGCTGGACCAGGTCGGCGCGCCGGCGGTGCTGCACGCGCCGGTCCGGCACTCGCGGCCGATGCTGTCGCTGGAGAAGGCGACCAAGCCCGAGCAGGTGGCCGCCTTCTTCGACCGGTTCCCCGGCCAGCCGGTCGTGGTGATGCCCAAGCTCGACGGCCTGTCGTTGGCCGTGGTCTACGAGGACGGGCGGCTCGCGCGGGCGGTCACCCGGGGCGACGGCACGACTGGTGACGACGTGACGGTGCTGGTCCGCGCGCTGGTCGACGGCGTGCCCGAGCGGATCGACGCGCCCGGCCGGGTGGAGGTGCGCGGCGAGGCCGTGATGCTGCGCTCCACCTTCGCCGCCTTCAACACCGCCCACCCGGACCGGCCGCTGATCAACCCGCGCAACGCCGCCGCCGGCACCCTGCGCGCCAAGGACCCGGCCACCGTCGCCGAGCGCCGCCTCCGGTTCTTCTCCTTCGACCTCGACGCCGGCACCGCCGCCACCGACCTCGAACAGGGCCTGCGAACACTCGGGTTCGCCGTCGCCGACATGCGGCACTGCTCCGACGCCGAGGCCGCGCAGGCGGTCATCGCCGAGATCGAGCAGCAGCGCAACGACCTCGACTACGACCTCGACGGCGCGGTGCTGCGGCTGGCCGACCGGGACGCCTACGCCGCCGCCGGGACCCGGTCCAGCTCGCCGCGCGGCGCGCTGGCCTACAAGTTCGCCGCCGAGGAGAAGACCACGGTGCTGGCCGACGTGGTGTGGGACGTCGGCAAGACCGGCAAGATCGCCCCGGTCGCGGTGCTGGAGCCGGTGTTCGTCGGCGGCACCACGGTCACCCGCGCCACCCTGGCCAACCAGGAGGTGATCCGGGCGCGCGGCATCAGGATCGGCGACACGGTGCTGGTGCGCCGCGCGGGCGACGTGATCCCGTTCGTGGCGGGCGTGCTGGACGAGTCCGCGCGGACAGGGGCGGAGCGGGAGATCGTGCCGCCGGTGGCGTGCCCGTCGTGCGGCCAGGCCGTGGTCGAGCAGGGCAACAGCCGGGAGTTGTTCTGCACCAACCTCGCTTGCCCGGCGCAGACCGTGCGGCGGCTGGTGCACTGGGCCTCGCGCGCGGCGGCGGACATCGAGGCCGTCGGTCCGAAGTGGATCGAACGGCTGGCCGAGGCCGGTCTGCTGGAGCACCCGTCGGACTTCTACCGGTTGACCCAGGAGCAGTTGCTGGAGTTCGACCGCATCGGCGAGGTGTCCGCGGCGCGCATGGTCGAGTCGATCGACGCCAGCCGCGGGGTCGGCCTGCGGCGGGCGCTGATCGGCCTGGCGATCCCGATGGCGTCCGAGGGCACCGCGACCCGCCTGTGCCGAGCGGGTTTCGGCTCGCTGGAGGAGGTCGCGGACGCGTCCGAGGAGCAGTTGGTGGCGGTGGAGGACATCGGCCCGAAGGTCGCGGCGTCCCTGCACGAGCACCTCACCCGCCTGCGCCCGGAGCTGGAACGCCTGCGCGAGCGCGGCGTCTCGCTCGACGTGCGCGAGGAGGACCTGCCGCCGGTGGTCGCCTCGGACGCGCCCCTGGCCGGCAAGACGGTCGTGGTCACGGGCGCGATCAACGACCCGCGCTCGGGCGAGAAGGTCCCGCGCCCGACCTTCCAGCGCCTGTGCGAGAAGGCCGGCGCGACCACGGCGTCCTCGGTGTCGGCGAACACGGACCTGCTGATCACCGGGGCGGACGTGGGCGCGAGCAAGCTGACCAAGGCGGAGAAGCTGGGGGTGGCGGTGGTCGACCAGGGCGAGATCTGGCAGCAGCTGATCGCCGCCGGCATCGTGTAGCGGGCGGTCTAGAACGGGGGCGAGTACGGGCGCTCCCGCACGCGGTCGTAGGTCCGGCGCAGCCACTGTCCGGCTCGCGGTCGGTGAGGCCGGGCCCGACCAGGTCCAGTTCCGCTCCGGCGGTCCCTTCGGCAGCAACGCGGCGAGCGCGGGGCCGAACGTGGTCGTGATCAGGCCGTCCGGAACGCCGACCGGCCGGCCCTCCGACGCGACCGGCAAGTGCGCCAGGGCCGCCCCGACCGCCGCCTCCCACCGCGGGTCCCAGCGGCCTTTCGGGTCGACCGGCGGGATGCCCACCCGCCCTCCCACCGCCGCCACGGCGCGCCCGAGTGCGCCGGCTCCACGGCGTAGGTCCCGGGCTCGACCAACGAGGGCAGCAACTCGTGCCCGAACTCCTGGTGCGCGTGCGCCGGGAGCGCGACACGGGAGCGGTCAGCGTCGCGCCGCAGCGCGCACACGAAGACGAGCATGTGCTCTCCCCCTCGACCGCATGAATGGTCCGCCGTCGGCGGCCGGCGGCCAAGTCCTTCTCCGGCGAATACATAGGACGGTGATATTTCCTCGCGCGATAGCAGGGTTTTCCGCGACCCTGTCCGCATTAATGTGGATTCCTGTCGCCGCAACGGTTTCCGCTGGCAGGGCTGGCTCGAAAATGGGTCTCCGGTTCCGGTAACGTGGGGCCGCGCGGGAACGACAGGCTGGGTGATCACCGGCCGCCGAATTCGACGGCGCGGGGTTTTCCAGCGTTCGCACGACCGCCGCGGAGGAATCCTTTTCATGGGTGGTGCCTTGTCCGCTGTGTTCGGCACGGGCGGGATCAGCCGGCTGCTGCTGTCGGCCGGGCTCGTGCTCGGCGTGGTGGGCGTGGTCGGGCTGCTGCGCGGGTCGGTGCGGGTGGCGGTGGTGCCGGCGACCGACCCCGAGGCGGCCTGGTGGCGGCGGTGGGTGGCGGGGCCGGCTCGGGCGTTGGTGTGGCCGTTGTTCCTGGTGTGGCTGGGGTTCTGGGTCGCTTCCGACACGCTGAACGTCGTCTACGGGCTGACCGTCGGTGTCGCGGTGGCGCTGCTCGTGGTGTGCGCGGTGCGGTTGCTGCGACGGGCGCATGGCCGGCGTGGCGATCACGAGGTGTCCTCGGTGGCCTTGGCCGCGGTGCTGGCGGGCGCGTTGGTGCTGGAGTTCGGGCTGCTGCTGACCGTCCGCCTGGTCGTGCTGCCGAACCCGGCGGCCGGGTTCGGCGCGTCCTTCGCGCGCGACGCGTTCGTCGAGGCGCGCGGGGCCGTGCTGTTGCCCCTGGTGCTGTTGCTCGCCCTGGTGGCCGTGCCGCTCGCGCTGGACCGGCTGTCCGCGGTGCGGCGGGTGGCCGGGCCGCGGCGGGTGGTCGGTCGAGCGGCGGCGAAGGTGGCCGGGTGGGTGCCGCCCGTGCCCGTGCCCGTGCCCGCGCCGGTGCGCTGGTGGACCGCGGTCGGCCTGGTGTTCGCGGTGTTCTTCGTGGCCTGGTTCGACCGGCCGGACCGCCTGGCGTTCCGGGGGATCGCGGTGTCGGAGTACGGCAAGGTCGCCTACCTCGGGCTGCTCGCGGTCGTGCTGGCCGGGTTCGCGCACCGGTTCGGGCGGCCCGGGCAGCACCTGCGCGGTCGGGAGCACCTCGTCTACCCGGTCGCGCTGTTCGTCGCGGTGTGCCTGGGCAGCGTGCTGCGCAGCGACCTCGGGCCGTTGATCGGCCTGTTCGCGGCGACCCTGGTGCTGATGCTGTTCCTGGTCGCCGACGGCGTCCGCCGCTCGTCGCCGCGGCACCGGGGGGTGCGGCGCTGGGCGGAACTGGCCGTGCACACCCGCTGGTACCTGGTGGCGCTCGCGGGCACCGTGCTGGTCGGAGTGCTGGCGCTGACCGTCGTGGACAAGGCCACCGACCGGGTCGAGGCGATGGCCCACCCGTGGGAGTACGGGTGGACGAACACGTGCGTCGAGCCGCCTGCGGGCACGGTCGTCGCGGGCACGCCGGACGGCGCGGCGGTGTGCCGGCTCCCGCTCGACGGCGCGGCGGCCAACCGGCGGTCGCAGATCGCGCAGGGCATGGCCGCCATCGCCGACGGCGGCCTGTGGGGGCGGGGCCTGCCCGACACCGCGTCCGGCCAGGTGCCGCTGGGGGAGAGCGACCTGGTGATCGCGGTGGTGTGGGCCAAGCTCGGCGGCGTCGTGGTGCTGCTGCTCGGCGTGCTGCTGGCGCTGCTCGCGACCGCGCTGGCCCGCGTGGCGCGCGAGGCGGAACAGCGGTCCGGCGCGCGGGGACCCACGGCGGCGCGGCTGTTCGCGATCGGGCTGGCGGCGCTGCTGGTGGTGCAGTTCGGGTACGTCTTCCTCGCCACCATCGCGTGGGTGCCGCACTCGGGGTTCACCGCGCCGTTCCTGTCGCGCGGCGGGCAGTCCACGCTGGCGCTGGGTGCGGCGGTGGTCCTCGCGCTGTGGTCGAGCTACCGCCTGACCTCCGGTGCCGACCGCGGAAAGACAGCCGGGGTCCCGAGTGGATCGTGGTCGGCGGTGCCGGGCCGGTCCGCCGCGCCGGGGCGGGCGTTGTCGGCGCCGGTCGTCCTGGTCGCGGTGGTGTGCCTGGTGGGTGGCGCCGCGATCACCGCGTGGCCGTACCGCGGGCACGCCACCGACCGTCCCTACTGCCGCGCCGAGCAGCCGCGCGAAGACCCCGAACGGTGCTCCACCGACCGGATCGCGATGCGCCGCACCACCGTCGTCCTGAGCGTCGGCGGCGTCCCGCAGTACCGGCGCGACCGCGAGAACTCCGCGTGGACGCCCATCGGCGACCCCGTGATCTCGCTGGCCGACCTCGGCGGCCTGGTCCAGGCCGGTGACCGGGCGGGCGCGGTGGACGGCGCGTTGGGCGACCTGGTCGACGGCAGCAGCGGCCTGGCCAACCCCCTGCTCCCCGCGGGCGAGGCGGAGCCGGGTGTCGTGGAGCTGACCGTCGAACCGGGCCTCCAGCGCGCCGCCGCGTCCGCGCTGCACGACGGCGACGAACGGCTCGCGGGCGGGATCGTGGTGCTCGACCCCGTGACCGGCCGCGTGCTCGCCGCCGCGACCGCCCCCGGACCCTTCGAAGAACCCGAGGCCCCGAACCGCGAACCGGACGCCGCCCAGCGCACCCGGTTCGAGCAGCAGCACCAACCCGGTCCCCTCACCGACCAGGGCATCGACGAAGGTCGCGCGGCCGAGTGCCGGCCCGACGACGAGGTGGACAACAGGTGCTGGGACTGGCGCCTGCTGCCCGGCCCCGCGCCGGAGTCGGCCGAGTCGCGGGCCGACCGCCTGCGGTACGTGGACCGCCGCGCGGACGTCGCCCTGCCGTCCCGGTCGGACAACCGGGCGCTGAGCCGCAACTACGGCCTCGGCTCGACGTTCAAGGTCGTCGTGGCCGCGGCCTACCTGCGCCAGCCCGGCAAGCACATCACCGACCGCGTCGCGGCCCCCGCCGAACTGCCCGTCCCCGGCCGCGCCGAACCGGTGAAGAACTCGCCGCGCGGGACGTGCGAGCGCGGCGGGTCCGGCGTGATCACGGTGGCCGACGCGCTGGCCGTGTCGTGCAACACCGCGTTCGTGCGGTTGGCGATGGACCTGCCGTGGTCGCTGATCCGGGACACCGCCGCGGACTTCGGGTTCGCCGCCGTCCCGGTCGACGCCGAGCGCGGCCCGGCGTGGGTGGCCGGCACGGCGCTGGGCGTGGACTCCC
Source organism: Saccharothrix mutabilis subsp. mutabilis (assembly GCF_039521145.1). Classification (NCBI taxonomy): domain Bacteria; kingdom Bacillati; phylum Actinomycetota; class Actinomycetes; order Pseudonocardiales; family Pseudonocardiaceae; genus Saccharothrix; species Saccharothrix mutabilis. The sequence continues at coordinate 136,994 of NZ_BAAABU010000017.1, forward strand.
GCGTGCCGCGCGAGTCCTCGGGCGCGGACCTGGCCAACAGCGTCCTGGGCGGCGGGCACGTCGAGGGCACCCCGCTGCACCTGGCCGCCGTGCTGGGCGGCATCGCCAACGGCGGCGAACTCGTCCAACCCCGCCTGGTCGACGCCACGACCCAGCCCCACGGCCGCCCCCGCACGGAGGTCGTCCCGGAAGTCCGCCGGGTCCTCTCGCCCGAGCAGGCGCGGGAGCTGACCGACGGCCTCGCGGGCACGGTCGAGTTCGGCACGGCAGACCAATTGACCCGGCGGCCCGGCCACGACCTGCGGGTCAAGACCGGCACGCACGACCTGCACGGCGGCGGGGACGCGCCGCCCGGCGAGTTCGCCCGCCAGATCGCGTGGCTGGTGGGTTCGGTGACGACCGCGCGCGGCCCGGTGGCCTTCGCGGTGGCGGTGGAGACGGCGGACGAGGCGCGGGGCGCGGCGCGGGCCCGGTGGCTCGCCGACGCGGTGATCGGCGCGATCGTGGAGGGACGCGGATGAGCGGCGGTGCGCGCGATGAGTGACGACGACCGGCGGGAGGCGGCACTGGGCCGCGCGGTGCGGCGGGAGCTGAGCAGGTGGTTGGCCGGGCACGCCACCGGCGCGCCGACGGCGGTGGACGTGGTGGTCCGGGTGGCCTGGTCGCCCTCCGCCGTGGCCGAGCAGGAGCTGCGCGCCTCGGTGGACGACCAGCGCCGCGAGTACCCCGGCGCGATCCCGCGCCTGGCCGTGACCGTGGACCGCGACCTGCCCGACCCCGGCTTCACCGTCGAGGTCGTGCCGGTCGTCGACGCGGCCGGTGAGGAGCCCAGCGCGCCCCTCGCCGAGGAGGAGCCCGACGAGGACCAGGACGAGGACCAACTGGTCCTCACCCTCAAGTTGGGCCGGTTCACCTTCCCGCACCTGCTGCGCCCGTCGGCGGGCTGGGTGCCGGTGTCGCGCAACGGGCCCGGCGGCATCGTCTTCCCCGACGAGGCCCAGGCCGTGCCGCGGGCGGCGCTGGTCGAGCTGCGCAACGTCCGCGGCACCCTGCACGTGCGGCGCACCGGCCACGACCGCCGCTACATCGTCGCGGTGGGCGGCCAGCGCGTCGAGCACGGCCGGCCGACCGGCGCCGGCGTCCCGCCGCGCGGCCGGATCGTGGTCCGCGAGGCGACCGGCGACGCCGTGGCCGCCATCGACTACGAGCTGCACGACCGGTTCGCCGAGCTGCGCACCGGCGGGGCCACCGACACCGGCGACGGCACGGGCGTCGCGGCGTGGGTCACCGGCGGCGGCGCGTTCCGGCGGGTCCACGTCGCCGCGCCGCCGGCGGGTCTCGTGGCCGGCGCGCGCGAGTTCACCGGCCGCTCCCCGAGCGGCGAGCCGCACCAGCTGCGCGTGCGCGTCCTCTACACCCGCGCCGAGTCGCTGGAGCCCGGCGGCGAGGAGGTGTGGCACGTCAAGGTCTACCGCTGCGACACCCCCGAGGACGCGGCGATGCTGCGCGCGTTCCTGGAAGCCCAGATCGGCAACGTCGAACGCGCCAACGGGGCGGTCGGCGGGTCGAACCGGGTGCCGCCGTGGGTGATCGCCCCGGTGCACCTGCTGTCCCTGGCGCTGCCCGCGCCGGCCCGGACCAACCTGGTCGACGCGGGCGACCGCATCCCCGGCGGGGTGGCCGCCCGGCTGGCCGCGTGGTTCGGCGTCGCCGACCAGCCCGACGCCGACACGTGCGTGCTGGTCGCCTCGCCGTGGGTGGACGAGGTCGGCTGGCTGGGCCAGGAGAAGCGCCCGGTGCCCGGTCGCGGCCCGCTGGAGGACCTGCGCCGGCTGGCCCGCGGCCTGGACCTCATGCACGCCTCGCTGGGCATCGCGCACGGCGACATCAAGCCCGCCAACGTGCGCCGCCTGGCCCGCGCCGACGGCCACGACGGCTACGTGCTCATCGACGGTGACTCCCTCGGCCCGGTGCGCTGCCCGGCGCGCGACGCCCGCGCCACCGACGAGTACACCTCCGCCGACTACCGCGCCCAGTGGGAGCGCGGCGACTGGGTGGACCTGCGGGCGTTGGACCGCTTCGGGTTCGTCCTGGTCACCATCGCCGCCGTGGCCAGCCCGGACCGGCTGCGCGGCCTGCTGGACAAGCAGGGCGGCCGGGAGCGGGTCGTGGACTCCCACCCGCGGGTGGTCGAGTACCTGACCAACTGGTGGTCGCGGGAGCCGCGCTGGCGGCCGTTCGCCGAACAGCTCGCGGCCCCGTTCGGCGGGGGCGTGTTCGCCGACCCGGAGTTCCGGCTGGCGGAGTGGATCGAGCGGCTGATCGCCGAGCACGACCGGCCGGGCCCCGGCTGCGGGCACCCGACGTGCCCGGTGGACGCGTGCGCCCGGGTCGTGCCCGAGGACGACCACTACGCCCCGCCCCACGACCGGGAGCTGCGCCGCATCCGGGAGGGCGTGCGCAGCCGGCACAACATCGCCGTCGGCGCGCGGGAGGCGCTCATCCGCGAACTGCGGGCGGAACAGGCCGCGCTGGCGCTGGCCGCCTACCGCAACGCGTCCCGCTCGGTGCTGGCGGTGGCGACCGCGCTGGTGCTGATCCTGGTGGTCAGCCTGAAGACGGGAGGGGTCCTGTGAGCGACCCGGAGGTCGCGGCGTCCCTGCCCCGGGGGCTGCGCGCGCGGATGCGGCCGGTGTGGCACGGCGACACCGTCGCCGACAGCGCCGAGCACGAGAACCTGCCCGTGCTGGTCGCGGACTGGGGTTCCTACGCCCAGCCGCAGAGCCGCCGGGCCAAACCCGTCGCCGAGCCCTACCTGCGCGGGCACCTGGCGCGCGCGGAGGCCGCGGGGCGCCGGCACGGCCTGCGGGTCGGGCTGCTGCACGCCGTCCCGGTCGCCGCGGTGCTCGTGCTCCTCGCCCTGCTGCTGCCCGAGATCGGATGACCCCGCGATGACCGAACCGCGCAACCTCGCCCCGTTCGACGCCTGCCCGGCGTGCGGCCACGACTTCGGCGTCGCGCCCACCCAGGGACCGCCCAGCCTGCACCTGGCCGTCGCGCCCGGACCCGGCGGGCGACCGCAGTGGCGGCTGAGCCTGTTCGACGACCACGGCGGCCCCGGCAAGCACTGGCAGTCCCCGGGGTACGACCCGACGCAGGCGCAGGACGTCTACTGGCTGTGCGGCGACGGCCACCTGTTCTTCGACCACCACCTCCAGGGCGTGCGCCGCACCACCGCCCGCATCGACCGGTTCGGCAGCGCGGCGGCGGTCGGCGCGGTCGCCGCGGGCAAGAGCTACCTGCTGCTGCGCACCCTCAACCAGGACCTGTCGCTGCCGCCGGCGGGCCGCGACTCCCGCACCGGCGCGCCGCCGGTGAAGATGAGCGGCACCGCCTTCGAGGAGCGGCCGATGAAGGCGCTGCGCCGCGAGTACGACTCCACCGTCTACGACAACGTGCCGCTGGACCCCACCAGCCTGCAGGAGATGGTGCCCGCGCAGTTCCTCTGGGACGTCCTGGGCGAGGACCTGGTGTCGCAGATCCGGCAGATCCACACCGAGCTGCTCGGCGCCAGCCCCGACCGCTGGGGCGCGGTGGTGCGCCAGCCGATCGTGCAGCGCTACAGCGTGCGCGGCCGGGTCGTCATCACCTCCGTGGCCGACCTGCCCGGCGAGTTCTTCAAGGCCGAGACCTACGACCAGGAGTACCGGCAGCGCGCCCTGGCCAAGTACGACAGCCTGCTGTGGACGATCGACCCGGTCGTGGAGGGCTCCTTCACCCGGTTCCTGCCGCCCGGCGACGCCGACCGGCTGACCCGCAGCAGCATCCGCCCCGACCACGAGACCCTCGGCGACGTCGCCCGCGCCCGGTCCCGGCGGCGGGTGCAGCAACGCGACATCGCCGACCGGCTCACCGCCCAGGGCGACTTCGGCAAGGACGACGGCGCGACCCGCAAGCTGCTGGTGTGCCTGACCAAGGCCGACCTGATCACCCACGCGGTCCGGCAGGGCAGGCGGCTCACCGAGCTGGGCCGGACCGACGCCGTGGTCACCGGGGTGGCCGACTACCTGGTGGACGTGTCCAACCGGTGCGCCGGGCCGATCGGGCACGAGGCGGTGGTGGAGCAGGCGGCGTGGACCGCGCTGGTCCGCGACCTGACCCAGGACCTGGACGTGCCCGAGATCCGCGAGGAGATCGCCCGGCACGTGGCGCGCGAGCTGGTCGCGCACTACAGCGACGGCGAACGGCTGTGGAACCTCATCCACGACGGCGGCCAGGACCGGATCACCGTGGACGCGGGCGGTTCGGAGACCGAGCTGACCCGCCGGATCCCGGTGCCCTCGATCGACCAGCACGTCGCCGCGTCGCTCACGCCCGGCGAGGGCGGGTTGCTGCGCCGGCGCGACCTGGTGATGTCGGCGCTGACCTGCGGCCTGGTCTACGGGCTGGGCATGGGGCAGACCGTGCGGCAGCTGTTCGAGCAGCGGTGGCGGGAGGTCCGGTTCTACCTGTGCTCGCCGTTCGGGGACGTGCCGGTGCTCTCGCCGGGTACGCTGGACCGGTTCGAGCTCGACGGCGGCCACGAGTTCCCGGCGGCCGGCGACCCGTCGGCCGCGCTCACCCAGCTCAAGCTGGGCCTGCTCGCGGGGGTGCAGCTGTGATCCCGGTGGAGCTGGTGCAGTGGGGCGGGGTGGCGGGCGGCGGGTTCAGCCCGGTCGACGACGGCGGGCTGCGCCGCGCGCCCGGCCCGTTCCGGTCGGTGGCGCAGGACCTGGTGCACGCGCCCGACGGCGTGCCGCAGCCGACGCCGGACCTGGACGCCCGCTCGGCGCTGGGGCTGCGGGTGGTGCCGGTGCCCGGGTCGGGGTCGTGGTGGTGCTTCTCGGTGCAGGTGTGCGGCGGGCGGTTCGGGCGGACCGGGGTGTGCCAGTTCCTGTTCGCCCCGGCGGACGGCACCGACGCGTGGCGGCTGTGGGAGAGCTGCGTGGCGGCGGTGGCCTCCGGGGACGGGCTGCTGCCGTGGGGGCTCGCGACCGCGGGCCTGCCCGCCGACCCCGAGCCGGTGGGCGCCGCCGACGCCAAACCGCTGGGCGGCGCCGCCGACGCCGTGACCCTGGTGCGGGTGCTCACCGGCCTGGTCGAGGGGCACGACGCCGTGCGCGTGGACGGTGCCGAGACCGAGGTCGCCGCCGCCATCGCGGGCGCGCTGCGGGTGCTGCCGCACGCGGTGGCGCGGGAGCGGGTGTGGACGACGTTCCTGGCGGCGGCGCCGGGCAACCCGCGGCTGCCCCGGGTCACCGGCGCGTGGCCCGCGGCGCTGCGCGGCACCGCCACGGCCGACCGGGTCGACCGGTGGCTGGACCGGAAGCTGGCGCTGCCGTCCACTGTGGACGACGAGTACGACGACACCGCCGCCGCCGTGCGGTGGTTGGCGGCCCGCGTGCGCGAGCCGGCCGCCGTGGACCGCTACCGGCCGTTGCCGACGATCGGCGCGCTGGTGTCCGCGGTGGTGGAGAACGAGCTGTGGCGGCTGGAAGCCGGCCAGGTGTGGCCGGCGCTGCAACGGGGTGAGGAGCGGGTGCTGCGGGCGGAGAACGAGCCGCAGCTGGTGTCGTGGCTGCTGGTGAACCCGTCGCGGGCCGTGGAGTGGCTGTGCGGCACCGCGATGGGACTGGCCGGGGAGTTCGCCGACACCGTCTTCCGGCTGCTGGTGCGGGAGAACCCCGACGGGCTCGGGCTGCCGACCGACGACCCGGTGTGGTTCGACCGGTCGGCGGAGCTGGCGCGGCGGCTGTGCCCGACGCGGGACGAGCGGGTCAAGCTCGCGCGGTCGCTGACCGGTGACGTGCGCGCGCTGGGGCCGTGGTTCGAGGCGTTGGGCCTGGACTCCCGCGACGCCGACCTGGCCGACCTGTTCCCGGTGACCGAGGCGGCCGTGGTCGAGGAGGTCACGGCGCTCGGCGACCTCGGGCCGCGGGGGGAGCGGCTGCTGTCCGGGTCCGCGGAGCCCGCAGAGGTCCTGCTCCGGTTGGTGGCGGCCGTGCCGCCGCTGTCGGCCGGGGTGGCGGTGGCCTGGCTCGGGCGGGTGGGCGCCGAGTCCGAGCGGCGGCAGCTGTTCCGGGCCGTGCTGGGGCGGCAGCGGTTCGCCGGGCAGGCGTCCGGGTGGCTGCTCGACGCGTTGCGGTCCACAGAGGACGGTGGCGTTCGGGACGTGGTCGCCTCGCTGGGGGCCGGCGCGTTCGGGCCAGGGGAGCCGCCCTCGCTGGAGCTGTCGTCGCTGTGCGTGGGGATCGCGGCGCGGTCGGCCGAGCCGGCGAGCTGCTTCGCGGTCTTCCTGGACGTCGTGCGCGCCGCGGTCGGCGAGACGCACCGGGAACGGGCCGACCGCGACCGGTGGCGGGCCGCCGAGGCGGCGGCGCGCGAGGCCGCCGAGCACTGGGAACGCGAGTACCGCGAACTGCACCGGGACCACCGCGCGCTGCTCGGGCGGGACGGCGCGCGCGGCGCGAAGCGGAAGGCCGAAGCCCGGGAGCGCAAGGCCGAGGCCCGGGAGCGCGAAGCCGGGGCTCGGGAGCGGGAAGCCGAGGTCCGGGAACGCGAAGTTGGGGTCCAGGAGCGGCGGGCCGACGCCGGGGAGCGGGAAGTCGACGCCGAGGAGCGCAGCGGCAGGCACGCCGTGGACCACGGCCGCCGGTTGCTGTGGCAGCGCAACGCCGGTGTCGTCCTCGCCTTCGTCGTGTTCCTGACGCTGCTGGTGAGCCTGGCCCTGGCCGTGCAGCAGATGTTCCACCGATGAGCCGGGGGACCATGAACGCCACCGAGGCCGCGCAACAGGTCGAACACCTCACCGACCGGGCCGTGATCGAGTTGACCGGGGTGCACGGGGCGTCCGGCGTGCGGCCCCCGCACCTGGCGCACCTGGTGGCGTTGTTCGACGTCGCCAAGCGGCAGGCGTGGGCGGTGGTCAACGGCAGTCCCCTGGTGGAGCGGGACGCCGAGCTGTGGCGGTTGCGGGAACCCGGGTTGCTGCGGGCGGTGTGCGACGTGCCGGTGGCGCAGCCCGGCGGCGTGCTGGCGTTGCTGCCCGTCGCGATCACGTGGGGCCTGCTGGGCGTGGCCGAGGCGATGTACCTGGCCGGCGACCTCAGCGCGGACCTGGGGGAGCGGCCACCGTTCTTCGCCTACTGGCTGAGCCTGCCGCCCCCGCTGAGCCCGTTGCTGCTGTCGGTGCTGATCGTGGTGACCGTGGCCGTGCTGATGGTCCGCTACGTCAAGCCCGCCCGCGCGCGCCGCCGCGCCGACCGCGCGGACCGGGTCGTGCACCGGCTGGAAGCGGACCTGGTCGAGCCGCTGGCGACGTTGTGGGCCGCGCGCCCGGTGACCGACCAGGGCGAGCAGACCCGGCGGCTCGCGGTGGAGCTGACGTCGGCGGCGCGCCGGTTCGGCGGGGCGGCCGAGCGGCTGGACGCGGCGGTGGTGACGGTGGAACAGCTGGGTGACGCGGTGTCCCGGCTGCTCGACGGCCTGCCGCACCTGGGTGCCCACGTGACCCGGTTGGCCGACGTCGAGCAGCGGATCGGGCGGGGCGCGGAGGTGCTGGAGGTCGCGGTCCGGTCGGTGACCGAGCTGGTGGACGAGGTCGGGCGGGCGGTGTCGTCGGCGGGTGCGGCGGTGGTGCGGGCGGAGGACGTGCTGGCGCGGGCCGATGTCGTGGCGGGGCAGGCGCGGCAGGTGGCCGCGGTGACGGCGGAGCAGCGGGCGGCCGTCGGGACGGCGGAGCAGCCCTTCGCCGAGGCGGCGGCGCGGGTGGAGTCGGCGGCCCGCGACCTCGGCGCGGCGACCGGGACCCTGCACGAGGCCGGCAAGCAGCTGCGGACGGCCATCCGCGAGGCCAACTGGATGGCGATGGTGGTGGACGGCCTGCGCGCGACCAACGGCGGACCGCACGGAGCCGACGAGTTCCCGCGGGAGGAGCCGACCGCGGGGACGCCGGCTGCCCAGGTGTCGGCCGCGGAGGTGCCAGCCGCGGAGGTGCCGGTCGCGAAGGTGCCGGTCGCGGAGGTGCCGGTCGGGGAGCGTCCCGCGTGAGGCGGCGGCACCGGCGCGAGGGGGACGGCGGGCTGGGCGCGGCGGGGTGGTTGTTCGCCGAGTTGGCGTTGGTGCTCGTGGTGATCGCGTTCGGCTCGGAGCCGCACCCGTCCCGCTCCGCCGTGCCCACGCCCTCGCCCTCGCCCTCGCCCTCGCCGTCGTCCTCGTCCTCGTCCTCGCCGAGTTCGCCCACCGCGCCGCCGTCGGGGGTGCAGCAGGAAGGGCTGGTGCTGGAGTCGGTGGTGTTCTTCGTGGCCGTCCCGCCGGGCGGCGCGGGTGTGCTCGACGCGTTCCGCGGTGAGCTGGACGCCCGCGTGCTGCCCAACCAGCGCGTCGGGCTGGTGCAGCTGTTCGGCGTGCCCCGGGGCGGGACGAGCGGACCGGACGTGTCGCGCGAACTCATGCGAGCCGTCGTCGGGCACGTGCCGAAGTTGCCCCGGGAGCAGCAGATCCGGCCGTTCCTCGGTGACGAGGGTGGGCCGGGGACGGTCAAGGTCGAGCTGTTCCTGATGACGGGGACCGGGTGATCGGGGTCCTGGACGCCTACGGCGGGCCGCTGGCCGGCCGGGTCGTCGCCGCGCTGGGCCCGGACGCCCGCGCCGCCGCGCCGACGGAGGTCACGGCCGGGTTCGACCTCCTGGTGGTGGTGCTGCCGCTGCGCGCCCGGCGGGTAGAGGACGTCACCCACAGCGCGCTGTCCACGCTGGGCTCGGTGGCGGCCGACCCGTCGATGGTGGCGTCGTTCCGGACCGGGGTCGTGCTGGTGTGGGCGGCGCTGGCCCAGGACCGGGTGGAGCTGTCCGCGCCCCGGGTGACCACCGAGTCGGCGGTGACCGCCTGGAACGCCGCGCCGCTCCTGCTCGGCACCGCCTGGGCCCGCGAACGCGCCCGCCACCCCGACGACGGGTCCGCCGCCCGCGCCCGCAGCGCCGCCCTCCGTCGCCTGGTGCACGCGCCCACCCACCACGACGTGGACGGCATCTCCCTGCCCGACGTGTGCACGCAGGTCGGCACCCTCGACCCGCACCACGTCCACACGCTGGCCGTCCGCCTGGACGGGCACCGCTGGTCCGGGGCGCGCTCGGTCGTCGCCGCCGTGCACCTGCGCGCGGCGCTCACCTAGACATCGGGTCATCCGCCAAATCGATCCCGCCGCGCGGGCTCTGGGTGCGGGGGTGGAAGTTTGAGTACAGTTCACCCTGTTTTCGTGCACTTCTGCTCATCCCCCTGCCACAGAATGATCGGAAACAGTGTGATGGGACTTCAGTCGCCCAGACGACTCCTCGTGACCGCCCTGGTCGCGCCCCTGCTCGCGCTCGGTCTCCACGCGCCGGGCGCGCAAGCCGCCACCACGACGATCGGCAACCTGACCGGCACCAGTCAAACCGGTGCCACGGTGACCCTGACCGCCGGCGCCGACCAGGTCCGCGTCAGCTTCCTGCAACCGGACGTCTTCCGCCTCCACCTCGCCCCCGGCGGCTCCTACACCGACCCCGGCAACGGCAAGATCCTCACCGGCACCAACTTCGGCACGGTCCCGGTCACGGTCAGCGACGCCGGCACGTACCAGAAGATCGAGACCTCCGCGGTCGTCCTGCGCGCCTACAAGAGCCCGCTGAAGTTCGCACTGTACAAAAAGGACAACACGACACTCGTCTGGGCCGAGTCGTCCGGCCTGTCGTGGGGTGACGGGCAGGCGCGCCAACGCCTGACCCGGCAGGCCGACGAGCAGTTCTACGGCACCGGCCTGCGGCTGGGCAGCTGGGCGCTGCGCGACCTGACCGTCCCGGTCGCCATCGACAACCACTGGAACGAGGGCGACAACGCCAGCCCCGCCCCGTTCTACATGTCCACCAACGGTTACGGCGTCGTGCGCAACACGTGGGCCCCGGGCAGCTACGCGTTCGGCCCGACCGTCCAGACCACGCACAACGAGAACCGGTTCGACGCGGTGTACTTCGCGGGCGGGCTCAAGGACGTCCTCGACCGGTACACCGACGTCACCGGGAAGCCGTTCCTGGCCCCGATCTACGGCTTCGAGATGGGGCACGCGGACTGCTGGAACTCAAGCAGCCCCACCTACACCGGCACCAAGAACCGGCTCGACCACGTGCGCACGCCGGACGTGGTGAAGTACGCCGACCAGGCGCGGGCGGCGGACATGCCGTCGGGCTGGTTCCTGCCCAACGACGGCTACGGCTGCGAGTACGTGGACCTGCCGCAGACCGTGACCGCGTTGAAGAGCAGGGGTTTCCAGACCGGGTTGTGGACGCAGCGGTCGCTGTCCGACATCGCCTGGGAGGTCGGCACCGCCGGCACCCGGATGGTCAAGACGGACGTGGCGTGGGTCGGCGGCGGCTACCAGGGCGCGTTCGACGGCGTGGCGTCGGCGGTGGCGGGCATCGAGGGCAACAGCGACGCGCGGCGGTTCGTCTGGACCGTCGACGGCTGGGCCGGGACGCAGCGCAACGCCGTGGTGTGGACCGGTGACACCGAGGGCGACTGGAACAACATGCGCTTCCACGTCCCGTCGATCGCCGGCGCGGGCCTGTCGGCGCTGAACTACGCGGCCGGGGACGTGGACGGCATCTACGCCGGCAGCCCGGACACGTACTCGCGCGACCTCCAGTGGAAGGCGTTCACGCCGGTCATGATGTCGATGTCGGGGTGGGGCAACACCAACCCGTCGGCGGGGTACCACGACAAGCAGCCGTGGCGGTTCGACGCGGCGCACCAGGCGGTCAACCGGAAGTACCTGAAGCTGAAGATGCGCCTGATGCCGTACTTCTACACGATGTCGCGGGTGGCGCACGAGACCGGCGTGCCGACCACGCGGGCGATGGTGCTGGAATACCCGAACGACCCGGTGGCGCGCGGGAACCAGACCAGCCAGCAGTTCATGGCCGGTGACGCGTTCCTGGTCGCGCCGGTGACGTCGGCGGGGACCACGCGCAGCGGGATCTACCTGCCGGCCGGGACGTGGACGGACTACTGGACCGGGACGGTGTACCAGGGACCGGGGACGTTCGACGGCTACAGCGCACCACTGGACCGGCTGCCGCTGTTCGTCAAGGGCGGCGCGATCGTGCCGATGTGGCCGCAGATGAACCACAGCGGCGAGAAGCCGCGCACGCCCATCACGTTCGACGTGTACCCGCGCGGGAACTCGTCGTTCGAGCTGTACGAGGACGACGGCGTGACGCGGCAGTTCGCCTCGGGGGCCTACGCGAAGCAGAACGTGACCGTGTCCGCGCCGACCGGCGGGAGCGGGAACGTGACCGTGACGGTGGGGGCTTCGAACGGGAGCTACACCGGGAAGCCGTCGTCGCGCGGGTACGAGCTGGCCGTGCACGTGGCCGGCGCGCCGTCGTCGGTGACGCTGGGGTCGTGCGCGTTGACCCGGTACACCAGCCAGGCGGACTACGACGCGGCGGCGACCGGGTGGCACTTCAGCGGTGGGGTGCTGCACGTGCGGACCGGTGCGCAGTCGACGGCCGCCGCGTTCACGGTGACGGCCACGGGCGCCACGTTGCCGACGCCGCAGGCGATCCCGGCGCCCCAGCCGCCGGCCAACGGGATCTACACGCTGTCCAACAACGGGTCGGGGTTGGTGGTGGACGTGCCGGCCAGCTCGACCACGGTGGGGACGCAGCTGATCCAGTACTCCTACCACGGTGGCAACAACCAGCGGTTCCAGTTGACGGCGCAGGCGGACGGGACCTACGAGATCCGCAACGTCGGGAACGGGTTGTGCGCCGGGATGGCCGGGAGTTCGACGTCGGCGGGGGCGGTGGTGGCCCAGCAGACGTGCAGCGGTGCGGACAGCCAGCGGTGGCGGGTGAGCGGGACGGCGGACGGGTACGCGTTCACGGCCAAGCACAGCGGGTTGAGCCTGGCGCCCACGGGGACCGGGTCGGCGAACGGGCTCGTGCAGGTCGTCGACACGGGTGCGGCGCTGCAGAGGTGGACCCTGCGGTGATGACCCCGACGGCGGACGGCCCCCTGCCCGTCCGTCGTCGGCCCGTCGAGTGCGCAACGCCCGCCACCCGCCGTGGCGGGCGTTGCGCTGTCCACAGCGAGCCCACTCCGCCCTGCCGCCAGCCGCAATGCCCGCTCAACCCGGCCGCCGCCCGCCCCGGGCCGGCCCCGCGCCGCCTCGCGCGGCCCGCCGCCCGACTCGGCCGCCGCATCCCCGGCCTGCCGCCCGCCGCCCGACCCGGCCGCCGCAACCTCGGCCCGCCGCACTCCCAGCGCAGCCGCCGCACCCGCGCCGCCGGCAGCCGAAAAGCCGTGCCCCGCAAGCCCCAGCCGCAGGGGGTGCGTTGCGGCCCGGCGATACCTAGAACTACTATGCATCGCACATCTAGGGTGGAGGTGCGGTGAAAGTCGCCAAAGATCTTGTGGCCGCCTCGGCCACGCCGATGGTCCTGGGGATCCTGGCCGAGGCGGACAGTTACGGGTACGCGATCCTCCGGCGGATCAGCGAGTTGTCCGGTGGGGAGCTCGACTGGACCGAGGGGCTGCTCTACCCCCTCCTGCACCGCCTCGAACGGCTGGGGCACGTGGAGTCGAGTTGGCAGTCCGTGGCCGGTGAGCGGCGGCGGAAGTACTACCGGATCACCGAGAGCGGGTTGGCTGAGTTGGCTGAGCAACGGCGGCAGTGGGACACCGTGGTGGACACCCTCAAGGAGATCTGGCGCGGGGACTCCCGGCCGTTCGTCGCGGGGGTGCCGGCATGAGCGACGAGCTGGAGGCCCAGTTCGCCCAGTGGCGCTCCTACGTGCGGCGCCGGCGTGAGCTGCGCGGGGCCGACGTCGAGGAGTTGGAGGACCACCTGCGCGGGTCCGTCGAGGAGCTCACCGCCGCCGGCCTGCGCGACGACGAGGCGTTCCTGGTGGCGGTCAAGCGGATGGGCAGCCTGGACGAGCTGTCCCGCGAGTTCGCCCGCGAGCACTCCGAACGGCTGTGGAAGCAGCTCGTGCTCACCGGGGACTCCCAGGACCCCGCGGACCCCGGCAAGCGGCGTGAGCTGCTGGTGCTGGTGGCCTGTGCCGTCGGCGCGGCGCTGTCGGTCAAGCTGCCCGCGCTGTTCGGGGCCGGCCTGGACGAGGACGCCGCCTTCTACGCCACCAACGCGAGCCTGTTCGCCCTGCCCTGGCTGGCCGGGTTCCTGGCCTGGCGACGGCGGGCGGGCCTTGCGGTGGTCGGGGTGCTGGTCGGGCTGTTCGCGGTGGGCGCGGTGGCGGCCAACGCCTACCCGTTGGCCGAGAACTCCCAGTCCGTCGTGCTGACCGCCATCCACCTGCCCATCGCGCTGTGGTTCGCGGTCGGCGTGGCCTACGTGTCCGACGACCCGCGTTCGCCGCGCCGGCGGATGGACTTCGTGCGGTTCACCGGGGAGTGGTTCGTCTACTACGTGCTGATCGGGCTGGGCGGCGGCGTGCTGATCGCCTTCGTGTTCGGCACGTTCGAGGCGATCGGGACCTCCCCGGAGACCTTCGTCTCGCAGTGGCTGGCACCGTGCGGCGCCGCCGCGGCGGCGGTCGTGGCCGGGTGGCTGGTCGAGGCCAAGCAGAGCGTGGTGGAGAACATCGCGCCGGTGCTGGGGCGGCTGTTCACGCCGCTGTTCACCGCGGTGCTGCTCGGGTTCCTCGTCACGCTCGTGGTGACCACGTCCGGCATCGACGTCGAGCGCGAGGCGCTGATCCTGTTCGACCTGCTGCTGGTCGTGGTGCTGGCGCTGCTGCTCTACTCGATCTCGGCGCGCGACCCGCTGGCCCCGGCCGGCCTGTTCGACAAGCTGCAACTGGCGCTGGTGGTCAGCGCGCTGCTCATCGACGTGCTGGTGCTGCTGGAGATCACCGGCCGGATCACCGAGTTCGGCACCACGCCGAACAAGGCGGCGGCGTTGGGCGAGAACGTCATCCTGCTGGCCAACCTCGCCTGGTCGGCGTGGCTGGTGCTGGGCCTGGTCCGGCGCAAGGCGCCGTTCGCGGCGGTGGAGCGCTGGCAGACCAACTACCTCCCCGTGTTCGCGGTGTGGGCGTGGGTCGTGGTGCTGATCTTCCCGCCGGTGTTCGGCTACCTCTGAAGGGGGGGACCGACCCCGCGGCCACCCGGCGGGCCACCGCCGGGTGGCACCCGATCGGGTGGCCGGTGTACTCGGGCGAGCGCACTTCGCTCTTCTCAGGGGGGACGGGTGCGCTCGGGCGGGCCGGCCGTCCCGGGGGTCGGGCCGGCTGGGGGTCGGCCCGGCTCCCACCCCCGTCACACCGGCGACAACAGGCCCCGGGCTGTGCGAGAGTTGCCACGCGACATCGACTGACCACGACGGAGCCCGAGCCGATGGGGGACACCTGGCCGAGCCGCAGCCTCCTGGGCCGGCTCACCGAAGGCACGCGCCGACTGGTGCTCGCCCTGGGCGCGCCCGTCACCTACCCGGCCAACCACCTGGTGATCCGGGAGGGCGACCGGGACGGCTTCGCGGTGCTGGTGCTCGACGGCGCGGTCAAGGTCGTGGCCACCGACGCCGGCGGCGACACCGGGCTCCTGGCCGTCAAGGGGCGCGGCGACCTGGTCGGCGAGATGGCCGCGCTGGACGGCAAGCCCAGGTCGGCGGGCGTGGTGACCACCGGGCCGGTGGACGGCCGGCGCATCCCGCCCGACGAGCTGACCCGCTTCCTGAGCCGGCACGACGAGGTCCTGGTCGAACTGGTCCGCATCGGCAACGAGCAGTTGCGCTGGGCCAACGAGCTGCGCCGCGAGATGTCGCTGCCGGCGGGGGCGCGGGTGGCGCGCGTGCTGTTGCACCTGGTCGGGCTGCACGGCCTGCACACGCCCCGGGGCTGGGCGCTGGGGTACCCGCTGACCAAGATCGAGCTGGCGTCGATCGCGGGGATGAAGCCGCGCACGGCGGAGAAGGCGTTCTCGGAGCTGCGCACGGCCGGCGTGGTCGAGACCAGCCCGCGGCGGGGCGTCCTGATCCCGGACCTGGGCCGGCTGCACGACTTCGCCGACTCGCCGGCCTAGCGGCGGGCGCTGCCCTCGGGTTCGGCGTCCAGCGGTGCGGAGCGGGGGTCGAGCTGCACGTGGACGTGCCCCTTGCCCGCCTCGATGTTGATCACGTCGAGCTGCAGGGCGCCGACCGACCACGTGCCGAGCGCGAGGGTGCGCTGTTCCGACGCCAGCCCGACCAGCCGGCCGCGAAGCGGGTCGGGGGCGGTCAACGCCGCTTCGAACCCGCCCACCGCGACCGCCAGTTGCCGGACGGAGGTGGCCAGCGCGGTCCGGGCGACGTTCACGCCGTTGCCGGCCGACGGCGTCTCGGAGTACCGGCGCAGCTCGGCCGCCACCACGTCACGCCACCCGGCGACCTCCTCCGCGCCGGGCACCACGCCGGTGGAGGCGTCCGCCGGAGCCGCCTCGGCCATGCCGGTCAGGACCGGGGTCAGCCGGTCGCGGGTGCCCCGGGCCAGGTCGGTCAGCGCGCCGATCTGCGCCACGTCCCGCTGGGCCTCCGCCTCCCGCAGTTCGGCGATCCGGCGCTCGGTCGCGTCCGGGCCCGACGTCCACGCGCCCAGCAGGAACGCCACGGCCACGCCGAGCACGAACGCGGTCACCGCGCCGGCGGCGGCGGGCTTCCAGGTCGGTTCCGGGCGCTTGACGGTCTTGGCCACGACACCTCGCTCCGGTCGGGACAGGTCACCGAACAGCCTGCACCGGACGGGGAAGCTTCAACAGGGCGAAGACCGCACATGGCGACTATGCGACACCCGGGCTACTTCTTGCGGGCCCGGTACGCGGCCACGGCGACCCGGTTGCCGCAGGCCGTGCTGCAGTAGCGGCGGGAGCGGTTGCGGGAGAGGTCCAGGACGATGCCGTCGCACGTGTCGTCCGCGCACACGGCCAGGCGGCTCAGCTCGTCGGACCTGATCACGTCGATCATCGCCATGGCCGTCTCGGCGGCGATGCGGTCCGCGAACGGCGTGTCCGGGTGCACCACGTGGATGTGGTAGTCCAGCCCGTCGTGGCGCACCAGCTGCGGCACGGCGCGGTGGGCGGCCAGGGTCTCGTTGACCAGCCTCGCCGCCGTGTCGCGGTCGCTGGTCAACAGCCGGCGCAGCGGGGCCCGCAGGGCTCGGACGGCGGCCAGCTCCGCCGCGTCCCTCGTGCGCGCGCCCGTGTAGCCGTGGCGGGCGAAGAACGCGTCCACCTGGTCCTGCTCGGTCAGGGTGTCCGGTTCGACCGCCGTGTTCACCAGCTCGACCGCCGCGAGCAGCGACGCCACCGTGTCATGGGCGAAGACCACGTTGACAGATTACCAGGGCGGTCCATACGGTCATGAGTCATGGCCACCATGACCCATGACAGAAGCGCCGCCCGGCTCGGCCCCGGGATCGGCCTCGCGGTGCTGTCCGCGGCGTCGTTCGGCCTGTCGGGACCGATGGGGCGCGGGCTCATGGAGGCGGGCTGGAGTTCCGCCGCCGCCGTGGCGGTCCGGGTGCTGCTCGCGGGCGTGGTGCTGCTGCCCGCCGCGCTGGTCCAACTGCGTGGCGACTGGCGGCTGGTGCGCCGCAACCTCCCGCTGGTCACGGGGTACGGCCTGGTCGCGGTCGCCGGGTGCCAGCTGGCCTACTTCAACGCCGTGGCGCGCATGGACGTCGGCGTCGCCCTGCTGGTCGAGTACACCGCCCCGGTCGCCGTCGTGGTGTGGCTGTGGTTGCGCCACGGCCAGCGGCCCGGCCGGTTGACCGTCCTGGGCGCGGCGCTCGCGCTCGGCGGGCTTGTCCTCGTGCTCGACCTGCTCTCGGGCGCGGACGTGGACACCGCCGGCGTGCTGTGGGCGCTCGGCGCGATGGTCGGCGCGGCCGCGTACTTCGTGCTGTCCGCGCACGACCGGGACGGCCTGCCGGGGACCGCGCTGGCGGCGGGCGGCCTGCTGCTCGGCGGGGTGGTGCTGCTGCTGGCCGGCGCGCTGGGCGTCGTCCCGCTGACCGCCACCACCCGGTCCGTGGCGTTCGACGGGTTCACCGCGCCGTGGTGGGCGCCCGTGCTCGTGCTGGGCGTCGTCACGGCCGCGCTCGGCTACGTCACCGGCATCGCGGCGACCCGGCGGCTGGGGTCGCGGCTGGCGTCGTTCGTGGCGTTGACCGAGGTCCTGATGGCGCTGGTGTTCGCGTGGCTGCTGCTGGCCCAGGCGCCGCGCCCGGTGCAGCTGGCGGGCGGCGTGCTGACCCTGCTCGGCGTGGTCACCGTCCGGCTCGGCGAACGCCCCACCCAAACCACCGGTGATTCACACATCAAGGAAACCTAAAATGGGAAAACCTGCTCGTTGAGCCGTTCCGGGCAATGCGTCCCGCCACCGGTCGGTGTACTTCACGGATTTCACAGCAACGGGTGGTCCGATGGTGTGGCGTGCGAGTTTGCTCACCTTGAGCGCGGTTGTTCGTATTTCTAGGCTCGATTTCGGACCCGGCCCGACCGGTCGAGTCGAGAAGAACGCCGAATCCGTTCGAGGGAGAACCATGTCCCGCAAGCTGCTAGCCGTGCTCGCGACCACCGCCGCGGCACTGGCCGGCGTGTCCATGCCGGCCGCGGCGTCCGCCGCCACCCCCGGCTCCACCACCGCGCCGGAGGTGCGGCTGCTGTTGAGCGTCACCTTCTCCGACGCCGACCCCGTGCACTCCGGCACGCGCTTCGGCTACCTGACCTGCGACCCCGTCGGCGGCAAGCACGACAACCCCGTCGAGGCGTGCGCGGAGCTGGCCGCCGCCGACGGCGACCTGAGCGCGACCGACCACGAGAGCGGCGTCGCGTGCACGTTGGAGTACGCGCCCGTCACGGTCCGCGCGGTCGGCTGGTACGGCGACGAGCCGGTCAGGTACAAGAACACCTACGGCAATCACTGCGTCTTCGCGGCAACTGCCGGAGAAGTGTGGAACATCTGACGGAGTTTACCGGCGGGGGTCCCGGGTAAGGGCGGGGCCCTCGCGGCGTCACATTCGCGAAAGCGCCCGACCGATCACGCGGGCGCCATCGGGGAAACGTTCCGGATCGGGTCCCGCGAAGTTCAGGCGGAGGTAACTCCCCGACGGTTCCGCCGGGAACCACTCCGTGCCCGCCGCGATCAGCACGCCCGCCGCCTCGCAGTCGGCGGTCAACCGGTCGAGGTCGGTCTCGTCGGGCAGCCGCACCCACAGGTTCAGGCCGCCGGGCGGCACGTGGTCCAGGTGCGCCCGCGGCACGTGCGCGGCCAGGCTCTCCACCATCAGGTCGCGACGGGCGCGCAGTTGGTGCCGCAACGACCGCAGGTGGGTGCGCCACCCCGGGTTCGTGACCACGTCCAAGGCGGCTGCTTGCAGGAACCCGCTCACGTACAGGGACTGCGCGCCCCGGTCGGCCAGGACGCGGTCGCGCGCCGGCCCCCGGGCGACCACGGCGGCGACCCGGACCGACGGCGACACGTTCTTGGTCAACGACCGCAGGTACACCACGTGGCCGGCGTCGTCGTGCGCCGCGACCGGCCGCGCCGTGGTGTCGATGCCGAAGTCGTGCGCCCAGTCGTCCTCCACCAGGAACGCCGCGCGCGCCCGGACCACGTCCAGGACCCGCGCGGCCACCTCGGGCGACCACTGGGCGCCGGTCGGGTTGGCATAGTTCGGCTGCGCGTAGAACAGCCGCGCCCCGGTCTCCTCGAACGCCCGCGCCAGCTCGTCCGGGTTCGGCCCGGCCGGTCCGCCGGGCACCGGCACCACCCGCACGCCCGCCTGCGCGGCGGCCAGGATCGCGCCCCAGTAGGTCGGCGACTCCACCAGCACCGGCTGCCCGAACCCCGCCAGCGCGCGGAAGACCGAGCTGAGACCGCTCTGGCTGCCGGGCAGCACCACGACGTCGCGCGCCGCGGGCGGCGTGACCCCGACCGGAGTAGCGGCACCCAGCTCGGTGGCGAACCACGCCCGCAGCTCGGGGTGCCCGGCGGCGTCGGACCGGGCCAGCGCCGCCTCACCCCGGGCGGCGCGGGCGAGCGCGGCGCGGACCAGCCGTTCGGGCAGCAGGGCGCGGTCCGGGTAGCCGGAGTGCAGGGCGATGGCGTCGGCCGGGCCGGTCCGCAGCGCGGCCGACCGGGTCGGGATGCGGGCGTGCGGGGCGCGCAGAGCGCCGGTCTGCCAACCGAAGTCCGGCGGACGGGCGGTGCGCGCCGCGCGGACGAACGTCCCGACCCCCGGCCTGCTCTCCACCAGGCCGGACGCGCCCAGCGCGCGCAGCGCCTTCTGGACGGTCACCGGGCTCGCCCCGTACTCGGCCACCAGCGCCCGCGTGGACGGCAACCGCGCGCCCGGCGGCGCCTGGGCGATCCACGCGCGCAGGCCGGCGACGATCCGACCGGTGCTATCGTTGGACATGTCAGGGAACAGTAGCGCTACTCTGGACCGAACGACACCGCTATCCACCGGTCCGTGGTGGGGACTGCTCGGCGTGGCGGCGTTCTCGTTCACCGTCCCGTTCACCCGCATCGCCGTCGGCGCGTTCTCGCCGCTGTTCATCGGCGCGGGCCGGGCGGTCGTGGCGGCGGTGCTCGCGGCGGGCGCGCTCGCGCTGACCGGCCAGCGGCTGCCCACGGGACGGCAGTGGGCGCGGCTGGCCGTCGTCGCGGGCGGCGTGGTGGCCGGGTTCCCGCTGCTGACCTCCTACGCGCTGACCACGTCCCCGGCCAGTCACGGCGCGGTGGTGATCGCGTTGCTCCCGGCGGCGACCGCGGTCCTGGCCGTCGTGCGGGGCCGGGAGCGCCCGCCGGTGTCGTTCTGGGTCACCGCCGGGCTCGGCGCGCTGGCCGCGGTGGGGTTCGCGTCGGTCCAGGGCGGGGGTTTCGGGCGGCTGCACTGGTCGGACGCGTTGCTGTTCGGCGCGGTCCTCGCCGCCGCCATCGGGTACGCCGAGGGCGGGCTGCTGTCCCGCGAACTGGGGTCGTGGCAGACGGTGTCGTGGGCGCTGGTGCTGTCCGCGCCGCTGATGCTCGTGCTGACCGCGGTGTCGGCGGTGCGGCACCCGCCGGTGGGGACGCCGGTCGAGTGGGCCGCGTTCGCGTACCTGTCGGTGGTCAGCATGTTCCTGGGGTTCTTCGCCTGGTACCGGGGGCTGGCGATCGGGCCGATGGCGCGGGTCAGCCAGGTGCAGCTGGTGCAGCCGGTGCTGACCATCTCGTGGGCGGCGTGGCTGCTCGGGGAGGAGCTGACCTGGCCGACCGTGCTGGGCGGCCTGGTCGTCGTGGTGTGCGCGGGGACGGCCGTGCGCCGTCGAGTGTCCACAAAGGACGAACCGGTGTTGGTCGGCCCACGGGCGGCGGCATAGGCTCGCCCGCCGCCGCGGGGGACCGAGGAGCGCGATGCCCGAGCTGGAACTGCGCCACCTTCGCGATCGCCCCGGCGGCGAGCGAACGCCTCGCCGAGCGCGGCCGACCCCGGCGGTCGTCCGACCCCGGCGGCCGTCCGACCGCCGGCGAGCGGCCGAGCCCCGTGCGGGTCAGGCCTCGTTGGGCTTGTAGCAGTCCTTGAACCCGTCCGGCTTGGGCTGGTTGCCCGCCAGCAGCGCCACCACGTCGGCCTGCTTCAGGTTCTCCGGGTAACCCGGCCAGTCCGGCTCCTGCCCGTTGACGTGCAGCTCGTCCAGCCAGTAGCCGGACTGCCCGGCCACCTTCTCGAACTCCAGGTCGCAGCCCTTGACCCGCACGGTCGCCTCAAGGACCTTGTCGGACGTCTTGACCGTCCGCTTGCCGACCTTCTTGGACTTCTTCTTCTTGCTGTCGGACTCGCTGCGCGGCTCGCCGACGTTGCTGAAGCCGGCGGCCTTCAGCTCCTCGACGAACTTGTCGTCGCTGCTGGAGCACGCCGCCAGCGAGGCGGCGCAGCCCAGGGCCAGCAGCACGGACGTGACCTTCTTGTTCATGGCGCACAGCAAACATCGGCGACCGAAGCGCCGGGCCCCGCCGCGCGAACCGTTACCGCGCTGTGACGTGCCCGCTCACACCGCCCTCTCCCGCCGCCCTTTCCCGCCGCAGGCGCCGCACGCGCGCCACCCAGGCCGCCAGCCCCAGCACCGCCAGACCCGCGAGCAGCCACGGGTCGGTGGGCTTGCCACCCAGGTCCAGGTCCACCGCGTGGTTGTGCGCGTGCAGGGCGCTGGTCACCCAGAAACCGGCCAGCACGACCGCGATCACGTCCCGCCACCACAGCGCCGACAGCATCATCAGCCCGATCCCGATCTGGAACACCCCAGCGTCGTGCAGGAAGTGCTCGTGGTTGGGCCAACCGGTGAACCGGGCGAAACCCGCCGGGTCCACGCGGCCCCAGACGCCGGCGGCCAGCATCGTCACCGCGCCCAGCACCACCACCGACTTGACGATCACACCGTTGGGCATCGTCCGCTCCTTCCCGAGTCCGGTCACGACAAGGGACCGGGGAGCGGGCGTCGGACGTGACAGCCGGCGGCTGTGGCCTGCGGCACACCCGACCGTCCACAACGGGCTTGAGCCTGCGGCGACTGAACGGTCCAGCTTCGCCCGCATCGGTGTGCCGCACCTGACGGATGACGCGGTGTCGCGAAAGTCCTAACCGGACTCGACGTGACCGGCACGCGGAACTTCACCGCCTGGGTGCACGGTGACGAGACCGCCCTGCGCTACGGCGGCACCCCCGTCGGCCTGCCCACCGGCGCGGGCTGCGCGGCCGGCAACCGGCTCGTGGACGCCTACCTCGCCGCCACCGGCCGGACCGCGGCGCAGGCGCTGCCGGCCGACAGCCGGGACGTGATCGACACCGCGCTGCGGCTGCGCCTTCACGAAGGTCGGCGTTGAGGTCCGCCGGCCATTCCTGGTATTCGCGCGAGAACGCATTCGACAATGTTCGGGAGTCCGTACGGGATACTTTTCACACATTCGTCCGTCACGTGGAATTCCTGCCTGCCGAGAATGCTTCGCCGGGCCGAACGGGCAGTGTTGACACCCTTCGGAGAGCGCTTTTAGAGTCGTTGACATCGGGGGAGTTGTGTGACTCGCTAGGGGACATTGCGCAATGGCGCGTACACCGGAACACGGCCGCCGCACGGGCTCGTGGCCTCGGGTTTTCGGTCACCTTCGGGGAACTCCCTCCTCCCGCGCCCACTGCCGTCGGGGTGCCGCGGCGCCGTTATCGGCGCATTCCCCGCGTGGGTGACCGCGCGGTTCTCGCCCGGCAGCAGTTCCACTCAAGACCCGGAGGTCGGCATGTCACTGGACGAGTACGCGCTCTCGGTCCTCGGACCGGCGACGGACAGGGCGGGGTTCGCCAACCGCAGCTTCATCGCCCTGGGCGGTGACTCGCTGCGCGCCATGCGGTTGACCGCGCTGGCCCAGGAACGGCTCGGGCTGCGGCTGTCCGTGGCGGAGTTGCTGTCGTCCACCCCGCTGGCCACGGTCCTCGCCGGCGCCACCACCAACGGCGCCGGCGGCACCACCAACGGCGACGGCCCGACCGCCAACGGCGCCACCACGACCGGCGACGCGCCGCCGGCGGCGACCCTGACCCCGACGCAGCGCGGCATGTGGCTGATCGAGAACGTCCTCGGCGGCTCGACCTACAACCTGGTCTTCACCTCCCACGTGGACAGCGGCACGCTGGACCGCGCGGTGTTCGCCCGCGCCGCGCAGGCCGCCGCCGACCGCCACGCCACCCTCCGCACCCTCCTGCGCGAACAGGACGGCGAGGTCAAGCCGGTCGTGCTGGACCGGGTCACCCCGGACATCCTCGACATCGCCCACGACGGCCCGGACTTCGAGGGGTTCGTCCGCGCCACCGCCGCCGAGCACGGCCGGATCCCGTTCGACCTCACCGCCGCGCCCCCGCTGCGCTACCTGTTCGTCACCGGCGCCGACCGGCAGGCCGTCGTGCTGGTCGCCCACCACGTCCTGCTCGACGGCTGGGCGGTCGGCCTGCTGCTGGACGAGCTGTTCACCAACTACCGGGCGCTCAGCGCCGGCGAGCCGGTCAGGACGACGCCCGCGCCCACCACGGAAGCGTTGCTGCGCCGACACGAGCAGGACCGCGCGAGCGGCGAGTGGGACCGCCTCGCCGAGTTCTGGCTCAAGCACCTCGACGGCGTGCCGACCGTGCTGGAGGTGCCCACCGACGCGCCGCGCCCGACCGTGCAGGACCCGGCGGGCGAGCGCATCCCGCTCGACCTCGACGCCGAGCTGACCACCCTGGCCGAGACCCGCGCCCACGACCTCGGCATCACGACCTTCGCCCTGCTCCTGGCCTCCTACGGCCTCGCGCTGAGCCGGTGGACGGGCGTGGACCGGCTGCTGGTCGGCGTGTCCCTCTACGGCCGCGACACCGCCGAGCTGGCCGACCTGATCGCGGTCGCGGGCAACCTCGTCCCGGTGCTGGTGGAGGTGGACGACGACGCGCCCGCGGCGGACTACCTGCGCGCGGTGCAGGACTCGCTGGCGCGCAGCATCGAGGCGGGCGCGCTGCCGTTCGACGAGCTGGTCACCCGCCTGGGCGTGGAGCGCGGGCTGAGCGCGCACCCGTTGGTGCAGGTGTCCTTCGGCATGCACGACCAGCTCGTGCCGCAGCGGATCGAGGCCGGCGACGTGGTGCTGCGCGTCGAGGAGGGCCACGGCGGCGGCGCGCAGTTCGACCTGTCGCTGCTGTTCGGCCGCTCCCGTCCGACGCTGGGCGCGCAGCTGGAGTTCGCGACCGCGTTGTGGGACGCCGCCGACGCGCGGGCGTTCCTGGACGACTACACCACCGCCGTGCGGGAACTGGCCACGGCCACCGGCAAGGTCGAGGACCTGCGCTGCCTGTCCGCCGAGCGCAGGGCCGTGCTCGACGCGGTCAACCGGACCCGGCGGGAGTTCCCGGCGACCACCGCGGACGGCCTGTTCCGCGCCGCCGCGCGACGCACCCCGGACGCCGTCGCCGTGCGCGAGGGCGACCTGGAGCTGACCTACGCGCAGCTCGCCGGCGCGGCGGCCGAGCAGGCGCGGCGGTTGCGGGAGCTGGGCGTCGGCCGCGGCGACCGGGTGCTGGTCGCGCTGGACCGGTCGATCGCCGAGGTCGTGGGCGTGCTGGGCATCGCGTGGGCGGGCGCGGCGTACGTCGGCGTGGACCTGGCCCAGCCCGAGGCGCAGGTCCGCCACATCCTGGCCAAGGCCGCGCCGAAGGCCGTCCTGGCCACCAAGGACGTCTCCCACCTGGGCGTGCCGGCCTGCGCGACCTGGGAACCGTCCTGGGAAGCGTCGGCCGCCGAGCCGACCGCGACCGGGCCGGACGACCTGGCCTACATCGCCTTCACCTCCGGCTCCACCGGCCTGCCCAAGGGCGTCGCCGTGCCGCACCGGGCGGTCGTGCGCCTGGTGCACGAGCCCGACTTCGTCCACTTAGGACCCGAGGACCGGGTGCTGCGGCTGTCCCCGCTGGCCTTCGACGCCTCCACGCTGGAGCTGTGGGGGCCGCTCGCGGGCGGCGCGGCGCTGGAGGTGCACCCCGCCGGCCTGCCCTCGCCCAGCGAGCTGAGCGGGTTCCTGCTGGAGCGCGGCGTCACCGTCGCGTGGCTCACCGCGGGCCTGTTCCGGCTGGTCGAGGAGTTCGCGCCGGCCGGGCTGGGCGGGTTGCGGCAGCTCGTCACCGGCGGCGACGTGGTGCCGCACGCCCACGTCGCGCGGGTGCTGGAGCGCCACCCCGGCATCGTCGTGACCAACGGCTACGGCCCCACCGAGAACACCACGTTCACCACGACCCACTCGGTGACGTCCCCGGCGGAGGTGGACGGCCCGCTGCCCATCGGCACCCCGCTGCCCGGCACGCGCGTGCACGTCCTGGACCGCCGGCACCGCGTCGTGCCGCCGGGCGCGGTGGGCGAGCTGTACGCGGCCGGCGAGGGCCTGGCGCACGGGTACGTGGACGACGAAGCCGAGTCGGCGCGCGGGTTCGGCCACTTCTCCCCGGACGTCCCCGACCGCCTCTACCGCACCGGCGACCTGGTGCGCGTCGACCGCGCCGGCCGCCTGCGCTTCCTCGGCCGCCGCGACGACCAGGTGAAGCTGCGCGGGTTCCGCATCGAGCTGTCCGCCATCGCCGACGTGTTGACCACCGACCCGCGGGTGCGCGACGCGGCCGTGGTCGTCACCGACGGGGACAGCGCCGACAAGCGGCTGCTCGCGGCGATCGTGCCCGCCGGCCCCGTCGGCACCGACGAGCTGCGCGACCTGGTCGCCGACCGGCTGCCCGCCTACATGGTGCCCACCCTGTGGGCGGTGGTGGACCGGCTGCCGGTGACCGGCAACGGCAAGGTGGACCGCCGCGCGCTGGCCGCCGTCGCCGCCCCGGCCGGGCAGCGCGCCGCCGCCCCCGCGGCCAACCCGCTGGGCACCGCGCCGTCGCTGTTCGCGCGGGTGCTGGACAAGCCCGTCGAGCTGACCGGCGAGACCGACTTCTTCACCGTCGGCGGCAACTCGATGGGCGCGGTGAAGCTGCTCCGGCTGATCCGCGACGAGCTGGGCGTGTCCGTGCGGCTGCGGGACTTCCTGCTCGCGCCCACCCCGGCCGGGCTGAACAAGCTCATCGAGGCGGCGAAGTCGTGACCGGGGCCGTCCGCGACGACGTGCGCGGCATGGAGTGGGACGACGGGCTGGAGTGCTGGGTCGTCTCCGACCCGGCCGTGGCCCGCGTCGTGCTCAACCACCCGGGGTTCTCGTCGCAGACGTCCAAGCGGCTGGGCGAGCTGTACATGACCGAGGAGTCGCGGCGGGAGCACCGGGCGCTGACGGAGTTCCTGCGCCTGTGGTTCGTGCACACCGACGGCGAGGAGCACGCGGCGCTGCGCAAACCCATGCAGCGGCTGTTCTCCGCGTCCTTCACGCGCTCGCTGGCCGGGCGCGTCGAGGAGATCGTGGACGCGTGCCTGGAGGACCTGGCCGCCGACCCGGCGCACGACGCCGTGCCGACCGTGGCCGAGGGCGTGTCCGGGCGGGTGATGGGCCACATCGTCGGCGTGCCGCAGGAACCGGCCGTGCTGCACACGTGGTCGAAGACGCTGTCGGGCTTCATCGCGGCGATGTACCGCCGCGACCACGCCGAAGCCGCCCACCGGGTGATGCTGGAGATGACCGGGGCCCTCGCCGCGTCACCCGCCCTGGACGGCTTCCCCCGCGACACCGAGGAAGACCGCGCCCGCACCACGGCGACCTGGTCGATGATCCTGTTCGGCGGCCTGGAGACCACCGCGTCCCTGATCGGCTCCTGCCTGCTGGCGGTGCTGGACGACCGCGCGCTGTGGGACCGGGTGGCAGCGGACCGTCCGGGCGAGGTCGAGTCCCTGGTCGAGTCCGTGCTGGAGAAACGCCCACCGCTGCGCAACGTCGGCCGGGTGGTCGCGGAGACGTTCGAGTTCGAGGGCCTGTCCCTCAACGAAGGCGACCTCGTCCTGGTCTCCCTGGCCGGCGGCGGCCTGTTCGACGCGGACCTGAACGACCTGGCCCCGGTCGCCGAACGAGCCGACCGCCACCTGGTCTTCGGCCACGGCGCCCACTACTGCGTCGGCGCGCCCCTGGCCAGGCTGGAGGCGGCCACCGTGCTCCGGCGCTTCGTGCGGCGCTTCCCGCACGCGGCCCTGGCGGACAACGCCGTGGAATGGGGCCCGAACCTCGCGTACGTGGGCCTGGACCACTTGTTTTTGGCCGTGGACGGAAACCCGGCACCATGATCGGCGACCGTTCATGCGCACAGGGGAGACCATGAAGTATCGGAAGATCGGCACAGATCCGCAGCACCAGCGCGAAGTCAGCGTGCTGGCGTTAGGCGCGATGCTGTTCGGCACGGTCGTCGACGAGGAGCGGTCCTTCGCGGTGCTGGACCGTTTCGTCGAGGCCGGCGGCACGTTCCTGGACACGGCGAACAACTACGCGTTCTGGGTCAACGGCACGCAGGGCGGCGAGAGCGAGGCCCTGCTGGGCCGGTGGCGGCGCAGCCGGGGCATCACCGACGAGGTCGTGATCGCCACCAAGCTCGGCGGCCGGCCGAAGGTCCCGGGCCGGGACTTCTTCAACCTGGAGGGCCTGACCCCGGAGGCGATCCGCACGTCCGCGGCCCGCAGCCGGGAAAACCTGGGCGTGGACCGCCTGGACCTGCTCTACGCCCACACCGACGACCTGACCGTGCCGCAGGAGGAGATCGTCAGGACGTTCGCCGAGCTGGTGGCGAACGGCGAGGTGGCCATGCTGGGGGCGTCCAACCACTGGTCGTGGCGCCTGGAACGCTGGCGCACCTTGGCCGCCGCCGCCAACCTGCCCTCCTACGAGGTACTGCAATACCACCACACCTACCTCCGAGCCCGAGCCGACATCCCAGGCCGCCGCTCGAAGGACGGCGACCAGGGCCTGTTCAGCGCGGAACTGATGACCTACCTACGCGACCGTCCAGACCTGACCCTGGTCGCGTACACCCCCTTGCTCTCCGGCGCCTACGTCCGCAAGGACCGCCCACTGGGCGAACTACACGACCACGCCGGCACCAAGGCCCGCCTGGCTGCCCTCAACGAGGTCGTACGCGAAACAGGAGCAACAGCCAACCAGGTAGTCCTGTCCTGGATGATCGGCGGCGACCTCCCGGTCATCCCGCTGATCGGCGCATCCTCAACAGCACAACTCAACGAAAGCCTGGAAGCAGTAGACCTAACC
Source organism: Saccharothrix mutabilis subsp. mutabilis (assembly GCF_039521145.1). Taxonomy (NCBI): domain Bacteria; kingdom Bacillati; phylum Actinomycetota; class Actinomycetes; order Pseudonocardiales; family Pseudonocardiaceae; genus Saccharothrix; species Saccharothrix mutabilis. The sequence goes on from NZ_BAAABU010000017.1 coordinate 164,793, forward strand.
CTCACCGAAGACCAACGCACCCACCTGGACTCGGCACACTAGCCGCCAAGCGGGCAGTCCACCGAAGGGGACACAACCCAAGCCGGGCTTCTTGCTTGTGTCATCTCCGTATGGCCCGCCCGAAGGGCTACCACATTTTCCCGGGGTTGGGCCAAAAAGTTT
>NZ_BAAABU010000018.1:0-44755 GCF_039521145.1 Saccharothrix mutabilis subsp. mutabilis
TGGGTGTGCCGGTGCGCGTCCGGGACGAGGTGTTCGGCAACCTCTACATGACCGAGAAGGTCGACGGCGCGGACTTCACCGCCGATGACGAGGTGGTCCTCTCGGCGCTCGCGGCGGCGGCCGGTGTGGCGATCGAGAACGCGCGCCTGTTCGAGCGGTCCCGGATGCGGGAGCGGTGGCTGGAGGCAACGGCCGAGGTCAACAGCGTGCTCCTGGGCGGCGCGTCGGGGGAGGCCGCGCTGTCGTTGATCACCCAGCGCACCCGGGAGCTGTCCTCGGCGGCGCTGTCGGTGCTGCTGCTGGGGGACGACGTCCGGCTGCGCATCGCCGCCGGCACCGGCGTCCACGTCGAGGACCTGATGGGTGCCGACATCCCGCGGGAGGAGTCGCTGGTCGGGGAGGTGCTCTCCACGGCCGTGCCGATCCTGATCGAGGACCTCGAAGGGCAGCTCTGGGGCCGCGCGGTGAACCTCGGGCCCGCGGTCGCGGTGCCGCTGCGGACCGGGTCGTCGGTGACCGGCGTGCTGCTGGTGGCGCGGGAGAAGGGCGGCGCGCAGTTCGGCCCGGACCAGGTGCCGCTGCTGGCGTCCTTCGCCGACCAGGCCGCGGTGGCGCTGGAGTTCGCCGAGAACCAGCGCGCCCGCCGCCTGGTGGACGTGCTGGAGGACCGCGACCGCATCGCCCGCGACCTGCACGACCACGTCATCCAACGGCTGTTCGCCACCGGCATGAGCCTCCAGGGCGCGCTGGGCTCCATCCAGCAACCGCGGGTGCGGGAACGGGTGGAGAAGGCCGTCAAGCAGCTGGACGAGACCGTGCTGGAGATCCGCACCTCGATCTTCGACCTCCAGACCTCCGACGACGCGCCCGGCCTGCGCCGCCGCCTGCTCGACCTGGTCTCCGAGCTGACCGAGCCCACCCCGCTGACCCCGACCGTGCGGATGACCGGCACCGTGGACAACTCGGTGCCCGACGACATGGCCGACGACGTCGAGGCCGTCGTGCGGGAAGCTGTGACCAACGTCATCCGCCACGCCCGCGCCGCCACGCTCGTCCTCACCGTCGAGGCGGGCGACCACCTGGTGGTCACCGTGGTGGACGACGGTGTCGGCATCCCCGACCTGGTCGCGCGCAGCGGCCTGCGCAACCTGGAGCGGCGCGCCGCGCAGTGGGGCGGCACCTGCACGGCCGCCGCCGGCCCGAGCGGCGGCACCCGCGTCGCCTGGCAGGTGCCGCTGCCCTGAGCCCCGGACCACAGGCCCGCGGCAGCCGCTCACGAGGCCTTCTGCGCGCCCGGCCGGGCGCCGTTCGACCGCCGCCACGTGAACAGGGCGATCACCGGCAGGGTGAACAGCAGGGGCCCGAGGACGGCGAGCGGCCGGCCCAGCCACCACACGAGGTCGGGCGCCCGGTCGTCGGCGATGCGGCCGTCGAACACCGCGTAGCCGGCCGCGCGGGCCAGCGCCATCCCGGTGGTGTGGAACAGGAACAGCGGCAGCGCGAACCGGGTGACCAGGTCGCTGGCCCACCGCACCCGGCGGCGGAGCAGGAGCCGCTCGACGGAGGGCCGGGTGACCTCGGCCAGCCCGACCTGGAACACCAGCAGCGCCACCAGCACGAACGTCGGCGGGCCCACGTTGGACATCCGGTCGCCGGGCACCCCGACCATCGAGCCGGGGTAGAGGCCGGAGAACACCAGGCCCGCCAGGCCGAACAGCCCGGCGGTCAGCAGCGCCCACGCGAGCCGCGCCGGCGCGAGCACCAGCCGGCGGTGGAAGAAGCCCAGCTGGTGGGCCAGCCCCCACACCGCGGCCATGTTGACCCAGCCCAGCCAGGCCAGGCCGTAGCGGAACCGCAGCACGTCCACGACCAGCGCGACCCCGCCCAGCCACACCAGGACCAGCACGTCGAACCGGCGGTGCAGCCACGTCGTCACCGGCACCAGCGCGATCAGCACCGCGTACACGCCGACGAACCACAGCGGGCTGACCACCAGCAGCACGACCCCGCCGATCCACCGCAGGTCGAACCACCACCCGACGGCCAGCCCCAGCGCGGTCCACGTGCCCACCAGCGCCAACGCGGGCACCAGCAAGGGCCGCACGTGCTCCCACACGTACCGCCGCACCGGCGCCGACCGCCGCTCCCAGGACGACAGGTGCACCGCGCCGCCGACGTAGAAGAACAGCGGCAGCACCTGGAGCAGCCACGTGAGGATCCACAGGCCGGACAGGAAACCGAGCGGGCTGGTCGGCGTGGGACCGTCCGGCTGCCAGCGCAGGATGGTGAACGCCCAGTGCCACAGCACGACCACCACCAGGCTCATCGCGCGCAGCCAGTCCAGGTACCCGTCGCGTGGGCGCACACTGGAGGCATGCCCGTCAGACGTGTCGCCGCCCTGATCGCCGCCGTGTCCCTGCTGGCCCTGGCCACCACGCTGGTCAACCGGGTCCTGCCCGGCTGGGCCTACCCGCTGTCCGGCGTGGTGGTCGTCGCCTGCCTGCTCGGGGTGGCCCGCTGGTCCGGGCTGCGCGCCCCCGACCTGGGGCTGGACCGCCGCCACCTCGGCCGGGCGGCCCTGGTCGGCCTGGTCGGCCTGGCGCTGGTCGGCGTCGCGTTCGCGGTGGCGCTCGCCGTCCCCGCGCTGCGCGAGGCGTTCAACGACGGGCGGATGGACGCCACCGGTGTCGGCGCGCTGCTGTGGGTGGCGCTGGTGCGCATCCCGCTGGGGACGGTGCTGCTGGAGGAGATCGCCTTCCGGGGCGTCCTGCCCGCCCTGTTCGGCGCGGGGGAGGACTGGCGCTGGCTGCCCGTGCTCGCCGCGTCGGCGCTGTTCGGCCTGTGGCACGTCCTGCCGTCGCTGGCGCTGAGCCAGAACGCCGCCGTCGCCGGCGTGTTCGGCGGGGTCCCGGTGTGGGTCACCTCCGCTGTCGCGGTGGTGGCCTCCGCCGTCGCCGGTGTCGTCCTGCACTGGTGGCGGCACGCGGGGCGGGGCGTCCTCGCGCCCGCGCTGGTCCACACGGCGACCAACTCCGGAGGCCTGGCCGTGTCCTGGTGGGTGCTGACCGCCGGGTGAGCCCCCGGCGCCCACCGGCGTCGGCCGACTCGCGGCACCGCCGGCCCGGCCGCGGCCATCGCCGACCGCGGCCGGCCGACCGTCCGGACCACCGGGACCCGCACCACGATCCACCGTCGTCATGGGACCACGGTCGGCGACGCCGGTTCCCCGGGCCACGGTCCGAGGTCCCGTGCGCACGGGGTCCAGCGACCCCCGCCGGTCGCGGTCAACCGGCGGCCCGTGACCGGGTGATCGTCGTGCCCGCCTCGCCGGCCACGACCGCGCCCGCGTCGGTCAACGCGCCGATCGCCGCCGGGAACCCGGTCGCCGCGACGAACCGGCGGCACGCCTCCACCTTCGGCCCCATCGACCCGGCGGGGAAGCGCAGGTCCCGGAGTTCGTCGACGTCGAGGTGGCGCAGCGGCCGGGCGTCGGGGGTGCCGAAGTCGCGCATCACGTGCGGCACGTCGGTGAGCAGCACGAGCCGGTCGGCCGCCAGCCCGATGGCCAGCGCCGCCGCCGTCAGGTCCTTGTCGACCACGGCCTCCGCGCCGCGCAGCCGCCCGTCGCCGCCGCGCGCGACCGGCACCCCGCCGCCCCCGCCGCACACCACGACGACCCCCTCGGCCACCAGCCGCGCGATCGGCTCCTGCTCGGTCAGGCGCAGCGGCTCGGGGGAGGCCACGACGCGACGCCAGTGCGGGCCGTCGGCCGCGACCGCCCAACCGTGCCGGAGCGCGAGGTCCTCGGCCCGCGCCCGGTCGTAGACGGGCCCGATGAACTTGGTGGGCGCGCCGAACGCCGGGTCCCCGGGATCGACCTCGGTCTGGGTCAGGACGCACAGCACCGGCCGGCGCACGCCCTCGTTGCGCAGGGCCTGCGCCAGCCAGTAGCCGATCATGCCCTGGGTCTGGGCGCCCAGCACGTCCAGCGGGTACGGGTGGGTCAGCGACTCGTCGCGCTGGCTCTCCAGCGCGAGCAGCCCGATCTGGGGACCGTTGCCGTGGCAGACCACCAGCTCGTGGTGCTCGGCGAGCGGCGCGAGGGCCCGCGCCGCCGCCTCGACGTGGTGGAGCTGCACCTCGGCGTCGGGCCGCTCGCCGCGCGCCAGCAGGGCGTTGCCGCCCAGGGCGACCACGATGCGCATGTCAGGACGCCAGCGCGGCGACCAGCACCGCTTTGATGGTGTGCAGCCGGTTCTCGGCCTGGTCGAACACGATCGAGCGGTCGGAGGTGAACACCGCGTCGGTGACCTCCGCGCCGTCGAGCCCGAAGCCCTCGTGCACCTGCCGGCCGACGGTGGTGCTCCGGTCGTGCACGGCGGGCAGGCAGTGCAGGAACTTCGCGGCGGGGTTGCCGGTGGCCGCCATCAACCGCTCGGTGACCCGGTAGGGCAGCAGCAGCGGCACGCGGGTGTTCCACTCCTGCGGCGAGTCGCCCATGCTCACCCACACGTCGGTGTAGACGAAGTCGACGCCGGCCACACCCCGCTCGGGGTCGTCGGTGACCAGCACGCGCGCCCCGCTGGTCTCGGCCAGCCCGCGCGCGGCGGCCACGACGTCGTCGGGCGGCCACAGCTCGCGGGGCGCGGCGATGCGCACGTCCATGCCCAGCAGCGCCCCGGTGACCAGCAGGGAGCGGGCGACGTTGTTGTGGCCGTCGCCGACGAAGCAGAAGGAGATCTCCTCCACCGGGCCCGGGTGGTGCTCGGTCATGGTGAGGACGTCGGCGAGCGCCTGGGTGGGGTGCCAGGAGTCGGTCAGCCCGTTCCACACCGGCACCCCGGCGTGGTCGGCGAGCAGCTCGACGGTGTCCTGGGCGAAGCCGCGGAACTCGATGCCGTCGAACATCCGGCCGAGCACCTTCGCGGTGTCCGGGACGGACTCGTCGCGGCCCATGTGCGAGCCGGTCGGGTCGAGGTAGGTGACGTGGGCGCCCTGGTCGTGCGCGGCGACCTCGAACGCGCACCGGGTGCGGGTCGAGCTCTTCTCGAAGACCAGGGCGATGTTCTTGCCGCTCAGCGCGGGGATCTCGACGCCGTCGGCCTTCGCGCGCTTGAGCTTGGCGGCGGCGTCCACCAGGGCGAGGAAGGCGGCCTTGTCGAGGTCCAGTTCCTTGAGCAGTGATCCGGGGTGGCGCATGGGATGTCGTTTCCTCTCAGATGCCGTCGCGCTGGACGGGGCAGGTCATGCACCGGGCGCCGCCCCGGCCGCGGCCGAGTTCGCTGCCCGGGATGGCGACGACCTCGATGCCGTGGTCGCGCAGCATGGTGTTGGTGACGGTGTTGCGCTCGTAGCCGACGACGACGCCGGGTGCGAGGGCCAGGAAGTTGTTCGCGTCGTCCCACTGCTCGCGCTCGGCGGCGCGGGCGTCCTCGTCGGCGCACAGCACCCGCGGGCGGTCCGCGCCCCACGCGTCGGCCACCGCCGCGAACAGGCCCTGGCGCTGTTGCACGCGCATCCCGGCCGCGCCGCGCTCCACGACCTCCAACGGGTCCGCGGCGGTGATCACCCAGGTGGGCAGCGCGTCCGGGTCCAGGCCGGGGTAGCGGACGAACGTGTCGACGTCGAGCATCGTCAGGACGGTGTCCAGGTGCATCAACGCGTGCGACTTCGGCAGTTCGACGGCGATCACGGTGGTGGCCCGGCCGGTGCGCAGCAGTTGCGCGGCGAGCACTTCCACACCCATGGGCGTGGTGCGCTCACCCATGCCGATGAGCACCACGCCGCGGCCGAGCACCAGGATGTCGCCGCCCTCCACGGTGGCGGGGTGGTGCTCCCGGTCGTCGTCGCCGCAGTAGACGGGGAAGTCGGCCGCGGCGAACAGCGGGTGGAAGCGGTAGACGGCCCGGCAGTGCAGCGATTCCCGCCGCCGGGCCGGCTTGGCCATCGGGTTGATCGTCACGCCACCGCCGATCCAGGCGGAGCTGTCCCGCGGGAACAGCGTGTTGGGCAGCGGCGGGAGCACGAAGTCGTCCAAGCCCAGCGTGCTCCAGCGCAGGCTGCGCACGTCCAGCGGCGACAGGTCCGCGCGGGTCATCCCGCCGACGAGCAACTCGGCCAGCACCGGGGCGTCCACCTTCTCGGCGAACTCGCGCACCGGCTCCACCAGGGTCGGGCCGAGCTGTTCGGGCGTGCACACGCGGTCCAGCACGAACGCCCGGGCCTCGGGCAGGGCGAGCGTCTCGGCGAGCAGGTCGGCGAAGTGGTGGACGACGACGCCCCGGCCGCGCAGCACGGCGGTGAAGAAGTCGTGCTCCGCGCGCGCCTTCTCCGCCCACAGCACGTCGTCGAACAGCAGGTCGTCGCAGTTGGCCGGGGTCAGGCGGTCCAGCTCCAGGCCGGGCCGGTGCACCACGACCCGGCGCAGGGCCCCGACCTCGGAGTGGACGCCGTGCGCGGCGCTCACCGCTGCCCCGCCGCGGTCGGGTGCTCGCCGTACTCGTGGCGGCCGGCCTTGAGCCAGACGTAGACCGGGACGCCCAGCAGCAGGCAGACCACGCCGTAGTAGACGGCCTGGTAGCCGCTGCCCGCCAGCGCCCAGAACGAGAAGACCAGCGCCAGCGCCGAGATCCCGCAGTCGCGCACCAGGTGCGCGCGGTGCGCCGCCCGGCCGCGCACCACCAGCCAGTACAGCTGGGCCGCCGCGCTGAACAGGTAGGGCACCACGGCGGTGAAGACCGACAGCAGCACCAGCGTGGTGAAGACCTGCTCGAAGTTGGTGTAGCTGACCACGACGAGCACCGAGGCGAGCACGGTCGAGCTGACGATGCCGAAGTGCGGGACGCCGCCGCGGGTGCGGGCGAAGCGGGCGGGGAACAGGCGGTCGCGGGCCGCCGCCATCGGCATCTCGCCCACGACGAGCGTCCAGCCGACGAGCGCGCCCAACCCGGACACGACCGCCGCGACCGCCACGGCCTGACCGGCCCACTGGCCGCCGAAGATGGCGTTGGCGGAGTCGGTGAACGGCGCGGTGGAGTCGCGCAGCGCCGCGTTGGGCACGGTGCCGAACACGGTCAGCGTGCCCAGCACGTAGACCACCGCGCAGCCCAGGGTGCCCAGCACGGTCGCGCGGCCGACGTTGCGGCCCGGTTCGCGCACCCGGCCGGCGGCCACGGACGCGGTCTCGATGCCGATGTAGCTGAACAACGCGATCGCCGCGGCGGCGGAGACGGCGGCGCCGGCGGACGTGCCGCTGCTGTTGAACGCGCCGAAGTTGTCCGCCTTGACGAACAGCAGCCCGACGGTGGCCATGAACAGCAGCGGCACGAACTTGAGCACCGTGGACACGACCTGGGTCACCGCGAAGTTGCGCAGCCCGGACAGGTTGACCAGCGCCGGGATCCACAGGCCCGCCAGGGCGATCACGATCGACCAGCCCACCCGGTGGTCGGTGTTGACGAACACCTCGACGTAACCGACCAGCGCCACGACGATCGCCGCGTTGCCCGCCCAGGCGGTGATCCAGTAGCACCAGGCGTTGAGGAAGCCCGCGAAGTCGCCGAAAGCGTCCCGGGCGTACACGTACGGCCCGCCGGAACCGCGCAGGCGGTTGGACAGCGCGCCGAAGGTCATGGCCAGCGCCAGCGCCCCGATCGTCACCAGGACGAAGGCCACCAGGCTGATCGGGCCGAACGCGGCCAACGCGCTCGGCAGGCCGAACACGCCGGTGCCGATGACCGACCCGATGACCAGCGCGGTGGCGGTCGGCAACCCGAACCCGCCCCCGCGCCGCCCGGGCGGGTCGCCGCCCGTTGTCGTCCCCACTTCGGGGGCCGTCGTGTCTGCGCTCACGAGATGTCCTCGCTTCCCTGTCCGGACCGCCCGGTGCGATCACCCCCGACAGCCTGGCCAGGACGGGCGACGACCCCACACCGCCGCAGGACCCGTCACGACCGGGCCCTTGGTCACCGATCACCCGGGCGGCCGACGGGTCAGGCGGGAGAACCACCGCGCCGCCTGCGCCCGCGGCGCGCGGCGTTGCCACTGGTGAACGTGTGCAGCACGGCTATGCCGAGCACGAAGCCGAAGTTGTACCAATTACCGTTGTTGTGCACTTCGTAGATGTTGACGTTGTGGTTGAACAGGGAAACGATGAACGTGATCGGGTGGATGAGCCCGTGCCAGACACCGGGCCAGAAACCCGCCGGCGGCACACCGTCCACAGTGGACACGTCGTTCGGTCCGGCCGCGCAACCCGCCGTCACCACCGCCACCACCAGGAGAGCGCCGAGCAGGCGCCGGGAATTCGTCGTCATGCCGCCACGGTTGCGCGGCGGGCCGGCCCGGGCCAAGGGACCTCCGGACGGACCGCGCGGGGCCTTCGGTCACCTGTTCTGCGCGCCACGCGGGTCGGGCCGCGCACAGGCCACCGCGCGCCACCCCGCGACCCGTTGCGGCGCACCGACTTGAGCCGTGCCGATACCCCAGCGCGCGGAGTCGAGGCGTGCCGCTACCCAACGCACGGCGTGGGGCCTACACTGCTCGCGCTGGGACCTCCCCCCTTCCCAGCGGTCGAGCGGTTCCCGATTTCCTCCCCCCGAAGCCGGGAACCGCTCGAAACCCCTCCCACGACCGGAAATCAGCCCGGCGTCGTGGCGAGGGTGAAGTAAGCCTCTTCCTCCTGGGCGAAGTGCAGGGTCAGGATCGCGTCCAACCCGTACAGGGTCGCCAGGAGGTCGCCGGTCCGGTCGAGCCGGCCGATGTCGGGCGACGTGGCCAGGTGACGGCCCAGCCGGCGCACCAGCCGTTCGATCTCGGCGTGCCCGCGGCTCATCGTCAGCGTCGCCTCCGCGCCGCCCAGGACCTCGGTCAACGCGGGGTAGAGGGTGGTCTCCTCGGCGCGCTCGTGGGGCAGCAGCCGTTCGGTGAGCAAGCGGTGGGTGCGGCGCACGAGCGCGTCGGCGTCCGGATCGCCCCCGCGGGCGACGGCGTCGGCCGCCTGCCGGACCATCGCCCGCACCTGGAGCAGTTCCTCGTGCTCGTGGGCGAAGCGGTGCAGCAGCCGGTCGGCTTCGGCGTGCGGTCGGCGGGTCCGGCCGCCCAGGGCGCGCAGCGCGTTGGCGATCACCGCCAGGTCGATGGCCTCCTGCACCAGCGCGCCGGCGACCGGGACCAGGAAGCCGCCGGCGGCGGCGAGCATCGCCAGCAGCGACAGGACGGTGCCCAGGCCGGCGCTTTGCAGGGCGACGCGCCGGGCGCGGCGCGCGGTGTCGACGGCGTCGGCGAGGCGGTCGATCCGGTCGTCCAGGATCACCGCGTCGGCGGCCTGCGCCGCGGCGGTGGAGCCGCGCGAGCCCAGGGCGACGCCGACGTCGGCGGCGGCCAGCGCGGGAGCGTCGTTGATGCCGTCGCCGACCATCGCGGTGGTCCCGCCGGAGCGGGCCGCGCGCACGAGCGCGATCTTGTCGGCCGGGGTGGCGTTCGCGTGGACCTCGTCGATGCCCAGCATCCCGGCGACCTCCACCGCGTTGTCGACCCGGTCGCCGGTGAGCAGCACGACGCGCCGCACCCCCGCGGCCCGCAGCCTGCGCATGGTCCGCGCGGCGTCGGTCCGGATCCGGTCCCGCACCAGCAGCGCGGCCACCGGCTCGTCGTCCCGGCTGACCCAGATGACGCCGGCCAGGTCCAGGTGCGCCCGGCGGGCGGCGTCGCGCGCCCAGTCCGGTTGGGGCGCGGCGGAGGGCAGCCGTCCCACGTGGACGGTCCGGCCGTCGACGTCGCCGCGGGCGCCCCGGCCGGGTTCCTCGGTGACGCCGTGCGCGTTCGCGGGCCGCACACCGGCCCGTTCGGCGGCGCGCACCACCGCCGAGGCCAGCACGTGGGGGGAGTACCGCTCGACGCCCGCCGCGAGCGCCAAGGCCTCCTCACGGGTCGTGCCCGGCGCGCACACCAGGTCCACGACCTCGGGCCTGCCCTCGGTGACCGTCCCGGTCTTGTCCATGACCAGGGTGCTGACCCGGCCGAGCAGTTCCAGGGCCGCGCCGCCCTTGACCACGACACCGGCGCGCGACGCGCGGGACATGCCCCCGGTGACCGCGATGGGCACCGCGAGCAGCAGCGGACACGGCGTCGCGGTGACCAGCACGGCCACCGCCCGCTCCGGGTCGCCGGTGAAGGCCCAGGCCAGCCCGGCGACCAGCAGGGCCGCGGGCAGGAACCACACCGCGATGCGGTCCGCCAGCCGCGCCACCGGCGCGCTGCTCGCCGCGGCCTGCCGGGCCAGCGCGACCACGCCCGCGTAGGTGCTGTCGCCGGCGGTGGCCGTGGCGGTCAGGTCGACCGCGGCGCCGGCGTTGACCACGCCGCTGCGCACCGGCTCCGGGGCGCGCCTGGTCACCGGGACGGCTTCCCCGGTCAACGCCGACTCGTCGAACGTCCCGTCGACCACCAGCGCGCCGTCGACCGGCACGACCTCGCCGGGCAGCACCACCACCCGGTCACCGGGCCGCACCAGCCCGACCGGCACGGTCTCGACGTCCTCGCCGCGCCGCAGGTGGGCCTGCCCGGGGGCCCGCTCCAGCAGCGCCGACAGGTCCCGCCCGGCGCGCCGCCGCGCGGCGGCCTCCAGCAGGCGGCCGGTGGCCACCATGACCGCGATGACCGCCCCGGCCAGGAACTCGCCGACCGCGAGCGTGCCGCCCAGGGCGAGCACCGCCAGCAGGTCCGCGCCGTACCGGCGAACCCGCAGGTCGGCGACCACCCACACGACCGTCGGCACCAGGGCGACCACGTCCGCCGCGGCCCACAGCACCGCCGCGGGCACCGGCCCGGCCACCCGCGCCACCCCGCCGGCGGCGACCAGCGCCGCGACCACCACGAGCAGGGCCGTTTCCCCGGACGGCAGCCGCCGTCGTCCACCAGTCGCACCCATGACCGAACCCTCGCCCGACCCGGGCACCGGGCGACAGAGCAGCACGGCTCGCCCGGCCGGGCCCTCCGACCCGGGACCGAGCATCCACTCCGCCGGTCGCGTCCACCCCGCTGGCCGCGTTCACCACGCCGGCCGCGCTCACCACGCCGGTCGCGTCCACCGCGCCGGTCGCGTCCGCCACACATCCCGCGTGGGCCGGAAGTCCCTGCCGCCCGCCTACCGACGTCCCTGTCCCCGGTGGCCGTTCCGCGCGCACGATCGGGCCAGCCTCCGCGCACCGGTGAAGGGAGCACTCCCATGACCACCGCCGACATCGTCGTGCTGGCGACCGCCGTGGCCGTCATCGCCGGGCTGGGCTGGTACTTCTTCGGTCCCCGCCGCGCCCGCCGCGCGGAGGTGGCCGACGGGGTGCAGCGCGTCGAGGTCACGGTGCGCGGCGGCTACCGGCCCGACGTCATCCGGGTGCGCCAGGGCGTCCCCGTGGAACTGGTGTTCCACCGCCGGGAAAGCGGCGACTGCACCTCGCACGTCGTGTTCCCCGACTTCGGCGTGAACGCCGCGCTGCCCGCCTCCACCCGGACCACCGTCCGGATCGACCCGGACCGCGCGGGCACGTTCGGGTTCTCCTGCGGCATGAACATGATCCACGGCAGCCTGGTGGTCGAGCCGGCCGACGAGACCGACGGCACCGCACCGGCCACCACGGCACCCCTGGGGACGACGGACTCGCGCACCGCCGCCGAGGAGGAAGCCGCCCAGGCCCGGGAGCGGCGCGCGGAGATCGGCGACCTGACCCGGCGGGTGCTGGTGGGCGCGGTCCTCACGCTGCCCGTGCTGGTCGCGATGATGGCGCACGAGCTGTTCGGCGCCGACTGGGTGCCCGGGGTGCTGCTCGACCACTGGGTGCAGCTCGCCCTGATCACCCCGGTGATGCTCTACACCGGGTGGCCCGTCCACCGCACCGGCTGGCTGACCCTCGCCCACCGCGACGCGGACATGAACAGCCTCATCACCCTCGGCACGGTCGCCGCCTACGGCTACAGCCTCGTCGTCACCCTCGCCCCGGGCCTGCTCCCGGAGGACGTCCGCGAGGTCTACTACGAAGCCGTCGGCGTGATCCTGACCCTGATCCTGCTCGGCCGCCTGCTGGAGGCCCGCGCCAAGGCGGGCACCGGCGAAGCCGTCCGCGCGCTGCTCGGCCTCCAGGCCCGCACCGCCCGCGTCGTCCGCGCCGGCGTCGAGACCGAGATCCCGGTCGAGCGGGTCGTCGTGGGCGACGAGGTCGTGATCCGCCCCGGCGAGAAGGTCCCCGTCGACGCCACCGTCCTGTCCGGACGGTCCGCCGTGGACGAGTCGATGGTCACCGGCGAGCCCATCCCGGTCACCAAGCACGCCGGCGACACCGTCATCGGCGCCACCATCAACACCACCGGCTCCCTGCGCGTCCGGGCCGCCAAGGTCGGCGCGGACACCGTGCTCGCCCAGATCATCCGCCTGGTCCGGCAGGCCCAGGCCTCCAAGGCCCCGATCCAGCGCCTGGCCGACGCGACGTCCGCCTACTTCGTCCCCGTGGTCATCGCGGTGGCCGTCGCCGCGTTCACCGCCTGGTACCTGGTCGGGCCGGCCCCCGCGCTCACCCTCGCGCTGGTCTCCGCCGTCGCGGTGCTGATCATCGCCTGCCCGTGCGCGCTCGGCCTGGCCACCCCGTTGTCGATCATGGTCGGCACCGGCGAGGGTGCCCGCGCGGGCATCCTGATCCGCTCCGCCGAAGCCCTGGAGACCGCGCACAAGCTCGACACGGTCGTGCTGGACAAGACCGGCACCATCACCGCCGGCCGGCCCGCCCTCACCGACGTCCGCGCCACCGCCGCGATCGCCGGGGACGACCTGCTCGCCCTCGTGGCCGCCGCCGAAGCCGACAGCGAGCACCCCCTCGCGTCGGCCATCGTCGCCGGGGCCCGCGACCGCGGCCTCACCCCGGCCGCCGCGTCCGGGTTCGACTCGGTCACCGGCGGCGGCGTGCGGGCCACCGTCGACGGGCACGCCGTGCTCGTCGGCACCCGCAGGCTGCTCGGCGACGCCGGCGTGGACACCGGCGCGCTCGACCCGATCGCCGCGGACCTGTCCACCGAGGGCAAGACCCCGGTCCTGGTCGCGGTGGACGGCCGGCCCGCCGGCGTGCTCGCTGTGGCCGACACCGTCAAGGCCGACTCCACCGCCGCGATCGCCGCGCTGCACCGGCTCGGCCTGGACGTCGTCATGATCACCGGCGACAACCCGCGCACCGCCGCCGCGATCGCCCGCCAGGTCGGCATCCGCCGCGTGCTCGCCGAAGTCCTGCCGGAGCACAAGGCCGACGAGATCCGCCGCCTGCAAGCGGAAGGCCGCCGGGTCGGCATGGTCGGCGACGGCATCAACGACGCCCCCGCGCTCGCCCGGGCCGACATCGGGCTGGCCATCGGCACCGGCACGGACGTCGCGATCGAGGCCGCCGACATCACCCTCATCTCCGGTTCGTTGGCGGGCGTGGTCACCGCGATCCGGCTGTCGCGGGCGACCATGCGCAACATCCGCCAGAACCTGTTCTTCGCCTTGGTCTACAACGCGGTCGGCGTCCCGGTCGCCGCCGGCGTGCTCTACCCGTTCCTGGGCCTGCGCCTGAGCCCGGTGCTCGCCGCCGCCGCGATGGCACTCAGCTCGCTGTCGGTGGTCGGCAACGCCAACCGCCTGCGCCGCCACCACCCCGCCACCCTCCCCGCGCCGCCCGCCACCACGCAGGTCGCCGCGGTCGAGCCGGCCGTGGAAGTCGACACCGGCCACACCGAACCGGTCGCCCCCGCCCGCTGACCACCCGCCCTCGATCCCCACGCCTTCCGCCTCGCCCGCCGCGCCGCACCCCGCCGCGCCGCGCCGCACCCCGCCGCGCCGCACCCCGCCGCGCCCGCACCCCGCCGCGCCCGCACCCCGCCGCCCCCGCCGCCCCGCGCCCCGCCGCCGCGCCTGCCGCATTCCCGACAACCAAGGACCTTCGCCGCTCGACGCCAGCCCTTTCGGTTCTGTCCCAACGCTTCCCAGCCGACCAGCCTGGAGGGGAGAGGGAGGAGAGGACGATGAGCACTCCTGTCGACAAGCGCCGGGCGTGGTGGATCGCGGGCGTCGTGGCGGTCGTGGCGGTCCTGGTCGCGGTGGTGGCCTTCGTGGTGAACCGCGGCCGGTCCACCGACTCCGGGACGTCGTCGCCGCCGGTCCCCACGACGACCACCGCGGACACGATGGAGGTCCGGGTGTTCTTCCACCGGGGCGAAGCGGACGACCCGGGCCGCGTCGTCGCCGTGCCGCGAACGGTGCCCCGTTCCGACATGGTCGCCACGGCGGCGCTGAAGCAGTTGCTCGGCGGCACGACGGCCGCGGAGGCCGAGCAGGGCTACTGGTCGCTGTTCGTGCCCGCCACGGCGGACAGCCTGCGCGCGGTCCGCGTCGAGAACGGGGTCGCGCACGCCGACTTCGCGAACTTCAGCCGCACGATCCCGAACGCGAGCACCAGCTTCGGCAGCGCCGCGCTGATGGCCGAACTCGACGCGACGCTCAAGCAGTTCCCGACCGTGCGGTCCACGATCTACTCGTTCGACGGTGACGTGGCCGCCTTCTACGAATGGCTCCAACTCACCCCGCCGACCGGGAACCCCGGCGACACCGCGCCCGCCGTCGCCGAGGCGCGCCGGTTCCTCAAGTCCGCGGTGGGCATGGCGGACCCCGCCGAAGGTCCGTTCCGGTGGGTCGGCGACGGCACCGCCGAGGTGACCTTCTTCGCCCGCTCGCCCAACACCGGTGAGCCCATGCCCACGATCACGACCGTGGTGTCGCTGCGCCGCGAGGGACGGTGGACGGTCACCGGCACCCGCACCGACCCCATCCGCGTCGACACCCCGACCGCCGGCCAGACCGTGCTCTCACCCCTGCGCGTCACGGGCACGGCCCACACCTTCGAGGGCAACGTGGCCGTCCGCGTGCTGGCCGACCAGGGCGGCGGCACCACGGAGGTCGGCACCGGCTTCGTCACCGGCGGCGGCGACGAGCAACGGCCGTTCAGCGGCGACATCACCTTCACCGCGCCCAACGGCGGCACCGGCTGGGTGGTCTTCGCCGAACATTCGGCGGCCGACGGGCGGATCCTGCACGCGACGACCGTCCGGGTGACCTTCCCGGCCACCTGACGGACCGGGCCGTCGGTCGGCGCTGGAACGGCGGTTCACCCACGATCGTGAACAGACGTCGGCAGGTCGTCGTGGAGATCGGGTTGGTGGAAACCCTCGCACAGTTGCGCGAGGAGTTGGCGGAGGCGACGGTAGCCCCGTCACCGGGCGGGCTCCCGCCCCCTGACCGGCGGGCCGCTGGTCCCCGTCTCGTCGTGTCCGATGGTCCCGTCGCATCGACTTCCTCCGCTCCTGCCGCCGTCACCGCGACCGGCGAACCCTCGAAGGTGGCGGAAGGAGATGAGTGACATGGACTACACCGCGAGGCACAGGGCGATGCTGAAGGCGATCTCGGAGGGCCGCGGCCGGTTGACCGGGGAGCGGCACCCCAGCCTCACCGTGGACGGCCTGTGGTGCGACTTCACCGCCACCGCCGACCTGCTCGGCGGTGGCCTGGTGCGCTCCGCGGCCGGCGCGGCGGTCCTCACCACCTCGGGCACGGACGTCCTGCGCGCCCTGTCGGCCGCCTGACCGGTCCGCCGCGGCGCGGGGCCCTGGCGCGGCGGGACCAAAGTCCCCGGCACGGCGGTCCTGGCGGTACTGCCGCAGCCGTCCGCCCGGCGGGCACGCTCGGCAGCAGGCAACCGCCGCGACCGCACGACAGGGAGGTCGGCTCGTGGAGTGGCAACCCGTTCGCAAGCCCGGCGCCGCCGGCGTCGTACCGAACCTGACCGACTACGCGGCCACCCGGGCCGGGTTCTCCTGGGCCACCGCCCGGCGGGCGCTCGACGGGCTGCCCGGCGGACGCGGCCTCAACATCGCCCACGAGGCCGTGGACCGGCACGCCGGCGCCGGCCGGGTCGCGCTGCGCTGCCGGGACCGCGCCGGCCGGGTCACCGAGCTGACCTACGACGACCTGATGCGCGCCACCAACAGGTTCGCCAACGTGCTGCGCGGGCTGGGCGTCGGCAAGGGGCACCGGGTGGCGACCCTGCTCGGGCGGGTGCCCGAGCTGTACGTGACGGCCCTGGGCACCCTGAAGAACACCAGCGTCTACGCGCCGCTGTTCTCGGCGTTCGGCCCCGAGCCGGTGCGGGAGCGGCTGCGGCTGGGCGACGTGCGCGTGCTGGTGACGACCCCGGAGCTGTACCGCCGGCGGGTCGCGGCCCTGCGCGCGTCCCTGCCCTCGCTGGACCACGTGCTGCTGGTCGGCGGCGACACCGACGTGCCCGACACCGTCGACCTCGCCTCGGCGATGGCGGCGGCGAGCGACGAGTTCACCATCCCGCCGACCGACCCCGAGGACATGGCGCTGCTGCACTTCACCAGCGGCACCACGGGGAAGCCCAAGGGCGCGGTGCACGTCCACGGGGCGGTGGTGGCGCACCACGTCACCGCGGCGTACGCGCTGGACCTGCACCCCGACGACGTCTACTGGTGCACCGCCGACCCCGGCTGGGTCACCGGCACCTCCTACGGCATCATCGCCCCGCTCACCCACGGCGTCACCGTCGTGGTCGACGCGTCGGACTTCGACGCGCACGGCTGGTACCGGGCGTTGAGCGACGAACGCGTGACGGTCTGGTACACCGCGCCCACGGCGCTGCGGATGCTCATGCGCGCGGGCGACGACCTGCCGGGCCGCTACGACCTGTCGAGCCTGCGGTTCGTCGCCAGCGTCGGGGAGCCGCTCAACCCGGAAGTGGTGGTGTGGGGCGAGAAAGCGCTCGGCCTGCCCGTCCACGACAACTGGTGGCAGACCGAGACCGGCGCCATCATGATCGCCAACTTCGCCGCCGCCGACATCCGGCCGGGGTCGATGGGCCGACCGCTGCCGGGCGTGCGCGTCGGCCTGCTGCGCCGCGCCGGGAACCAGGTCGCCCTGGTGGGCGGCCACGTCGTGGAGGTCACCGACCCCGACGAGGTCGGCGAGCTGGCGCTGCGGCCGGGCTGGCCGTCGATGTTCCGCGGCTACCTGCACGACGACTCCCGCTACCGCGCGACCTTCGTCGACGACTGGTACCTCAGCGGCGACCTCGCCCGCCGCGACGCCGACGGCTACTACTGGTTCGTCGGGCGCGCCGACGACGTGATCAAGTCCGCCGGCCACCTGGTCGGGCCGTTCGAGGTGGAGAGCGTGCTGATGGAGCACCCCGCCGTCGGGGAGGCGGGCGTGATCGGCAAGCCCGACCCGGTCGCGGGCGAGGTCGTGAAGGCGTTCGTGGCCCTGCGCGGCGGTTACGCGCCCACCGAGGACCTGAGGTCCGAGCTGGTCGCGTTCGGGCGGCGCCGGCTCGGGGCGGTGGCGCCCAAGGAGATCGCCTTCGAGCAGCACATGCCGCACACCCGCAGCGGCAAGGTGATGCGGCGCCTGCTCAAAGCGCGGGAACTGGGCCTGCCGGAGGGGGACACCTCGACCCTGGAGGGGACCCCGTGAGCGACGACCGCAAGCGCCACACCGACCTGCTGCGCGAGATGGTGCGCATCCGCCGGTTCGAGGAGCGGTGCGCGGAGCTCTACAGCGCGGGCGCGATCCGCGGCTTCCTGCACCTCTACGTGGGGGAGGAGGCCGTGGCCGCCGGGATCATCCCGGAGTTGCGGCCCGACGACGCCGTGGTGTCCACCTACCGGGAGCACGGCCACGCGCTGGCCCGCGGCCTGTCGATGGAGTCGGTGATGGCCGAGATGTTCGGCCGCGTCACCGGGTGCAGCCGGGGCCGGGGCGGCTCGATGCACCTGTTCGACGCGCAACGGCGGTTCTACGGCGGCAACGCCATCGTCGGCGGCGGCCTGCCCGTCGCGGTCGGGCTCGCGCTCGGGGACCTCATGCGGGAGCGCGACCGGGTCACCGCCTGCTTCTTCGGCGACGGGGCGGTGGCCGAGGGCGAGTTCCACGAGTCGGTCAACCTGGCCGCGCTGTGGCGGCTGCCGGTGCTGTTCTGCTGCGAGAACAACCAGTACGCGATGGGCACCGCGCTGGCGCGCGAGCACGCCCAGACCGACCTGGCGCTGCGGGCCGGCTCCTACGGCCTGCTGTCGTGGGCGGTCGACGGGATGGACGTGCTCGCGGTGCGCGACGCGGCCCGACGCGCGCTGGAGTACGTGCGGGGCGGCAACGGGCCGTGCTTCCTGGAGTTGCGCACCTACCGGTTCCGCGCGCACTCCATGTACGACGCGGACCGCTACCGCGACAAGGCCGAGGTCGAGGCGTGGAAGCGGCGCGACCCGATCGACCTGCTGCTCGCCGCCCACCCCGACCTCGACCTCGCCGCCGTGGAGCGCGAGGTCGCCGCGGAGATCGACCACGCGGTGGCGGCGGCCGACGCCGCGCCGCCCGAACCCGTGGCGGACCTGACCCGGTTCGTCGTCTCGGAGCGACCATGAAGACCACCTACCGCGAAGCCCTGCGCGAGGCGCTCAGGGACGCGCTGCGCACCGACGACCGGGTGTTCCTGATGGGGGAGGACGTCGGCCGCTACGGCGGCACCTTCGCGGTGAGCGCGGGGCTGCTGGAGGAGTTCGGACCCGACCGCGTCCGCGACACCCCGCTGTCGGAGTCGGCGTTCGTGGGCGCGGGGATCGGTGCGGCCCTGGCGGGGATGCGGCCGATCGTGGAGATCATGACGGTCAACTTCAGCCTGCTCGCGCTGGACCAGATCCTCAACAACGCGGCGACTCTGCTGCACATGTCCGGCGGTCAGTTCGCCGTGCCGCTGGTGATCCGGATGACCACCGGCGCGGGCCGGCAGGTGGCCGCGCAGCACTCCCACAGCCTGGAGGGCTGGTACGCGCACATCCCCGGGCTGCGCGTCGTCGCGCCGGCGACGCTGGAGGACGCGCGCGGCATGCTCGCCACCGCACTGGCCGACCCCGACCCGGTCCTGCTCTTCGAGCACGGCGCCCTCTACGGCGCGTCCGGCGACCTGGACGGCGCCGGCCCGGTCGACCTGGACCGCGCGGTGGTCCGGCGGGCCGGTTCGGACGTCACGTTGGTGACCTACGGCGGCTGCCTGCCCAAGTGCCTGGAGGCCGCGGACGCGCTGGCGGCGCAGGGCGTGGCGGCGGAGGTCGTCGACCTGCGCAGCCTCCGGCCGCTGGACGAGGAGACCGTGCTGGCGTCGGTGCGCCGCACCCACCGGGCGGTCGTGGTGGACGAGGGCTGGCGCAGCGGCGGGTTCGCCGCCGAGGTGAGCGCCCGGATCGCCGAGCGGGCGTTCTACGACCTGGACGCGCCGGTCGAGCGGGTGTGCGCGGCGGAGGTGCCGATCCCGTACGCGAAGCACCTGGAGCAGGCCGCGCTGCCGCAACCGGCGACGATCGTGGCCGCCGCGACGAGGGCGGTGCGCGGTGGCTGAGTTCACCATGCCCTCGCTGGGGGCCGACATGGAGGAGGGCACGCTCCTGGAGTGGCTGGTCAAGCCCGGGGACCAGGTGCGCAAGGGCGATTCGATCGCGGTCGTGGACACGGCGAAGGCGGCGGTGGAGGTGGAGTGCTTCGCCGGCGGCACCGTGGACCGCATCCTGGTGCAGCCCGGCGAAACCGTCCCGGTCGGCACCCCGCTGGCCGTCATCGCCACCGAGCCGACGACCACGGGGCAGAGGACCGCCGCCGAGCCGAGTGCCGCCGCGCCGCAACCGCCGCCGCCCGCCCCGACACCCGCCCTGGCATCCGCGCAGAGCACCCCGCACCGACCCGGACCGGCCAAGCGCCCCATCACCGGCCCGTTGGTGCGCAAGCTCGCCGCCGAACTCGGGATCGACCTCGACACCGTCCACGGCACCGGCCGGGGCGGTGCGATCACCCGGGCGGACATCCAGCGCGCGACCCGCCCCCAGCCCGCCGGCGTATCAATGCGGCGACGCATCACCCCGTACGCGCGCAGGCTGGCCGCCGAACTGTCGGTCGACCCGGCGACCGCCGCGCCGGGGAAGGACGGCGTCGTCCACGCGGCCGACATCCGTGCCGCCGCCGCCGAGCGAGCCGCCGCCGAACCAGCCGCCGCCGAGCGAGCCGCCGCCGAACCAGCCGCCGCCGAGCGAGCCGCCGCCGACGGTGCTCCGGTCGAGCGTGCCGCCCCGAGCCGGGCCAAGCCGTCCGCTCGCCAAGCCACCGCCCGCCAAGCCAAGGCCCGCCAGGCCACGGCCCGGGAAGCCACCGCCCGCCTGATGGCCCGTTCGAAGCGCGAGATCCCGCACTACTACCTGAGCACCACCATCGACCTGACCCGCACGATGAGCCGGCTGCGGGAGGTCAACCGGGACCTGCCCGTCGAGCGGCACGTCCTGCCCGTCGCGGCGCTGTTGGAGGCGTGCGTCGTGGCGGCTACCCGGGTGCCCGCGCTCAACGGGTTCTGGGACGACGGCTTCCAGCCGGCGGCCCGGGTCCACCTCGGGGTGGCCGTCGCGCTGCGCGGCGGCGGCCTGGTGACGCCCGCGATCCTCGACGCGGCCGGGCTGTCCGTCGTCGACCTGATGGACCGCCTGCGGGACCTGGTCGCCAGGGCCCGCACCGGGCGCCTGCGCGGTTCGGAGCTGACCTCCGCGACGCTGACCGTCACCAACCTCGGCGACCGGGGCGTGGAGTCGGTCTTCGGCGTGATCCACCCGCCGCAGGTCGCCCTGGTGGGGCTGGGCAAGGTCGTGGAGCGCCCGTGGGCGGTCGACGGGCTGCTCGGCGTGCGGCCCGTGGTGACCGCGACCCTGTCCGCCGACCACCGCGCGACCGACGGCCACACCGGCGCGCTGTTCCTGGAAGCGCTCGACCACGCGCTGAACCGACCGGAGGAACCATGAACGACGACCGGGCCCGGGAGACCGTCCTGGCGGCGCTGCGGCGCATCGCCCCCGACGCCGAGGTGGAGGGCCTCGACGGGCACGCCGACCTGCGGGAGGCGTTCGACCTCGACTCGCTGGACTTCCAGGCGTTCACCGTCGAACTCGGCCGCGCCGCCGGCGTCCCCGTCGAGGACGACGACGCCCGCGACCTGACCACCCTCGACGCCTGCGCCGCTTTCCTCGCAGGACACCGCCGGAGCGCCGGCTGATTTTCGTGATTCGCCGGTCCGTGCTGTTTGACGACGCACTCACCGCACCAGTGCGGTGCTTTTCACAGAATGCGCCGCAATGCGTCGTCCGTTGCCGGCCGATCGACGTCGGATGAGCGGGTGGGGCAACCGGTCGGGCCGGCAAATCTGTTTATCGCGGCAGCGTGCCGCAGTGCGCGCCCGCAGCCGCGCCGGCCTTTTGTGATCACTGGGCCGACCGCGCACCGATCGGCCCAGTGCGCGCCGCCTGGAAGGGTGCCGGTGTTGCTCGTGGTCATCTTTTGGTCACGGCCACTACCTGGGACGGCACGTCGATCCGGGGCCGATGAATCGGGCGTTCGAAGGGTTGTGTTCCGCATTCTGCCGGAACCCCCGGTGGGCTTGCCGGACCTGTACCGACCGGTTCGGTGTCACGATAAATGCGGAACCCCGACGGGAATTGCGAAATTGGCCGCATAATCCTTCTGGAGGTGCACCCGGTCGTCACGGGTGCGCTACCTTCCGTTCCGGCGCATCGCGTCGCACAGGTATCTCGCCCGCCGGCTCGGGGGGTCGTGACCCGCTCATCCGCGGTGAACCGACGGGTCGCCCGGCGCATTCGATCGCAGCTCGGAACAAGGGGGTGGGCTTGTCATGGAAGGTGCTCACGATCCACACGGGACCGTCGCGGCGCGACCGGCCGGGGGCCGGGGCGCGCCGCCGCCCGGCGCGGTGCTCGTGCGCAAGTACGGCGGCTCGTCGCTGGCCACCCCCGCCCGGGTGCGGGCCGTGGCGAGGGCGTTGGCGGACGCGGTCGGGGCCGGGCACCGGGTGGTGGTCGTCGTCTCGGCGATGGGGCGCACGACCGACGACCTGATCGCGCTGGCCCGGGTCGTGGGCGACCGGCCGGACCCGCGCGAGCTGGACCAGTTGCTCGCCACCGGGGAACAGGCGTCGGCGGCGCTGGTGGCGCTGGCGTTGCGCGGGCTCGGGGTGCGCGCGGGGTCGCTGTGCGGCGACCAGGCCGGGATCGTGGTGGGCGGACGGCCCGGGGCCGGGGTCGTGCAGCACGTCGAGCGCGGCCGGCTGCTCGCGCGGCTGCGGCAGTGGGACGTCGCGGTGGTCGCCGGGTTCCAGGGGCGCACCGAGGACGACGACGTGCGCACGCTGGGCCGCGGCGGGTCCGACACCACGGCGGTCGCGCTGGCCGCCGCGCTGGGCGGCGACGACTGCGAGATCTTCACCGACGTGCCGGGCGTGCTCACCGCGGACCCGTCGGTGGTGCCCGGCGCGCGCCGGCTCTCGACCGTGCCCTACGACGTCATGCTGGAACTGGCCGGTCGCGGCGCGAAGGTGCTGCACCCGCGGTCGGTGGCGGTGGCCGCGCGGCACGGCGTGCGCCTGCGGGTGGCCCACACCGAGCGGCCGGAGGTCGGCACGACCGTCGCCGCCGCGCCGCTGGAGGGCGGGCACCGGGTGGTCGGTGTGGCGCACGAGCGCGACGTGCGGCTGGTGACGGTCTCGGGCGTGCCCTGGTCGTTCGCGCTGGCGCACCTGGCCCGCCACGGGCTCGCGCCGGACGTCGTGGTGCGGTGGGACGCCGACGAGGTCCGGTTCACCGTGCGGGGCGGGCCGGCCGAGGACGTGGTGCCCGAGGTCGTCGGCGCGCTGGGCGCGGACTGGAGCGTCGAGGACGGTCTCGGGTCCGTGTCGGTCGTCGGGACGGGCCTGCTGGACCACCCGCGCTACCTGGCGGGCACGCTGGACGTCCTCCAGGACGCGGTCGTGACCATGACGACCTCGCCGTCCCGCTTCACCGCCGTCGTCGCCGCCGACCGGGTCGCCCCGCTGGCCCGGGCGCTGCACGCGGAGTTCGGCCTCGCCGAGGCCACCCGGTGACCGCCTACGACGTGCCCGTGGGCGTCGCCGACGGGCCGGTGCTCACCTGCGCCGACCAGCCGGTGCGCCGGCGGCCCGGTGAACGCCTGGACGCGTTGTTCGAGCGGCACTGCGCGGAGATGGGCGACCGGATCGCCGTGGACACCGGCGACGCGACGCTGACCTTCGCCGAACTCGACGCGCACGCCAACCGGCTGGCACGGCACCTGGTCGCGGCGGGGACGGTGCCCGGCGACCGCGTCGGCCTGCTGTTCGACGACCCCGCGCGGACCTACGCCGCGATGCTCGCGGTGCTCAAGCTGAACGCGGTGTACGTGCCCCTGGACGCCGCGTTCCCCGACGACCGCCTGGCGTTCATCGCCCGCGACGCCGGGATCGCCCGCGTGCTGACCGTGTCAACCCTGCGCGACCGGGTGGCCTGGTCGGCGGCGGTGTGCGTGGACCTGCTCGACCCGGAGGCGGTGCCCGGCGGGCGGCTCGGCGCGGACGAACGCGGCCGTCCCGTGGACGACCTGTGCTACGTCGTCTACACCTCCGGCTCCACCGGCAGGCCCAAGGGCGTCGCGATCGAGCACGCCGCCATCTGCAACTTCGTGCGGGTCGCGGCCGAGGTCTACGGCATGCGGCCGGGCGACCGGGTGTACCAGGGGATGACGATCGCGTTCGACTTCGCGGTGGAGGAGACCTGGGTGCCGCTGCTGGCCGGGGCGACGCTGGTGCCCCGCCCGCCGGGCCCGCCGCTGGTCGGCCGGGAGTTGCGCGGGTTCCTCGCCGACCGGCGGGTCACCGCGCTGTGCTGCGTGCCCACGCTGCTGACGACCGTGGACGAGGACCTGCCCGACCTGCGGCTGCTGCTGGTGTCGGGCGAGGCGTGCCCGGAGGACCTGGTCCGCCGCTGGCACCGGCCGGACCGGCGGTTCCTCAACGTCTACGGGCCCACCGAGGCGACGGTCACCGCCACCTGGGCCGTGCTGCGGCCCGACCGGCCGGTGACCATCGGCGTCCCGCTGCCCACCTACTCGGTGGTCGTGCTCGACCCGGACGAGCCGCGCGCGCTCGACCACGGCGAGGCCGGCGAGATCGGCATCGCCGGCATCGGCCTGGCCACCGGCTACCTCAACCGCCCCGACCTCACCGAACGCGCGTTCGTCCCGGACTTCCTGGGCATCCCGGACAACCCGTCCGGCCGCATCTACCGCACCGGCGACCTCGGTCGCATCCGCCCCGACGGCGAGATCGAGTACCTGGGGCGCATCGACGCCCAGGTCAAGGTCCGCGGCTACCGCGTCGAGCCGACCGAGGTGGAGTCGGTGCTGCTGGAGGTCCCCGGCGTGGCGCAGGCCGTCGTGGAGCCCGCGCGGCGCGACGACGGGACGGTGGAACTGGTCGCGTACTACAGCGTGCGCGCGGACGCCGCCGACCCCGGCGCGCCGGAGGTCTACCGCCGGCTGCGCGACCGGCTGCCCGCGTACATGGTGCCCGCGTACCTCGAACGGCTCGACCTGGTCCCGATGACGGCCTCGGGCAAGGTCGACCGGCGCGCGCTGCCGCCGCCGCGGTCGCCCCGCGCGTCGGCGGGCGGGCCGCACGTGGCGCCGGCGACCGCGACCGAACAGGCGTTGGCCACGGCGTTGGCGGACGTGCTGGGCTTGGCGCGCGTGTCCGTGGAGGACGACTTCTTCGCCGTGCTGGGCGCGGATTCGTTGCTGCTGGCCCGGTTCGGCGCGGTGGTGCGGGAGCGGACCGACCTGCCGCCGGTCGCCATGACCGCGGTCTACGCCCACCCGACCGTGCGGGCGCTCGCGGCGGCGCTGGACGGGACCCGGGCCGGTGCCGCCGAACGGGTGGAGCCCGCCCGCCGCCACGGCCCCCTCCGGCACGTGTCGTGCGGCGTCGGCCAGGCGCTGGTGTTCCTCGCCTACGCCTGCGGCGCGGGGTGGGCGGCCGAGACCGGCTTCGGCTGGATCGCCGAGGCCGCCGACCCGCTCGCGGCGTACCCGCGCGCGGTCGCGGTGGCGGCGCTGGGCCTGGCGGTGGCCTCGGCGGTGCCGATCGCGGCCAAGTGGCTGCTGGTCGGCCGCTGGACCGCGCGCGAGATCCCGTTGTGGGGCTGGGCGTACCTGCGGTTCTGGACGGTCGCGACGCTGGTCCGGTTCAGCCCGGCGGTGCTGTTCGCCGGGTCGCCGCCCTACGTCTGGTACCTGCGGGCGCTGGGCGCGCGGATCGGCGCGGGGGCGCTCGTGCTGACCCGGCACCCGCCGGTGTGCGCCGACCTGGTGACGATCGGCGCGGGCGCGGTGGTCCGCGGCGAGTGCCACCTCAACGGCTACCACGTCCGCGGCGGGTGGCTGCGCACCGGGCCGGTGGCGATCGGCCGCGACGCGTTCGTGGGCGAGGCGACCGTGCTCGACGTGGACACCGCGCTCGGCGACGGCGCCCAGCTCGGGCACTCGTCGTCGCTGCACCGCGGCCAGGCGGTGCCGGCGGGGGAGTCGTGGCACGGCTCGCCCGCCCGCAAGTCCACAGTGGACTACCGCGGTCTTCGGGCGGAGCGGCCGTCCCGGGTTCGCGGCGTGGCGTTCGGCGTGTCGCAGCTGCTGGTGCTGGTGCTGGTGTCGCTGCCCGCCGCGCTGCTGGCCACCGGGTTCGCGGTGGGCGTCGTCTACGACGGGCGCGCCGACTTCGCCCGCGCCGCGCTGTACGGGGAGTTGGCGGTCGAGGCGGCCGTGCTCCACCTCGGGGCACTGGCGGCCGTGCTGGTCGTCGCGCTCACGGCCCCCCGGCTGCTGGCCCGCCTGCTCCCGCCGGGACGACCGCTGGCCCTGTACGGGTTCCGGCACTCCTGCCACCGGGCGGTGCTGCGCCTGACCAACTCCCGGGCGTTGGCGCTCCTGTTCGGCGACAGCTCGGCGATCGTGCACTACCTGCACGCCCTGGGCTACCGGCTGGGCGCGGTGGTGCAGACCGGGTCCAACTTCGGCGTCGAGGTGCGGCACGAGGCGCCCACCCTGTGCGAGGTCGGCGTCGGCACCATGACCTCCGACGGCCTGTGGCTGCTCAACGCCGAGTACTCGGCCGCGTCGTTCCGCCTGCGCGAGGTCCGGGTCCCGGCGAACTCGTTCCTGGGCAACGACATCTTCTACCCGCCGGACGCGCGCGTGGGCGAGGACTGCCTGTTGGCCACGAAGGTGCTTGTGCCGCTGGACGGCCCCGTGCGCGCCGGCACCGGGCTGCTCGGCTCGCCGCCGTTCGAGATCCCGCGCACCGTGCACCGCGACACCGGGTTCGACATCGCGGCCCAACGGCGCGCGCGGCTGCCCGCCAAGAACCGGCACAACCTCGCCACCGCCCTGCTGCACCTGGCGGCCGGCTGGCTCCAGGCGTTCGCGGTGCTGCTGGTCGGCGTGGCCGCCGGCACCCTGCACGCCCGGCTGGACTGGCTCGCCATCAGCGCCGAGATCGTCGTCACCGCCGTGGTCTCCGTGCTGCTCGCGGTGCTCGTCGAACGGGCCGCGCAGGGGTTCCGGCCGCTGCGGCCGAGGTTCTGCTCGATCTACGACCCGGTGTTCTGGCGGCACGAGCGGTTCTGGAAGCTCAGCCCCGGCCGGTACCTCGCGCTGTTCAACGGCACGGCGTTCAAGAGCGTGCTGTGGCGGCTGCTCGGGGTGCGGATCGGGCGGCGCGTGTTCGACGACGGCTGCGCCATCCCGGAGAAGTCGCTGGTCGTGATCGGCGACGACTGCTCGCTCAACGCGGGCACCGCCGTCCAGGCGCACTCGCTGGAGGACGGGGCGTTCAAGTCCGACCGCATCGCGCTGGGCACGGGCGTCACGCTCGGCGTCGGCGCGTTCGTCCACTACGGAACGGTGGTCGGCGAGCACGCGGTGCTCGAAGCCGACTCGTTCCTGATGAAGGGGACCCAGGTCCCGCCGCGGTCGCGGTGGCGCGGCAACCCCGCCGCACAGCTCACCGCGGACCAGCCCGTGAGGAGGCGACCATGAGTCGAGTGCCGGAGCTGATCGGGGGACCGGTGGTCCGCACGGACCTGCCCGGTCCGCGGTCGGCCGAGTACCTGGCGCACCAGGGGCGGTGGGAGTCCAACGCGCGCACCTACCCGCGCAGGCTGCCGATCGCGCTCGCCGAGGGGTTCGGCAGCTACGTGCGCGACGTGGACGACAACGTGTTCATCGACTTCCTGTCCGGCGCGGGCGTGCTGGCCCTGGGCCACAACCACCCGGAGGTGGTGCGGGCCGCCGAAGCGTCGCTGCGCGCGCTCACCCACGGGCTGGACTTCCCGACACCGGCCAAGCGCGAGTTCACCGACGCCCAACTGTCGATGCTGCCGCCGGGGATGCGGTCGCGGATGAAGGTCCACTTCTGCGGGCCGACCGGGGCCAACGCCGTGGACGCCGCGCTGAAGCTGTGCAAGACGGCCACCGGACGGGGCGCGGTGGTGTCGTTCCAGGGCGGGTTCCACGGCTCCACCCACTCGGCGATGGCGGTCACCGGCCTGGTGGCGCAGAAGGAGCCGGTCGCCGACGGGATGCCCGGCGTGCACTTCTTCCCGTTCTCCTACTGCGCCCGCTGCCCGCTCGGGCTGTCCCCGGAGTCGTGCGAGACCAACTGCGTGGCGCTGCTGGAACGCTCGCTGCGCGACGCCAACGGCGGCGTCCCCAAGCCCGCCGCCGTGGTGGTCGAACTGGTGCAGGGCGAGGGCGGGGTGGTGCCCGCGCGCCCGGAGTTCGTGCGCCGCCTGCGCGTGCTCACCGCCGAGCTGGGCATCCCGCTCGTGGTGGACGAGGTGCAGACCGGGTGCGGGCGCACCGGCACGTGGTTCGCCTTCGAGCGGTACGGGATCCAGCCGGACGTCATCGTCGCGTCGAAGGCGTTGAGCGGCATGGGGTTGCCGGTGGCGATCATCCTCTACGACCGCCGCCTGGACGCGTGGGCGCCCGGCGCGCACACCGGCACGTTCCGCGGCAACCAGGCGGCGTTCGCGGCCGGCGCGGAGACCGTGCGGATCGTGCGACGCGACGACGTGCTGGGCAACGTGCGGCGGCGCGGCGAGCAACTCGGCGCCCGGCTGGCGGAGCTGGCCGGGCACCCGTGGGTGCGGGAGGTGCGGGGTCGCGGCCTGATGTGGGGCGTGGAACTGGCCGACCCGGCCGGCGGCGCGCCGGCCGGGTCGGTCGCCGCCGCCGTGCAGGCCGACGCGTTGCGCAACGGGCTGATCGTCGAACTGGGCGGGCGGGAGGACTGCGTGGTGCGCGTGCTGCCGCCGTTGAACGTGACGGCGGAGGTGGTGGACACGGCCTGCGACATCCTGACCGCGTCCGTGCGGCGCTGCTGCCCGGGGTGAGCGCGTGCGGTGGTGCCGGCCCGTTCCGGTGGGCCGGCACCACCGCACCCGTCAGCGCGGCACGGGCAGCTTCGGCGTGTCCAACGACTCCCAACGGTCGGTCAGCCGCTGTTCGAGCGTGTGCATAGTCGTGTACTCCAGGTCCTCCAGCGGCAGCCGGTGCGGCTCGAACGGGCCGTGCCGGCGCAGGTAGTCCATCGCCGCGGCGGCCTGCGACCGCGCCCGGTCGAACGCCGGGTCGGCGAACAGGTCGCGCGGGCCGACGAACTTCCCGTCGCGGATCTGGAAGCCCAGCGCGACCACCCGCGGCGGGCCGTCGAACCGCGACGGCGTCGCCTGCTCGACCCCGACCGGCATGATCGGCGCGTGGTGCGAGCCGCGCATGCAGCCCGCGACCGCGTAGGGGAAGGCGAACGGCTCCAGCACCTCGCCGACCGCGGGCAGCCCGGACTGGGCGCGCACGATCATCACCGGGTCGTCCTTGCCGACGTACTTGCCCGCGATGAGCGACAGCCGCTGCGTGGACGTGGCCGCCGCCTGCTCGTCCAGGGTCTTGGACCGCACCGAGTGCACGACGTAGCGGCTGGGCGCGCCGATGTACATCAGCATCTCGTACAGGTCGGCGGGGCAGTCGAACCAGATCCGCTTCTCCTCGTAGAGGTCGTAGACCTCGAACCGGAAACCGGCGTGCATCTTGGCGTCGATCACCAGGCCGGCGGTGTTGAACGGGTCGGCGAACATCTTGTACAGCGGCAGGTTCCAGGCGCCCGGCTCGGTCTTGTCGGCCAGGAAGCAGATCACCGGCTCGCTGGGCCGCTCGGTGAACTCCAGCTCGGCGTAACCGGGGCCCATCCCGCGCAGGTTCCCGCTGAACGCGTCGGAGAGCAGGTCCTGCCCCGCCCCGTACAGGCCCAGCCGCTTCGCGATCGCGGTGGTCCGCTGGAAGACGTCCCACGCGAAGGTGTGGACGGGCTCGGCGTCGCTGCCGTGCTCGTGGGTCATGATCAGCGAGATGTCGTCGCCGCACGACGCGACCCGGGCGTCGAGCAGCAGGTGGTCGCCGATCGCGCCGTCCAGCGCGGCCCGCGCGGCGGCCGTCATCTCCGGGTGCACCGACGAGTGGCCGACGAACCCGCCGGTGTCGGCCTTGATGATGCTGAGCGTGATCACCGCTCCTCCTCGGGCTCCGCGACGGCGCCGGGCGCGCCCTCGTCGCTCTGGAACAAGCCGACCAGGTTGCCCTCGGTGTCGCGCAGGTGCACCGACCAGCCGACCGAGGGGATCGGCATCTTCTCGGCCACGACGGTCCCGCCCGCCGCGGTCACGCGGTCGACCGCGGCGTCGATGTCGTCCACGCCGACGTAGACCAGCACGCCCTCGGGCGCTTCGCGGCGCGGCGTCAACGCGCCCTCCGCGCCGGTGCCGACCCCGGGCTGCTCCCCGGTGGCCAGCGGCCAGTACTCGACCGGGCCCCACCGCTGCGGGTCCCAGCCGAACACGGCGCGGTAGAAGTCCCCGGCGCGGTCGGGGTCGTCCACCGGGATCTCGAAGTGCACCACGCGGCTCATCCGGGCCTCCTCATCCACCGAGGCCGACGTGGTGGTCGGTCACGGTGTCGTCCCAGTCGTAGGTCAGGTTGTTGACGACGTTCACGACGGCGGGCAGGACGCGGGTGACGTGCTCGGCCATCCGCACCTCGCTGCGGCGCTCCAGCTTGCCGCCCAGCGTCACGACACCGCGGTCCACGCGCACGTCGACGCCGGCGGGCTCCAGCCACAGCACGCGCTGGAAGACCGTGCGCAGGATCTCCGCCCGCAGCGACTCGTCGTCGACCAGGAACGCCTTGAGCACGTCCCGCCGGGCGAGCACGCCCGCGAGCCGGCCCCGCTCGTCCACCACGAACAGCCGGCGGACGCCGGCGGTGGCCAGTTCCCGGGCCGCCGCGCTGATCGGCGCGTCGGGCGCGATGGTGACGACCGGGGAGGTCATGACCTCGGCGGCCGTGGCGCCCTCCGCCTTGTGCCGGCGTCGCCTCGTGGCGCGCCCGGCGAACAGCGCGGGTTCGCCACCGCGCTTGTACTCCTCCTTGGCCACCAGGTCGGCCTCGGAGACGACGCCGACGGGCCTGCCGTCGTCGTCCACCACCGGCACGGCGCTCAGGCCGCGTCCGGTGAGCAGTTCCACCAGGTCCTTGAAGGGGGTGTCGGGCCTGGCGGTGACCACCTCGCGGGTCATCAGCGAGGCGGCGGTCGGGTCGCGCATGTCGTCCTCCCGGCTGTCGGTCCCGTCCCCAGCGTGTTCGGCCGGCGCTCGGCGGACCAGGGACGCAAGTCACCGCCGGACCGGGACGTTCGCCGCGCCGGACCGGACCCTCGATCGGCCGCATGACGGGGTCGGCACCCGGCGGTACAGTGCCCGTCGGGCTTCGCCGGGCACACCGCGGCCGAGCCGCCGTGGCGCGTGGGGACCTCCGATCCGAGGGGAGAGCAGGTGGGCCGCACAGGCCTCCGGGTGGAGACGTCCGAGCACGGTGGTGTCGCGGTCCTGCGCCTGGCCGGGCAGCTCCTGCCGACCGACTTCCTCCTGGTGCGCGACGCGTTGTTCGGGGCGGTGTTCGCCCGCCCGCCCGCGGTGGTGGTGGACCTGACCGGGTTCGGGGCGGTGCCGCCGGAGGCGACCGCGGCGCTGTTGGCGGTGCGCCAGCAGGTCGTCGAGTGGCCCGGTGTCCCGGTGCTGCTCGCCGGTCCGGACGCGGGCCGGGCGTGGGGACTGCCCCGCTACGACACCGTGTCCGAGGCCGTCGCGTCGGTGGCCCCGGGCCCGCCGCGGCGGTTCGTGCGCTTCCCCCTGCCGCCGGACGACGCGCCCCGGTTCGCCCGCCTGCTGGTCGAGGACCACTGCGTGCTGCGGGGCCGGCAGGACGTGGCCGCGGCGACGGGTGAGGTGGCCCAGCGGCTGGTCGGGCTGGTCGACCAGGCCGACCTGGCCCCCACGCTCGGCGTCGAGTGGTGGCGGGACCGGGTCGTCGTCGTGGCCGGCGGCGACGGTTTCGTGCCGTGCGGGTTCGCCGACGTCCGGGACGCGGTGGCGCCCGGGGGAGCGGTGCGCTGCGGCTGGGTCGGCACGTGGTCGGACAGCACGCTCGTCTGGGCGGTGCTCGACCCGTCCGCCGCGGCTCCCCGCTGACCGCGCCGAGCGCGACCGCCTGACACGATGGGACGGCCATGCCGGACAACCACGACGCCGACGAGCGCAGGAACAGCCTGTGGGACCGCATCCGCGCGCTCGCCGAGCGGGACGGCACCGTGGTCGCCCTGCGCCACGTGTGCCTGGTCGCCCGGACCGCGCTGGACGCCGAAGGCGTCGCGGTCTACCAGACCGCGGGCGACGGGACGAGCGAGCCCGTCGCCGTCACCGGCCCCCTCGCCGACCGCCTGAGCGAAGCGCAGATCACCTTCGGCGAGGGGCCTGCGCTGGAGGCCATGGCCGACGAGCGCCCGGTGCTGGCGGCCGACCTCGACGCCCGCCAGTGGCGCGCCTGGTGGCCGGTGTACGCGCCGTTCGCCTCGGCCGAGGGGATCCGCGCCGTCACGGCCCTGCCCGTCGTCATGGGCGCGGTGGTGGTGGGCGGGCTGGAGGCCGACCACGCCCGGCCGGCGGCGCCGGACCGCGGGCGGTTGGCCGACGGTCTCCTGCTGGCCGACGCGGCGATGCTGGTCATGCTGCGCGGCGCGCCCGGGCACGACCCGTTCGGCGACGGGCTGGAGGTCCGCTGGGCCGCCGTCCACCAGGCGACCGGCGTGGTGTCGGTGCAGCTCGGCTGCGACCTCGCCACGGCGTTCGTGCGGCTGCGCGCGCACGCCTACCGCACCGGCCGGCGGCTGGTCGACGTCGCGGCGGACGTGGTGGCGCACCGCGTGGCGTTCGCACCGGAGTCGGGCCGGGAACCCGATGCGCAGTCCGAGTCGGAACAGGGGTGAGCGGGGTGCGGGAACAGCGGATGATGCGCAGCCTGGTGGAGCTCGCGGACGTCCTGGCGGCCGGCGCCGACGTGGTCGAGTTCCTCCGGGCGGTCAGCGAGCACTGCGCGGGGGTGCTGGACGCCGACGCGGTGGGCGTCCTGCTCGCCGACGGCGCAGGCGGTCTGGCCGTGCAGGCGGTCAACCAGGAGCGCTGGGCCCTGCACGACCTGCTCGACGCCCGCGACGGACCGGCGCTGACGTGCTTCCGCACCGGCGAGCCCGCCGCGTGGAGTTCGGCCACCGCCACCCCCGGGTCGCGGTTCGCCGCGCTCGCGGGCGAGGCCGGCTTCACCTCCGCCCAGGCGGCCCCGATGCGGCTGCGCGAGTGGACCGTCGGCGTGGTCGGCGTGTTCGGCCGCGCGGGGCCGCTCGCCGCGGAGGCCGCGTCGCTGACGCAGCACTTCGCCGACATGGCGAGCATCGGCATCCCGCACGTCCGCCCGGTGACCGACCCCGACCGCGTCGGCGAGCAGGTGCGGACCGTCGCGCGCGACCGCGTCGTCGTCGAGCAGGCCAAAGGGGTTCTCGCGCAGCGCCGGGGCATCGGCGTGGTCGAGGCGTTCGCCGAGCTGCGCGCGTGGTCCCGGCACCACCGGGTGCCGGTGGTCGAGGTGGCGCGCGCGGTGCTCGACGGCCCGCCTGCCATCGCGGACCTGGTGCGTCGCCGGGATGGCTGACCACGACCTGGACCCGCTGGACGTCGAGGTCTACCGGGCGCTGCTGGACCGGCCGGGCACGGCCGCGGAGCTGGCCGACCGGACCGGCGTCGGCGCGGGCCTCGTGCGGGTGGCGCTGGCCCGGCTCGTGGCGCTGGACCTGGCCACCCGCTCCGGCGGCCGGCCGGTGGTGTTCGGCCCGGTCCGGCCGGAGATCGGCTTCGGCGGCCTGGTGGTGCGCGAGGAGCGGCGGCTGGAGCGGATGCGGGCGCTGCAGGCGGAGTTCGAGGAGCGCTACCGGCGCGCGGTGCGCGGCACCGACCCGGCCGAGCTGCTGGAGGTGGTCCGCGGCGCGGACGCCATCTCCCAGCGGGCCGAGCAGCTGATGCGGTCGGCGCGGCACGAGGTCCGGTTCGTGGACAAGCCGCCCTACGCCGAGCCGCCGTCGGTGCTGCACCCGGCCGAGCGGGAGCTGCTCGACCGGGGCGTGCGCTTCCGCGGTGTCTACGACCGGGCCGCGCTGGAGCTGCACGCGCTGGACGAGGACCTCGAACCCGGGCTGGCGCTGGGTGAGCAGGCCCGGGTGGTGGGGGAGGCGCCGCTGAAGATGATCCTGGTCGACGGCCACGCCGGCCTGATCCCGCTGGACTCCGGGGAACCCGAGCTGCGCACCGCGCTGGTGGTCCGCCCGTGCACCCTGCTCGACGCGCTGGGCGCGTTGTTCGAGGTGCTGTGGCAGCAGGCGCTGCCGCTGCGGCTGCACAACCACACCTCGCTGTCCACACAGGACGCGCGCCTGCTCGGGTTGCTGACCACCGGCATGCCCGACCGGACCATCGCCAAGCAGTTGGGGCTGAGCTACCGCACCTTCCAGCGGCGGTTGCGCGACCTGATGGACGCGCTCGGCGCGCAGACCCGCTTCCAGGCGGGTCTGCGCGCCGCGGCCAAGGGGTGGGTGCGCATGCCCTTCCCCGAGGACACCGCACCGCCGTGACACCGGTTGGGTCCGGCCGCGGGGGGACGCGCGGCCGGACCCGGGGTGCGTCACCGGGAGCGGTAGGCCCGTTCCACGGTCTGCACCACGGTGTTGCCGCGGGTGTCGCGGGCCTCGGTGCGCAGCCACACGTCACCGGACACCTTCGGCGCGGTCACCGACCACCGACCCGTGTCCACCGCCTTGACCGGCAGGTCGGTCCAGGTGGTCCCGTCGAGCGAGTAGGCGACGCGCGCCCACAGCACGGGTCCCGCGCCCCGCGCCCCGGTGTGCGAGGCCGCCGCGATCTCGAACGCGTCCCCGGTCAGCGCGTTGCCGGCGTCCAGCGGCAGCCGGTAGTCGATCTGGACCAGCGGCTGGAACGAGCACCGGTCGCCGTCCGCGCACCCGAAGCCCGCGGGCGGCGGGGACTCCGACCGCGCCGAGGTGAACTGCCACGTCGTGCTCACCCGCTGGGCGTGCCCGAACAGCAGCGTGCTGGGCGCCCCGGGCTTGCCCGCGCCGGCCATCACGTCGGTCACTTCCAGCCGGTACTTCGCGCTCTCCGGGGCCATCCGGAAGCGGGGGAACCGGGCGTAGGGGTCCTGCACCGGGGCGATCTCCTCCGCGCCCCGGAACAGCCGGGCGGTCGTGGTGGTGAAGTACCGCGAGTTCTCCTGCGGGCTGACGTAGTGCTCGCCGTCGACCCACTCCAGGGCCGGGGTGAACAGGTCGCCCTCCCGGCAGTGCGAGCACGGCACCCGCCACCGGCCCGCCGCCCACGGCGCCAGGGCCGGGTGGCTCGCGGGCAGTTCCACGGCCGCGGAGCGCACCGGGGCGCGGAACCAGTGCTCGTCGGGCATCGTGGTCCGGCCGGCCCGGTGGACGGTGAACTGGTTCATCGACAGCGTCGCCGCGGTGCCCGCCGAGACGTTCGTGGTCCGCTTCCACAGCGTCCGGTCGTCCGCCGGCCCGGTGTACTCCGTCCACGTCCCCGGCAGCGGGATGGGCGTGCCCTGGATGAACTGGGTCTTCCACAGCTTGTCCGGGAAGGCGTACCAGCTCTTGAACCCGGTCACACCGGGCCGGTCGGCGTGGTAGGTGGTCTTGGTGGCGACCAGGTCCGCCGGCCCGAACCGCCGGGCGTGGTCGGCGGGCACGCCGTTGCGGTCCACGACGTCGAGGTTGAACATCGCCGTCGGCGCGGCCCGCACCGTGAAGAGGACCTCCCTCGGGCCGGTGCGCAGCGCCTCGCCCTCGCGCCGGTCCAGGGAGAACACCGGCAGCGGCTGGTTGCGCAGCGGGGCGATCGGGATCGCGCCGGGCACGTCCACGTAGGCCACCAGCGCCGCCGCCCCGGCCTGCGCCGCGCCGCGCGCCGCGTTGGCCACCACCGTGTTCACCGCCGTCACCGGGTCGCCGGCGCCGGTCGGCGCGGGCACCCGCAGCAGCACGGCCTTGCCCCTGACGTCGGCGCCGTCGTGCGGGACGACGGCGAGGCGGTGCTCGCCCGGCCACGCCGCGGTCACCGACCCGATGTCGTAGGCCGGGCTGAACCGGAGCCCGCCGGCGGTGAGGTCCACCGCCGTGTCCGAGCGGATCGCGTAGTCCTGCAACGAGATCGCGCCGACCCGGGTGGCCGGCGCCGGGGTGACCCGGGTCTCCCAGTCCGCCCCGCCCGCGCTGACCCCGACCTCGGTGATGCTGCCCGGCCGGTAGTCCTCGGGCGAGACCACGCGCCGCAGCGCGACGGTCCGGTCCCGCTGCTCGGTGCGCGTGGTGGTGCCCAGCGACACCGGGACCGTGGCGCGGGAGTCCAGCGTGATGGTGGTGGGCCCGTCGACGGCGACCTCGGCGGCGCTGAGCCCGTACCAGCGCCGGGCGGTCAACCCGACCTCGGAGGTCCAGCCCAGCGCCGAGTAGGTGCCCCGGCGCACCGTCAAGCGGCCCTCGCCGTTGACGATGCCGACCTTCTGCACGTTCTGGTCCACGAACGGGTCGTTGCCGCCGCCGGCCCCGAGCGTGTCGTCCACGAGGCTGACGGTGGCGCGCTTGGCGGGCGCACCGGCCGAGTCGAGCACCCGGACCGTCACCGCGACCAGCGGCGCGGGGTGGTAGGTGCTCACCGGCGTCCGGATGGTGCCGCCGTCGGGGGTGGTGGCGACGACCGTCCCGCCGTACACGCCGAACGGGCCCTCGTCGGGGTCCACGGCCACGGCGGCGTCGGCGGTCGAACCGGGCGGCAGGGTCACCGCGCCCGCGGCCAGCCGCATGCTGTCCGGGTCGGGCCTGCCGCCGTCCCACGACTGCACGGCCAGGGCCAGGTCGGCCCGCACGGCGGCGTCGCCCGCGTTGCGCAGCGTCAGCGGGCGGTGCACCGGCTCGGTGCCCTCGACCCGGCCGAAGCTCGCCGACGCCGGACCGGTCGCGCGCTGGGTCACCGCGCGCGCCACGTCCAGCCGGCCCGCGCCCTGCTCGAACCACTTGTACCCGACGTCCTTCGCGGTGGAGGCGAGGGCGTCCTTGATGGCCTGTCCGGTCCAGTCCGGGTGCTGCTGGGCGAGCAGCGCCGCCGCGCCCGCCACGTGCGGGGTGGCCATCGAGGTGCCGGAACTGGCCGTGTAGCGCTCGTCCACCGGGGAGCCCATCGAGGTGCCGGTGGCGCGGGCGGCGACGACGTCCACGCCGGGCGCCACGATCTCCGGCTTGACCAGGGCGTCGCGCAACCGCGGGCCGCGGCTGCTGAACCAGGCGAGCTTGTCGTCGCGGTCCACCGCGCCCACGGTGAGGGCCCGCGCCGCCGCGCCCGGCGTGCTGATGGTCCGGTTGCCCGACCCGGCGTTGCCCGCCGCGACCACGAACAGCGTGCCCGTCTTCTCCGACAGGGAGTCCACCAGCTCGCTCATCGGGTCCGCGCCGTCGGTGACGCCCGCGCCCAGGCTGAGGTTGACCACGTCGGCGCCCTGCTCGACGGCCCACTCGATGCCGGCCATCACCTGCGACTCGTCGCCCGCGCCGGAACTGTCGAACACCTTGGCCGACAACAGGGTCGCGCCGGGGGCCACGCCCCGGTACTTCCCGCCGGAGGCGGCTCCCGTCCCGGCGACGGTCGACGCGACGTGCGTGCCGTGGCCGTGCCGGTCGACGCCGTCGCCGTCAGCGGTGAAGTCCGCGGCGGCGGCGACCCGGCCCACGAGGTCGGGGTGCTCGGCGTCGACGCCGGTGTCCACCACGGCGACCTTCACGCCGCTGCCGTCGAGCCCGAGGGCCCACGCCGCCGGCGCGCCGACCTGCACCGTGGTGCGGTCCAGCAGCGCCTTGACCTTGCGGTCCAGCGACACCTTGGCCACGCCCAGGTCACCGGTCTTCAGCGACTGCCAGACGTGCGGGGCCCGCGCCTTGTCCACCCGCGCGCCCACCGCGTCCGACAGTCGCGTGTGGACGGTCAGGTCCAGCGGGCCGCCGTCGGGTTCGGCGATCACCGGGATGGTGCCGGTCTCCCGGTCGGTGCGGCCGTCGGCCGCCAGCGCGGTGACGTTGAACAGGTCGGCGTCGAGCGTGCCCGCCTCGATCAGCGGGAGCGCGTCCGAGGGCTGCACGAACACGCCCTCGCCGGTCGTGGTGGTGAAGAACGCCGGCTGGGAGCCGTCCTCGCGGGCCGCCGGCTCGACCCGCGCGGAGGACGGGTCGCCCTGGTAGGTCACGACGTCACCGGTGATCAGCGTGATGCGCTCCACCGGCGCGGTAGACCCGACGGCTGGACCGCCGTCGGACGTGGCCGGTGCGGCTGCGCCCGGCGGAGCACCTCCGGTCAGCGACGTGGCGACCAACAGTGCCACGGCGGCCCCGTAGCGGCGACGACTTCTCATGTGCGGCCTCCTCGGATGCAGGGAACCCGAGGATGAGGTGGCGCGCGGCGTTCACGGAACCGGTGCGGCGGGCGGCAAGTCGCCGCCGGCGACTTGCCGCCACGCCACGAACCCCGACCGCGTGCGGCGGTCGGGGCCCTCGGCATCCGGTCCCGGGGTCTACGGTGAGGGCGAACCGGATGTGCTGGTCACCCGGGTGCTCAGTTCAGGGTTCCCGGGGTGGCGGTGTGCAGGTCGAAGTCGACCCGGTTGTTGTCGGTGTCGGTGCTCAGGACGTCCCGGGCCGACGCCACGCGCAGCAGCGGGTCGAGGTTGAGGTTGATCATCGGCCGCGCCGCCTGGCCCTCGCGCGCCCTGGTGGTCGGGACGCTGTTGGAGAAGGCCACGCCGTCGATCTTCTGGCCCTGCTGGTTGCCCTGCGGCACGGTGTAGATCGCGACGCCGCCGAGGTCGGGGATGTCGAGCTCCTCCGGCAGCGGCACCTGCGTCACGTTCGGCGGGATGGTGCCCGCGAAGTTCTCGTGGACCAGCACCAGGATGTCGCCCGCCTGGCCGCGGGGCTCCAGCTGCGTGCCCGCGGGGAAGTCCACGGTCTCCAGCAGCGCGCCGTCCGGCGCGTAGATCCGGACCTCGAACTGGCCGGCGAGTTCGAACGACTGGGAGCTGAGGTTGCGGATCTCGACGAACTCGTCCAGGTTGCCCTGCGGGCCGCGGGTCGCGACCTCGTTGACCACCAGGGACGAAGAGACCATCGGCAGGACCTCGTCGCCCTGCTCCGGCGCTGCCTGGGCGAAGCCGGTGGTCACCGCTGCCGCGAGGACCGCGAACGCGGCGGCACCGGTCGAAAATCGACGCATGACATTCCTTCCAGAGATTGTTGGCGCATTTCTCGGGTGTGGTCCGAAACCGTGTTCCCGATTCCCGGGGGTTCGTCCGGACCTCGTTCCCCCTGGCCTCAATCCTGGCCTCGGCACCCACCGCCGGAAAAGGGGCCAAATCGGTTGAGGGGATTTCCGCCGACCGCGCGCGTGCGTTCCTGGCGCAGTCGCCGGGCGGATGCCGCCGCCCGCTCCAACTCCTGCGTGGGCACCTCCAGGACGCGGCTGAGCCAGGTCCGCCAGTAAGGACCGGGGATGCGCTTGCCCCGTTCCCACCGGGACACCTCCTCACGGGTGACGCTGCCGTTGCCGGAGGCGGCGTGCAGGCGCGTGGCGAGGTCGTACTGGGTCAGTCCGCGGCCCTGGCGCAGTTTCGGCAACATGGTGGTGATCGGTTCGGGTCTCGACTTCCGATCGTCGTCAAGCACGAGAAGAAAACCTTTCCTTGTCCGGCGCGGCGTCGAACGGCCCGCACCGCGCCCGCCCGGCGGCGGGGCGGCGCGGTGCGGGCGGGGGCCCGGCGGCGAGTGGGCCCGCCTTCGACGGTTCAGCCCGACCTCGCGGTGCCACCGGTGTCCTCCGGGTGCGAGGCGCAGGTGAAGTCGGCGCGGTTGTCATCGGTGTCCGTGCTGTTGTCGTCACGGGACGGGGCCGTGGCGGTGCCGGCGCACGAGCGGGCGGCATCGCGTTCCCGACAGGGCGAACCGGGTGCGGTGGCGACGCGGTCGACCAGCGCACCCCGCTGGTCGAGCAGCGCGACGCCCTCGCCCGCCACCTCGGCCACGGTGACCCGCGGCAACCCGTCGTGGGCGCGGTCCAGGCCCGCGATCCTGAGGTGGCCGCGCGGCGGCAGCACGGTGCCGGCCGGCAGTTCCACCAGCAGGTCGCGCGCCGGGCCCGAACACGACTCGACCGACCAGCCGGCCAGGTCGACCGGGGCCTGCGACGGGTTGTGCAGGTCGACGAAGCCGGCCTGGCCGGCGGTGGACAGCGAGTGCACGCGGACGGGCGGGACACCGGGACCCGTGACCGTCGCGCACATCAGTGAGAACACAGCGATGTGGCGACTGACCGTAATCACCTGACACATTCTTGTGAACTCCGCGTGAGCGTGCACGGGGCCAAGGTCCTCGTCGCGCCGGGCCGGTGAGCTTCGGGCCGAAAATCGGGCGGTTCGCCCGTCGGTAGTGGGCCGACCGGCGCATCCGGTTCTTCTCTTTTCACCAGTCGACGTTCGTCACAAGCCGTCCGCTGTGAAATACCGGCCACCGTCGGAAATGTGAACGGCCCTGCCGGCGCGGGGACTTTAGGCCCTGTCCGCGCGCTTGGCGGCGACGGTTCCATGAATTACCAGATCGACTTCGCGTGAACCCCCGGCCGGAATCCATGTCCCTGCCGGAGGTGTGCGTTCACCCGCGCGGTCGGTCTGCGGCAAATGGTTGTCAGGTCACGGAAGGAGTCTCTGGACATGCGTTCCAGAATCCGAAAGCGCAGATTTGCGGTCTGGCTGGCAGCAGCCTGTGCCGCCGCTGCGCTCGTCAACGCGCCCGCGGCCACCGCCGCGGACCCGGGAGAAAACCCGGGTGACCACAAGGTTCACCCGGACGTCGTGGCTGCGACGACCGACCGGCCGGCGGACTTCTTCGTGCTGCTGCGGTCGCGAGCGGACCTGGCCGCCGCGCGCGACATCGGCGGGCACGGGGACCGCGTCCGCTTCGTGTACGAGGCCGTGCGCGCCGACGCGCAGCGCACCCAGGCCGACCTGCTCCGGGAGTTGGGGGAGCGCGGCGTCCGCGCCACCCCGTTCTGGATCGCCAACGCCGTCAAGGTGACCGGCGACCGGGCGCTGGTGGCCGACATCGCCGCGCGCGACGAGGTGGTGAGCATCCTCCCCGACCGCGAGTTGGCGCTGGTCGACCCGGTGCGCAAGGAGCCCGCGGGCGGCGTGCAGGGCGTCGAGTGGAACGTCGAGCAGGTCCGCGCGCCCGAGGTGTGGAACACCTTCGGCGATCGCGGCGAGGGCGTCGTGGTCGGGACCATCGACACCGGCGCCCAGTTCGACCACCCCGCGATCGCGCGCCGGTACCGCGGCGCGGAACGGCCCGGGACGCTCGACCACGCCTACAGCTGGTTCGACCCGTCCCGCGTCTGCGGCTCGCCGTCGGTGGTCCCGTGCGACAACATCGGGCACGGCACCCACGTGCTGGGCACCATCCTGGGCGACGACGGCGCCGGCAACCAGGTCGGCGTCGCGCCCGGCGCGACGTGGATCGCGGCCAAGGGCTGCGAGACGACGGGCTGCTCGACGACGGCGCTGCTGGCCGCCGGGCAGTGGATGCTCGCCCCCACCGACTTCGACGGCGCCAACCCGCGACCCGACCTCGCGCCGCACGTGGTCAACAACTCCTGGGCCGGGCCCCCGGGCGACCCCCTCTTCCGCGAGGTGGTGCGCACGTGGGTGGCCGCCGGGATCTTCCCGGTGTTCGCCGCCGGGAACATCGGCTCGGCCTGCGGTTCGGCGCAGTCGCCCGGCGACTACCCGGAGAGCTACGCGGTCGGCGCGCACGACGCGGGCGGCGCGATCGCGTCGTTCTCCTCGCGCGGACCCAGCGCGTTCGGGGTCGTCAAGCCGGACGTCGTCGCGCCCGGCGTGAACGTGCGGTCCAGCGTGCCGGGCGGCGGCTACGCCTACTACGACGGCACGTCGATGGCCACGCCGCACGTCACGGCGACGGTCGCGCTGGCGTGGTCGGTGTCGCACGCCCTGGTGGGCGACGTGGCCGCCACCCGGGAACTGCTGGACGCGGCGGCGCGCCCGGTCGACGACGTCGGCTGCGGGGGCGTGGGCGAGCACAACAACGTGTGGGGACACGGCCGGCTCGACGCGTTCGAGGTCGTCAGCCGGGCCCCGAAGGGACCGGTCGGCACGCTGACCGGCGTCGTCCACTCCGGCGGCCAACCCCTCGTCGGGGCGCGGGTCCGCGTCGAGGGACCGGTGGGCCGCACGGTCGCCACCGACAGCGTCGGCGGGTACCAGCTGCGCCTGCCGGTGGGCCGCTACCGGCTGACCATCGGCAAGTTCGGCCACCTCGACCACACCGCCGACGTGGAGGTGCGGGAGAACGAGTCGACCGCGCACGACGCGGACCTCGCGGTCGCGCCCCGGCACACCGTGTCCGGGCACGTGCGGGACGAGGCGGGGACACCGCTGCCCGGCGCGCGCGTGTCCTTCCCGGGCACCCCGCTGCCCACCGCGGTCGCCGACAAGACCGGCTCCTACGTGGTCGCGGACGTTCCGCAGGGCCACTACGACGCCGTCGCCGAGGGCGGGGACTGCCTCCTCCCGGCGCGGGCGCACGTGGAGGTCGAGGGTGACACGACCGTCGACTTCGCCCTGCCCGCCAAGTCCGACGCCCACGGGCACGTCTGCTCGCCCACCGCGTCGAAGTGGGTGAGCGCGGGCACGGTGCTGCCCCTGTCCGGCTGGGAGGGCGCCACGCAGGTGGCGCTGCCGTTCCCGGTCAACCTGTACGGGCAGTCCTACCGCACCGCGCAGGTCAACGTGAACGGCTACCTCAACTTCACCCCGTCGGCGGCCGGCCGGCCGCTCAACACGCCGATCCCCCACGGCGACGAGCCGAACACGGCCGTCTACGCCTTCTGGGACGACCTGGTCGTGGACGCCGCGGCGTCCGTGCGCTCGGAGGTGGTCGGCACCGCCCCGGACCGCGCGTTCGTGGTCGAGTGGCGCAACGTCACCTTCCCCGGCACGCCGCACCTGCGGGTCGGCTTCGAGGTCGTGCTCCACGAGAACGGCCCGATCGTCGTGCAGTACCAGGGCATCGACGACGACCCGGTCGAACGCGGCGCGTCGGCGACGGTGGGCGTGGAGAACGAGGCCGGCACCGACGCCCTGCAGTACTCGGCGGACCGGCCGGTGCTCGGCGACGCGACCGCCGTCGTGTTCCGCGTGCCGGGCACCGGTTACGTCCGCGGCACGGTCACCGACGCCAACGACGGCAAGCCGGTCGCGGGCGCCACGGTGACCGCCGTGCGGGACGGGGCCGAGGACCAGGTCGTCACCACCGACCAGGACGGCGTCTACCAGGTGCGGGCCCGGGTCGGCGACGTCCGGCTGCGGTTCGCCGCCCGCGACTACGGCGCCGAGGAGGCGACCGCGCGGGTCGAGGCGGAACACGCCATCACCGTTCGCGACGCCACCTTGCGCACCGGCAGGCTGGAGGCGCGCCCGGCGGCGCTGGAGATCGTCGTCCCGCCGGGGCAGAGCCGCACCCGCACCGTCACGCTGGCCAACACCGGCACGGCCGAGCTGTCCTGGCAGGTCAAGGAGGCGGGCGCGTCGACCACCACGCGGGCGGCCCCGCGCGAGCTGCCCGACACCACCGACGCCCGCACCACCCGGGGCCTGCCCGGCAGCGAGGTCGCCGCGACCGCGCCGCCCGCCCCCGTGCTGCGGTCGTGGACGGCGACGGGCGTGCAGGCCGGGTGGGGCGTGGGCTACCGCGACGGCCCGTGGATCTCCGACCAGGGCGGCGCGCGCAACGCCCACTACACCGACGACGGCGTCCTGGACAAGCTCCACGCCGCGCCGTGGGCGGGTTACTGGGTGGGCGACATGGCCTACGTGCCCTCGCAGGGCCTGATGTGCCAGAACAACATCGGCGGGGACAACGGCATCCACTGCTGGAACCCCGACACCGGCGAGGTCGTCGACCGGATCACCGGCCCGCACCCGTGGAACGGCGGTGACAAGCGGGCCCTGGCCCACCGGCCCGACGACGACACGTTCTACGTGGCCGGGTGGGAGGGCGTGGTCTACCGCGTCAAGGGCCTGTCGCACCCCGACCGGGGCGCGGTGGTCGGGCGGTGCGTCGCGGCCGACCCGAACATCTCCGGCCTGGGCTGGAACTCGGCGTTCGGGGTGCTGTGGGCGGCGACCAACAGCTCCTCGGACACCATCTACGCCCTCAACCCCGACACCTGCCAGGTGCTCAAGACCCTCGGCGCGCCGGACAACGCGCCGTGGACGGGCGCGGGCCTGGAGACCGACGACGCGGGCCGGCTCTGGGTCGTCTCGCAGGGCAGCCCGACGACGGTCTACCAGCTCGACGGCGGCGTGCCGGACTTCACCGACGCGCCGTGGCTGCGGATCAGCCCGGAGACCGGTGCGCTGAGCCCCGGCGGGTCGGCGCGGTTCGACGTGCGGGTGGACGCCACGGGCCTGGCGCCGGGCGTGTACGGGGCCACCGCGATCGTGGTCAGCACCACCGGCCGGACGCGCACGGTGGCCATCCCGATCAAGGTCGTCGTCCCGGCGCACCAGGTCGCCCTCAACAGCGGCGGCACGCCACACGTGGACGCCGCCGGCGACACCTGGGCGCTGGACCGCGCCTACGCGCCGGGCGGGCACGGCTTCCTGGACGACGGGCGGTCGCGCGTGGTGAGCACGACCCGCCCGATCGCCGGCACCGACGAGCAGCGGCTCTACCGCAACCTGCGCGAGGGAGCGTACGAGTACCGGTTCGACGGTGTCCCGAACGGCGTGTACGCGGTGGAGCTGAAGTTCGCCGAACTGGGCCGGACCCGGCCCAACAGCCGCCTGTTCGACGTGATCGCGGAAGACCGCCTGCTGCTGCCGGCGGTGGACGTGGTCGGGGCGGTCGGCAGGCTGACCGCGATGGACCGGACGGTGCACGTCGAGGTCACCGACGGACAGCTCAACCTCCGCCTGGTCGACCGGCGCGGCGCCCCGATCGTCAACGCGATCCGGGTGACCCACCGGCCGGACCTGACGGGCTGAACCACGCCGGGCGGTCACGCCACCGCGCGCGACCGCCCGGCCGGCCCCGTCTGGCCAGATCCGGCCGGCCCTACCGGGTTGGCCGGATCCGGCGCGGTTGGGTTGGGCGGGGTTGGTCGGGCGCGATTAGCC
>NZ_BAAABU010000018.1:44851-160093 GCF_039521145.1 Saccharothrix mutabilis subsp. mutabilis
AGCCCGGCCCAGCCCGGCCAGCCCGG
Organism: Saccharothrix mutabilis subsp. mutabilis; assembly: GCF_039521145.1. Taxonomy (NCBI): domain Bacteria; kingdom Bacillati; phylum Actinomycetota; class Actinomycetes; order Pseudonocardiales; family Pseudonocardiaceae; genus Saccharothrix; species Saccharothrix mutabilis. The sequence goes on from NZ_BAAABU010000018.1 coordinate 44,878, forward strand.
CCCAGCCCGGCCAGCCCGGCCCAGCCCGGCCAGCCCGGCCCAGCCCGGCCAGCCCGGCCCAGCCCGGCCAGCCCGGCCCAGCCCGGCCAGCCCTGCCCAGCCCGGCCAGCCCTGCCCAGCCCGGCCAGCCCTGCCCAGCCCGGCCAGCCCTGCCCAGCCCGGCCCGGCGGCGTGGTCAACGGTCCCCGCGGTCGAGGGGGACGACCATCTCCGTCAGGTACGTCGCCGGGTCGTCGGTCGCGTCCGGGCCGGTCAGGTAGATCTCCCGTGGCGGGCCCGTCTGGCGGCGGCCGTGGGCGGCGATCCACTCGAACAGGGCGTCGTAGGCCGCCCCGATCGCGTCGTACGGGCCGCGGTGGTAGGTCCGCGCCGCCACGCCCGCCGGCAGTTCGGCGGTCTCGACACCGCCGCCGGGGGGCACCGGGCGGTCCACGGGCAGCAGCAGCTCGACCTCCAGCGCGCCCTCCGGGACGAAATCACCGGGGTAGGCCACCTGCGGGGGACCGGCGGGGGTCGCGCCCTGCTCGGCGACGTGCCGGGCCAGCGCGCGGAACCCGTCCTCGATGGTCGCCGGGAGGTTGCGCACCGCGGTGCGCACCCGTTTGCGGGCGACGAGCACGCGGGGCAGCTCGATCGGTGTCACTTGGTACGGCATGACGTGAGCGTGGCCCCGCGCCTCCCCGACCGGCAGTGGCCAGCGGCCCCGACGACAACCGGTCCGACCGGCCGCGCGCACGCGTCAACCGGGTGATACCCGCCGACGACCCGGGACCGGCCGATGACAGGGCGCGCCCGGCGCACTAGGACGGAACAAATGACACCCGACAGGTGCCCTACCGCCGCGCGGTCGGTGGTGCGCGACGGACTGACCCTGCGCGCGGCGGACTACGGCGGCACGGTGGTGCTCTCGCCGATCGGCCGGCTCGACCTGTCCACGTACGCGGTGCTGCGCGACGGCCTGATCGGGCACCTGGCCGAGCAGCCGACGGCGGCGGTGGTCGTGCTCGGACCGGACTTCGAGCTGGGCAGCGACCCGATGGCCGCGACGTTCGGCCTGGTGCGGGAACGCTGCCGCACCTGGCCGCGCGTGCCGCTGGCGGTGGTCGCCACGGTCGAGCCGCACCGGCGGATGCTCCGCCGCACCGACCTCCGGCGGTTCGTGCCCTGCTTCGACAGCGTCGCCGAGGCCCTGGCGGCGCGGGCGCCCGAACGGGAGTGGGCCGCGGTCCGCCTGAGCGGCGACGACCTCCCGTACCGGGCGGGCGACTTCACCCGCCGGACGTGCACGGCGTGGGGCGGCCTGCACGAGGCGACACCCCGCGCGGTGCTGCTGGCCGTCGAACTGACCGGGGTGGCCCGCGCCTTCGGCGAGCCGTCCCCGTCGCTTCGGATCGAGCGCTTCCCGGACCAGCTCACCATCTCGGTGCGCCACACCCCCGCCACCCCGCCGACACCCGAACCGCTGCCGACCCGGGTCCACCGGCTCGGCACCGCCTGCGGCCGGACACCGCTACCGGGTGGCGACGAGGTGGTGTGGGCGGTGATCGTCCTGGCGTGACACCGCGGTGCCCGCTCGACGCCCCGCCGAGGGGTTCAGCTCCGCGTCGCCCTGGCCCTCGCGACGCGGACCCGGGCCACCAGGAACGCGACCGCCACCAGCGTCAGCGAGCCGACCAGGCGGTTCACGTCGATCGCGGGCCGCCAGCTCACCTGGCCGCCGCGGATGACGTAGGCGCCCACCGGCCGTCCGCCGACGCCGATGCCGCCGCCCTCCCCGGTCTGACCGCGCTCGTCGGTGCCGCTACCCCCGCCCGCGCCGCCGCTGACCGCGGCAGCCGGGATCACGGTCACACCGTCCTTCTCGTAGGGCTCCCCGTACACCCTGCGCACGGAGACGGCGTCCCGCGCGGCGGCGGCCAGTTCCAGCACCTTCATCGGATACCTCCCGAGCTCGTCGGTCACTTTCCGACCGTAGGCGCGGCGGGCGCGGCGCGGGCGAGCCTTTCGGCCCGTCCTTCCCCCGCCGCGGGGCCGCGGGCGGCCGGGGCCTTGGGGCCCTGGCCCGAGCGGGTCGTGACCAAGGGCTCGGCGCGGTGGTGCCGTGGGGCCGTGGTCGGTGGTCGTCGGGGCGCGGACCGTGGCAGTCGGGAACCGAGGTCGGGAGGTCGGCTGTGCGGGCGAAGTGGCAGGTGGGGGCGGCGGTGGGCGCGAGTGTGCTCGTCGTCGCGGGGATCGTCGCCGCGGTGGTGATCACCCGGGACCGCGGTGGACCGGGTGCGGTCGGCACGTCGAGCACGTCGAGCACGTCGCCGAGCACGACGACCACGTCTACGACCACGTCGGCGCCGAGGTTGCCGGGGGTGCTGGCCGTGAAGGTCGACAACGCGCCGGCCGCGCGCCCGCAGACCGGCGCGGGGTCGGCGGACGTCGTCTTCGTGGAGCCGGTGGAAGGCGGCTTGACCAGGCTGGTGCTGGTGTTCTCGACGCCTCCCGACGTGGTGGGGCCGGTGCGCAGCGCGCGGGAGACCGACCTCGACCTGCTCGCGCAGTACGGGTCGCCCGTCCTGGCGCACTCCGGCTCCGCGCCGGAGCTCGTCGCGCTGCTCGCCGAGTCCGGGGTGGTCCGCGCGTCGCCGGCGGAGGCCGGTGACGCGTTCTTCCGCGACCCGGGCCGGCCTGTACCGCACAACCTCTACGTGCGCCCCGACCGACTGCCCGCGCCGGCCGCCGGCCCGACCCGGGCGCCGACGACCGGACCCGCGCCGCCCGGCGGACGGCCGGTCACCACCTGGTCGGTGCGCTACCCGGCCACCGGGTTCGACCTGGCGTGGGCCGGGGCGTGGGCCGTCTCGGTCGACGGATCGCCGATGACCTCGACCGAATCGGGACCGGTGAGCGCGGCGAACGTGGTGGTGCAGCGCGTCCCGGTCGGGACGGGCGCGGTGGCCGAGGACACCGCGGGCAGCCCGTCGCCGGTGGCGATCACCATCGGGTCGGGGGCCGCGGTGGTCCTGCGCGACGGCTCCGCGTTCGACGTGACGTGGTCGCGCCCCACGCCGAGCGAGCCCACGCGGTTCGCCGCGGCGGACGGGTCCGAGGTGCCCCTGGCGCCCGGACGGACGTGGGTCTTCCTGGTGCCCGAGTGATCGGCGCGGTGTCCGCCGGCGCGAGTGACCGGCGCGGTGTCCGCCGGCGCGAGTGATCGGCGCGGTGTCCGCCGGCGGGAGCCCGCTCAAGCGGGCTCAGCGGTGGATCCAGCGATCCCGGGGGTTCCGGTGCGAACGCAGCAGCAGCACCGCCAGCACCACGATCCACGACATGGTCGCGTAGATGTTCACGCGCTCCCACAACCCCATCCACGGCGTCGGCAGGTCGGACGGCACGTTGCCCGCGTCCCTCCCCGCCATGAACCCGCCCACCGCCAGCAATGCGATCGTGCCGATCGAGTAGAACCGGAACGCCCGGCCGAACGCCGCCGCTCCGAACCCCATCGCGACCAGGTAGCACAGCGCTCCCAGCGCGGTGACCGTGATGTGCAGCGTGTCGGTGAACGTCGGCTCCACCCCGCGCATGTGCATCGGGCCGACCGTCGTGCCCACGATCCCGAGGACTTCCTTGACGACCAGCGCCACGGCGACCACTCGCAACGCACGCCGGCCGCCTGCCGACAGCCAGACACCGCAACCGAAGGCGATCGCCATCACGCTGTAGACCAACATCAACGGGACGGCGAGCGCGGCGGTGGGAGCGCCGATCGCGAACAGTTCGCTGACGGTGTGCTCGGTGAGGCGATAACCCTCGTACCGGCTCACGAGCAGGCCGTCGACCACCGCGTAGTACACCGGGGCCACAACGCCCAACCACAGCAGACCCGACCGCACGCTCGTGCGCCGACTCCCCAACGCTTCACTCACCACGACACTTCCCCCGAACTCGACTCGATCGCCGGAACACCGCAGTGGACAGCCGAAAGCGGCGTGATGACGACGTACGCCGGACGGGACTGGGTGTAGTAGCGCCGCCGCAGGTTCCACAGCCGCGCGTGCGCCAGCTCCGCCGTCGCGAACCGAGGGGACAGGAAGTAGCGCCACACGATGCGCGCGAGCACCGGAGCCGGCGTCATGCCGGGCACCGCTCGGGCCCGTCCCCGCACGAGCAGCCGGTCACCGTCGTGCCCGCCCTCGCCGCCGAACAGGACGGCCACCTCCGGGCAGGCGAGGACGTTGCGCACCGTCCACGACGAGGCCGCGGTCGCCGCGTAGAAACGGCCGTGGTGCGGGACGAACCACAGCGGCACGGCGAAAGGCGTGCCCTTGCGCGAACGGGTCGCGATCACCATGACGCGGGAGGTGGACAGTGCCGTGTCGAGGTCCGGCGTGCGGAAGGGGAGCGCGCTGTCGTCGTCTCCGCCGAACGGCGCGGGGGGTTGCGGGCGGGCCGCGCCGGGCACGTCCCGGAGCGAGCCGTAGTCCCAGGCGACCACCCGCCTCGGCGTCAGCCGGTAGGTCCCGTCACCGACCGGGACCGCCGTCCCCCGAACGGCCAAGGAGCGCAAGCGGAACCACTGCGGGCCGTCGTCGGCGACGACCACCACGTCCCGGCCGGCCAGGTCCGGGGCGTCACCGGGCACCCGCACGACGCGTGCGGAAGTCGCGGGATCCCCCGGCTGTTCGAGTGCCGCTTCCACGGGCACCAGGTGGATCCGGTCGTCCACCACCGCGGCCAGCGCCGCCCGTGGCGGTGTACGGGCCAGGTCGGCTACCGCCGAAGCGTCGACATCACGGGTTATCACCGGATCTCCTCCCTCTGCGGCACGTCGAGCCGGTCGTGGCGCCGTGCCCGCGCGCGGTTCCCGTCCAGCGTCCCGCTCGACCGCGAACCCGTCGCAGGGCCGAACGGACCAGGCGCTTCGGGACGTACGTCCCGGAGCGGCGGCCGTCGTCCGACCGCGACGGGACCTTCGTCCTCCTACCGCCGGGCCTTGCGGTTGTGGCGAGCCCTGACCGGGGCGATCACCCTGGGTGCACCCGGATGAGCGGACGGTGCGCCGCCGCAGAGGGAGGAGATCCGCCATGTCCGAGAAGGAAACCCGCGACGCCAGGCAGCTCGCCCAGCAAGCCGCGGAGCACACGCAGACCACGGTGGTCCGGGTGGCGGCCGGACTGCTGGCCCTCGTGTTCCTGGTCAGCGTCTCGCTCGCCCTGAGCCTCCCCACCGGGGTGCCCGGCGGGCGCGTCGGCATCGGCGTGACCGTGTTCCTGCTGTTCTGCGCCAGCCTGCTCGCCGGCGGGAGCCTGGGGTTCCTGTTCGGACTGCCGCGCAGCAGGTTCGCCGAGAAGGTGCTGGACAAGGACGACGGGGGCGAGTCGTCCGGGAAGCTGTCCACGGGGTCGCGCTACGTGGCCAACTCCAACCTGGTCAAGGTGTCGGACTGGCTGACGACGGTCGTCGTCGGCCTCACGCTGGTGAACCTGGGCCAGGCGGTCCCGACGTTCCGGGACTTCGCCTCGGCGTTGCGGGAACCGCTCGGCGGCGCGCCCTGGGCGGGCGCCCTGGGCCTGTCGGTCGTCGTCCTCGGCGTGCTGGCCGGGATGCTGCTGGTCTACCTGTGGGTCAGCATCCGGGGGAGGGCGTTGCTGGAACAGGCCGACCTGCGCCTGGAGGAAGTTCCCGAGCTGACGGGCAAGACCGTGGAGGACGCGCGGGAGACCGTGAGCGCCCTGTCGTTGAAGCTCCACGTGGAGCCCAAGGAAGCCAAGGGCGACTGGAAGGTCGTGAACCAGCGGATCGACCCGGGGACGTGCGTGAACGAGTCGACCGTGATCGAGGTGACGGCCGCGCCCGCCGGTCCGGCCCCGACCCGGTCCACGTCGCCCGACGGCGGGCAGGTGACCGCGACGACCGCCGAGTTGGTCATCTACAAGTCATGACGTGCCCACGTCGAGCCGCCGGGCGTCGGAGTCCCGGCCCGGCGGCTCGTCGAACCACTCCAGGACGCGCAGGGCGCGCAAGGTGTTCCAGCGGCTCGGCCGGCCGGTCCGCTCCATCTCGAACCACACCGCGCCGGGGTGCGGTTGCCACAGGGGCCACCGGCCGTCCGGTCCGCGTTTGGCCCGCAGCACCTCGACCGCGTCGGCCAACCGCGGGTCCCGGGGCGCCGCGGCGGCGCGGAAGTGGTCCAACGCGCGCAGCACGTCGTGGCGCCAGCGCGGCGGGAACGTCGGGCGCAGCATCTTCGGGTCGACCACGGCTCCGGTGCGGTGCGACCGGAAGAGGCGGTGTGCCAACAGGAACTCCCGGCCGCGGGCTTCCGCCTCGGTCGCGCCGCCGTGGTCGCGCAGACCGTCGAGCACGTTCGCCGTGGTGTGGAACGAGCTGTGCGTCGCGCCCTCGTGGCGCAGGCAGTTCCATCCGCCGTCCGGCAACTGCTCGCGCAACAGGTACTCCAGGAGCCGTTCACGACGCGGGTCCTCGACCCCGAAGTACGACAGCAGGCCGAGGGCGAAGCCCGTCACGCACGTTTCGCTGCGCGGTTGGGTGACGGTGACGCGGATGCCGCCGTCGTGCCACAGCGCCTCCTCCAGGAACAGCGCGGACGACTCGCGTGCGCGGGCGTCGTCCGGCGGCAGCCCGAGCTGGCGCAGCGTCAACAGCGTGTAGGTGGTCGAGAGCCACTTCCGCCCGTACAGGCGGGGCGTCCACCGGCCGGTCGGGTCGCGGTGGGCGAGCAGCCGCGCGCCCCACCCCTCGACCGCGACACGGGCCCGTTCGGGCCGCCACACCGATTCCGGCGCGCCCCGGAGGTCGCGCAGCACCTGCCAGCGGATCGACGGATCACCGGCCATCAGCCAGTCCCGGACGTCCACGTCACGACCTCCGGCGCAGGGCCGGCAGCGCCGCGCCGGCGCACCCGACCAGGACGGCGAGCAGGACCAGCGTCTCCGCCCAGTTGACCCCGCGCCCCAGCCACGCGTCCTGGAGCGCGACCCGCGGGTGCCGCAACGGCGTGAAGTCGCCGACGCGGCGCAACGTCGAGCTGAGCACCTCGGGCGGCGGGCCGCCGCCGGAGATCATCAACATGATGAACCACAGCAGCACGCCGATCCCTTGCGCCGCACGGGCGGTCGGCAGGACCGCGCCCGGGAACACGCCGACCGCGGCGAACGCGAGCGTACTGGGTGCCCGCCAGTCCCGCCATCCGCCGGACCGCTCGTGCGGGTCGATCCCGAACACCCGCACCAGCCCCGAATCCGGCCGGCGCGGCCCTTGGGCGCACTCGGCCGTCGTGGTCTTGCCCGACCCGTTCGGGCCGATGATGCCGAAGATCTCGCCCTCGGCCACCTCGAAACCCACGCCGTCCACCGCCGTCAGGTGCCCGTAGCGCTTGCGCAGTCCTTCGACGACGAGTGCGGCTGCCATTCCCCCAGGGTGGGCGGGCGCGGCCCGCTCCCGACAGGGCCCTCCGACGCCCGGCACCCGTGACCTCCGCCCCTGTCCGACCCGCCTCCGGGTCCGGGCGCGCCGGATCGCACGGGCCGTTGGTGACCTTCTGCTCTGCCGGCCCGGCGATGACCGGAGGAGCGTTGGTAGCGGAGCCCCGACGAACCCGAGGAGGGAAGCGATGACCACGAAGAACCAGGGCCCGACGACAGCCGGGCGGCGCTCGGCCAGGGACCGGGTGCGCGCGTTCAACCGGCGCTTCTTGAACCCGTTGATGCTGTCGCTGGCCGGCCGCAGGCACTGGTACGCAGCGGCCATCCGGCACGTCGGCCGCCGCACGGGCCGCGAGTACGCCACGCCCGTGGTCGCGGTGCGCGTGGACGGCCGGTTCGTCATCCCGCTGCCGTACGGGACCGGCGTGGACTGGCTGCGCAACGTCCAGGCCACCGGCCGCGCCACCCTGGACGTGAAGGGCGAGCACTACCAGGTGGTCGCGCCGCGCGTGGTCGACGCGGCCACGGCGTTGCCACTGCTGGCACCCGCGCGCCGGAGGGTGTGGCGGCTGTTCAAGATCGAGCAGTACCTGATGGTGGCCATCGAGGCCCAGACACCCTGAACGCGTCCACTGTGGATGCGCGCCGGAACGAACCGGAACCGCCGCAGCAGCATGTGCGGCACCCGGTGCCGGTAGACCCACCGCACGACGGCGGAGTCGACCTGGCCGTCCATCCACCGCGACACGAACCCGGAGACGAGTTCCAGCCCGGCGGTGCGGTCCATCTCGGCGGGAAGGGAGCGGTACAGCACCAACGAGTCCACCGCCACCTGCAACGTCATCCGACTCATCGGCGAGCGCAGACGCGGAACTCGGGACGCCAACGCGGAGTGCTCCCGCACCATCCGGCCGACCACGGCATCAGCACCCCGAGCACCCACCGCCTCCTCCACCAAGGGGCGGGCGAACCGCGACGCCCGGCCTCCCGGCCTCCACCTCTCCGAGAGTCGGATCCGGGGAAGAGGGCTCACCAGGGTCGAAGGTCCCGCACGCGCGAGACCACGGTGACTGACCGGCCCCGGACGCGCTCGGGAAAGCTCGGACGGGCACGACGAAGACCGGCGGTCCGATCACGCGGCCGGGCCGGCGCGTCGGGACCCGACCGACCCAGCGAGGAGGCACACATGACCACCGCAGTGGACGTGGACACCGCACGCGTCGAAGTCCGGCACGTCCGCGGCGAGGAGTACGTGGTGCGCATGCGCGACCACGAAGTCCACGTCGACCAGCCGGTCGCCGCCGGCGGACTCGACCGCGCGCCCAGCCCGGTGGAGCTGTTCGTCGGGTCGATGGCCGCGTGCGCCGCCTTCTACGCCGGCCGCTACCTCGACCGGCACGGGTTCGGACGGCAGGGCCTGTCCATCGTCGCCGACTACCGGATGGCCACCACACCACCCCCGCGGGTGGCCGGGGTGCGGATCGTGGTCACCCCGCCCGCGGGCCTGCCACCACGGCGACGGCAGGCGCTGCTGGCGGTCGTCGAGCACTGCACCGTCCACAACACCCTCCGCCGGCCCCTCGAAATCGAGGTGCGACTGGGCGATGGCTCCTCCTGACCCCTCCCGGCCGCGCGTGCGGCACCGGCGCGAGCACATCGGCGCCGACCTGACGAAAGACCTCACCGGACGGGCAATTCTGCTCTTCACCGGTGGACCGGCGAGGAGGACGTTCGGTCTGTGGACAAGGAACCTGGAGCACCGGTAGTGGTGGGCGTCGACGGCTCGGCCTCGGCGCTCGAAGCCGTCGCGTGGGCGGCCGACGAATGCCTGCGCCACCGTGCGCCGCTGCGCTTGGTGCACGCGTGCATGCCGCCGATCGTGAGCCGCAGCGCCTTCGCAAGCGTCGGCGAAGACCTCGACCGGGCGTTGCGGGCGCAAGGCCACAAGTGGCTGCGGCAGGCGCGGGACGCCGCACGCGCCGTCGCGCGGGACATCGCCGTCACCACCCGCCTCGCGGTCACCGGTCCCGTGCCGCTGCTGGTCGACGAGTCGGGGCGGGCCCGGCTGGTGGTGCTCGGCTCGCGGGGCCTGAGCGGTGTCGGGGGCCTGCTCGTCGGTTCCACCGCGCTCGCACTGGCCTCGCACGGCAGGTGCCCGCTCGTCGTCGTGCGGGACGCTCCCGCACCGGACGGTCCCGTGGTGGTCGGTGTGGACGGCTCGCCGGTGAGCGAGGCGGCGGTGGCGTTCGCGTTCGAGGCCGCGTCGATCCGCGGCGCGCCGCTCACCGCGGTGATGTCGTGGCAGGACTTCATGGTCGATCCGGGCTACCACGACAGGCGGATCGCCACCGACTGGACCGAGGTGGAGGAGGACGAGCGGAGGCTGCTCGCGCAGCGACTCGCCGGCTGGCAGGAGAAGTTCCCCGACGTGCACGTCGACCGGGTCGTGCGGCGGGACAACGCCGCGCGGTTGCTGGTGCGGCTCGGCGAAGGGGCGCGGTTGCTGGTGGTCGGCAGCCACGGCCACGAGGGCTTCACCGGGCTGCTGCTCGGCTCGACGGCGAGGACCCTGGTGCGCCACGCGCCCTGCCCGCTCGCGGTGGTCCGGCCGCACGACCGACCACACCGCACTTCCGGGCCGGGACACGTGCGCTGAGGTGGTGCGATGCCGCAGGCGGGGTGCGGTTCGCACGTGGCTCACCAAGCGGTCGACGAGGTCCCACGCGCACGCGGCGCGCAGTACCACGTCCGCCACGCGCACCTCGGCCCGCGTGAGCAGGTCGAACAGCAGGGTGCCGAGCCGGCGGTCGCCGGTCGCGCGGGGCGCGGGCCGGGCGCGGCGCGGGGTGCGGGGCGCGGGCCGGGCGCGGACCGGGGACGTCGCGGCGTCCGGCGGCCCGGTGCACATCCGGCACGACCGGTTCAGCCGCCCGCCACTGCCTGCTTGTAGATGCCGTGCGCCCACACCTGAAGGCCCAGCAGGGCGTTCACGTACTCACGGGCGGCCGGTAGGTCCTGGGTGGCGTTCTCCTTGAGCCGCATCGCCCGCGCGTGCCGGCGTCCGGCCTGCTCGCCGACGATCCGGCACAGCAGGTCGACGAGTTCGTCCGGCGAACCGGACTCGACGGAGTGCTCCGCCACCGGGATCACCGGCCCCACATCGAGGCCCGCGGGTTTCAGCCCGGTGAACGACGCCCCCTCACCCGCGCGGTGCAGGCGTACCGCGGTCTCGAAGAACCAGCGGTCGGCCACCTGGCGGGCGTCCGCGCCGGCCACCCGCGCCTTGCTCGCCAGTTCGAACGCCTGCCGCAGCTCCTGCTCGCCGTCGGCGTGCACGTACGGGGCCACGAGGTCGACATCGTTCTCCCGCAGGGCGCGTCGCGCGGCGACGACGACCGGTCCGTCCAGGGAATCGCAATGCGGTGGCATCGCGCACCTCCTCTCCGCTCCTGCGTCCAGCCTGAGCGGCCACGCCGCCTCCGGACCAGGGGCGAAGGTCACTGCCATCCCTGGTGGTGGTCGAGCATCTCCCTGACCGGGGGCAGGTTCGGCCAGCGGGCGGCGAGTCGGGTGCGCAGGCCCCGCAGTTCGTGGGCGACGGTGGCCCAGGGCATCGCGCGGGCTTCGCCGAGCACCGGGGAGGCGATCGCGGTGGCGGCTTCGGGTTGCCCGGCGCAGGCGTAGCAGTCGGCCAGGCGCAGGGTGAGCAGGACGGTGGCCGGTCGGAGTTGGGCGGGGACGTGGGCCAGGCAGTGTTCGGTGGCGGTGGTGGCGGCGTGGGCGAGGCGGTGGTCGGCGGTGGCCGCGGCGATGTCGCGGAACGCCGCCGCGAGCCCCGACTCGACGAGGACGTGGCCGTGGACGCCGGCGAGCCAGGACGCCTCGTGCCCGTCGTCCTCGGTCAGCCGGTCGAGGTGGTGGCGGGCCGCGGCGGCGTCGCGGGTGGTGGACAGGGCGTCCCCGGAGATGGCGTGGGCCCTCGCGGTGTAGAGGTGGGACAGGGCGCGGGTCCACGTGCGGTCGGGTGCGATGGCGGGCAGGGCTTCGGCGTAGGTCACGGCGCTGGTGGCGTCGTGTTCCAGACGGGCCAGGGTGCTCATGTCGCACATCAGGGCGGCGCGCAGGCCGATGTCGCCGCAGAGCATCGCCCAGTGCAGCCCCTTGCCGTAGAGGGCCATCGCCGCGCCGTGCCGGCCGCGCAACGTGCGCAGTTGTCCGGCGAACGCGGCGTGGGTCGCCGCCAGGTGGAGCAGCGCTCGCCGGTTCGGGCCGGGGTGGGACGTCAACGCCGAGGCGATCAGGTGGAGCACGTGTTCCACGGCGGTGTCGACGCCCACCTCGCCGTGTTCCTCGGTGATCCGGGTGTAAACGGCCAGCCGGGCGGTGAGGACGTGGACGGTGTCCTCGTCGGTGTGCGCACCGGGATCGGCGACGAAGGCCTCGTACAGCACGGCCGCGTCCTCCGACGACGGGATGTGGCAACCGTCCGCTCCGTGCAGCGGGCAGGACATGCCGAAGTGCGGCAACCGGGCGGGCCACCCGATGGGGACCCAGGCGGCCTGCCGGTCCCCGGAGACGGCGAGACCGCCGGGCAGGGGCGCGTGCGGGCCGATGCCCACGAGGTCGGCCGCGTGGGTGTCGGGGTCCGCGGTGTGCGCGAGCGCTTCGACCAGTTCCCCGCCGGCGGCGAGGACGGCGTCCACGCGGCGGACCAGGTCGAGGTCGGGTCGGCGGTGTCCGCTCTCCCAGCGGCTGATGACGCTGTGGTGGTAGCCCAGCCGCGCGGCCAGGTCTTTCTGCGACAGGCCCGCCAGCTTGCGCCGGCGCCTGAGCGTCGCGCCGAAGTCCGCTCGGACGGTGGGGTCGGCCCGCGATCGGTCGGCCACGGGATCTCCTGTCCTCCGCGAGGGGCGCTGTGAGTGTGCCCGACCTCCGCGCGTGCGACCAGCGGGGCCGGGGACGGCCGGCGGGCGGGCCGGGTCACTGGGGGTCGACCGGACCCGCCCGCCGGTTGCCCCGCGTGGCGGGGATCAGGGGGTGGTGTAGCCGAGGGTGTAGGCGCCGGAGCCGCTGACCGAGGCGATCCGGTACCGGTAGTAGCCCGCCGTCCCGTCGTAGGTCAGCGCTTCCCGCGCGCCGGTCGTGGTGGAGCGGGCCACCGTCGCCCAGGCGCTGCCGTTCCACTTCAGCAGGAACAGGTCGAAGTTCGCGCCCTGCGGGCCGTCCAGGCACGCCTCGTGCCGACCGGAGGTCCGCACGAGGAGCCACGCGCCGTCGGGCTGGTAGGCGCCGCCGCCCGAGGCCAGCGTCCCGGTCCTGGTGTTGGCCAGGTCGGTGCAGTCACCGGGCGGGGTGGTGCCGTTGACGGTGAGGGTGAACGTGGCCGAGCGCGACACCTCGACGCCCGCGCCGGTGATCGTGATCGGGTAGGTGCCCGCCGGGGTGGCGGCCGAGGTGGAGACGGTCAGCGTCGACGACTCGTCGGAGGACACCGATCCCGGCTCGAACGCGGCGGTCACGCCGTCGGGCAGGCCCTTCGCCGAGAGGGCCACCTTCTGGGGCTGCCCGGCGACGGTCTTGGTGGAGACGGTCGCGGTCAGCTCGCCGCCCGGGTCGGTCGCGCCCGCCGACGGCGACACCGACACCGAGAAGTCGTCCTCCGCGGGCGTCCCGTCGGCGACGTGCAGCAGGTGGTTGGGCGACCCGGTGCGCGGGTCGGTGACCACGCCGGAGGTGGCGTCGGCGATCATCCTGTCCCGCACCTGCTGCGGCGTGGACGACGGGTTCGCCGCCGTGATCAGCACGGCCACCCCGGCCACGTGCGGGGATGCCATCGAGGTGCCGCCGGCGGTGTAGGTGGCGTCGTCGCCGGTGTGCCAGGCCGAGGTGATCCCCACACCCGGCGCGAACAGGTCCAGGCAGCCGCCGTGGTTGGAGAACGACGCCCGCCGGTCGGTCCGGTCCGTGGCGCCGGTGGTGATCGCCTCCGGCGTGCTCGCCGGCGAGGTGCCGCAGGCGTCGGCGTTGTCGTTGCCCGCGGCCACCGCGAAGGTGACCCCGTCGCGGATCGCCGCGGCGACCGCGTCGTTGAGCGCCTGGTGCTTGCCGCCGCCGATGCTCATGTTGGCCACCGCCGGCTCGCCGGGGTCGTGGTCGGCCGCCACCCAGTCGATGCCCGCGATGATGTCGCTCCACGAGCCCGTGCCCGAGCAGTTCATGATGCGGACGGCGACGATCGTGGCGCCCTTGGCGATGCCGTGGGAGGTTCCGCCGACCGTGCCGGCCACGTGCGTGCCGTGGCCGTGGCAGTCGGTGCTGTCGTTGTCGTCGTCCACGGTGTCGCGCCCGTGCACGGCCCGGCCGCCGAAGTCGGTGTGGGTGGTGCGCACCCCGGTGTCGAGGACGTAGGCCCGCACCCCGGCGCCGTCGTTCGGGTAGGTGTAGGAGTTGTCCAGCGGCAGGGCCCGCTGGTCGACCCGGTCCAGCCCCCACGACGCGGTGGGCGACTGGGTGCCGGCGAGCCGCGCGGTGTGGTCCTGTTCGACGTAGGCCACCGACGGGTGCGCCGCCAGCCGCCGCGCCGCCGCCTCCGGCATCCGCACCGCGAAGCCCCGCAACGCGTCGCGGTAGGTGTGGGTCACGGTTCCGCCGAACTCCCCGGCCAGCCCGGCCGCCGTCGCCGCGACGCCCGCGGCGGGCACGTCGGAGTGGTCGAACACGACGACGTAGGAGTCCGCGATCGCGGTGGCTCCTCCCGCCGACCGGATCTCACCGGTCGCCGCCGCCGACACGGTCACCGACACCAGGGGTAAGACGGCGGCGGTCGCCACGACGGCGGCTGCGTACGCCGCGCGCCGCGCTCTGCCGTAGCCGTAGCCGCAGCCGCGGCGCTGGATGTTGTTGCGCATCTTCCGGGTTCTCCTCACTCGGACCCGCCCAGGGGAGGGGGTGCCTCCGACGCGCCCCAGGGCAGGGGAAGCGGGCGCGTCGGACGTGTTGCGAGAGCAGGGGTCGCCGTAGCCGAGGGCGCAGGCGGCCTCCAGCGTCAGCGCGGCGCAGACCGAACCCAGCGTTCGCATGTGCCCGCCCTCGCCGACGATGGCCGGGCACAGGGGACCCGGCACGTGTGGACAGAACCGTCGCAGCGCCCTCCCCGGCCGACAACGGACCGACCACAAGCCGCAAACAACCGGCACACGACACCCGTGCCCGTCACCCCAAGTGATCAACGGCCGACCGGCGTGCACGGTAGGTGATGGCCGCGGGTCGATTCGTCACATCGGCGGCAAAGCCCTCGACGCTCCGCGCCGCGGTCCGTCGGGACGCGGGCCGACGGGTCGGTCCGAACGTGCGAGAGCCCCGGCGGACCAGGCGGTCCACCGGGGCCCTCGCGAAAGCGTCACCAGGCGGTGATGTCGGGCAGTTGGTCGATCGAGATGGTGCGCGGGTCGGCCATGGCGCGTCGCCACAGGGCGGGCACGTCCTTGCCGCTGGCCGCCCAGTCGCGCGACGCCCAGACGACGGAGTAGCTCCACGGCGGCTCGCTCGACGGGTCGAGCGGGCTGAAGGTCTCGGCGACGGCGACGGTCTTGCCGTTCCCGACCGCCTTGGCGGTCGTGAAGTCGGAGCTGCTCTGGAAGTAGTCCGACGTCACCAGGTCGGCGTAGGCGTCACCCGGGTACCACGTCGACAGCGGCGTGCTCTGGCCGCTCGCCATGCCGTTGAACACCCACAGCACGTTGTCCACCCCGGCGGCCTGGGCGCGGTCGAAGACCAGCCGCCACAACTGCTTGTAGGCGTCGGGCCCCTTCTTGGTCCACCACATGTAGTTGTTGTTGCTCTCGTGCAGCGGCCGGAACAGCACCGGGATGCCGGCGTCGCCCAGCTTCTTCAGCTCCCGCACCACGAGTTCGACGTCCTGGCGCAGCTTGGACGACGGGTTGGTCAGGTCGGGCACGAAGTCGCACGGCGCGGCGTAGTTGCCGCCGCGCGGGCAGTACCAGTGCCACTGGAAGGTGACGATGCCCTTGCGCGCCCGGAACCAGTCGATCACCGACTGGGTCTGCACCGAACCGCGGGTGTACTCCATGAAGTCGAACGCGACGATCGCCGGGTACCGGCCGGTCATCGACTGGACGCGTTCGGCGTCGGGCACGTCGGTCTGCCCGCTGATGTAGGAGTGGGTCCTGAGGTAGCACAGCAGGTTGCGCGCCTTGGAGTTCGCGCCCGCGTCGGCCGGGGCCTGCCCGCACGACGGTCCGGGGCCGGGTGGTGGCGGGGTGCGGTAGACCTCCAGCTCGTACAGGGAGTACCCCCACGCGGTGTTGTAGCGCGTGGTGCCGGTGACGCGGACGTAGCGCCCGCTGCCGGTGACGCCGAGTTCCTGGGTGCCGCCCGCGCCGGTGGTGGTCGAGTGCAGCGTGGTCCACGTCGTGCCGTCGGCGGACGCCTGCACGGTGAACGCCCTGGCGTAGGCGGCTTCCCAGCGCAGCGTGACCTGGGCGATCGGATGGACCGCGCCGAGGTCCACCTGGAGCCACTGCGGGTCGCTGTAGGCGCTGCCCCAGCGCGTGCCGGGGTCGCCGTCCACGGCCTGGGCGGCGGCGAGGGCCGTGCTCTCGGCGGAAGAAGCCGTGGCGGGCTTGCCGAGGGCGAGGTTCTCGGCGACCGGCGGTGGCGTGGTGGTCGTGGTGGTGGGAGAGGTGGTCGTGGTGGTGGGGGAGGTGCCGCCGCAGGGCGTCCCGTTGAGCGTGAACGCCGTCGGCGTGGTGTTGCCGCCGCTGTGCGTGGCGTTGAACCCGAACGAGGTCGAGCCGCCGGCCGGGATGGTGCGGTTGTAGGCGACGTTGACGGCGGTCACCGCCGCGCCGGCCTGGGTGAGCGTGGCGTTCCAGGCGTCGGTGACGCGCTGGTCGGCCGGGAAGCTCCAGCCCAGCGCCCAGCCGTCGACCGCGGTGGACCCGTTGTTGGTGACGGTGACCTCGGTCGTCGAGCCGCCGCCCCACTCGGTGGTGACGCGGTACCGGACCTCGCACGGTGCTCCGGTGGCGAGGGTGGCGGGGACCGCGGCCAGTCCCGCGGCCAGCAGGGTGGTCACCGCCCCGACCAGGAGCGCGGCGGTGCGTCGTGCTCGGTGTGTCATGGTCTTCTCCTGGGGTGGGTCAGGACCTGGCGCAGGTCGAGCCGTTGAGGGTGAAGGCGGTCGGGGTCCCGGGGGTGCCCGTGGCCGTGAAGCCGGGCGTGACCGCGGCGCCGGGCGCGAGGGTGGCGTTCCAGCTCTCGTTGCGGGCGGTGACGAGGTTGCCGTTCTGCGCGCCGACGGCGTTCCAGACCTGAGTGACGCGTTCGCCGTTGGCGAAGGTCCACTCCAGGGTCCAGCCGGTGAGCGCGCTCGTGCCGGTGTTGCGCACGGTCACCTCGCCCTGGAAGCCGCCGGTCCACTGGTTGGTGACGCGGTAGGTGACGGCGCACGTGGTGTCGGCGGGGGGCGGGGTGCTCCCGCCGTAGACGCTCGCCTCGCGGGCGGTGGCCTTGACGCCGTCGGTCCCGTTGAAGAAGCGCTGCCCCCACGGGGTGAGGCTGGAGCCGTTGAAGCCGTTGACCAGGTCGAGGTACTCGACGCCACCGCCGTTGCCGCTCCACGACCAGCCGAGGTAGCCCAGGCCGAGGCGGCGGGTGATGGCCATGATGGCGTTCTCGTCCGGGTTGCCGTCGGAGTGGTCGTGGCCGAACTCGCCGACGATGATCGGGAGCCTGGCGTTGACGAACGCGCTCAGGTAGGAGTCCACTTCGGACGCCGTGTCTTAGACGCCGTACATGTGGACGGAGAAGACGGTGTTGCGCTGGACGTCGGCGTTGAACACCGTGGAGGCGTTGGCGCGCATGGTGTTCGACCAGTCCTGGCCCCAATTGGGGGCGTCCACCACGAGCGTGTGGGTCAAGCCGCCCGAGCGCAGGGTGCGGATGGCGTCCACCGTGTCGCGCGTCCAGTTGCCGTAATTCGAGTTGCCGTACGGCTCGTTGCCGATGTTGACCATGACGTACTTCTCCTGGCCGACGAGCGCGCTTTTGATGCTCAGCCAGTACTGCGCGGCGCGCGAGAGGCTCGTGGCCGCGCCGTCCTCGCCGTAGCCGGTGGTGTCGTGCACCTCCAGCACGCAGATCAGCTTGTTGGCCTTGCACTGCGCGACCACGTTGCCGACGTCGGTGGCGTCGTTGCGCGCCCACCGGTCACCCGAGCCGAGCACCACGCGGACGGAGTTCGCGCCGAGCGCCTTGATGTCCTTGAGCGCCTGCGGGGTGGTGTGGGCGTACCAGGTGTGGGCGTGGTTGACGCCGCGCAGCACGAAGTCGTTGCCGTTGGCGTCCAGGACCCTTCCGTTGGCGACCGTGAATCCGGTGGCCGCCGCGGCGGCCGGCGCTTGCACCAGCGGCATGACCGCCGTGAGCGCCAGCGTGGCCGCGAGCAGCGCACGTCGTCCGAACATGGCTTCCTCACAGGTGTCGACGTTGACGGGGCGAGGCGTTTCACATGCGTGAAAACGTCCGACGCGCTGAAGGTAATCCCATTCACCTTAAGCGGTCAAGTTTACTCTGAGCATGTGCCGTCGAATCGCTTCGCTAATGTGCGAACCCTGTTTGAGCTGGTCAGAAATGGTTCAGTTGCTGTATCAAAGGAACCTTCGAATGGTGTTGTCCCGCGATCGGCCACCTATTCGGCGGCTTGAACTTAAGCGCTAAAGTTGCCATCATGCCGCCTCCCGTGCGCCGGGGTGCGGCGCGTGGGGTGGTCGCCGTGGGGTGGTCGCCGTCCAGCGGTGCCCGCCCGGTCGCCCGGTCGAGTCCACTTCCGCTGTCGCCTCGGAATCCGCTGTACGGTTCCGATCGATCCGGTTCGCGTGTGTCGGTCGACGGTTGCCGGCCCATTCGGAACGATTCGCCGATGTGAACACCGCTGGCTCTCCCGAGTGAATTTCGTTGCCTTTCAAAAATCTTGCGTAAGATCCGCGAAAGTTGTGTTTCGCCTAGTCGGAAGCGCGGCAAATGTCCGTCAAAAGTGTGCGGCCATGACCCTTGAGTCCGAATCGAAGTGAATCCGGCGCTGACGCCAATCGCCGGCCGGCGTTGGTTGATAGATGCTGGGAGCGCTCCCAGTCGTGGTCCCCAACCCCGCGCACCGACCCGACCGACACCAGCGTCGCGGTCGGCCCCGCAGCGGCTTCACCGCGCAGGTCACCGTCACCAACACCGGCGCGGCGGCGATCAACGGCTGGCAACTGGCGTGGGACTCCCTCCACGACCCAGCGCGTGACCCAGGGCTGGGCCGCGACCTGGCGGGCTTCACCCTCAACGGCACGCGCTGCACCGGCTGATCCGCGGCGCACCGGTCGGGGGCGGGCCGATCCGCCCCGACCGGCCGGCGGTGGCCTGGTCGCGCATGGCGGAGCGGGCGGCGCTGTGGCCGCCCGCTCCGAGGTGACGTCACCGCAGCCAGGCGTGGTCGCGGACCATCGGCAACCCGGCCCACCAGCGGCCCAGGCCCCAGGTGGCGCCGGCGCCGGCGAAGGCGAGCGCGATCAGCGCGACGGCGTAGATGACGTGGTAGTCGACGATCGGGTTGGTCGACATGGTCGGCTCACCGGCCGAGGTGAACTGCGCCGGCGGCCATTCCGCCGCCCACATGAGCAGCATCATCAGCGTCCCGGAGACCGCCGCGACGCGCAGGCCGATGCCCGCGATCACCGCGACGCCGATGGCCAGCAGGCCGATCATGAACAGCCAGTCCGCCCACCACGTCCCGGCCCAGGTGTGGAAGGCCGATTCGAAGGGGCCGACCGCGACCCGGCTCAGGAAGCCCTTGGTGGGCGACCCGCCGTTGATCCACGCACCGGTTTCCCGGGTGGCGTAGCCGAACCCGAAGGTCTTGTCGAGGAACGCCCAGAGGAACACGAACCCCGTCGTGATCCTCAGGACCGCGAGCGCGATGGCCCCGACGTCGGCACGTGCCGCCGTCGTGGCCGCCGCGACCCGCTCACCACCGATGTGGGTGGTCTTGCGTGAGTGGGCGATCGAGGTCATTGCGGTCATCTCCTCCGGTTTTCCCTGCACCTCGATCCTCCGGCCTGGCCGGCGCGCGCGAGACGGGCGAAGGTCGTGTCTTGGGCGGGACGTTCGGCGCGTTCGGCGGGACCGTTGTCGGCCCCCGCCGCATGGGCCCGTGGTTCAGGTGCGGCGGCGGGCGGAGAGCGTCAGCAGGGCGGTGCCCGCGATCAGCAGCAGTCCGCCGACCAGGAGGAGCGTTCCGGGGGTGAAGCCGGTGTTCGCCAGCGCGGCGGTCCTGTGAGGACCGCCGGGCGGGTGCTCGCGCTCCCTGGAGAAGCCCAGCGGCGGGAAGCGCCTGGTGCTCTCCGTCGACGTGGTGGTGTTCTCGGACGACGTGGTGGTGGTCGCCGGGGTCGTCGTGGTGGTGTCCGACGTCGTGCCCGTGGTGCCGGTCGTCGTGGTCGTGTCGGTGGTCGTCGTCGTGTTGTCGGTCGGCGTGGTGGTGGTCGTCGTGTTGTCGGTCGTCGTGGTCGTGGTGGATGACGTGCTGCCGGTCGTCGTGGTGGGCTTGGGCGGCTCGCCCTTCACCTCGTCGACGGGGTCGGCCCAGGCGGTGATCACCCCGGGCGGCTCGGGGCGGTCGGTGGCGTTGGCGACGCCGATGCCGTGCGCGGCGACGAGGGCGATCAGCGCCAGTCCGCCGGTGAGACCGGCGAATCTCCTTGTTCTCATGCGCACGATGGTGACCACAGTGGACGGCCCGTACTGGCTGGGACGGGTCGAATCAGCCTGTCGGGTAACACGTGCGCCTGATCGGGCATGGTCGTCCGCCGGCCGGGTTGCCGAAGGCGACCGTCGTCCGCCGGTCGTGGATGCGTCGTCGCGAGTCGAAGGTCCCGGGCTCCTCGGGACCGGTGCCACTGATCGCGGGCGGGCCGCGCCGCGACGCTGGGTGCAGTCGAACCGAGGAGGACAGATGGACAAGACCGTCGTCGTGGGTGTGGACGGGTCGCCGGCGAGCCGCGCCGCGTTGCGGTGGGCCGTGGAGGACGCCGAACGGCGTGGGTGTGCCGTCGAGGTGATCCACGCGTGGCACGTGGAGTACCCGTTCGTGATCGGCCCGGGGGCGGCCGGCGTGGCCGCCGTGGTGGACCACGGCGTGCTCCGGGAAGGGCACCAGGCCGTGCTGGACGAGGTGGTCGGCGAGGTCGACACCGGTGTCGAGGTCCGCGCGGCGCTGGTGGAGGGCGACGCGCGGGACGTCCTGGTGAAGGCGTCCGAGCACGCCGCGCTGCTCGTCGTGGGCAGCCGGGGCGCGGGGCCGGTCCGCGAGGCGTTGCTGGGGTCGGTCGGCTCGTACTGCGTGCACCACGCGAAGTGCCCGGTCGTGGTGCTGCGGGAGCCGCGGGACGGGGTGGAGTCCTGAGCGGGCGACCGGTCCTGGTCGGCGCGTGACGGGTGCACCGCACGGCCGCCAGGGTCGGGCCCCGCCGGGTCGGGTCAGTGCGCGGGGGTCAGGGCGCGGCGTTGCGTGGGGACGCGGCTGTCGTCGGTCGGGGGGCGGTGCACCACGAGGACCGGGCACGGCGCGTGGTGCAGCGCGGTGCGGGTGGTGGGGCCCGGGTCGCCGACGACGAGCAGGTCGGTGTCGGCGTGGTGGGCGATGGCCTCGTGCGGGTGCATCCGCGCGACCACGGACGAGTGCCGGATGCCGCGCAGCAGTTCGTCGGCGTTGGTGATGGGCCGGTGCGGGTCGTCGGTGCGCACGGGCAGTGGCGGGACGGCGTGCAGCACGCGCAGGGAGCTGCCGCGCCGCCGCGCCAGGTCCGCGGCGCGGTGCAGGACCGGTGGGTCGTTGACCGATCCGGTCACCAGGGCCGTGACGCGGTGGTGCGCGCCGTGCACGGCCTCGGGTGTTCCGCGCACGACCACGACGTCGCAGTCCGCGTGCTCGGCCACGGCCGTGAGGTGGCGGGGCAGTGCGAAGGGGCCGTGGTGGCCGAGCACGATGGTGTCGGCGTGGAAGGCGGCGGTGAGCAGGTCGGCGGGTTCGGCCGAGCACGAGCGCAGTGGCGCGTCGAGCAGTCGCGCGTGTTCGGCGGCCCACCGCCGGGCGGCGTCGCCGGCGGGTGTGGGGTCGGTGGCGACGATCACGGGCTTGGTCATGTCCTCACCTCGGGTCCGTAACCGGTGGCGGCGGCCTTGGGTGCGGCGGTGCGCCACCTCGTGCCTACCTCGATGTTCGTCGCGTGCCGGGCGGTGCGGCAGTGGCCAAGGTCCCGACCGACCCGGGACCCGCAGATTTGATTTCGAAATCAACCTGGGGATTTGAGAGACCGGTAGACGGTGGCCCGGGAGACGCCGAGGCGCTCGGCGATCTCCGCCACCGGGCGCCCGGCCGCGTACAACTCCCGTGCCCGCCCGGCCTCCGGCTCGCTCAACGCGGCGGGACGGCCCCCGCCGCGCCCCCGTGGACGGCCGCGCGGGCGTCCACCGGCCGGGTCGACGGGAGCCGGTCCGGGCGGACCGTCGGCCACGGGGGTCTCGGCCAACAGGGCGCGCGCGCCGTCGAGGATGAGGCGTTTGAGCCGATCGGGCGGCACGTCCAGGAACAGCACCACCGGATCGCCCAGGCCCGCGACGACCTGGGCGGCGCGCACCCGTCCCGCCAGGCTGCGGTCCGGTCCGCACACCAGGTCGTTGGCCAGGGCGACCGCCGCGCGGAACCGGTCGGCCACCGGCGCCTGCACCAGCAGCGTCATGTCCCGGACCAGCATCAGCAACGTCTCCCGGTGACGCAGGTAGACGTCGACGTAGCCCTCGATGGCGCGCCAGCGCACCGCTTCCGGGTCACCGCCCGCTTCCGGGTGGCCGCCCGCTTTCGGGTCGCCGGCGGCCTTCGGGTCGCCGCCGGCCTCCGGGTCGCCGCCCGCTTTCGGGTCGCCGCCGGCCTCCGCCTCGCCGCCCGCTTCCGGGTCGCCGCCCGCCTCCGCCTCGCCCAGCGCGGCCTCCAGCTCGTCCAGCAGCGGCAGCGTGAGGTGGCGCAGGAGGTCGTCCTTGGCCGCGAAGTGGTGGTACAGCGCCGCTTTCGTGATGCCGACCCGGTCCGCGATGGCCTGCATGGAGGTGGCGCGGTAGCCGCGTTCGGCGAACAGGGCGCGGGCGGACGCCAGGATCCGCTCCGGCGTCGGGCTCATGGGGCTCCTGGGGTGCGGCGCTTACCATCGGTCGGTGAATCGTCTAGCATGCTGACCGTCGGTAAGTCCACTGGGGGGAGAGTCGTGGCCGAACGGATCAAGATCGCCTTCCCGTCGCGTGGCACCACCTGCGCGGGATACCTCCACCTGCCGCCCGGCGCGGACGGGCCGCGGCCGTGCGTCGTGCTGTGCCACGGGTTCAGCGGGACGATGGACCGGCTGTTCCCGCACGCCGAGCGGTTCGCCGAAGAGGGGATGGCGGCCCTCGTGTTCGACTACCGGAGCTTCGGGGAGAGCGCCGGCGAGCCGCGTCAGCTGGTCGACGTGGCGGGCCAGCAGGAGGACGTGCGCGCCGCCGTCGCGTTCGCCCGGCGCAACGAGCACGTCGATCCCGGCGCGGTCGCGCTGTGGGGCAACTCGCTGGGCGGCGCCCACGTCGTCTCCGTCGCCGCCGACGACCCGGACATCGTCGCCGTGGTCGCGCAGATCCCGTTCAACGGCTTCCCCGAACGGGTCGAGGGACGTTCGACGTGGCAGACGCTGCGGCTGCTGGCCGCCATCGGTTGGGACGCGCTGCGCGGCAAGCTCGGCCTGAGCCCGTACTACATCCCCATGGTCGGCCGGCCGGGCGAACTCGCCGTCGCGGCCACCGCCGAGGCCGACCAGCACATCCAGGCGCTCACCAGCGGTGAGGCGACCACGTTGTGGCGCAACAGCGTCGCGCCGCGCGGGTTGCTGGGCATGATGCGCTACCACCCCGACCGGGCCGCCGCCCGGCTGTCCATGCCCCTGCTGGTCTGCGCCGCCGCCGACGACCGCGAAACCCCGATCGAGACGACCAGGGCGCTGGCGGAGCGGGCCCCGCGCGGGGAGCTGCTCACCTATCCCGGCACGCACTTCACCTTCTACGTCGACCCGGCCACCCGCGAGCGGGCCCTCACCGACCAGGTCGCGTTCCTGCGCCGCTGCCTCCACCGGGACCCGGGCTGACGCGGTCGGGCAGCGGCGCGGCCTCGCCGGGGGAGCGCCGTCGGCCCGGCACCCACCAGTTGAGGTCGCCGAGCACCGCCATCGTGGCCGGGACGAGCAGGCAGCGGACGACGGTGGCGTCCACGGTGATCGCGACCGCCATGCCGACGCCGAACATCTTGATCGTCGGGTCGTCGTTGGGCACGAACGCGAGGAAGACGCCGACCATGATGGCCGCCGCCGCGGTGATCACGCGGCCGGTGCCGATCAGGCCCTCGCGAACCGAACGGAGGTTGTCCCCGGTCTCGCGCCACCGCCGCCGGACGTCGCTGAGCAGGAACACCTCGTAGTCCATGGACAGCCCGAACAGCAGGGCGAACAGCATGAGCGGCACGAAGCTCGGGATCGGCGCCGGACCGGACAGGCCGATCCACGTCACGCCCCAACCCCACGTGAACACCGCCGTGAGGACCCCGTAGGCCGCGCCGATGGAGATCAGGTCCATCACGGCCGCTTTGAGGGCGAGCAGCGGCGCCTTGAAAGCCGGCAGCAGGATGGCGATGGACAGCAGCAGCACCACTGCGATGACCAGCGGCAGCTTGTCGGTGACGCGGTCGGCGAGGTCCACCCGGGCGGCGGTGGGGCCGCCGACGTGCACGGTCATGCCCGGCACGGACAGCTCCCGCAGGCGGTGGACGAGGTCGGCCGTCGCGGGGTCGCCGCCCGAGGTCTCGGCGGTCACCGGGAACGTGACGACCCGCCCGTCCGCGGAGGGCGTCACCGGCCCGACGGCGGCCACCCCGGGGTGGGTGCGCGCCCGCTGCACCAGCGTGGTCACCCGCGGGTCGCCGGCACCGGCGACCGGGGTGTCGAGCCGGCCGAGCACGGTCAGCGCCGAGCCCCTGCCGGGGCCGAACGCCGCCGCGACGGCGTCGTGCGCCTGGCGGACGGCGGTGGACTCCGGGGAGTGCCCGGCGTCGAGTTGCCCGAACCGCAGGTCGACCGCCGGCGCGGCGAGCAGGGCCAGCACCACGAGCGCGGCTCCTCCCGCGGGCCACGGCCGTCGGGTGACCCGGTCGGCCTGCCGCGCCCAGAAACCGCCGACGCCGCGGTTGAACCGGTTGTGCAGGGCCCCGCCGCGGGCGAGCCGCTTCCCGGCGAACGAGGTCAGCGCGGGCAGCAGGGTGAGCGCGGCGAGCACGGCGAACAGCACCGCGAGCCCGCACGTCCAGGCCAGCGTCTGGAGCAGGGGCACCTCGGTCAGGCCGAGCCCCGCGAGCGCGACCGCGACGGTCGCCCCGGCGAACACGACCGCGGTGCCCGAGTCGGCGGTCGCGCGGTCGATGGCGTCGGGCACCGACAGCCCCGACCGCGCGAGCGTGCGGAACCGGTTGAGCAGGAACAGCGCGTAGTCGATGCCGACGCCGAGCCCGACCATGAGGGCCAGGGTCGCGGCCTGGGAGGGGACGGCGGTGAGGTTCCCGGCGAGCCCCACGACCTGGAGCGTCACGACGACCGCGAGCGCCGAGGCCACCAGCGGCAGCACCGCGCCGAGGAGGCCGCCGAGCGCGAGGAAGAGGACGACGGCGGCCAGGGCCAGCCCGAAGTACTCGCCGCCGGTGCTGCCGGAGCCGTCGAGGACCTGGGCGAGCGCGCCGCCGGGCAGCACCCGCAGGCCGGCGTCGGCGGCGGGCCGGGCGGCGTCGGTGACGGCACGCGCGACGGGTTCGCCCAGCTCGGCCCGACGCACGTCCAGGCCCACGGTGAACAGCCCGGTGGTCCCGTCCTCCGAGAGCGTCCCCTCCCGCGTCGAGGGCGGTTTCACGGTCGTGACGTGCTCGGCGGCTCGGAGGGAGGCGAGCGTCGCCGCCAGCACCCCGGAACGGGCCTCGTCGTCCAGGCGCCCGTCGCGGGTCACCACGATGATCGTCGCGGAGGTGAGCGGGGACTCCGGTGACGCGGTGAGGTCCCGCACGAGTTGGGCGTCGGTGCCCGGCAGGCGCACGTCGTTGTCGGTCGGCGTGCCGATCACGCGTGCCGCGGTCACCAGGGCCAGGACCAGCAGGACCCAGGTGGCGATCACGAGGGACCGGTGGCGGACGGACGCCCGGCCCAGCGCCGACACGGCCCGTGCCGCCCGGCTGTCCGGTAACGCAGCAGTCATCGGTTCTCCAGCGCTGTCGGGTCCGGCCGCCCCCACCGCGGCGCGGACGGCCGCTCGTTTCGGGGACATCCTGGCCGACACCGGCCGGGCACCCGCCGGTGGGCCGGTTGTCGTCGCCACGAGGCGACCGCGCCCGTCCGCGCGTACTCCGGTTCCGCGCCGGGACTTCAGACCGTCACGTCACCGGGCGCGGGTTCGACGGCGTGTCGTCGTGGCGCGGCGCGAGCAGCGCGATGACCAGCCGGGCGAGTTGCACGACCAGGGCGATCGACACGACCACGATGACGAAGATCAGCCCCAGCCGGGTGACGGTGGTCCAGTCGACCGTGCCGCCGTCGAAGGTGAACGGGAACACGGCGTTGAGGTGGACCAGCGCCGCCAGGCCGGCGGCGGTCGTCACGACCTCGCCCACCCGGATCGGCAGTTGGTGGGGCAGCACCAGGCAGACCAGGTTGACGACCACGCCCACCGCGAGCGCGATGTCGAAGCTCACCACCACGTCCCGGGCGGCCTCGGTGAGGAAGGGCAGCGCGCGCCACCCGGGGTAGCCGTTGATCAGGTAGAGCAGGACGACGTCGACCAGCGCGGCGATCAGGTACCCCGTCCGGGGTGGGGTCGGCCGCGGCGTGGTGGTCATGACAGCCTCCGAGGTGGTGGTCGAGCCGTTGGTCACCTCGATCCTCGCGCCGCGACGCGCCCGGCGGGACGGGCGAAGGACACCACCGGACCGGGACGTCGGTCCGCGACGTGCCGGTGCCGTCCGGTCGGGGCAGGCCGGGGCAGGGCGGGTCGGGCCTGGGCAGGGCAGGTCGGGTCAGGGCAGGGGGACGCTCCAGCGCAGCCGGGTGCCGCGCTCGGGCAGCGGTTCGGCCAGCAGGTCGCCGCCCAGCGCGGTGGCGCGCCGCTCCAGGTTGCGCAGCCCGCTGCGCGCGGCTCGCGGGTCGATGCCGACGCCGTTGTCCACGACCTCCGCGGTGAGGCGGTCCGGGGTGGCGTCGAGGGTGACCGTGGCCTGGTCCGCGCGGCCGTGGCGGGCGGCGTTGGACAGGGCCTCGCGCAGCACCGCCTCGACGTCGGGCACCAGCTCCGCGGGCACGAGCGTGTCCAGGGCGCCGGACACCTTCATGGTCACGGTGAGGCCCGGTGCGGCGTCGGTGGCGGCGTCGAGCAGCCTGCGGCGCGGGCTCGTGGCCGCCTCGTCGGTGGTCAGGTGCAGGTCGAAGATGGAGCTGCGGATCTCGCCGACGACGTCGTCGAGGTGGGCGACGGTCTGCCGCACGCGCTGTTCGGCGGGGTGGCCGCGCAGCAGCCGCAGGGTGCTCTGCAACCCCATGCCGGCGGCGAAGAGCCTTTGGATGACGTGGTCGTGCAGGTCGCGGGCGATGCGGTCGCGGTCGGAGTAGACGGCCAACTCCTCGGCGCCGCGGCGCTTCTCGGCCAGTTCCAGGGCCAGCGACGCCTGGTCGGCGAAGGAGGCCATCGTGGGCACCTGGTCGGGTGAGTAGGCGGGGCGGCCCTTGAGCCGCAGCGCCATCAGCACACCGACCACATCGCCCTCGGAGCGCATGGGCACACCGATCACGTGCCGCAGACCGGGCAGCAGGTCGGCCAGCTCGGTCGAGGACTCGCGGTCGAGGTCGCGTTCCAGCACGGGCATCGCGGCGGCGAGCACCTCGGCCAACAACCGGTCGGAGGACGGAACCCGTCGACCGACCAGAGCGCCGTCGTCGGTGTCGGCGGCGTCCACCCGCCAGGCGTCGGAGTCCCGGTCGCGGACCAGCACCAGCGCGCGGTCGGCGTCGGCCAGTTCCGCCGCGCGCCGGCAGATCAGCCGCAGCGCGCCGCGTTCGGAGATGCCGGAGAGCAGTTCGGTGATGACCTCGCCGGTGGCCTCCAGCCGCCGTTGCCGCGTCCGCGCCTGCTCGAACAGCCGCGAGTTCTCCACCGCCACGCCCGCCGCCGCCGCCAAGGCCTGCATGACCGCTTCGTCGTCGGCGGTGAACTCCCCGCCGCGCTTGTCGGTCAAGTACAGGTTGCCGAACACCTCGTCTCGAACCCGCACCGGCACGCCCAGGAAGCTGCCCATCGGCGGGTGGTGCTCGGGGAACCCGATGGACGAGGTGTGCGCGGCCAGGTCGGTCAGCCGCAACGGCCGCGGGTCGGCGATGAGCTGCCCCAGCAGGCCGTGCCCGGTGGGCAGCGGGCCCATCCGGGCGCGGGTCCGCTCGTCGATGCCGACGTAGACGAAGTTGGACAGGCGCCCGTCGTCCCCGAGCACCCCCAGCGCCCCGTAGCGGGCGTCGGTCAGGTCGGTGGCGGCCTGCACGATCCGCTTCAGCGTCGGGTCCAGCTCCAGCCCCGACGCCACGCCCACCACCGCGTCCAGCAGCGCCTCCAGCCTGCTCTGGCCGGCGGCGATCGCGCCCAGGCGTTCGGTGACCTCCCTGACCAGCTCCTTGAGCCGCAGCCCCGACAACCCCTGGATCTCGCGACGGCCGGTCGAGCCGCCTTCCCCCGGTCCGGACATGCCACCTCCCGCACGATGTCGTCGTAGTGGGCGTACCCGCCGCCGTGCGCCCCGACCGGCCTCCCGGCTTCGGAACCGATCAAGGAGGCCGTCAGGCGGGCCCGGTCGCGACTTCGACGCCGGGAACCGCGCCGGCGATGACCGCGTCGTCGCGGGCGGTGGTGCGCGCCGCGCTACTCCTCGGCGGGTCGGGTGGGCGCGCGCAACCTGCTCGCGAGGACGGCGGCCTGGGTGCGGCGTTGCAGGCCGAGCTTGGACAGCAGGTTGGAGACGTAGTTCTTCACCGTCTTCTCGGCGAGGAACATCCGCTCGGCGATCTGCCGGTTGCTCAGGCCCTGGCCGATGTGGTCGAGCACGACGCGCTCCTGCTCGGTGAGGCCGCGCACCGGGTCGGCCTCGTCGCGCTCGCGGCGGATGCGGTTGAGCAGGGCCGTGGTGGACCGGGCGTCCAGCAGGGACTGCCCGGAGGCGACCTTGCGGACCGCGGCGACGAGGTCGTGGCTGACGATGCGCTTGAGCACGAACCCCGACGCGCCGGCCATGACGGCGTCGAACAGCGCCTGGTCGTCGGTGAACGAGGTCAGCATCAGGCAGCGCAGCTCCGGCATCCGGGACCGCAGCTCCCGGCACAGCTCGATGCCGTTGCCGTCGGGCAGCCGCACGTCCAGCACGGCGACCTCGGCGCCGCTGCCCGGCACCCGGGCCAGCGCCTCGTCCACCGACCCGGCCTCGCCCACGACCTCCAGACCGTCCTCGCCGTCGAGCAGTTCGCGGACGCCGACGCGCACGATCTCGTGGTCGTCCACCAGAAACACCCGTGTCACCGTTGGGCCACCCCTCCGCTCGTCCCGGGTCTCCCCGTGCCGTACCCCGGGACGCCGGTCCTAAACGGGGACCCCGCTCGCGGCGGCCAGTAGACCGGCGTCGTCCGGCGTCGCCGTGGGTGAGTGGTCGTCCTGGAGGGGGACGCGGTTGCCGGTGATCCGTTCGATCCGGATGCGCACCAGGCGGGTGGCGGGGTGGTCGTCGTCGGGTTCGCCCGGGGTGTGCCCGGTGGTGTCACCGGTCGGGTGGGCGTGCCCGACCACGGTCACCGTCCAGCCGTCGAGCGGGTCGCTCCCCAGGTTGTCGGCCTGGAAGGCGACGATGGTGTCGGTGACCGTGCGCGGCGGGACGAACCGGTCGTCGACCTCGGCGAGGACGTCCCCGCCGTCGACCCGGTAGGCGACCGGCTGGACCACCGGCAGCACCTGGTGGACCACGACGAGCCTGCCCCGGTCGGCGGTGCCGAGCAGTTGCAGGCACCGCCGGCGGCTGAGTTTCCGGGCTGCGGTCTGCGCTTCCATGGCTCCGGCTCCCTAAGTGCGGCGTTTGTTGCCGGCACCTCGACTGTGCGCTTCGAAGCGGCGCGGGGGCAGAGCAGGAGGACCCCGTTCAGGCGGGCACGGCGACACCACCGGGTCCCGGCCGTCGCCTCGGAGACGCAGGGGGCCACCGCGTCCGGGCGACCGCCGTCGCCCGGCGGTCGGCCAGGTTCCCGGCGAACTGCGGCCGGCCGCGGTCGCCGTTAGGGTCGAGGCAGCGCCGTCGATCCACCTGCCCCACGACTGCCCGAGGAGCCGGCACCGTGAGCACCGACAACGACCCGCGCGCCGCCGGGGTTGGCCTGGACACGGCGATCACCGACGCCCTGGTGCGAACCCGCAGGTTCTTCACCCGCGCCGAGGTCTCCGACGACCTGCGGACGCTGCACCGGATCGGCGGGCGGCAGGCCGACGAGTTCTACCGGGACCGGTGGAGCCACGACAAGGTGGTGCGGTCCACGCACGGCGTGAACTGCACCGGGTCGTGCTCGTGGAAGGTCTACGTCAAGGACGGGATCATCACCTGGGAGGCGCAGCAGACCGACTACCCGTCGGTGGGCCCCGACCGGCCGGAGTACGAGCCGCGCGGCTGCCCGCGCGGCGCGGCGTTCTCCTGGTACACCTACTCGCCGACCCGCGTGCGCTACCCGTACGTGCGCGGCGTGCTGCTGGAGATGTACCGCGAGGCCAAGGCCCGCACCGGCGACCCCGTCCTGGCCTGGGCGGACGTGGTGGAGGACCCGGAACGCGCCCGCCGCTACAAGGCCGCGCGCGGCCGGGGTGGGCTGGTGCGCGCGACGTGGGACGAGGCCACCGAGATGGTCGCGGCGGCCCACGTGCACACGATCAAGGCCTACGGCCCGGACCGCGTCGCGGGGTTCTCGCCGATCCCGGCGATGTCGATGGTCTCGCACGCCTCGGGCGCGCGGTTCGTGTCGCTGCTGGGCGGGTCGATGCTGTCGTTCTACGACTGGTACGCCGACCTGCCGGTGGCCTCGCCGCAGGTGTTCGGCGACCAGACCGACGTGCCCGAGTCGGGGGACTGGTGGGACGCCGGGTACCTGATCATGTGGGGCTCGAACCTGCCGGTCACCCGCACCCCGGACGCGCACTGGATGGCCGAGGCCCGCTACCGGGGCCAGAAGGTCGTTGCGGTGGCCCCCGACTACGCCGACAACGTCAAGTTCGCCGACGAGTGGCTGTCCGCCCGCCCCGGCACCGACGGCGCGCTGGCCATGGCCATGGGGCACGTGGTCCTGCGCGAGTTCTTCGTGGACCGGCAGGCGCCGTACTTCACCGACTACGTCAAGCGCTACACCGACCTGCCGTTCCTGGTGCGCCTGGACACCCGCGACGGCGTGCACGTGCCCGGCAAGTTCCTCACCGCCGCCGACCTGCCCGACCACGCCGACACCGAGAACGCCGCGTTCAAGACCGTCCTGCTCGACGCGGACGGCTCCCCGGTGGTGCCCAACGGCTCCCTGGGCCACCGCTTCGGCGAGCAGGGCGAGGGCCGCTGGAACCTGGACCTGGGCGGGGTCGACCCGCTGCTGTCGGTGGCGGGCGGCGAGTCGGTCGTGGTCGCCCTGCCGCGCTTCGACTCCCCGGACGGCTCGGCCGCGGTCCTGTCGCGCGGGGTGCCGGTGCGCCGCGTCGGGGAGCACCTGGTCACCACCGTGTTCGACCTGCTGCTGGCCCAGTACGGCGTGCGCCGTGAGGGCCTGCCCGGCCAGTGGCCCACGGGCTACGACGACGCCGGGCAGCCCTGCACACCAGCCTGGCAGGAGGCCATCACGGGGGTGCCGGCGCGGGCGGCGGAGCGGATCGGCCGGGAGTTCGCGGCCAACGCCGAGCAGTCGCGCGGCCGGTCGATGATCATCATGGGCGCGGGGACCAACCACTGGTTCCACTCCGACACCATCTACCGCGCCTTCCTCGCCCTGACCACGCTCACCGGCTGCCAGGGCGTCAACGGCGGCGGCTGGGCGCACTACGTGGGCCAGGAGAAGTGCCGCCCGGTCACCGGCTGGGCCCAGTTGGCCTTCGGGCTGGACTGGTCGCGCCCGCCGCGGCAGATGATCCAGACCGCCTACTGGTACCTGCACACCGACCAGTTCCGCTACGACCCGTTCGGCGCGGACACCCTCGCCGCCGCCGGTACCGGCGGGCAGTTGGCGGGCAGGACCACCGCGGACGTGATCGCCCAGTCGGCGCGGATGGGGTGGATGCCGTCCTACCCGACCTTCGACCGCAACCCGCTCGACCTGGCCGACGAGGCCGAGGCGGCCGGGGCGCCCGCGGCCGAGCACGTGGTGTCGCAGCTCAAGGCGGGCCGGCTGCGGTTCGCCTGCGAGGACCCCGACGCCCCGGAGAACTTCCCGCGCGTGCTCAGCGTGTGGCGGGCCAACCTGCTCGGCTCGTCGGCCAAGGGCAACGAGTACTTCCTCAAGCACCTGCTCGGCGCGGACAACTCGCTGCGCGCGCAGGAGGCCCCGCCGGGCGCTCGCCCCAAAGACGTGGTGTGGCACGACGAAGCGCCGGTCGGCAAGCTGGACCTGTTGCTGTCGCTGGACTTCCGGATGACCAGCACCACCCTGTTCTCCGACGTGGTGCTGCCCGCGGCGACGTGGTACGAGAAGCACGACCTCAACACCACCGACATGCACCCGTTCGTGCACTCGTTCAACCCCGCCATCGCGCCGCCGTGGCAGACCCGCACCGACTGGGCCGCGTTCCAGGCCATCGCGGAGGTGTTCAGCCGGCTCGCCGCCGACCACCTCGGGACCCGCAAGGACGTCGTGGCCACCCCGCTGCTGCACGACACCCCCGACGAGCTGGCCACCCCGCACGGCGTGGTGCGCGACTGGAAGGCGGGCCAGTGCGAGCCGGTCCCCGGCGTCACCATGCCCCGGATCACCGTGGTGGAGCGCGACTACACCGCGATCGCGGCCAAGATGGGCGCGCTGGGCCCGCTGCTCGACTCGCTCGGCGCGACCACCAAGGGCGTCACCTTCCGCGTCGAACGAGAGGTCGAGCACCTGCGCCACGTCAACGGCGCCATCCGCGGCGGTCCCGCCGACGGCCGCCCGTCGCTGGTCCGCGACGTGCACGCGTGCGAGGCGATCCTCGCGCTGTCCGGCACCACCAACGGCCACCTGGCCACGCAGGGCTTCCGCACCGTCGAACAGCGCACCGGGACGCGGCTGGCGGACCTGGCCGCCGAGCACGAGGGCAAGCGGATCAGCTTCGCCGACACGCAGTCCGCGCCGGTCCCGGTCATCACCTCGCCGGAGTGGTCGGGCAGCGAGACCGGCGGACGCCGCTACTCGCCGTTCACCATCAACGTCGAGCGGCTCAAACCGTGGCACACCCTCACCGGCCGCCAGCACTTCTTCCTCGACCACGACTGGATGGGCGAGCTGGGGGAGCAGTTGCCGGTGTTCCGACCACCGCTTGACATGCACGCCCTGTTCGCCGAACCCCGCGTGGGTGAGCACGGCGAGCTGGGCATCACCGTCCGGTACCTGACCCCGCACAACAAGTGGTCCATCCACTCGGAGTACCAGGACAACCTGTTCATGCTCAGCCTGTCCCGGGGCGGGCAGACGATCTGGATGTCCAAAGAGGACGCTGCGAAGGTCGGGGTGGCCGACAACGACTGGATCGAGGCGGTCAACCGCAACGGCGTCGTCGTCGCCCGCGCCGTGGTCTCCCACCGGATGCCCGAGGGCACCGTCTACATGCACCACGCCCAGGACCGGCTCATCGACGTGCCCCGCACCGAGACCTCCGGCAAGCGCGGCGGCATCCACAACTCCCTGACCCGGCTGCTGGTCAAACCCTCGCACCTGATCGGCGGCTACGCGCAGCTGTCCTTCGCGTTCAACTACCTCGGCCCCACGGGCAACCAGCGCGACGAGGTCACGGTCATCCGCCGCCGGAGCCAGGAGGTGACCTACTGATGCGCGTCATGGCCCAGATGGCGATGGTGATGAACCTCGACAAGTGCATCGGCTGCCACACCTGCTCGGTGACCTGCAAGCAGGCGTGGACCAACCGCACCGGTGTCGAGTACGTGTGGTTCAACAACGTCGAGACCCGCCCCGGCCAGGGCTACCCGCGCACCTACGAGGACCAGGAGCGCTGGCGCGGCGGCTGGGAGCTGACCAGGCGCGGCCGGCTCAAGCTCAAGGGCGGCGGGCGGCTGCGCAAGCTGCTGACGATCTTCAGCAACCCCAAGCTGCCCGCGCTGGACGACTACTACGAGCCCTGGACCTACGACTACGACAACCTCACCAGCGCGCCGCTTCAGCAGCACACGCCCGTCGCCCGGCCGCGCTCGCTGATCAGCGGCGAACCCACGAAGATCACGTGGTCGGCGAACTGGGACGACAACCTCGGCGGAGCCCCCGACCACGGCGAGCGCGACCCGCTGCTCAAGGGCATCGCCGACAAGGTGAAGTTCGAGTTCGAGCAGACGTTCATGTTCTACCTGCCGCGCATCTGCGAGCACTGCCTCAACCCCTCCTGCGCGGCGTCGTGCCCCTCGGGCGCGATCTACAAGCGCAGCGAGGACGGCATCGTGCTGGTCGACCAGGACCGGTGCCGGGGCTGGCGGATGTGCGTGTCGGGCTGCCCGTACAAGAAGGTCTACTTCAACCACCGCACCGGCAAGGCCGAGAAGTGCACGTTCTGCTTCCCCCGCGTCGAGGTCGGCATCCCGACCGTGTGCGCGGAGACCTGCGTGGGCCGGCTGCGCTACATCGGCCTGGTCCTCTACGACGCCGACCAGGTGCTGGAGGCCGCGTCGACCCCCGACGAGCGCGACCTGTACGAGGCGCAGCGGCGGGTGTTCCTCGACCCCCACGACCCCGAGGTGGTCCGCGCGGCCGAGAAGGCGGGCATCCCCCGGGACTGGGTGGAGGCCGCCCAGCGCTCCCCGATCCACGCGCTGATCACCACCTACAAGGTCGCTCTGCCGCTGCACCCGGAGTACCGCACCATGCCGATGGTCTGGTACATCCCGCCGCTGTCGCCGGTGGTCGACGTGGTCCGCGACACCGGCCACGACGCCGAGGACCACGGCAACCTGTTCGCCGCCATCGAGGCGCTGCGCATCCCGGTCGAGTACCTCGCGCGGCTGTTCACCGCGGGCGACGTGGAGCCGGTCAACGCGGTGCTGCGCCGCCTGGCCGCGATGCGCTCCTACATGCGCGACATCAACCTCGGCCGGGAGCCCCGCGAGGAGGTCGCCGCGAAGGTCGGCATGACCGGCGAACAGGTCTACGACATGTACCGGCTGCTCGCCCTGGCCAAGTACGACGAGCGCTACGTCATCCCGCCCGCGCACGCCGAGCAGGCCCACGGGCTGGAGGAGTTGGCCACCGAGTGCAGCCTGGACTACGAGGGCGGCCCCGGCATGGGCGGCTCCGGCCCGTTCGGGGAGGCCTCCGGCGGCGCGTCGCCGATCGCCGTGGAGAACTTCCGGATGCTGCGCGACCGGCAGACCACCGACACCGTCGCCGCGCCGGTGCGCAAGCAGAACCGGGTCAACCTGCTCAACTGGGACGGCAAGGGCCGCCCGCCGGGGCTGTTCCCGCCGAAGCGGCGCGCCGACGAGGGCGGCGACCCCGCCGGGGAGGTCGAGCCGAAGCCATGACGCCCACCGACGCCCGGCGCGCCACCGCCTGGCAGGTCCAGTCGCTGCTGCTGGGCTACCCCGACGAGCAGGTCACGGCCAGGCTGCCGCTGCTGCGGGCCGCGACCGCGACCCTGCCCCCGGCGCCGGGCGCGCCGCTGGACGCGTTCCTCGACCACGTCGAGGCCACCCCGCCGATCGAGCTGGCCGCGGACTACGTGGCGACCTTCGACCACCGCAAGCGGTTCAGCCCCTACCTGACCTACTTCGCCTACGGCGACACCCGCAAGCGCGGCATGGCCCTGCTGCGGTTCAAGCACGCCTACCGCGCCGCCGGGCTGGTGCTCGACGACGGCGAACTGCCCGACCACGTGGCCGTGGTGCTGGAGTTCGCCGCCACCGGGGACGCGGCGGTCGGGCTGCGGCTGCTGACCGAGCACCGGGCCGGGCTGGAACTGATCCGCCTGGGCCTGCGCGAGGCGGGCTCGCCGTGGGCGCACGTCCTGGAGTCGGTCTCGGCGACCCTGCCGCCGCTGGGCAGGCGCGAGCACGAGGCGGTCGCCCGGCTGGCCGCCGAAGGCCCACCCGAGGAGGAGGTGGGCCTCGCGCCCTTCGCCCCGCCTGAGTACATGCCGCCCGAGTACACGCCGCCCGAGTACACGCCGCAGGGAGGCCCCCGATGACCACCGCGCTCGTCGCCCAGGGCGCCGGGACGGCACCGGCGAGCACGTTGGACGTCATGCTGTGGGTCGTGGTGCCCTACGTGTCCATCGCCGTGTTCGTCGTCGGCCACGTGTGGCGCTACCGCTACGACAAGTTCGGCTGGACCACGCGCTCCTCCCAGCTCTACGAGAACCGGCTGCTGCGGCTGGGCAGCCCGCTGTTCCACTTCGGCGTCCTGGTCGTGGTGATCGGGCACGTCGGCGGCCTGCTCGTGCTCAAGTCGTGGACCCGGGCCGTGGGGATCGGCGACGAGGCCTACCACGTGATCGCCGTGGTGCTCGGCGTGCTGGCCGGGGTGTGCACGCTCGCGGGCGCGGCCATCCTGGTCTACCGCCGCCGCACCGTCGGCCCGGTGTTCTCCGCCACCACCCGCAACGACAAGGTCATGTACGTGCTGCTGGTGGGGACCATCGTGCTCGGCCTGGGCACGACGGTGCTGGGCAACCTCACCGAGCACCCCCACGACTACCGCGAGACCGTCTCGCCGTGGTTCCGGTCGATCTTCTACTTCCAGCCCCGGCCCGAGCTGATGGCCGCCGCGCCGATCGGGTTCAAGCTCCACGCCCTGTCCGCGTGGGCGCTGTTCGCCTTCTGGCCCTTCAGCCGCCTGGTCCACGTGTTCTCGCTGCCGCTGGGCTACCTCACCCGCCCGTACATCGTCTACCGCAGCCGGGACGCGCGGATGGGCAGCCGAGCCCCACGGCGCGGGTGGGAGCGGGTGCGATGACCGACCACGCCGAACCGGCCGAGCGGAGCGCACCCCGGCCGCGACGCCGCACGTGCTGAACGGGCGGGTCCGGCTGGGACTCAACGCCGCCGCACGCTGCGGCGGACGACCGTCGCCGTGAACAGCGTCGCCGCGCACGCCACCGCGGCCAGCGCCGCCAACCCCAGCGCGTAGGACGACACCGCGCCGTACAGCGCGCCCATCACCAGCGGCGGGACGAACCCGCCCAGGCCGCCCGCCGCGCCGACCACGCCGGTGACCGACCCGACCCGGTTCGCCGGCGCCAGCAGCGCGACCAGCGCGAACACCGCCCCGCTGCCGGCGCCCAGCGCGGCGGCCATGGACAGGAACGCGATCGTGCCCAGCGGCATCAGCGGCGGTGTGAACGCTTGGAGAATCGCGCCCGCGGTGACGACGCCGAGTGCGAGGGCCAGTACCCGAACCGGGCCGAACCGGTCGGACAGCCACCCGCCCAGCGGGCGCATCACGACCGCCAGCAGCACGAACCCGGCCATCCGGTTGGCCGCGTCGGACTGCGTCAGGCCGTAGGCGGTCTTGAGGTAGGCGGGCAGGTAGACCGAGAACGCCACGTACCCGCCGAAGGCGACCGCGTACAGCGCCGACGCGTGCCAGGTCACCGGCAGGCGGAGCGTGTCGGCGAGCCGGCGCCCCAGCGACTCGGCGGGGACCACCCGGCCGGGCGCGTCGCGCAGCACCAGGAACGCGACGACCGCGTACACCGCCAGCACGACGGCGGTCACCACGAACGGCGTCGAGGTGCCGGCCGCGTCCACCAGCGGGACCGTGGTCAGCGCGCTGATCGCCGTCCCGCCCATGCCCGCGCCGAACACGCCGATCGCCAGCCCGCGCCGCCGCGGCGGGAACCAGGCGTTGACGAACGGCACCCCGACCGCGAACGCGGTGCCGCCGACACCGAGGAAGAACCCGCCGACCAGCAGCGCCGCCAGCGAGGAGTGGCCCCACCAGCCGATGAACAGCACCGGGACGATCGTCACCACCGACACCAGCGGGAACATCACCCGCCCGCCGAAGCGGTCGGTCAGCGCGCCGACGGGGATGCGGCCCACCGAGCCGACCACGACGGGCACCGCCACCAGCAGCGCCTGCTGGAACGCGCTGAGCCCGAGCGAGTCCTTGAACAGCGGCCCGAGCGGGCTGAGCAGCGCCCACGCCCAGAAGTTGACCGCGAACCCGAGGGTGGCCAGGGCCAGCATCAACGTGCGGCGGCCGGTGGTGACACCCTGCTCGGCGGAGGTCGGTGACGTGCGCGTGCCCATCGGAGCTGACCCCTTTGTCGACCGTGTCGTCCTGGTCAATCGTCACCTCGGTTCGTCCCGTCCGCACCTCCACGGCCGCGGCGTCGCCCACCAGCGTGCGCCCGCGGGCCGGACCCGCCCGAGGTGCGGACGTCCCGGCCTCGCCGGGTCGAAGGCCACGTCCGGGACGGGACCTCCGGCAGCGGCGCCCCGGCGGTGGCCGGGCCTAGCGTTCGCGGCGCGGGACTGATCGGGAGGCGAGCGCGTGCGACGGTCTGACATCGCGGTCCGGGTGCCGAGGCAGGCGGCGGGGGACCGGCCGTTCCTGGTGATCTGGGAAGCCACGCGGGCCTGCCC
Organism: Saccharothrix mutabilis subsp. mutabilis; assembly: GCF_039521145.1. Lineage (NCBI taxonomy): Bacteria > Bacillati > Actinomycetota > Actinomycetes > Pseudonocardiales > Pseudonocardiaceae > Saccharothrix > Saccharothrix mutabilis. The sequence continues at coordinate 83,296 of NZ_BAAABU010000018.1, forward strand.
GCTGGCCTGCCTGCACTGCCGCGCGTCGGCCCGGCCGGCCCGCGACCCGCTGGAACTGGACACGGCCGAGGCGACCGACCTCATGGCGCAGGTCGCGGAGTTCGGCCGGCCCGCGCCGCTGTTCGTCATCACCGGCGGCGACCCGTTCCAGCGGCCCGACCTGACCGAGCTGGTGCGGCGCGGCACCGACCTGGGCCTGGCGGTGTCGGTGTCGCCCTCCGGCACGCCGACCCTCACGCGGGAAGCGTTGGCGGGGCTGCGCGCGGCGGGCGCCCGCGCCATCTCGCTGAGCCTGGACGGGGCGGGCCCGCGCACCCACGACGGCTTCCGCGGCGTGCCGGGCGTCCACGACCTCACCACGCGCGCGTGGGACGCCGCCGCGGACCTCGGGCTGAAGGTGCAGATCAACACGACCGTCACCCGCGACACGGTGAACGAGCTGCCCGAGATCGCGGCACAGGTGCGCGACCGCGGGGCGATGCTGTGGAGCGTGTTCTTCCTCGTCCCGACCGGACGGGGCCGTGAACTGTCCTCTTTGGACGCCACCGAGACCGAGGACGTGTTGAACGCCTTGTACGACCTGGGCGAGAACGTGCCGGTGAAGACGACCGAGGCACACCACTTCCGGCGGGTCTGCCTGCAACGCGCGGAACTTGCCCGCCGCGGCGTCCCGCACGAGGACGCGCTCGGCCTGGGCCCGCTGTACCGCCGGCTGCGCGCCGCGCTGGACGCCCGCGGGCTCACCGACCGACCCCGCCGGCCGCGCCGGCCACCGCTGCTGGTCGGCTCCGCCAACGGGTTCGTCTTCGTCTCCCACCGCGGCGAGGTCCACCCCAGCGGGTTCCTGCCGCTGGCCGCGGGCGACGTGCGCACCCGCCGGCTGCCCGACATCTACCGCACCGCGCCGCTGTTCACCGCGTTGCGCGACCCGGACCGGCTCAAGGGCCGGTGCGGCGCGTGCGAGTTCCGCGCGGTGTGCGGCGGTTCCCGCGCCCGCGCCTACGCGACCACCGGCGACGTGCACGCCGAGGAGCCGACCTGCGGCTACCGGCCGGGCTCGTTCGCCGCGGGCGGCGACCCGGCCCGCCTGCTCCGCCCGATCCGGTGACCACCGGGCTCCTCAAGCGAAAGGTCTGTTCCCGTGATGCTCGACGACCTGGTGGCCGTGCTGACCGCCGGCGCGGCGGTGGTGTTCCTCGCCGCCGGCGCGACCATGATCGTGCGCGGTGTGCTCGGCCGCCGCGCCGTCGGCGCGGAGTTGGCGGCTCAGCGCATCCGCTTCCCCGCCGCCGACGCGCTGCCCGCCGACCTGGCCCGCCACGCCGGTTCCCCGGTGCGCACCGGGGGCCAGGCGCGGGCGTACTCGGCGGTGATCGCCGCCAACCTGGCCAAGGCGACCGACGGCCGCACCTACTCCGAGATCGCGGCCGACTGCACGGGCGGCGGGCACGGCGATGAGCGGCTCACCCGGTTGCGCGAGACGGCGTTCACCGGCCAGAGCCTGCGCGGCGCGCTGCTCGGCGCGTACCAGGCGTGGCAGGTCAGCCTGCTCGTGGTGGGGCTGGGCGCGCTGTTCGCGGTGCTGGGCGCGGTGTTGCTGCTGGTGTCGCTGCGCGGCTGGTGACCGCGGGGCGGTGTGGTCCGGAGAAGGGGTTCGACATGGCGGGTCCACAGCGGATCGCGGTCATCGGTGGCGGCATCTCGGGTCTGGCCACCGCGCACTTCCTGCGGGCCGGCGGGACCGCGCCCGAGGTGGTGGTCCTGGAGGCCGACGACCGGCTCGGCGGCAAGGTGCTCACCCGGGAGGTGGCCGGCCACCGGGTGGACACCGGGCCGGACGGTCTCCTGGTGCGCGCCCCCGCGATGCGGGCGCTGGTGGACGCGCTGGGCCTGGGTCCGGCGCTGGTCACCCCGGCGGCGGCCGGCGCGTACCTGTGGTCGGGGTCGGCGCTGCGCCGGCTGCCCGCGGGCGCGCAGTTCGGGCTGCCGCACCGGATCCGGCCGCTGCTGCGGTCGCGGCTGCTGTCGCCGGCCGGGTTGCTGCGCGCCGCGGGCGACCTGGTGCTGCCCGCGAGCGCGCTGCCCGAGGACCCCACGGTCGCCGACCTGGTGCGGGCGCGCTTCGGCGGCCAGGTCCTCGACCGCCTGGTCGACCCCCTCCTCGGCGGCATCCACGCGGGCCGGGCCGACCGGCTCAGCGCTCGCAGCACGGTGCCCGACGTGGCGGCGCTGGCGCGCACGTCGCGCAGCCTGCACCTCGCCCTGCGCCGCGACGCCGGTTCCGCGCGCCCCGGCCCCGCGTTCGCCACCCTGCGGACCGGGCTGGGCGCTCTGGTCACCGCGCTGGCGGCGTCGCTGGACGACGTGCGCCGGGGCACCGCGGCCACCGCGCTGGAACCGGGTGTCCGCGGCTACCGCGTGCACTGCGACACCGGTGGACCGCTGGAGGTGGACGCGGTCGTGCTGGCGGTGCCGGCCCCGGCCGCCGCCCGCCTCCTCGCGCCGCTCGCCCCGACCGCGGCCCACGCCCTGGCCGGGATCCCGTACGCCGACGTCGCGAGCGTCGTCCTGGCCTACCCCCGGGAGGCGGTGCGCCGCGCGCTCGACGGCACCGGTTTCCTCGTGCCGCCCGCCGCGCAGCGGTTGATCGTGGGCTGCACGTGGTTGCCCGCGAAGTGGTCGCACCTCGCCGACCCGGCGGTGGTCCTGGTCCGCTGCTCGGTCGGCCGGCACGGCGACACCCGGTGGACGGCGTTCGACGACCGCGAACTCGTGGCGCGGGTGCACCGGGAGCTGACCCCGGCCCTGGACCTGTCCGCGCCCCCGGTGCACAGCCATGTGCAGCGGTGGCGGCAGGGCCTGCCGCAGTACACCGTCGGTCACGCCGGGCGGCTGGAGACGATCGACACGGCCCTGCGCGCACTGCCCGGCGTCCACGTCACCGGGGCGGCGTACCGCGGTGTCGGCGTGGCCTCCTGCGTGGTGGACGCCGAGCGGACCGCCTCACTGCTCCTGGGCGACGCCGTGCCGCGCGGGTAGGACGCGTTCCGCCGGGCCGTCACCAGTCCCGCAGGCGTTCCGCCATGCGCGCGTGGGTCTCGACGTCGATCTCGCCCAGGGCGAGCCGCATGTCCAGCGCCCGGCGGGTGGCCGCCACCGGCCGGCGCAGCGACAGCGCGGCCACCGACAGCGCGGCTCCGATCACCACCAGCCCCATCAGGACCAGCAGGGTCGTCGGGTCGAAGCCGGGTTCGAGGTACCAGTGCACGTCGCGTCCTTCCGTCGCCGTCCATTACGCCATCCGGCCCCGCGCCGCCGCCTCGGTCGAAGGTCCCCGATCCGCCGGGCCCGACGTCCCGGGACGCCTCCGCACGGGCCGACGGCACCGGCAGTTCAGCGGCCCGACCGCCGGAGCGGCTCCCCCGAGTCCTGTGGTCGTCGCCGCACGGCCCGTGTCGTCGGCTGAACCTCGCTTCGGGCCGTTGTCGCAGCCGACCGGTGGGTGGCGGCGAGTCGGCGTTGCAGGTCGATGTGCCGGAACTGGTAGGACGCTCCGTCCTGGCGCAGGACGCCGTGCACGGTGTGCGCGTCGGCGAGGAACGTCATGAGCGCCCAGGGGAGGTGTCCTCGTGCGGCGAGGGTGAGCCTGTTGACGGTGTAGTGCAGCCATTGGGTCCGGCTGAAGGCGACCAACGCCCCGGTGGTCGTGCCGTAGAGCAGTCCGCCGATGAGGGCGCTGGCCAGGTGGAAGTCCCTGCCCATGCCCGCCACGAACCCGACCGCCACGGTGGCCGCGATCGTGATCGCCGCCGTCGAGACCAGGAACGCCGTCCGGTCGCCCGCGAGCACTTGCCGCGGCGACCGGACCGGGGTGATCCGGTGGGGAGCGTCCATGCCGTAGGCCAGGCCGACCGCCAGCCCCACGATCGCGCCCATCAACCCCGCGTCGGCCAGCGCGAGCCCCCTGGTGACCAGCAGCACGCTGAGCACGACGCACACCACGGTCCCCAGCACGAACCCCCGGCGCGTCAACCGCAGTCCCTGGGCCGGGTTCCCCGGAGCGAGGTGGCGGGTCACCAGTTCGACGGCCAGCGCGACCGCCAACCCGACGGCCAGCCCGTACAGCGGGAAGTAGTAGACGCCGTGGACGAACCCGAAGCCCAGCCCGGCCAGTTTGGGGGTCGTGAGCCAGTCCCGGAGGTCGGTCGGCGTCCCGACGCGCCACCCGGCCGGACCCCGTCGGAACGGGACCAGCACGAGCACCAGGACCAGTCCGGTCGACACCGCCGCCACGAGACCGTCCGCGAGGTCGCCGGTGGCCGTCGTCTGCCCCGCGGCCACCGCCACGATGACCACCCCGGCGGTCGCCGGCCGAACCCCTGACGGCGGCCGATGAGGCCCGGAGGCCTTGCCGATCAGGATGAGCACCACAACGATCACCATGACGCTCACGCCCTGCTTGGCGCCGAGCCAGAACAGCGTCGAGGCCACTGTGGAGGGTTCCGTGAGGGAGGTCCAGACGCCGAGGGCGATCAGCGTGACGGCCACCAGCAGCAAGGGGCCCAACGCGGAGAACCGGATCGGGCGCTCGTCATGACCCTTGGCCAGGGTTGTCACGACCAGGACGAGCAGACCCGTCAGGACGCTGTCGATGAACGCTTTCAACAACGCGAGCGGGAACGTCATGGGGATGAGGTAGAGCGCGAGGCACACGACGAGCGTGGCGCCGGCCGTCACCACGCCGGCCTTGCGAGTGGTGGGCGGGTCGGGTCGCAGCGGGTAGACGAGGCCGGCGGCGATGCCGACGCCGATCAGGAGGGTCGGCTGGGTGAACGACTGGTGCGCGAGCAGGTCGCCGCCGAGGTCGATGGCCAGCCCGCTGCTGATGGCCACCACGATGCCGGAGGCGACCGCCGCGCCGAACCGGCCGGTCAGCCACAGCACGGTGCCGAACACGAGCACGACGGAGGTGATGACGACCGGGGCCAGGTGCCAGAGCACACCGGGCGAGTACGCGGCGGAGTAGAGCGCCCCGGCGGCCAAGCCCGCTACCACCGCCAGCGCGGCGCAGACCGCGATGGCGAACGTGGAAGAGGGCTTGCGCGGGGCGGTGCGCAGGTGCAGGTGCCACCAGGTCAGGTTCGGTGAACCGCGGCGGTCGTGCTCCAGGTGGTGGGCGAGGTACCGCAGCCATTTCACGGCGTCCTCGGCTCGCCAGCGCGAACGCCTGGTGGCGTGACCGCGGTAGGCGGCGGGGATGAACCCGTCGAACAGGTGTTGTTCGACGCTCGTCCGGTCCGGCAGGGTGAGCAGCCGGTCCGGGTGGGGGAGGCCGCCCACCGCGCCTCCCGGCGCGGCGTTGTAGACGGTGCGCGCCAACGTGGCCATCAACGGCGTCACGAGGACGTCCGCGAGGACCCCGCCCGCCCGCACGGACTCCGCGACCCGGCTCCACCGCCGTTCGCCGACGGGCCCTCCCGCGCTGCTGCGCAGGTAGGCCAGGACGTCGTCGCTGTCCAGCGGGAGCAGGTGGACGCCCGCGGCGCCGGTCAGGGTGATCTCGGCCCCGCCGGTCGGGCGGGTCGCGGCGCGGTAGGCGTCGGTGCGGCTGCTGATGAGCAGCGGCTGCCCGCCGGCCAGCGCCTTGTTGATGTCGGCGAGCGCCAGGCCCCTGAGCGCTTCCGGCACCTCGTCCAGCCCGTCCAGCACCATGAAGATCAGGTTCTCGTCGAGCAGCGCCTTGAACAGCGACCGCCCGGTGGCGTCCTCGTGGTCGAGGGCGGGGTGGTCGATGGCCAGGCGTTCGGCCAACCAGTCCCGCAGGTGCTTCTCCCGGGGGTTCCACGACGCGATGGACACCAGCACCGGGACCGGGTCGCCCGGCGTCCGCGTGGTCGCCCCGAGCAGGTCGACCACGAAGCGGGCCAGCAGCATCGTCTTGCCCGCGCCGGGGTCGCCCAACACGACCAGCCTGCCGGTGGGCACCTTGCGCCACACGTCCACCAGGGCGTCGTCGTGGCCGGCCAGGTCGTCCGCCGAGCCGGCCCACGACGTCGCGGTCCCGACGCGCGGCCACCCCGCGCCACGCGTGGCCAGACGGGTGATGTCCGCCCAGTCCGCGACGAGGCCCGCGGGAGCCGGTTCCCAACCGACGGGCAACGGGTACGGGTCGTTCAGGGACCTCCGGGTGATCTCGTCCCGCCACTGCTTGCGCACCACCGCCGCCAGCCGGTCCGCGACCGCGTGCAGGTCCGGCCCGGACCCCGGCACGACGGGGCGTTCACCGATCCGCTGGCGGCGGATCTCGACGCCCACGGCCACGACGCTGAGCACGGCGACCGCCGACCACACGGCCGTGGACCACCACGTCCACTCCTTGTCCACCGACACGCTGTTGGTCGCCAGGTTGCCCACCAGCGCGACGGCGATGGTGACCACCGTGACGGTGGCGGTGGAAGGGCGCCATGCCACGCCGGGCTCCCTGTCGTTTCCGGTTGATCTGCGGCTGTGATGGGGAATCGTGCCGCGCACAACGGCCGTTACGCACAGTGGCCGGTGGGGGCCACGGACGGGTCAGGGGGCGGGTGCGCGGTCGCGGCGCAGGTGTTCGCGCAGGACTTGGAGCGCGCGGTGCTGTGCCACGCGCACCGAGCCCGCGCTCATGCCCAACGCCCGCGCCGTGTCCTCCGCCGACAGCCCGACGGCCACGCGCAGCACCAGCAGCTCCCGTTTGGCCTCGGGCAGCAGCCGCAACAGTTCCGCCACCCGCTCGGCCCGCTCACGTCGCAGCAGGTGCTGTTCGGGTGTCGGATCGGGATCGACGACCTCGGGCGGTTCGGCGGCGAGGTCCGCGCGGTCCCGGACGGACCTGCGGATCGCGTCCACCACCTTGCGGGACGCGACGCCGTAGACCAGGCGCACGAACGAGTTCTCGCCCCGTGCCCGGAACGAGGGCAGCACGAGTAAGACCCCGATCAACGCCTCCTGGACCACGTCCTCCACCGACGCGGCGTCCAGCCACGGCAACCGGCCTCGGCAGTACCGCGACACCAGCGGACGCGCCGCCGCCAACACCTGCTCCACCGCACCTCGATCCCCGGCCACCGCACGCGACACCACACACTCTTCGACCTCCACCAGCCCCTCCCGGCTGTGGTCGGGTCGGGTAGCCAGGTGCACGTGCACCGGGTGACCCGCTCTGCGTCTTATGGGTTGTGGTGGACTAGGCGACGGCATAGATGCGCCCGCCACCGGTGTCGCCGCGTGGTCTCGGCAGCCGCGTGCGGCGCCCAGGAGCACGTTCCCAGGACCAACGCGGCTACCGGTAAGAGTTTTCGTGCCGTCATGTTTCCTCTCTCGATCGGGTGATGCGTACTCCCGACGTGTCGCGCCCCCTGTACGCGCCGTTATCCCGTCGGCCAGACATCACCCGTCCGGCCCCCGCGCGACCGATGCCGCAGTCCGGGAGGTCCTGGGCGGACCGGTGCTGCGGTATAGCTGGTTCGTCGTGGTGATCGGTCCGGGATGACCTGGGGGCGGCATGTCCGATGTTCGGGGCCGGGGCGCGGTGGTGCTGCCACTGGTCGGGCTGGCGTGGGTGGCGCTGGCCGCCGTGGGCGCCGCGGCGGGGGTGTTCGAGCGGTCGGTGGGGTCGCCACCGATCCGGGTGGCGTTGGCCGCCGGCGTGCCCGTGCTCGTGGTGGGGCTGGCGTTGTTGTCCTCGGGCCGTTTCCGGGCCTGGGCGCGGTCGCTGGACCTCACGCTGTTGGTGGTGATGCAGGGCTGGCGGGTGGCCGGATTCGTGTTCCTGGCCTATTACGCCGTGGGGTTGTTGCCAGCCGGGTTCGCGTTGCCGGCGGGCATCGGTGACTTGGTGGTCGGCCTCGCCGCGCCGTTCGTGGCCAGGCGGCTGGACCGGGGTCGCGGGTGGTTCCTGGCGTGGACGGTGTTCGGGGTGCTGGACTTCGTGGTCGCGGTGACGCTGGGGGCGATGCACGACGTGGGCGCCAGCGGGGTCCTGGCGGACGGCACGGTCCTGACCGCACCCATGGCCCACTTGCCGCTGGTGCTGATCCCGACCGCCGCGGTGCCGTTCCTGACGATCGTTCACATGCTGTCGCTGGTTCGGGCGTACGGCACGGGTGGTCGGATGAGCGAGTACCAAGGCCTCAGGCCAGCGCGGGCACCGATGGCGGGGTGAGCCGGTCGATGGCCCCCGTGATGCCGCGGTGGCGGATCCACAGCTCGGGCAGCCGTGACTGGTAGATGCTCCCCGTCTCCGGCAGCTTCTCGCGCCGGCACAGGTGGTTGAGGATGATCGCGGCGCGCTGCTGGAACCACCACTGGCCGGCCGCGACGGCCGCGGTCTGGGTGAGCGTGGCGAGGTTCTGCACGTACCCCAGCATGGTGGCGTAGTTCTGGTGGAGGCACCGCGCTCGCTGACCGGCGCGCGGGAGGTCGTGCGGCAGCACGAACCCGATGTTGTCGCCGGTCGCGCTCAGGGCGCTGCGGTCGGTTCGCAGGCGCTCGGTCCGCCGCGCGGTGGTGCCGTCGAACAGCGGCGTCAAGTGCGCGGCGAGCGCGTCGGGATCGGCCACCGCCTGGTGGAGCCCGGAAACGAGGGTGAACCGACCCGCCTCCCGGAAGTCGAGCGGGTCGCCGCTCAGGTCGGTGGCGGGCAGGTTCGTCAGCCACGCGCGCGGCAGCCCGTCGCGCACCTGGCCGCCGGCGACCAGCGGACCGCACAGCGTCGCGTGCAGCCGCTCGTAGGCTTCGCCGGGATTCGACCAGGACGTGGTGTCGGTGAGCTGGAGGTGCACCAGCGTGGTCAGGGCGAACGGGTGCAGGAGTGCTTCGTAGCCGATCTCGAAGCACGTCTCGGGCGTGCCGGGCAGCGATCCGCGCCGCGTCAGCGGCAGGAGGGCGGCGACCAGGTTGTGCGAGCGGCTGCGCCGGTAATCGCCGTTCAACATGTAGGTCCAGAACCAGCTCCGGTATTCGGGCCAGGGAAGGCCGAAATCGACGTCCGGCGCCGCCTGGCGAAGCTGGTTGATCCGGTTGCGGTAACCGCTGCGGTCGTGGGTCGAAGCAGCGGAGGGGCCGCTGGTGAACCGCCAGGTTCGACCGACGGTCATTCGGACACCTTGCAGCACTACCGCCTCCGTGTTACGGTCGAAGTGATTGGTTCATGGCCGTGAGCGTCGATTGTTCGGCGTTCTGTTGGCGAACCGGGCGTTGAGCCGACGCGGGCCGTCCCATCGGGGCGGCCCGCGTTTCATTCCGGATCATCCTCCCGTTCCGTGAGCAGCGGTGCTTTTTCCCGGCTGCCGGCGTCGGCGGGACCGGGGTCGACGGCGACGACGTGCCCCGGGCCGTCCGCGCTGATCGTCACCGTCCCCGTTCGCACCGCGTGCAGCACGAGCGCGATGTCGTCGTTGTCGACCGCGTCGAAGAACTGGATGCGCGCCTTGCGCTCCTGTTCGCTGTCGCCCTGGGCCGAGAATTCGTAACGCAGTTGTGGGGTGGCCAGCACTTTGCCCTCGGGTCCTGGGGCGAGGTGGAAATAGTAGTCCTGGTCGATCGTGAAACGGGGCAGCTTGAGCGTCGCCCCCTTGGTCGCGCACAGCCTTTCCAGCACCTTCACGGGCCGGTCCCCGGTCTTGAACCTCCTTCGACCGATCGCTCGGTACCAGGAGAAGACAACGACCAACCACACGACGATGCCCAGCGCCATGCCGAGCCCGAACAACACGGCGACGTCGGATGTGCCGACTCTTTCCGTGAGGTTGCGCCCGAAGACCAGGAAAACGGTCAGGTACACCAGCGCCGCGGGTGGAACGACGACCGGAAGGATGCGCAGATCCTTGATGTCGAGGGTCTCGGGCAGGCTCGACGTCCTCGGGTAGACGCGGACAAGGAGCAGGAACAGCAGCACCGCGACGAGGCCGGGCAGCACGAACAGGGTGCCCACCCCGAACGGCGAGATGGCGTCCACCCCGAACACGGCGAGTTCGACGTCCCGGACGCCCACGAAGGTGGAAGGTGTCTCCGGTTCGCCGCCGGCCGCCACCCTGCCGCACTCCATGACGACCCCGATGCTCTGCTTTCCGGTGCGCACCTGCGGGTGCGCCCGAACGCGGACGTCCAGCAGCACGGATGTGCGTGGCGGCAACAGGTCCAGGCACGCCAGGACGGGTCGACCGCTGGTCGCCGCGTCGGCGGGGCAGGGCGTGAACCGGGTGCCGGGGCCGCCGTCCGGAGGGCTGATGTCGATGTCGTCGTCGTCGAGCGCGGTGATGACGACGTTCCGGTAGGCATCGGGAGTTCGGTTCGTGATGTGCACGACCGCCTTCCCGGACTGGCCGTCGTTGAGTTTGGTCGGCGCGGAGACGAACACGACTTCCGGAACGGGCGCGTCCTGTGCGGACACGAAGGCCTCTCGTGAAGTGGTCTCCGCCGGCGCGGGCATGCCCGCGCTGCCTGCCACTGCCATCGACGCGGGCGCCACAGCGGTGAGGACGGCAAGGGCGATACTGAACGACAGCACGGCCTCCACCCACCGCCGCGAAGCGACACGGAGTGGCGCATCGGTTGCGAGGGCGCCCTTTCGCACCCCACCACTGTGCATCTTCGGATCGGGTCGGCGCGTCGCCCGACCCGGTGGGGCGGCGTTCCGGACTCGATTCCGCTCCGTCGGGTGGTTGAGCGGGCGGACGAGCCGAAGTCGGTGGCGTCCGGCGCGGGAGCCGTGCTCCGGGCGAGGTGACGGACGTGTGGTCATGCGTCGTAGCCCAGGGCGGTGGCCATGCCGGATTCGGCGTGGTAGGCGTTGTGGCAGTGGATCATCCAGCGGCCCGGGTTGTCGGCGGTGAAGTCGCAGCCGAGGGTGCGGCCGGGGAGGACGATGGCGGTGTCCTTGCGTGGGCCGGTGGGCCCCAGTTGGGGTGTGTGGCCGTGGATGTGCATGGGGTGCCACATCATGGTGGTGTTGACGAACTCGATCCTGACCCGTTGGCCTTCCCGGACCCGCACGGGGTCGGCCAGGTGGCCGGCGCGGCCGTTGATGCCCCAGTCGTAGCCCATCATGCCGCCGGTGAGTGCCAGGCGGTGCACGACGTCGGGTGCCTTGCGGGGCAGGGCAACGGCGTCGGTGCTGTGCAGGTCCGGGTAGCCGACGATGGTGCCGGTCAACTCCCGGGGTCGGACGCGGGGACCGGGTGCGTCACCGCCGCCGGTGCGGACCAGGGCGAACGCGGTGGCGTTCTTGCCCTCGGCCAGCGCCACCAACGGGAACACGCCGTCCGCCAGGGTGACCAGCACGTCGTAGCGCTCGCCCATGCCGATCAGCAGGGCGTCCGTTCCCACCGGCACGACCGGGAAGCCGTCGGTGTGGGTGACGGTCAGGCGGTGACCGCCCAGCGCGACCCGGTAGGCGGTGTCGGAGCCCGCGTTGATCAACCGGATCCGCACGCGCTCGCCGGGTTTCGCGGCGAAGGTCACGGGCGCGGTGGGCACTCGTCCGTTGATCAGGTGGTGCGGGTGGGCCACATCCCCGGCGTCGCCGCCCAGCAGCGGACTGGAGGCGCCGTGCACGGGGTGCCCGCCGCGCCGGCGCAGCTCGGCGAAGACCCGGTCCGGTGTGGTGCCGGTGCCGTCGATCCAGTCGTCGAGCACGACCACCCACTCGGCGTCGTGGTCGGCGGCTTCGCCCGGGTCTTCCACGACCAGCGGCGCGTACAGGCCGCGGTCGAGTTGGGTGCCGGTGTGCGGGTGGAACCAGTACGTCCCCGGCGTCGGCGCGGTGAACCGGTAGGTGAACGTGGTGCCGGGCGTGATCGGGGCCTGGGTGAGGTGGGGTGTGCCGTCCATGTCGTTGCGCAGCGCGAGGCCGTGCCAGTGGACGGACGTGTCCGCGGGCAGGTCGTTGACCAGCGTCGCCTCGACCACGTCCCCGGCGGTGACCCGGAGTTCGGGTCCGGGCACGGTTCCGTCGTAGGTCCAGGTGTCCACGACCGGGCCGCCGAGGTCGACCGGCCCGGCGCGGGCGGTCAGCGTGATCGACCGGGTGCGGCCGGTGCCGCGGCGCTGCGCTTCCACCTGCCCCACCCGGGGGTCGGTGGGCAGCACCAAGCCGTTGCTCGACGTGCACGCCGCCAGCACACCGGCGGCGGTGGCGCTGAGGAACGTGCGGCGGGTGAACGGGCTCATGACGCGGTCCTCCGGAACAACCGGGTGGCGAGCACGCCGAGCGCCAGCAACCAGCCGACGCCCAGCAGCAGCGGCGCGGCGGTGTCGAAGCCGTCGGTGAGGCCACCGTCGAGCAGGACGCGGTAGGGCCCGTGGCCGGGGAGGAAGCGGGCCCAGGCGGGCGGTTCGGCGCGCAGCATGGGGCTTTGGCCGATGCCCAGGTCGAGGAACGGGACCAGGAAGGCGATCAGCACCCCGCCGACCCGCCCGAAGACCGGTCCCAGGCACACGCCGACCAACGCGTAGATCGCGGCCAGCAACAGGTTCGCGCCGACGAACACGCCCCACTGGCGGGCGTCGAACACCGCCGCCGTCACGGCGATCGAGGCCGTGGTGGTCAGCAGCACGGCGGCGGCGATCACGCCGAGCCGGGCGGTCAGCAGCGCGGGGACGCCGAACCCGGCCAGGATCAGGCGGTGGTCGCCGGTGCGGGCGTCGAGCACGACGAACAGCCCGGCGAGCGCCGCCAGCGAGGTGATCGCGATCGGGGTCATGGTGCCGGCGTGGACGTCGGGCAGCCAGAACGCGGGCGTGACGGGCCGCCCGTGTTCGAGCAGGGACAGCGAGGTGGTCTCGCCGGGCGTGACGACCTTGGACAGCCAGATGAACACCACCGGCACGACGACCAGCAGCGCCCACAGCACGGGGTTGCGGCCGTAGTCGCGCAGCCCCGTCCGCAGACCGGTCCCGACCTGGGTCGGCGGCCGGCCGGGTCGGGCGGTGCGGGTGGTGGCGGTGACGACGAGCACGGCCAGCGCCAGGGCCGCGACGGTCCACGTCAGGGCCCAGCCGAGGTCGCCGGGCCGGCCGCCGTGCCGCGAGGGCAGGTCGACCGTCCACAGCGTGACGAAGTGCGTGGGCAGGCCCCGCGTCGCCAGGCGGTCGGGAGAACCCAGGGCGGGACCGAAGAACACGTCCGCGATCCAGACGAACAGGACCACGACCGTGCCGTTCACCGGGTTGCGCGCCACGACGCCGACCAGCGCGCCGATCGCCAGGTAGACCACCGCGGACATCGCCGTGCCCGCGACGACGCGGCCGGGCGCGTCGATCCCGGCGCGGGCGGCCAGCGCGACCAGCGCGGCGGCGGACGCGAGCGCCGCCAGCGCGAGTCCGGTGAGCAGCCGGGCGGCCACCAGCGTCGGGGCGGGCAGGCCGGCCAGGACCAGGCGGCGGTCGGCGGCCCGCGCGGCGCGGGTCTGGAAGTACATGGCCGTGGCGGACAGGAACCCGGCCGCCCAGCCCGCGGTCGCGGTCTCCACCGACCACCCGGTCCCGCCCAGCAGTGCCGCCGCGTCGGCCATGGGTCCCGCGGCGACGACCACGAACACGACCGGCACGACGACCAGGACCAGCGGGTTGACCGGGTTGCGGCGGTAGTCGTCGAGGAAGCGGCGCACCAGCGACCCGGTGTCGCGCAACGGTTCCGCGTGGCTGGTCATCGCGGGGCCGTCCGGCCGTCGCGCAGCGCGACGACGCGGTCGAAGCGCTCCTCGTCGGCGACGAAGTGGCTGATGACCAGCACCGCGCGGCCGGCTGCCCGGCGGTGCGCGACGAGGTCCCAGAAGCGGAGGTAGGTGTCCCAGTCGAACCCGGCGTAGGGCTCGTCCAGCAGCAGCACGTCCGGGTCGGCCAGCAGCGCGAGGCCGAGGTTGAGCTTGGCGAGGGTGCCGCCGGAGAGCCGGTCGGCGCGGGTGCCGGTGTAGCGCTCGAAGCCCAGCGCGCGGTACAGGTCGCGGCGTGCCGCGCGCTCGGCGTCGACGGTCATGCGGTAGGCGCGGCCGAACAGCTCGAAGTGCTCGTCGCAGGTCAGGCGCTCATAGACGACCGGCTCCTGCGGGCAGTGCCCGAGCCGGCCGTGGACGGTGACGCTGCCCGCGTCCGGCCGCAGCGCGCCGACCAGGACCTTCATCAGGGTGGACTTGCCCGAGCCGTTCTCGCCGACCAGGCCGACCACCTCGCCGGCGCGCAGCGCCAGGTCCGCCCCGCGCAGCACCGGAACGGTGCGCCGGGCCGGCCAGACGCCGCGCCGGTAGCTCTTCTCGATGCCCGACGCCCGCAGCACCGGCTCGGTGGACACCAGGGTCGTCATGGCGCGGTCCACGAGGCGGCGGCGTCGGCGGGCAGGCCGGTGATGCGCAGTTCGACCGCCGCGCCGGCCGGGACGGGCGTGGTGAAGCGCACCGTGCCCTCGCGGTGGTGGCCGCCGGGGCCGGGCCCGTCCCAGCTCGCGCCGTCGGCGGTGGTGCCGTTCACGCGCAGTCGGGCGGAGGCGGCGACGTCGAGGTCCAGCGGGACGGTGTGGGTGTCCAGCGCGACCCGGAACACCGCGCCGGAGGTGTCCAGCGTGAGCGGGGTCAGGGTGACCTCGACCTCGCCCGCCCGCACGGTGCGGGTCGGCAGCGCGGAGGTGTCGTCGGACCGCGACAGCGACCAGGCGACCAGCCCGACGGCGACCACCGCGACCACCGCGACCACCGCCGCGACCCGCCGGGAAGTGTGGACCACCGGTCTCACCACCCCGCCGGCGCGGGCGTGCGCCGGAGCCGGCGCGCGGCGAGGACCACGCCCACCGCGTTGACCGCGATCCCGGCGACCATGACCGGGACCCGGTAGTCGGTCAGGAACACCGCGACCCCGGAGACGCCGATGACCGGGGCGAGGTCGGCGACGTGGTGCGCGCAGCAGGCCACCATCCCGACCGCGGAGGCCCCGGCCCCGCCGCCCGTGGCGGCCTTCATCGCCGCCTCGTGCGACCGCCGGCGGCGGCGCAGCTCGACGAACAGCCCGACCTGGGCGCCGAACCCGGCGAGGATCAGCGCCAGCCACGGCCAGTCCTCGACGGTCTGCCGCCCGAGGTGGTCGATGCCGCCGACGCCGCCGACCACCGAGGCGTAGAACAGGCCGAGCGCGGCGGCGGCGAGGACCCCGGCCCGGACGGCGTTCGTGCTCACGCCCATGCCGTCACCGCCTCTTGGCGTGTTCGTCCGTCGTGCCCGAACCGCCGTGGCCGGTCATGCCGCCGTGGCCGGTCATCATGACCAGCATCATCAACGGGCAGGCCAGCACGAGCAGCCCGATCAGGATCGTCTGCGCCGGCACCCCGGCGAACGCCAGGCCCACGACCAGGATCGCCAACGCGATCGCGTAGAGCGGCAGGTGTTGACGCTTCATGGCGTCCCCTCCTTCCGAGTCGCTCCCAGGGTCGTCCCGGCGGCCCGGCGGGCACAGGGCACAAAGTCCTATGCGGCTTAGTAGTTCGGTCCGTCCTCCCGGTGCCCCGGCCTGTCCTCAGGCGGTGTGGGCCGGTTCCATGAGGAGGTCGGTGACCGGGCGGCGGGGGGTCGGGGGGACGGGGGAGCCGAAGCCGATGCGCAACACCGTTTGCGGGAAGATCGTGCCGCCCAGGTCGCGGCGTAGTTCCTCGCGCACGGACGGCACCTCGATGGCCTGCGACATGAAGGACGCGGACAGGCCGAGGTCGGTGGCGGTGAGCAGGACGCGTTGAAGTGCCTGTCCCGCTTGGAGTTCGGCGAACTCGCCGGCCACGAACGAGCAGAGCACCGCGACCAGCGGGTCGGATTCGTAGTCCTTGCCCGGAACTCGTTCCGCCGCCTGGAAGTCGCGCATCGACCACTCGTCCTGGAGCGCGGGGCGGATGCCCGCCGAGGCGGGCGGGACGCCGTCCACTGACCGGGGGCCGGTCCAGTCGCCGAGTTCGGCGCGCACGGCCGGGTTCTCGTTCTGCATGCGGTGCGCCTTGGCGACCAGGCCCTGCAACCGGCCGCGTTCGACGTGGTCGGGCAGCAGGTGCAGCCAGCAACGCTCGCGTTCGGCGGCGCGGGCCAGGGCGTGGCGGTGGGCCAGGGGCACCGGGACGTCGCGGAAGGGTTTGCGGTTGGTCCGCCGGATGGGCACCGCCGCGATCAGGCTCCGCACCTCGTCGTCGAGGTCGCGGTGACCGCCCGCGCGGACGGTGGCCAGCGCTCCGGGCGCGTCGGCGCCGGGCATGAGGGTGACCAGGGGACGGATGCCGTGGGCGCGCAGTCCCAGCCGCAGGTTGAACAACGCGGCGCCGCACGCCAGGCGCAGCTCGCGGTCCTGCGGGTCGGTGGCGGGCAGTCGACGGGTCGGGTCGGCGTGCAGCTCGATCCGGTCGGGTCGGACCCGGAACCGCCACGGCTGGGTGTTGTGGACCGACGGGGCCAACGCCGCCAGCGCGAGGACCTCGCCCACCTGGTCGCCGTCCAACCCCAACGCGCCGCTCAAACCGTGCATGGTGCCACCCCGTCGACATCAATCGTTCCCTGTCTCTGCCTCCACTCTCGCCCCGCGCACCGCACCGGGCACACGGGCGAAGGTCCCGTCCGCACAGGGTCGGACCGCGAGACCCGGACAGCACAACGCTCCGGCGGGCACGCCACGCGCGCCCGCCGGAGCGTTCTCGACCGGGTGGTCAGACGGGTCGGGGGTGGTGGGCCAGGGCGCGGACGCCCAGCACGGCCGCGCCGGCGGTCAGCGCCAGCAGCGCCAGGCCCGGCCCGTAGGACTGGAACGCCTCGTAGAACACGCCCATCAGCAGGGGCGGCACGAACCCGCCCAGGCCACCGGCGGCCCCGACGATGCCGGTCACCGCGCCGACGTGCGCGGCCGGCGCGTCCCGGGCCACCAGGGCGAACGTGGCGCCGCTCGCGGCCCCCAGCGCGACGGCCATGGTCAGGAACGTGATGGTGCCCAGCGGCACCAGCAGCGGTGTGAACGCCTGCCCGGCCGCCGCCACGCCGACCGCGGCCAGCGAGGCGACGAGGACCCGGTCGGGCCCGAACCGGTCGGACAGCCAACCGCCCAGCGGCCGGGCGACGACGGCGAACAGCACGAACCCGGCCATCCGGTTGGCCGCGTCGGCCTGGGTGAGGGCGTAGCCGGTGCGCAGGTAGGTCGGCAGGTACACCGACAGCGCGACGTAACCGCCGAAGGCCAGCGCGTAGATCGCCGAGGCCCGCCAGGTGATGGGCAGCCGCGCGGCGGTGGCCAGGCGGCGCAGCGCGGACCCGGTCGGCGCGACCCGGCCGGGCGCGTCGCGCAGCACGACCGCGGCCAGCACCGCGTACAACGCCAGCGCGGCGGCCGTGATCAGGAAGGGCGTCGTGATGTTCCCGGCCTTCACCAGCGGCACGGTGGTCAGCGCGCTGATCGCGGTGCCGCCCATGCCCGCGCCGAACACGCCCAGCGCCATGCCGCGCCGCCGCGGCGGGAACCAGGCGTTGACCAGCGGGACGCCCACGGCGAAGGCCGTGCCGCCGATGCCCAGGAAGAAGCCCCCGACCAGCAGCGCGGGCAGGGACGTGTGCCCGAACAGGCCGATGAACAGCACCGGGACGATGGTGGCGGCCGACACCGCGGGGAACATCACCCGCCCGCCGAAGCGGTCGGTGAGCGCGCCGACCGGGATGCGGCCCAGCGCGCCGACGACCACGGGCACGGCCACCAGCAACGCCTGCTGGAACGCGGTCAGCCCAAGGTCCTCTTTGAACAGCGGCCCCAGCGGGCTCAGCAGCGCCCAGGCCCAGAAGTTGAGCGCGAACCCCGCTGTGGCCAGTCCCAGCACCAACCAGCGTGCGCGCTCCGAAGATGTCGCGGTCACGACCTCCACCCTGCGCCGCCGCCGCGCCCGCTGAAAGGGATCAACGGCCGTGCCCGTCGGGGACTTTGGTCCCTGCTCGGCGGGCACCCGGTCGGGTGGACTTCCAGGCATGGATTCCAGTGGCGAGGCCGGGCCGCTGCCGCGCGGCCGGCGGTACTTCACGCGCGGCGAGGTGTCGGCGGACGGGCGGACCCTGCACCAGATCGACCGCGGCGAGTGGGAGCGGTTCTACCGGGACCGGTGGTCGCACGACAAGGTGGTGCGCTCCACCCACGGGGTCAACTGCACCGGCTCGTGCTCGTGGCAGGTGTTCGTCAAGGACGGCCTGATCACCTGGGAGCACCAGGCCACCGACTACCCGTCCATCGGCCCCGACTCGCCGGAGTACGAGCCGCGCGGCTGCCCGCGCGGCGCGTCGTTCTCCTGGTACACCTACTCGCCCTCGCGGGTGCGCTACCCGTACGTGCGGGGCGTGCTGCTGAAGATGTGGCGCGAGGCCCGCGCCCGGCTGGGCGACCCGGTGCTGGCGTGGGCGGAGATCACCGGGGACCCGGTGCGCGCCAAGCGGTACAAGAAGGCGCGCGGCAAGGGCGGGTTCGTCCGGTCCACGTGGGACGAGGTGACCGAGCTGGTCGCCGCCGCGCACGTGCACACCACGAAGGCCTACGGACCGGACCGGGTGGTCGGGTTCTCGCCGATCCCGGCGATGTCCATGGCGTCGTTCGCCGCCGGCACCCGCTACCACTCGCTGATCGGCGGCACGCTGCTGTCGTTCTACGACTGGTACGCCGACCTGCCGGTGGCCTCGCCGCAGGTGTGGGGCGACCAGACCGACGTGCCGGAGTCCGCGGACTGGTGGAACGCCGGCTACCTGGTGATGTGGGGTTCGAACATCCCGGTCACCCGCACCCCGGACGCGCACTTCCTCACCGAGGCCCGCTACAAGGGCACCAAGGTGGTGGCGGTCAGCCCGGACTACGCCGACAACGTCAAGTTCGCCGACGACTGGCTCGCGCCGCACCCGGGCACCGACGGCGCGCTGGCCATGGCGATGGGGCACGTGGTGCTGGCGGAGTTCTTCCGCGACCGGCAGGTGCCCTACTTCACCGACTACACCCGCCGCTTCACCGACCTGCCCTTCCTGGTGCGGCTGGAGGAGCGGGACGGCGCGTTCGTGCCCGCCAAGTTCCTCACCGCGGCCGACCTGGGCTCGGCGGAGGAGAACGCGGAGTTCAAGACCGTGCTGCTGGACGAGGCCACCGGCGAGCCGGTGGTGCCGCCGGGCTCGCTGGGCTTCCGCTGGGGCGCGGAGGGCGAGGGCCGCTGGAACCTCGACCTGGGCGAGGTCGTGCCCGCCCTGACCCTCTACGAGCGCGGCGGCGACCGGGTCGCGGTGGACCTGCCCCGCTTCGACGTGGGCGAGACGGAGGGCGGCGGGTCGATCCGGCGCGGCGTGCCCACGGCCGTGGTCGGCGGGCACCGGGTGACCACGGTGTTCGACCTGGTCATGGCCCAGTACGGGGTGGGCCGCCCGGACCTGCCCGGCGACTGGCCGAGCTCCTACGAGGACACCTCCTCGCCGTGCACGCCCGGCTGGGCCGAGGAGATCACCTCCGTGCCCGCCGCGACCACCGCCCGCATCGCCCGCGAGTTCGCCCGCAACGCCGAGCGCACGCAGGGCCGGTCGATGATCGCGATGGGCGCGGGCACCAACCACTGGTTCCACTCCGACACGATCTACCGCGCGTTCCTGTCGCTGGTGCTGCTCACCGGCTGCCAGGGCCGCAACGGCGGCGGCTGGGCGCACTACGTGGGCCAGGAGAAGGCCCGCCCGGTCACCGGCATGCAGCACCTGGCGTTCGCGTTCGACTGGCAGCGCCCGACCCGGCACATGGCGGGCACCGCGTTCTGGTACCTGGCCACCGACCAGTGGCGCTACGAGGGGTTCCGGGCCGACGAACTGGCCAGCCCGCTGGGCAACGGGCTGCTGGCCGGCCGCTCGTTCGCCGACTGCAACGCCCAGGCGGCCCGGCTGGGCTGGCTGCCCTCGCACCCGACGTTCGACCGCAACCCGCTGGACCTGGCCGACGAGGCCGCCGCCCTGGGACGCCCGGTCGCCGAGCACGTGGTGACCGAGCTGCGCGAGGGCCGGCTCGGGTTCGCCGCGCAGGACCCCGACGACCCGGCCAACTTCCCGCGCGCGCTGACCGTGTGGCGGGCCAACCTCCTGGGCTCCTCGGGCAAGGGCAACGAGTACTTCCTGCGCCACCTGCTGGGCACCGACGCGCAGGTGCGCAGCGAGGAGTCCCCGCCGGACGCCCGCCCGCGCGAGGTGGTCTGGCACGACGAGGCCCCGGAGGGCAAGCTCGACCTGCTCACCACGATCGACTTCCGGATGACCTCCACGGCGCTGTTCGCCGACGTCGTGCTCCCGGCCGCGACCTGGTACGAGAAGCACGACCTGTCCACCACCGACATGCACCCGTTCGTGCACGCCTTCAACCCGGCCATCGCGCCGCCGTGGGAGGCCAAGTCGGACTACGACACCTTCCTCGGCCTGGCCGACAAGTTCGGCGAGCTGGCGGGGGAGCACCTGGGCAGGCGCACCGACGTGCTGGCCGTGCCGCTGGCCCACGACACCCCCGACGAACTGGCCCAGCCCGGCGGCCGGGTGCGCGACTGGCGGGCCGGCGAGTGCGACCCGGTCCCGGGCCGCACCATGCCGAAGCTGGTCGTCATCGAGCGCGACTACCCGGCGACGGGGGAGAAGATGCGCTCGATCGGACCCCTGCTGGACACCCTCGGGTTGACCACCAAGGGCATCACCTACCGGCCGGACAAGGAGATCGAGCACCTGCGCCGCCACAACGGCGCCCACGGCGACCGGCCCGCGCTGGACACCGCCGAGCACATGTGCGAAGCCATCCTCGCCCTGTCCGGCACCACCAACGGGCGGCTGGCCGTGCAGGGCTTCCGCACCCTGGAGCAGCGCACCGGCACCCGGCTGGCCGACCTCGCCGAGGAGCACGAGGGCAAGCGGATCTCCTTCGAGGACACCAGGAAGGGCCCGCAGGCGGTGATCACCTCGCCGGAGTGGTCGGGCAGCGAGACCGGCGGCCGGCGCTACTCCGCGTTCGTGATCAACGTCGAGCGCCTCAAGCCGTGGCACACCCTCACCGGGCGGCAGCACTTCTTCGTCGACCACGACTGGCTGGTCGAACTCGGCGAGCAGCTGCCGGTCTACCGGCCGCCGCTGAACCTGCACCGCCACTTCGGCTCGCCGGAGCTGCGCGAGGACGGCCGCGCCGAGGTCACCGTCCGCTACCTCACCCCGCACTCGAAGTGGTCGATCCACTCCGAGTACCAGGACAACGCCCACATGCTCGCGCTGTCGCGCGGCGGACCCGACATCTGGATGTCCACAGTGGACGCGGAGAAGATCGGTGTGGCGGACAACGACTGGGTCGAGGCGTACAACCGAAACGGCGTCGTCGTGGCGCGGGCCGTGGTCTCCCACCGGATGCCCGAGGGCACGGTGTTCATGTACCACGCCAAGGACCGCAACGTGAACGTGCCGCGCACCGAGATCGGCGGCAAGCGCGGCGGGGTGCACAACTCGCTGACCCGGCTGCTGCTCAAACCGACGCACCTGGTCGGCGGGTACGCCCAGTTCACCTACGCCTTCAACTACTACGGGCCCACGGGCAACCAGCGCGACGAGATCACCACCATCCGTCGCCGCGGCCAGGAGGTGCAGTACTGATGCGCGTGATGGCACAGGTGGCGATGGTGATGAACCTCGACAAGTGCATCGGCTGCCACACCTGTTCGGTGACCTGCAAGCAGACCTGGACCAACCGGGAGGGCACCGAGTACGTCTGGTTCAACAACGTCGAGACCAAACCCGGCATCGGCTACCCCAAGCGCTACGAGGACCAGGAGCGGTGGCGCGGCGGCTGGGTGCTCGACCGGCGCGGCCGGCTCAAGCTGCGCGGCGGCGGGCGGGTGCGGCGGCTGCTGAGCCTGTTCGCCAACCCCGACCTGCCGGCGCTGGAGGACTACTACGAGCCGGTCACCTACGACTACGACACGCTGCTGACCGCCCCGGCCGGCGAGCACACCCCGGTCATCCGGCCCAAGTCCGCGCTCACCGGGCAGGACACCGCGATCACGTGGGGCGCCAACTGGGAGGACGACCTGGGCGGCGCGCCCGAGCACGCGCCCGGCGACCCGAACCTGGCGGCGATGACGGAGAAGGTCCGCTTCGAGTACGAGCGGACGTTCATGTTCCACCTGCCGCGCATCTGCGAGCACTGCCTCAACCCGGCGTGCGTGTCGGCGTGCCCCTCGGGCGCGATGTACAAGCGGGAGGAGGACGGGATCGTCCTGGTCGACCAGGACCGCTGCCGCGGCTGGCGGATGTGCGTGTCGGCCTGCCCCTACAAGAAGGTCTACCTCAACCACGTCACCGGCAAGGCCGAGAAGTGCACGTTCTGCTTCCCGCGCATCGAGGCCGGGCAGCCCACGGTGTGCGCGGAGACCTGCGTGGGCCGGCTGCGCTACATCGGCATCGTGCTCTACGACGCCGACGCGGTGACCGCCGCGGCGAGCGTCCCGGACCCGACGGACCTGCTGGACGCGCAGCGCGGCCTGTTCCTGGACCCGCACGACCCCGCCGTGGCCTCGGCGGCGCTGGAGGCGGGCATCCCGGCCGACTGGCTCGACGCCGCCCGCCGCTCCCCGGTGCACCGGCTCATCTCGACCTACCGGATCGCCCTGCCGCTGCACCCGGAGTACCGCACGGTGCCGATGGTCTGGTACATCCCGCCGCTGTCGCCGGTCCTGGACGCGGTGTCCGGTCGGGACGGTGACGCGAGCGACCCCGACGACGTCTTCCACGCCATCCGGGACCTGCGCATCCCGCTGGAGTACCTGGCGAGCCTGTTCACCGCGGGCGACACCGAGGTGGTGGCGGGCGTGCTGATGAAGCTGGCCGCCATGCGCGGCTACATGCGGGCCCGGACCCTGGACGGCACGGTCGCCGAGGACCTCTTGGCCGCCACCGGCATGACCGGCGAGGACATGGAGGCGATGTACCGGCTGCTGGCCATCGCCAAGTACGACGAGCGCTACGTCATCCCCGCCGCCCACCGGGAGCAGGCCGCCGCCCTGGACGCCCAGGGCACCGGGTGCAGCCTCGACGTCGAGGGCGGACCCGGCATGGGCGGCGACGACTTCCACGTGCTGCCCGTCGACGGCCGCATCCGGCTGCCGCTGCACGTGGCCGACGCGAAGGAGGCACGGCGGTGACCGGGCGCGCGGAGACCTTCCGGCTGTTGGGGTTGCTGTTGCAGTACCCGGACGGCGGGCCGCCCGTCGTGCCGGCCACCGTGCCCGACGGCCCGGCGCGGGAGCCGCTGACGCGGTTCCTGGCCTGGTACGGCGCACAGTCGCCGTTCGACCTGGCGCAGCACTACGTGGAGACGTTCGACCTGCGCCGCCGCACCAGCCTGTACCTGACCTACTACCTGCACGGCGACACCCGGAGGCGCGGGATGGCGATGTTGATGCTCAAGCAGCGCTACCGCGCGGCCGGGCTCACCCCGCCCGAGGACGAGCTGCCCGACTACCTGCCGGTGGTGTGCGAGTTCGCCGCGCTGCTGGGGCCGGGCGCGGGCGAGGCGCCGTTGCGGCAGCACCGGACGGGGTTGGAGCTGATCCGCGCCGGCCTGCACGACGCGGGCTCCCCGTACGCGGCCCTGCTGGACGCCCTGACCGCGCTGCTGGGCGAGTTGACGCCGGAGGACCAGGCCGCGGTGCGGGAGCTGGCCGCCTCCGGGCCGCCCGACGAAGAGGTGGGGCTCGCGCCGTTCGCCCCGCCGGAGTACCTGACCGGACGGGAGGTCCGAGCGTGAACGTCGTGCTCTGGGTGGTGCTGCCCTACAGCGCGTTGACGGTGTTCGTGGTGGGGCACGTGTGGCGGTGGCGGGCCGACCAGTTCGGCTGGACCACCCGCACCACCCAGTTGCTGGAGCACCGGTGGCTGCGCTGGGGGTCGCCGCTGTTCCACCTGGGGGCGTTCGCCGCGATCGCCGGGCACGCGGTCGGCCTGCTGGTGCCGAAGTCGTGGACCGAGGCGGTCGGCGTGTCCGAAGGGCTCTACCACGTCGTGGCGGTGGGCGCGGGCACGGTCGCGGCGGTGATGCTGGTCGCCGGGCTCGGCCTGCTGCTGGCGCGCCGCTTCCTCCAGCCGCGTGTGCGCCGGGCGACCACGGCGATGGACAAGGTGCTGTACGCCGTGCTGGCGGTGGTGATCGCGCTGGGCGTGACGGCCACGGTCGGGGCGAACCTGCTCGGCGGCGGGTACGACTACCGGGCGACGATCGCGGTGTGGTTCCGCGGCCTGTTCTGGTTGCAGCCGCAGCCGGACCTGATGGCCGACGTGCCGTTGATCTTCCAGTTGCACGCGTTGAGCGCGTTCGCGTTGTTCGCGATCTGGCCGTTCACGCGGCTGGTGCACGTGTGGTCGGCCCCGATCGCCTACCTCTGGCGGCCCTATGTGGTCTACCGCCGCCGCGCCAGGGCCGGAGCGGTCCGGTGATCGAGGACCTCACCCTCGCCAAGCCGCGCCGCCGCGCTCCGGTGTTCGTGTGGGGCAACGCGCTGGTGCTGGTGTGGTTGGCCGTGGCGGTCGTCCTGCTGGTGGTGGGCGACCGGCTGGGGCTGCCGGAGTGGTTGCCGCTGCACGCGTTGCTGCTCGGGTCGGCCACCACGGCGATCGTGATCTGGTCGGACCACTTCGTGGCGGTGCTGTGCCGCGTGCCCGGGGCTTCGGAGCGGCACCTGGCGCGGGGGCTGGTGGCGATCACGCTCCTGGTCACCGCCGTGCTGGCCGGTGTCGTGGCGGACGTGCCCGTGCTGACCGGGGTGGGCGGGACGGGCCTGGCGGTGATCGCCTGCGTGCACGCCGTGGTCCTGCTGCGCCGCCGCCGTGCCGCGCTCAACCCGCGTTTCGGTTACCTGATCGGCTTCTACGCCGCCGCGAGCGCCGCGCTGGTGGCGGGCGCGGCGACGGGCGCGGCCCTGGCGTTGGGCGGCGACTGGTACGCCCGCGTGTGGCCCGCGCACGTGCACCTGACGTTGTTGGGCTGGGTCGGGTTGTCGGTGCTGGGGACGCTGTTCACGTTGCTGCCCACCGCGTTGGGCACGCGGATGGAGGAGGGCACGGCGCGGTCCGCGCGGTGGTCGCTGGGGGTGCTGTCGGCGGGGCTGGTCGTGGCCGCGGCCGGGATGCTGCTCGGGTGGCCGCTGCTCGCGGCGGCGGGCCTGGTGGGGTACGCGGCCGGGGTTGGCGTGGCGCTGGCGCCGCTGGTCGGCGCGCTGCGCCGCCGCCGGCCGCGCGGCCCGGCGGGGTGGATGCTCAGCGCGGCGACCGCGTGGCTGGCGGTCGCGGTGGTGGCCGACGCGGTGCGGGTGGCCGTCGTCGGGCCGGTCGGGGCGGTGGACCCGGTGCTGCCCGTGCTGGTGGTCGGCTTCGTCGCGCAGGTGCTGGTGGGGGCGTTGACGCAGTTGCTGCCGGTGGTGCTCGGTCGTGGTCCGGCCGAGCACAAGGAACTCGCCGCGGTGCTGGGCCACTGGTGGCGGGCGCGGGTCGTGGCGGCCAACGCGGCCGTGCCGCTGGTCGTGGTGTTCCCGCCGGTCGGGTGGGCGGTGGCGGCGTTGGCGTTCGGCGTGTTCGTCGTGCTGGCGTTGTCGATCGCGGTGCCGACCGCGCTGCACGGCGGTGCGCGGAAGGTCGACCGGCCGCAGTGGGTCGGGCTGGTGGCCGGGTTGGCCGCGGTGGTGCTCGCCGCCGGGTTCGCCACCAGCGGTCACGAGGCTCCCGCCGCCGGCGGCAGCCGCACCGTCGAGGTGGAGTTGGACGGCATGCGGGTGCGGCCCGCCGTGGTGGAGGTGCCCGCCGGGACCCGCCTGGTGCTGCGGGTGACCAACCGCGAGGCGATGCGCCACGACCTGCGGGTGGACGGCGGGCCGCGCACACCCCTGCTGCGCCAGGGGGAGACGGCCACGCTGGACGTGGGCGTGGTGCGCGACGAGCTGCGGGGCTGGTGCACGGTCGCCGGGCACCGCGCGGCCGGCATGACCTTCACCGTGCGCACCACCGGCGGGGGCGGCGGCGGACACCGCCACGGCGACACCCCCGACCACGGCGGTGAGACCCCTGACCCCGGTGGGGACGCCGCGACGGGCCTGGACCTGTCCGCCCGCCCCGGCCCCGGCTGGCAGGCCCGCGACCCGCGCCTGGCCCCCGCGCCCGCCCCGACCACGCACCGCGTCGAGCTGCGCGTCGTGGAGCACGAGGTGGAGGTGGCGCCCGGACGCCGGCAGCGGGCGTGGACCTTCGGCGGCACGGCGCCCGGCCCGACCCTGCGCGGCAAGGTCGGCGACCGGTTCGAGATCACCCTGGTCAACGACGGCACGATCGGCCACAGCATCGACTTCCACGCCGGCGCCCTGGCCCCGGACGGCCCCATGCGCACCATCGAGCCCGGCGAACGGCTCGTCTACGCCTTCACCGCCAACCGGCCCGGCGCGTGGCTGTACCACTGCGGCACGATGCCGATGTCGCTGCACATGGCCAACGGGATGCACGGCGCCGTCGTGATCGACCCGCCGGACCTCGCCCCGGCCGACGACGAGTACCTGCTCGTCGGCTCCCAGCTCTACCTGGGCGAGGGCGACGACCAGGCGGCCAAGGTCGCGCGCGGCGCACCCGACGGGTGGGCGTTCAACGGCATGGCCGCCCAGTACGACCACGCGCCGCTGACCACCGCGGTCGGCCGGCGGGTGCGGATCTGGCTGGTCAACGCCGGACCGGGCGACGGCATCGCGTTCCACGTCGTGGGCGGCCAGTTCGACGCCGTCTACAAGGAGGGCGCGCGGTGGCCCACGAGCGGGGCGCAGGCGTTGGACCTCGCGCCGGCGCAGGGCGGGTACGTGGAGCTGACCTTCCCGGAAGCCGGGCGCTACCCCTTCGTCGACCACGACATGCGGCACGCCGAGAACGGCGCGCACGGCTTCGTCGACGTGACGGGGTGAGGCCCCGTGCTCGACGTGTGGACGGTCGTGCGGTTCGTGCACGTGCTCGGCGCTGTGCTGTGGGTGGGCGGACAACTGACCCTGACGGCGGTCGTGCTGCCTCCCGTGCGGCGGCTGCTCGGCCTGGCCGAGCGCGGCGAGGTGCTCAAGGCCGTGGGCAAGCGGTTCGCGCTCATCACCGCCGCCGCGTTCCTGCCCGCCCAGCTCACCACAGGTGTCCTGTTGGCCATGCGGCACGGCGTCACGTGGCAGTCGCTGCTCGAACCCGGCTACGGCCGGCTCCTGGCGGCCAAGCTGCTGCTGTTCTGCTTCGTCATGGCCGCCGCCGCCCTGCACGGCCACGCCCAGGCCGGCGGCCGGACCGGCCGGGCGCGGGCCTCGTCGGCCGCCGCCCTGGTCGGGTCGCTGGGCGTGGTGCTGCTGGCCACGGGACTGGTGGAGGGCGGTTGACCACCGTCAGGCCAGCGGGACCCGCCAGGTCAGGAGGGTGCCGCCGGTGGGGCCCGGCTCGACCCGGCAGGCGCCGCCGAGGTCGTGGGCGCGCTGCTCCAGGTTGCGCAGGCCGCTGCGGGCGACCCGGGCCGGCAGGCCGACGCCGTTGTCCGAGACGGTGATCGTCAGCGCGTCGTCGGCTTCGACGGTGACCACCAGTTCGGTGGCCCGCGCGTGGCGCACGGCGTTGCTGACCGCCTCTCGCACGACCGCCTCGGCCTGGTCGCCGATGTGGTCGGGCACCGAGGTGTCGACCGTCCCGCTCATCCGCACGGACGGTGTCAGCGCCGTGTCCTCGGTCAGCTCGGACACGGCGTCGAGCAGCCGGCGGCGCAGCCCCGGCGCGTCGTCGCCGGACTGGAGGTCGAAGATGGACGTGCGGATGTCCAGCACCGTCTCGTCCAGTTGGACCACCGCCTTGCGCACCCGGTCGCGCACCCGCGGGTCGCTGATCGCGCCGAGCGCGCCCTGAAGGCTCATGCCGGTGGCGAACAGCCGTTGGATCACGTGGTCGTGCAGGTCGCGGGCGATGCGTTCGCGGTCCGCCAGCACGTCGAGCATCCTGCGGGCGTTCTGGTTGTCGGCGAACTCCAGCGCCACCGCGGTCTGGTCGGCGAACGAGGCCAGCAGCGGCACCTGTTCGGCGCCGAACTGGCCCTCGCCCTTGGCCCGCGCGACCAGCAGCACGCCGGCGGCGGCCGAACCGGTGCGCAACGGCACCGCGACACCGGGGCCGGCGTCGAGCGGCATGTCGCCCAGCCGGCCGTCCAGGTCCTCGATCAGCATCGGCGTGCCCGCGTCGAGCACCTCGGCGACCAGGGTCGCGGTCTCGGCGATCGGCGTGTCGAGCAGCCCGTCGGCGTCGCCGCCCGCGGTGGCGGCCACCCGCGGCTGTCGGCGGGGACCCTCGGCCAGCACGATCAGCGCCGTCGAGGCCCCGGTCAGCTCGCGCGTGCGCAGCGCGATCAGTTGCAGCGCCTCCGCGGTCGACGCGCCGCCCAGCAGCTCGGAGTTGACCTCGGCGGTCGCCTCCAGCCACCGCTCCCGCATCCGCGAGCGTTCGAACAGCCGCGCGTTCTCCACGGCGACCCCCGCGGCGGCGGCCAGCGCCGACAGCACCACCTCGTCGTCGGCGGTGAAGTCGGCGCCGTCGGTCTTGTCGGTCAGGTAGAGGTTGCCGAACACCTCGTCGCGCACCCGCACCGGCACGCCGAGGAAGCCGCGCATGGGCGGGTGGTTGGGCGGGAGGCCCACCGACGCGGGGTGCTGGGCCAGGTCGTGCAGCCGGATCGCCTTCGGGTCCTGGACCAGCAGCCCGAGCAGCCCCTTGCCGTGCGGCGAGTGCCCCATGCGCGCCCGTGTCTCGGGGTCGATGCCGACGTGGACGAACCGCGACAGGGTCCCGTTGCCGCCCAACACCCCCAGCGCGCCGTAGCGCGCCCCGACCAGGGTCACCGCGGCCTGCACGACCCGCCGCAGGGTGGAGTCCAGCTCCAGCCCCGCGCCGACCGCGAGCACCGCGTCCAGCAGGCCCTGCATCTTGTCCCGGGCCGACCCGATCTCGACCAGCCGCTCCCGCACCTCGTCGAGCAGCTCGTCCAGGCGGAGACCTTCGAGCAGGTGGTGCGGGCCTTCGTCGTCGGTGGCCGGGTGGTGCGCGGTCACGGCCCGAAAGTGATGTCGGCGCGGGTGAGGTCGAACTGGGCGTAGGTGAACGGCCCGTCCGGGAGGTGCCAGACGGCGGTGGCGCGGCGCGGGCGGATGCGCTCGGCGACCAGGCACCAGCCGTCGACGGGGGTGGACCAGCGCGCCCGCACCAGGCCCGTGGGCAGCGCGGCCCAGCGGTCCTCGGTGCTGAACTCGACCGGGGCGCCGCGGTCGTCCACGGTGACGTGGGCGGTGACGGTGGTGTTGTGGTCGGTGAGGGCGAGTCCGAAGGTGCGCTCGTCGACCGGGGTCCAGTGCACCGGCATCCGCAGCAGCATGGACGGGGCGAGCAGCACGGCGTCGTTGAGCAGCGTGACCAGCTCGCCCGCGTCGAACTCCGGCCCCTGCCCGTCGGCGAGGGTGAACATGCCGAGCGCGGTGGCGCGCATGTGCCCGTGCCCGTGGGCGTAGACGTCGGAGGCCTGGACCGGGATGAGGTGCGCCAGCATGAGCCGCATCCGGAAGTCGCGGCTGAGGGTCGTGGCGTCGTTGTGCTGCCACGTCGTGCAGGTCAGCCAGTTCTGGTCGGGCCGGAGGCGGAAGTGGCCGCGCACGGTGGCGTCGAACGACCCGTCGGCCGGGCGTCCGAGCACGCGGGTGAACCCGAGGTAGCGCCGCGCAGGTTCGGGCAGGTGTTCGATGTCCTCCTCGGTGACCGGGGCGGGTTTGGTGGCAACGTTCGTCATGGTGCACCTCCACCACCGAGCCTGCTCGACCGGCGGCGCCCGGGTCAGGGTCCAAGGCAACAACCGACCCGGGACTTCCGTCCGGTGGGTGCGCGACGACCTCCGCGCAGGCCCGCGAGACCGGGTTGACCACCGTGCCGATGCGGGCCTCGCGGGCTTCTCCCACCACACTGTTCTTGCGGGCGGTGTCGATGACGTCTTGTGCGGTGCGGGTGCCGAAGAACGAATCGCAGGTGTAGTGCTGGTGGGCGGCGTACCCGCCGACGCCGGCGGTCGTGGCGGCGATCAGCGTGCCGGCCAGGATCATCTTGGTGGTCACGACACCGCCCAGGCCGGTCGTGGTGGTGGTGCCGGTGGTGGCGCTGTTCGCGGCGATGGCGGCGACCGCCGTGCCGGTGGCGGACCCGACGGCCGCGCCGCCGATGCCGACGGCGGAGGACGAACGGCGTCCGCAGGAATACGGCGTCCGCGGGAGTGTTTGCCACCGGAGGGTTGTGTTGCTAGAAATCCGGCTTTGCGGCACCGGCGCGCCGGAGGGTTCGGGATGGTGGGGACGGTTCGGCACGCGGTTCATCGTGCGATGGTTCTCGTTGACGTCGAGGGGTTCGGTGCGGCTGCTCGGACGTTGCCGCACCAGTTGCGGACGCGGGCGGTGTTGTACGACGTCGTTCGGGAGGGGTTGGCGGCGGCGGGTGTGCCGTGGGACCGGTGTCATCACGAGGATCGTGGTGACGGCGTGTTCGTTTTGGTTCCGCCCGAGTACCCGAAGGGGCCGCTGGTGGAGGTGCTGCCTGGCGCGTTGGCGCGGGCGGTGGGGCGGCACAACGAACACAGCCAGGAGGCCGCGCGGGTGCGGTTGCGGGTGGCGGTGCACGCCGGGGAGGTTGCCTTTGACGAGCACGGTGTCACCTCGACGTCGCTGACCACCGCGTTCCGCCTCCTTGACGCCGTGCCGCTGAAGGTCGCCCTTGCGGGGTCGTCCGGTGTGGTGGCGATGATCGTGTCCGAGTCGATCTTCCAGGAGGTCGTGCGGCAGTCGGCGGCCGTCGACTCGGCGACGTTCCGGCCGGTCGAGGTGGCGGTGAAGGAGGTTCGTGAACGGGCTTGGGTTTCGCTGCCCGACCGTCCGTATCCGGCGGTCGCCGGTGGGGCCGCCTTGGACGAGGGGTTGCGCGCTTACCTGAGTGCCGCGCACCGGGCCGCCGAGGAGCACACCTACGACCCGGAGGACGCGCCCGCGCTGCCGGACATCTACGTGCGGCAGCGCAGCCGGCAGTCCGCCGGCGAGAACGCCACGGGGGTCGAGCCGTTCGAGGCGGTGATCGGCCGGGCGGAACGGGTGTGCGTCGTCGTCGCCGCTCCGGGTGGCGGGAAGTCCACGGCTCTGCGGATGCGGTTGCGGGACGTGGCGGCCCAACTGCTGGACGGCACCGGCGGCGTGGACGGTGCAGGCGGTGTGGACGGTGCGGGCGGCGTGGTTCCGGTGTGGGTCAGCGCGCGGGCGTTGGTGGACGACGGGACGCCGATCGCCGAGGCGCTGGCCCAAGCGACCGCCAGGCTGAGCCGGAACGCGCCCGACCCCGGGCTGCCGGCGGAACGCTTCCGGCGGAGTCCGTGGCCGGGCGCGCGGTGGCAGGTCCTCGTGGACGACCTGGACGAGGTGGCCGACGCCGGGCAACGTCGTGCCGTGCTGGAGAAGGTGGCCAACGCCGCCACCCACGCGCCACAGCTGTACCAGTTCGTCGTCGCGACCCGTCCGCTGCACGACCGGGAACTGGAGATCCTCGGCAAGCGGACGCCGCACCACGAGTTGCTGCCGTTCACCACCGACGACCTGCGCGCCTACGCCGAGAAGTGCTTCGCCGTCCGGTGGGAGGCGACCGAAGCCGCCCGGCACGCCGAGTTGTTCGCGCACGCCGTGGAGGCGGCCTCGCTGGCGGAGCCGGCCGGAACGCCCTTGATGGCGTTCATGCTGTGCCGCCTGTACCTCGCGGCGCCGGACCGGCGGCTGCCCGTGGGCCGCACCGCGCTGTACGAGGCGTTCACCGACCTGGTCTACGACAACAACCAGCACAAGCGGGTCGCCGACAGCCACGAGGAGTTGGTCGCGCGACTCGTGGACCGCGTCCAGAGCCCGAAGGAGCGCGCGGACACCGCGACCGCCGCGCGCCAGGCCCACGAGGCGGTGCCCGAACTGGTCGACCTGCTCGCGCACCACTGGCGCGGCGACCCCTCCGGTCCGCTGGTCGAGGTGGTGGGCAAGCACCGGTCGGTCCGCAGACCCCGCAAGATCCGTCCGGAGTGGTGGGAGGCGTTCCTGGAGGACCTGCTCCGGCTCACCGGCCTGCTGGTGCGCGGCGCGGGCGGCCTGCGCTTCGCCCACCAGACGTTCCTGGAGTACCACGCCGCGCTCCACGTCACCCGCGACCCGGCTCGGCGCGCACGCATGGTCAAGGCGTTGATGCCGTCCCTTCGAGGGGACATGGAATCGGCGCGGTACCCCTCGCCGGAGGCGTCCTACCTCGGGTTCGTCCTGGACCAACTGCTCCTCAACGAGGATTCCGCCGGTGAGACCGAGCGGCGACTGGCGGCGGTGGCCGAGCACGGCAGCATCCGGACGATCCACTTCCTGGTCATCCAGGCGACGCACCTGCGGACCGCGATACCGGCGGACCCGCTGATCCGGCGGCTGCGTCACCTGATCGAGCACCGCTCGGTGTACGACCCGATCGACACCGTGGTGTACGCGGCGGCGTGGCTGTCGTTGTTCGAGGGCCACCGGGAGGACGGCGCGGCCGTGCTGGCCCGGTTCGTGGCAGACGACGGCGAGCGGATCTGGGACCGCATCGAAGCCGCGAACTACCTGGGCGCGTTGGAGGAGCACGAGGAGGAAGCCGCGCGGTGGCTGCACCTGTTCGCCGCCCACGCGCTGCTCGAACCCGACGAGCGCACGAAGGCCGCCCAGGCGTTGGCGCGGATCGAGAGCCACCGGCACTGCGCCGTCACGTGGCTCAACCGGTTCGCGGGCACGGAGGGCTGGAAGCCCGGCGACCGGATCGCCGCCGCGCGGGCGTTGGCGACGATACCGAGCGAGGTGCCGGCCGCGGCGGCGCTGCTCACCGCCTTCGCCGACGGGTTCCCGACCGACGACGACCGCGTGGCGGCGGCGTGGTACCTCGCGACGATCGAGTCGTGCGAAGCCGAAGGGGCCGTGTCGCTGGTCCGGTTCCTGGAGGACCCGGCCGTCGACGACACGGCGCGCACGTGGGCGGCGTGGGGGTTGGCCCAGCTCGACGGGTTCGAGGAGATGGCGGTCGAGTGGTTGGTGCGGTTCGTCGGGCAGCGGGACGTGCGCGGCGAGGCGCTGCAACGGATGGCCCAGGTCGCGCCCGAAGCGTGCGTCGCGGCGCTGGAACGCATCGCCGAGGACCCGGCGGAGCCGCCGGCCACCCGGGAACTGGCGGCGAAGATCGCCGAGTCACGCGACCGGCCGTTGATCGACATGGTGCGCGTGTTGGGTTGATCAGCGGGGGCGGACCAGGAGGGACGCCCACAGCAGCGGGCCGTCGCCGAACGTCGGCAGGCTGCCGCACGCCACCGTGAGCCGCCGCACGCGGGCGAGGTCCGGGCTGGTCGTGGTCCGGCGTGGCGGGCCGCCCCGGTGCCGGGTGGCGAGGGTGAGGCGGCTGGGGAACAGTTCGGCGGTCACCACCAGCGTCACGCCCCTCGCTCGCGGCATGGTCTCGGCGAGGTGACCGGCGACCGGGACGGCGTGCGGGACGACGTCGGGCAACTGCCAGGCGGCGCACGTGCGGCGCGTGAAGTCCTGCGCCAGGGGCGCGGCTTCGTTGTCGGCGGTGAGCCGCGCCTCGTCGCGGCGGCGTTCGGGGAGCGCGGTCGTGGCGTCCAGCGCGGCGTCCAGGCGGTCGTAGCAGGGCAGGAAGCGGCTCAGGCCGGTGCGGACGACCAGGCGGCGCTGCGCCCCGGTGGTGGCGACCAGGATCAGCGGCGTGCCCGACCACGGGTTGGTGCGCAGCCACACGGTGGCGAACACGCTCGTCAACGGGTCGCTGACCACGTCGAGGTTCGGTCCCAGGACGACGATCACCGCCGAGGGTCCTTCGGCGACGTGCTTGAGCAGCTCCTCGCGGAGCGCGGTGTAGGTGGACGGGTCGAGTCGTCCGTGGGGCGACACCACGATCGCGTCGCCGTGCGGCGTGGCCTTGAGCCTGGAACCGGTCATGGCCGTCCTCGGGGGAGTGGGTTTCTGCCATTGGTAGCGCGGATGGGAGCGGGGGGCCGCGCCGGTCCGGCGGTATCGCCCGAATGGCCTGCCCCCACACCGAAGTTCACCGCCGCGCCGCGACCCGGTGCTCCTAATGTGGACGGTGGTGCCGATGAACGCCCCGACGGGGACTCGGGCGGCCGGGTCCGTCCGGGAGATGGAGGAGCCGTGTGCGCGAGTCCTCTCCACGTGGAACTGGCCGGTGAGGGCGGCGTCTGCGTCGTGAGCTTCTCCGGCGGGATGGAATTCCGCGACCACGTCCTGGTGCGCGACGCGGTGCTGCGGACGGCGGTCACCTGCCCGACCGCGGTGGTGGTGGACCTGACCGCCTTCGCGGCCGTGCCGCCGACCGCGGCGGCGGCGGCGCTGGCGGTCCGGGCGCAGGTCGCCGACTGGCCGGGCACCCCGATCCTGCTCGCCGGGGCGGAGGACACCCACCAGTGGGGCTTGCCGCGCCACGTGAGCGTCGCCGCGGCGGTGGCCGCCGTGGACCGCTCCCGGCCGCCTCCGATGGCGTTGTTGGCCGTTCCGCGGTCGTATGCGGCCGGGTTCGCGTGCGAGGCCGCCGAGAAGGCGTGCTGGGCGCGGGGGAGGGGCGACGTGGCCGCGATGGCGGGGCGGGTGGCGTGGCGGATGGTGGCCCTGCTGCACGACGCCGTGCGGCCCACGATCGCGTTCGACTGGCGTCCCGGCCTGCTGGTGGTCGTGGTGGGCGACGACGAGCCCGTGCCGTGCGGCCTGGCCGAGGTGGGGCGCATCGCGGCGGCAGGCCCGGTGGTGCGCTGCGGGTGGTCGGGGACGTGGTCGGGCGGGTCCGTAATCTGGGCGGCGGTGCACTTGAACGGATCTGCCTAGTTCGTGCGACCGTGGATGGGCCATGGCACAGGACGAATCGCATTCGGCCGACGAGTGGAGAGCGGGTCTGTGGAGCCGCATCCACGACCTCGCGGTGCAGGACGGCGTGGGGATCGCCCAACGGCACGTGTGCGCGGTGGCCGGCAAGGTCCTCGACGCCGAGGACGTCGTCGTCTACCACCTCACCACCGACGGCCGCTGCGAACCGGCGGCGCTGACCGGTCCCGGCGCCGACCGGCTCAGCGAGGCCGAGATCACCCTGGGCGAAGGGCCGGCGCTGGAGGCGCTGGACACCGAGTGCCCCGTCCTGGCCCGGGACCTGACCTCGCGGGACGGCTTGGCGCGCTGGCCGGTGTTCGCGCCGTTCGCGGTGTCCTGCGGGGCGGGCACGGTCTCGGCGTTCCCGGTGGTGATGGGCGCGGTGGTGGTGGGGTGCCTGGAGGTGTTCCACCGCGGTCCTGTCGAGCCCGGTTCGGAACTGGTGGTGGACGGGCTGTTGCTGGCGGACGCGGCGTTGCGGGTGTTCGTCGGTTCCGGGCCGACGGTGCCCGGGGTGGACCCGGCGGTGGACGCCATGGAGGCGCGGTGGGTGGCGGTGCACCAGGCGACCGGTGTGGTGGCGGCGCAATTGGGCGCGAGCCCGTCGACGGCTTTCGTGCGGATGCGGGCGCACGCTTACCTGACCGGCACGCGGTTGGCCGACGTGGCGGCGGACGTGTTGGCGCGGAAGCTGGTGTTCAGCTTCGGGGCGGATCCCGACGGCCGGCCGGGGTGACGCTGTTCTCCGTACCGGTTGTGTGGCTCGCTATAGGCGAGCGAAAGAGTTGAAAGCGGAAAGCGGAAAGCGGAAAGCGGAAAGCGAAAAGCGGAAAAGCTGAAAGGCGGCGCTCGCCGCGCGGCAGGCCCCCGGGGGTGGAAGGGCGTCGGTTCGTTCCCCGTACGGCCTGCCGGAGGCAACCACCCTTGGGGGTTCTTGGCAACCGGTGGAGCGTGGTTGCCAAGAACCCCCAAGCGTGGTTGGGCTGCGCCCAGGCCGTACGGGGAACGAACCGAGGCCCTTCCTGTGGCTCTCAGGAGCCGCTCGTGCTGACGTCGGACGGGCGTTGGGAGGTCGTTGTCCTGAGTCGACGCCCTGGGTCTCCGTTCGCCGGTGCGGTTCCCGTCCTGATCGCCTTCGGCTGCCGGGGTGGGGTTGCGAGGGTGGTGAGGCGGTGGAGTTCGTGGTCGATGTTGGTGGCCAGGACGTCCAGGTCCGGGGTGGTGGTCCGGTCGCCGGTGATGCCTATGGTCAGGTGGTTCTGGTAGGTCAGGGCGGCGATGCCGGTGCGCAGGTCCAGGGCCAGGGGGACGTAGGGCAGGATTTCCGCGACGGCGCGTCCGGCCAGCGACAGCTCGTGGCGTGGTCCTGGCACGTTCGTGGTCACGGTCGTGATGCTGCGCTGGGGGAGACGCGCGCCCAGCCGCACGCCGGACGACAGCAGGCGTGGGCACGCGTGTCGTGCCAAGGCCAGGAACGCCTGTCCGGCATCGGACTCGCCGGTTCCCCGGCGGTGGCGCATGGCGCGGTGGACCTTGTCCAGCGCTTCCAGCGGGTCGGTGATGTGGATCGGCAGGAACGGCAGTCGCACGGAGATCGCGTTGCCGCCCAGGCCGGTCCGCTCGTCCCGGACCGACACCGGCACCAGGGCGCGCACCGCGCGGGCGTAGGGCGGCTCGCCGCGAGCGAGGAGGAGGGCGCGCAAGCCGGCGCTCACGGCGGTGAGGACCACGTCGTTCACGGTGGCGCCGAAAGCGCGCCCGGCGGCGGCCACCTCCGGCAGGGACGCCCGGACCACCCGGTACCGGCGGCGCGCGCCGATCGGTCCGATGAGCGACGAGGTCGCCACCGGCACGGCCGCGCCGATCAGTTCCGCCGCACCGCGCACGACGCGTCGGGCGGCACGCAGCGGCGATGGCGTGGAAGGCCGCACGCCCCTCGGGCTGGTGGTGAGCTGGTCGGTGCACAACGCGGTCAGCAGGTCCACGCCGCCGACACCGTCGACCAGGCAGTGGTGGACCTTCAACACCACCGCCCACCGGTCGCCCGCGAGTCCTTCGACCACCCAGCACTCCCACAGCGGGTGGTCCCGGTCCAGGCGCTGTTCCATGATCGAGGCGACGAGGTCGTGCAGCGCCGCGTCGTCGCCGGGCGCGGTGGCGGCGACCCGCCGGACGTGGTGGTCGAGGCTGGAACGGTGGTCCTCGACCAGTTCGGGCGCGCCGAGCGGCCCGCGTCGGACGGTCGCCGTCGCGCCGGGCAGGGACAGCAGTCGCGGGCCGACCCGGGCGACGAACTCGGCGTGATCGGGTGGCGGTCCGTCCAGCACCAGCACCGAGCCGATGGCCAGGGAAACGTGCGGGTCGGCGTCCTCGACGTCGAGGAACGCGGTGTCCAGCACGCCCAGGTGCCGGGTGGTCGCGGTCATGGGGTTCGCCTTCGCCGGAGGTCGCCTATGACCACCGTGTCACCGGGCGCCTCGGGGCAGCAGGTGCGAAGGTCACTGCCTGGCACGGACCATTGGCGGGACGGGGGGCGTTCACCAGGGGAGTGGGGCGATGGGCACGACGGACGAGTACTTCGCGGGGCACCCGTTCGCGGCGGACGTGTTCGAGCGCGTCCGCCGCGTGGTCGCCGGGTTCGGGGAGGCCGAGGTGCGGGTGTCGCGCAGCCAGGTGGCGTTGCGGCGGCGGCGCGGGTTCGCCTACGTGTGGCTGCCCGGGAAGTACCTGGCGAAACCCGCGGCGGAGGTGGTGGTGTCCTTCGCCCTCGGCCGGCGGGACCCCTCGCCGCGGTTCAAGGAAGTCGTCCAGCCGGCTGCCGGGCAGTGGATGCACCACCTGGAGGTGCGTGACCCGGCCGAGGTCGACGACGAGGTGCGGCGGTGGCTGCGCGAGGCGTACGACCGGGCCGGGTGAGCGCGGTC
The DNA here is from genome assembly GCF_039521145.1 of Saccharothrix mutabilis subsp. mutabilis. Taxonomy (NCBI): domain Bacteria; kingdom Bacillati; phylum Actinomycetota; class Actinomycetes; order Pseudonocardiales; family Pseudonocardiaceae; genus Saccharothrix; species Saccharothrix mutabilis. The sequence goes on from NZ_BAAABU010000018.1 coordinate 121,273, forward strand.
ACCGGGTCAACGAGCGGCGCAGCAGCCATGAGCCGACGGCGAACAGCACGGCGGCGTAGGCGGTGAGCACGCCCAGCGGGAGCAGGACCTCGGGCACGCCGCCGCCCCGGGACAGCGCCGAGAGCGCCTGTCCGGCCCACGCGTGCGGCGTGAACAGGGCCACCGTGCGCATGGTGTCGCCGAACAGCTCCAGCGGCACCATCACCCCGCCCAGGGCCGCGAAACCCAGGCCCATCAAGACCCCGATGCCGCCCACCTGCTGCTCGCTGCGCAGCACGGAACCGATCAGCATCCCCGCCGCCCCCGCGACCAGCGCGAACGCCGCCACCACCAGGGCCACCGCCACCGGGTCGCCCCACCGCACACCGAACAGCAGCCACGTGCCGGCGACGATGGCCACGCCCTGCACGGCCGCGACGGCCACCCGCCCCAACCCCTCGCCCAGCACGACGGCGCCCGCCGTGGTCGGCGTGGCGATCATCCGCCGGGACACCCCGAGCCGGCGCGTCTCCACCAGGGCCGCCGAACTGGTCAGCGCGGTCAGGAACACGAACAGCAGCAACTGGTTCGCCGCCCCCGTGTCGAACAGCCCCGTCGTCCGCGCCCCGCCGGAGGACGTCACGGTGACCGGCTCGACCGCGACCGACTCCACGACGGTCGCCGCGGTCGCGGGGTCCGCGCCGGTCTGCTCCGCGACGAACGCCACGACCTCGCGCCGCTGGGCGTCCCGGGCGAGAACCCCCTGGATCGCCAGGCGCACCTGCTGCCCGTACGCGTCCGGCCGGGCCAGGAACCGCGGCCCGGACAGCACCAGCCCGGCGCTCACCTCGCCGCGCTCGACCGCCGTGCGCACCTCCGCCTCCGACGCGAACGGCACGACCCGCACGCCGGGTTCGCCGCGCAACTCCTCGACCACGGCGCCACCGCCCACGACCCCGAGCTTGGGCACGATCGAGCCGCCGAACGTCGCGCCCATCACCAGCACCAGCAGGAACGGCAGCACGAACAGGAAGAACAGCCCCACGCGGTCGCGCAGCACGCGCCGCAGCTCCGTGCCCGCGATCACCAGGACCTTCACGGCCGCACCGCCTTCCGCGTCAACGACAACGCCAACCCCACGCCGACCGCGGCGAACGCGCACAACGCGCCGACCGCCGGCAGCACCGCGACCACCTCGCCGGAGGCCAGTTCGGACAGCCCGTGCAGGAACCACCGGTGCGGCGAGACGTACGACGCCGCCGCCAACGCGCCCCCGACCTGCGCGACGGGGAAGAACGTCCCGCCCAGCGCGCCGAGGGTGACCGCCACGGCCGCCTGCCAGCCACCGGCCTGGTCGGCGGTGCGGGCCAGCACCGCCACCACCGCCACCACCCCGGTCGCCGCGAGCACCCCCGCCACGACCAGCAGCGCCACCCCGAGCGGGTGCCCCCACCGCGCGCCGATGCCCAGGGTCGTGGCCACGACGAGCACCGCCATGCTCACGACCCCGATCACGGCGCTGGTCAACAGCTTCGCCAACAGCACCGACGCCGGGCGCAGCGGGGCGGCCAGCAGCCGCGGCAACGTGCCCTCACGCCGTTCGTCCAGCAGGCTGGTCACCCCGAACTGCACGGTGAAGAACAGGAAGAACACGGCCATGCCCGCCGCGTAGTACGTGGTCATGTCCAGCTGCCGCCGCCCCACGCCGTCCTCGGCGACCGGCGGCGGCACGGGCAGTTGCGCCGCGCGGCGGGCGAGTTCGGCCGGGTCCAGCGCCGACCCGCCGTGCACGGACGCGGCCACCGCGACCCGCACCGAGGTCAGCCGGTCGGTGAACGACCGCGCGAGCGACCGGGCGACCTGCGTGCCCAGCGGCGCGTCCGCGCTCCCGACCACCTCGACGGCGGCGGCGCGCCCGGACACCACCGCGTCGGTGAACCCGGCGGGCACCAGGAACGCCGCCGCCACCTCGCCGTCGGCGACCAGCCGGCGGGCCTCCTCGGCCGTCGGGACGACCCGGAAGTCCACCACCTCCCCGGCGGCCGGCAGGACGTCGTCCACGAAGGACGCCGCGACGGGCCCGCGGTCGTCGTCCACCACGGCGTAGTGGAACGGCGTGGCCCCGTCGACCCCGCTGAGCAGGAAGTTCATCAGGAACGTCAGCCCCAGCGGCAGCAGCAGGGCGAACAGGAACATCGAGCGGTCCCGGGCGCGTTGGCGCAGGTCCTTGGCGGCGATGAGCAGCACGTGGCGCACGACCTCACCCCCGCAGCGCTTTGCCGGTCAGGTGCAGGAACACCGCTTCCAGGTCCGGTTCGGCGACCTCCACCGACCGCACCACGACCCCGTCCCGCCCGACGCTCGCCAGCACGGCCGGCAGGCACGCGCGCGGGTCGTCCACCACGAGGTCGAGCCGGTCGTCGTGCGTGGCGGCCGACCGGACCTCGGGCAGCCCCTCCGCGAGCCGGCGGGCCGCCTCCGGGTCGCCCTGCACCACCAAGGAGATGCGGCTGCGCTCGCCGACGCGGGCGACCAGGTCGCGCCGCGTGCCCTCGGCGACCAGCCGGCCCGCGTCGATCACGCCGACCCGGTCGCACAGCCGTTCCGCTTCTTCCATGTAGTGCGTGGTGTAGAGGATCGCCATGCCGGTGGCGGCCAGTTCGCGGACGTTGTCCATGATGGCGTTGCGGCTCTGCGGGTCCACGCCGGCGGTCGGCTCGTCCAGGACGAGCAGCAGCGGCTCGTGCAGCAGCCCGATGCCCGCGTTGAGCCTGCGCTTCATGCCGCCGGAGTACTCGCGGGCCAGGTCGCCCGCGCGGTCGGCCAGGCCGACCACGTCGAGCACGTGGTCGACCCGCTTGGCCGCCGCGCGGCCCGACAGCCCGTAGAGGCGGGCGAAGAACCGGAGGTTCTCCCGGCCGGTGAGGTCCGGGTAGAGGGCCAGCTCCTGCGGCACGTACCCGATGCGCCGCTTGGCCGCCGCCGTCGAGGGTGGCGCGCCGTCGACCAGGACGGCGCCGGCGTCGGGCGCCAGGATGCCCACGACCATCGAGATGGTGGTGGTCTTCCCGGCGCCGTTGGGGCCCAGCAGGCCGTAGGTCTCGCCCGCGGTGATCTCGAACGAGACGTCGTCCACGGCCCGGACGTCACCGAAACTCTTGCGCAGTCCCCGACATTCGAGCACCGTCCGCGAGCCCATCTGCACCTCCTCCGGCCGGAACCACGACGACGGGGCAGGCGGCGTGCCGCAGGCAGTAGGAGGTGACCGGGCTGATGACCGTCACCCCTTCCCTGCGGTACCCGTGGCCGCCCAGGACCAGGTTGTGCGCGCCGGCGGACAGTTCCACCAGCACGGGCCCGGCGCTGCCGTTGGGCACGGACTCGACGACCTCGACGCCGGTGGTGTCCACCTGGTCGAGGGCGGTGCGCAGTTCACGTTGGTGCAGGGCCAGGAACGCGTCCGGCCCGTCCGCGCCGGGCGCCGGCGGCCGGACCCGGCACACGGACACGGCGTGCACGCGGGCCCCGGTGGTGCGCGCGTGGCGCACCGCCCAGGCCAGCGCCGCGGTGCTCGCGGGCGACCCGTCGACACCCACGACGATCGTCGGCTTGTTCATCGCTCACCGCAGCCAGGCGTTGTCGCGGACCTGCGGGATGGCGGCCCACGCGCGGCCCAGGCCCCAGGTGTCGCCGGCGCTCGTCCAGGCGACGGCGATCAGGGCGAGGGCGTAGACGACGTGGTAGTCCACGACGGGGTTGGTGGACATGGTCGGTTCGCCCGCCGAGTTCATCTGCGCGAGCGGCCACTCGGCGGCCCACATCATCAGCATCATGAGCGTGCCGGACACCGCGGCGACCCGCAGCCCGATCCCGAGCACGACGGCGACGCCGATGCCGAACAACCCGGCCATGAACAGCAGGTCCGCCCAGAACGCGCCCGCCCAGTCGTGGAACACCGACTCGAACGGCCCGACGTTCACGCGGCTGAGGAACCCCTTGGTCGGCGAGCCGCCGTTGAACCACGCGTTGGCGGGCTTGGTGGCGTAGCCGAAGCCGAAGGCCTTGTCGAAGAACGCCCACAGGAAGACGAAGCCGGTGGCGATCCGGAGCACGGCCAGCGCCTTGGCTCCGGTGTCGGTGTGGACGGGTGCTTTGGCGATCGCGGTCATTTCTCGCTCCCAGGGTTCTGTCTGTCGCTGTCGGGGTGAACACTCCTCGCGTGGCGGTTCGGGGAGCAGAGACCGAGGGCCTGCCGCGGGGGCACGAAAGTCCCTGCCGCGGCGGGACCCCGGGTCGGCGGCGGGCGCGTCGGCGGAGCGGGGGGTCACGACCGGCTCCAGGAGTCCTGAGTGGACGCGGAAGCGCCGGCTCGCGCCAGCTCCACCGCGCGGTCGACGTCCTCGGCCGTGACCAGGCCCAGCACGCGGCCGTCCCGCAGCACCACCACGACGTCGCGCGGCCGGGCCAGGGGGACGCGGGTCAGGACCTCGGCCAGGGGCTCGTCGGGACCCGCGGTCGCGGTCAACGGGCGGCAGACGTCGGCCACCCGGGTGGTCAGGCGTTGTTGTTCGGGCAGTTCGGTCAGTTCCGCCAGGCTGGTCACGCCCACCGGGACGCCGTCGAACGACACGACCGGGAAGACGCGTTGCCGCACGACCGGCGCGCGCCGCTCCAAGAACCCCTGAACCGTCCACCACCCGGGGGCCACCGCCGGGTCCGGCCGCATGGCGTCGCGGACCGGCAACTCGCCCAGCGCCTCGCGCACCACGGCGTACTGGCGTTCCGCCCCGGCGGCGGCGAGCACGAACGCGCCCATCAGCAGCCACCACACGCCGGCGGCGGCACCGGTCACCACCAGCGCCACCCCGGCCGCGAGCAGCAGGAAACCGAAGCCGCGTCCCGCGTCCGTCGCCGCCCGCTCACCCCGCGCCCGCGACCCGGTCCGCCACCACACCGCCGCCCGCAGCACCCGTCCGCCGTCCAACGGCGCGGCGGGCACGAGGTTGAACACCGCGAGGACGCCGTTGGTGAACGCCAGCCACAGCGCGGCCGTCGTCGCGAGCACCCCGCCGCCGACGGCGTCCACGAGCACCGCCACGCCGGCCGCGCCGACCGCCACCGCCGCGCTCGTCGCCGGTCCCGCGACCGAGATCAGGAAGTCCGCGCGCGGGGTCGGCGGCCGGGACGTCAGCTGGGACACGCCGCCCAGCAGCCACAGGTCGATCCGCCGCACCCCGACGCCGTGGCGGCGGGCGACGACCGTGTGCGCCAACTCGTGCGCCGCCAACGACGCGAAGAACGCCACGGCCACCACCACGCCGACCACCCAGTACACCGCCAAGGGGCGCCCCGGCGCGGCGGCCGGCAGCACCGACGCCGCCACGGCCTGCGCCACCAGCGCGACCGCCAGCAGCACCGACCAGTGCGCGCCGACCGGCACGCCGGCCCACCGGCCCAACGGGATGCGGCCCTTCACGGTGCACCTCCGGGGTTGGGCGACAGGTCCGGTCAGAAGTGGACCTGCGCGGGTTTGTGGGTCAGGGCCTCGATGTCGTCGGCGGTCGCGTTGAGCAGCGCGTGGGCCAGGTCGGCCAGTGCGCGGGCCGCCGCGAGCTCGTCGCCGATCTCGGGGACGTCGGTGTCGGTCGGGTTCAGCCGCGCCAGGCCGATGCCGGTCAGGTGGGTGCCGTCGCGGGTCTTCAGCTTCGCCTTGGCCCGGGTGCGGCCGTCGTGCTCGTCGAGGTGGATCTCGACGTACCAGGTCTTCATGATGTCCACGGTGTCCTCCTACTTGGGTTCGTTGCGCACTTCGACGCCGCCGAAGACGGCCGTCGCGTTGACCCGCAGCAGCGGGGCGTCGGGGTCGGGGTGCTGGACGGTGTTGTCGTCGTAGCCGCCGAAGACGGGCAGGCCGCTGAGCGCCACCCGCCAGCCCTCGGGCACGAGCACCTGGACGCCGCCGAACAGCGCCAGCGCGTCCACGTCGGCCTCGCGGTCGATGTGCGCGCCGCGCAGGTCCAGCGTCGCCCCGCCGAACACCGCCGACACGTCGGCGTGGGTCAGGTGCTCGGACCGGTTGCGCACCTTGGTGCCGCCGAACAGCACCACCGGGGTCGTGCTCTCGTCGCGGTGGTCGGTGCTGCGGTGGCGCAGCAGACCGGTCAGGATCGCGCCGCCCACCAGGACCAGCACGACCGGCCACCACAGGCCGCCCGACGCCCAGTCCCGCGTGTCGGCCAGCAGCACCAGCCCGATCGCGGCCACCACGACCGGGCCGAGGGACACGTGGCGCTGCGCGAGCATGGTCACCACGCCCAGCCCGACCACGGCCAGCGGCCACCAGCCGAGCACGTCGCCCGCGGCCAGCACGTCCAGCGCGTCCAGCACGCCGAACAGGCCCAGGGCCACCAACACGATTCCTATCCACAACCGCACGGGTTTCACGGCTCACACTCCTCTCGGGCACACGTCTGTCGCGTGTGGACTGTCAGCGGACGGCGTCCCGCTCGGCGGCCTGCTTGACCGCGCGCAGCACCACCCGTTCCATCAACCCCAGGAACGGCCGCGCGACCCGCCAGTACCGGCGGAACCGCACCCACGACTCCGGGTCGTCCAGGGCCACGCGCAGCTCGTAGGTCAGCACGCTGCGCCGCCCGCCGTACGGGCTGACCGCGAGGGAGCAGACCACCTTGCCGTAACCGGGTTCGGCGAAGTCGGCGAAGTCCCGCCCCTCCACCTCCCGCAGCTCCACGACCGGCCGCCAGAACCGGCCGACCGCGCCGAACACGACCTCGGTGTCGGGCCGTTCGCCGAGCAGCACCCAGTCCGTGCCCGCGGTGAGGTCGGCGATGGTGCGCCGGCTCGGCCGGCGGTGCTTGCGCCCGCGCAGCCGGGCGGGCAGGCGGCGCACGGCCTTGGCCGCGTCGAGCACCGGGTGGCGCAGCTGCGCGAGGTCCAGCGCGCGCACCGCCCGGAACACCGTCGCCGGCGGCGCGTCGACCAGCACGTGCGCGGTGCGCGTGAAGTCCGACGGCGCGGCGAACCGGTCGACCAGCAGCGGCACCGGGGCGGTGGACGTCATGGTGATCACCTCCGTGAGGGCTCACCCCGACGGTCGCGCGGACGGCGGCCGTTCGACAGGGTCGGCGGTGCCGGCACCACCGGGTCCTTGGTCCCGGGACCACCGAAGGGCCCCGCGAACAGGGGACCAATGACCGGCGAAGCGCCGCGGGGGGCCGCCTACCGTCGCCGTTACCAGCGGAAACGGGTGAGGTGCGTGATGAAGGCGGACGTGGGCGACTGGATCGTGGTGGAAGGCGCGGTGCTGGGTGTGCCGACCCGGCGCGGGCAGGTGGTGGAGGTGCGGCACCCCGACGGCACGCCGCCCTACGTGGTGCACTGGCTGGACACCGGCACCACGACCCTGGTGTTCCCGGGCCCGGACGCCCACGTCGTCACCGCCGCCGAGGAGGCGCGCAGGATCGCCGCGGCGTCCTGAGCGCGGGCGCCGTCGGCTTGCCGGGTCGCCGCGTGTCGCTACAGTGACCGGCTGTGACTACCCGTGACCGGATCGGGCCGGCGTTGATCCGGGTCCGGGCGGCGCGCGGGGTGGTCGGCGCGGGGTTCCTGGTGGCTCCCTCGCTGGCGGTGACCTGCGCGCACGTGATCGCCGACGGGCCCGACGAGCCGGTGGTCGTGGACTTCCCGCTGCTGGACCGGGCGCCGGTGACGGCGCGGGTCGAGGCGTGGCGGCCGGTCGCCGAGGACGGGCGCGGGGACGTCGCGGTGTTGCGGTTGCGGGCGCCGGACGGGGCGGTGCCGGTGCCGTTGGCGCCCGCCGAGAACGTGTGGGGGCACCGGGTGCGGGTGTGCGGGTTCCCGGCCGGGTTCGACGACGGGCGGTGGGTCGCGGGCGTCCTGCGCGGGCGGCAGGGGACCGGGTGGGTGCAGGTCGAGGTGGACGGGCCGGTGCGGGCCGGGTTCAGCGGCGCTCCGGTGTGGGACGAGGACAGCGGCGGGGTCGTCGGGATGCTCGTCGCGCGGGCCGGTGACCACACCGCGTTCCTGGTGCCCGCCACGGATCTCGGGGTGGATGTCGAGCTGCCCAACCCGTTCCGGGGGCTGGAGGCGTTCCAGGAGGACGATGCCGCCTTCTTCTTCGGGCGCGACGCGGATGTCGCGCGGCTTCGCGCGCATGTGGCCGATCGGCGCATGACCCTTGTCGTGGGTCCATCGGGGTGCGGGAAGTCGTCGCTGGTGCGGGCCGGGTTGGTGCCGTTGTTGCGGCGCGACGGGGTGGACGTGTCGGTGGTGGCGCGGGTTCCGGGTGCCGACGCGGCCGACGTGCTGGCCGGCGTGCGGCCGGGGCGGCGGGCGTTGGTGTTCGTCGACCAGTTCGAGGAGGTGGTGGACGAGGACCCGGGGACGGCGCGGGAGTTGCTGGAGCTGGTCAAGACCGCGCCGGAGGACGTCCGCGTGGTGTTGACCATGCGCTCGGACTCGCTGGACGGGCTGCTCACGGCGGCGTCCGCGGTCGCGTTGGAGCACGCCGCGCTCCTGGTCGGGCCGCTGGACGCGGACGGGCTCACGGCCGCCGTCACCGGACCCGTCGCCGCCACCGGCGGGGTGGAGTTCGAGGACGGGCTGGTGGAGCGCATCGTCGCCGACGCCGGCCGCGAACCGGGCCGGTTGCCGCTGGTGGAGTTCGCGTTGACCGAGCTGTGGTCCCGGCGCGCCGGCGGGCGGCTCACCCACCGCGCCTACGACGCGATCGGCGGCGTCTCCGGCGCGCTGACCCGCTACGCCGACCGCGCCCTGTGGCTGGAGACCGACCGCGCCCGCGCCGTGCTGACCCGCCTGGCCCGCCCGGACGGCAGCGGCGGCTACGTCCGGCAACGCGTGCTGGTGTCCGAAGTGGACGACCGTCGTGCGCTGGAACGGTTGGCCGCCACCAGGCTCGTGGTGATCAGCCACGGCGTCGCCGAACTGGCCCACCAGGCGCTGCTGGACCGCTGGGACCGGCTGCGGTCGTGGCTGGACGCCGACCGCGAGTTCCTGGCGTGGCGGGCGGACCTGGCGCAGCGGGTCGCGCAGTGGGAGGGCGCCGGGCGCGACCGCCGGAGCCTGCTCGGCGGGGTGGCGCTGGAACGCGCGCTGTCGTGGCTGGGCGCGCGGGAGCTGTCGGACGGGGAGCGGGACTTCATCGCGCGCGGCACGGCCGCCCGGCGGCGCGAGGCGTGGACGTGGCGGGCGGTCACCGCGGTGGTCGCGGTGGTCGCGGTGGTGGCCGGCGTCGCCCTGGTCCGCGCGGTGCGCCAGGGCGACGAGCTGGCCGACCGCGTGCTGGACGCCAACGCGACCCTGCTCGGCCAGGAGTCGTCGCGGCTGCACGACGTCCAGCCGACGACCGCGCTCCAGCTCGCCCTGGCGGCGTGGCGGGAGAACCCCGGCAACGCGGTGGCCGGCCGCGCCCTGCTGGCGCAGCGCCGGTACTGGTGGTCGGCGGTCGAGGTGGTGCGGCGGCCCGGCGGGTGGGCGGAGGCGAGCCGGGACGGCGACGTGGTCGCGGTGCGCGGCGCGGACGGGAAGGTCGTGGTGTGGCGGGGCGACCGGTCGTGGACCGCGCCGCCGAGTGGCGTCGCGGTGTTCGCGGTCAGCCCGGACGGCGCCCTGTTGGCCACCTCGACGGCGTCCGGCGAGGTCGCGTTGTGGCGGCTGCGCGATGGCGCGGGGAGCGGCCTGCCGGTGGCCGGCGGTGTGCGGGCGTTCGGGTTCGGTGCGGACAGCGGCACGGTGACCGTGTTGACCGGGCGGGACGGGCTGGTCGCCTTCGACACGACGACCCGGGACCGCATCGCGGAGTTCGCGCTGCCCGACGCCGGTGCCGCCGTCGTGAGTCCGGACAGGACGGTCATGGTGCGGCACGGCTCGGAGCCGTGGGTGGCCGTGTACGACCTCGCCGGCCGCGAGCTGCGCCGCTACGAGCCGGGCACGGCCTTCCTCGGCGCGGGCGAGGCCGTCGTGAGCTGCACCGACCGCGGTGTCCGGGTGCGCGAGCCCGACCGGGACCGGGTCCTGCCGGTGGGCTGGAACGCGTGCGGGCGGTGGTCGCCCCGCGGGTGGCTGCCCACCGACGCCACCGGCCGGTTCGTGGACCTGGGGGAGCACCCGTCGGGCCTGCGGACCCTGCTGCACTGGCCCACCGGCCACCGCGTCACCGTGCACGTGCCCCCGGCGACGGCCCCGGCGCTCGTCGCGTCCGCGACCGACGACGGCGGGTTCTCCGTGCTGGTGGTGCGGGACGACGTGGCGGTCCGGCTGCGGGCCGAGCACCCGGACCGCGCGGCCGGGACGGCGCACCCGGCGGTGTTCCACCCCGACGGCCGGTCCTGGGTGGACTTCGCGGGCGACGAGGTCCGGTTCGGCGAGGCCCGCGTGCGGTGGCCGGGGGCGCACCGGGCGGAGTTCACACCGGACGGGCGGTGGCTGGTGGTCGCCGACGACCGCGAAGCCCGCGTGTACGACGCCGCCACGCTGCGCCCGCACCGCAGGTTCCGGCCGCCGGACGTGGACCTGCCGTCCAAGCTGTCCTTCGCCGTGCTGTCCGACCACGCGGTCGCGACCCTGTACGGCGGCGAGCTGGTGCGGTGGCGGTTGGACACCGGCGCGGCGTCCGAGCCGATCCCGCTGTCGCCGGACCCGGCGCGGCTGCGCGAGATCGCCGACGCCGGCCACCTGCACCCGCGGCCCAACCACCCCGACCAGGTGGTGCTGGAGACGCCGACCGGCCGCGAGCTGTGGGAGGTCACGACCCCGCGGCTGCTGTTCCCGCTGCCCACGCCGGTCAACGGGGTGCGCGGCGGGTTCGTGTTCGACCCCACCGGGACGCGGGTGGCCGCCGTCCAGGCCGGCGGGCGCGGGGTGGAGGTGTGGGAGGTGCGGCCGGCGCGGCGGGTGGCGGAGTTCGTGACCGGGGCGACCGACCTGCTCGCGTTCGTGGACGACACCCTCGTGGTCGAGGTGGGCGAGCGCGTCCAGGTGTGGCGCGCCGAGACGCTCGTCGCCGACATCGACCTGCCCGACAACGCCCACCACACCTACCTGGTCCGCGACCGGACCCTGCACTACGTGGGCCGGCACGGCGGGGAGCAGGCGGTGGACCTGGCGTGGTCCATCCCGCTGAGCCCGTGGGACGCGTTCGACCAGCTGTGCGCCCTCGCCGACCGCGCCTTCACCGACACCGAACGCCGCCTGCTGCCGCCCGGCGCGCGCACCGACCCGCCGTGCCGCCGGTGACCACGGCCTGCTCACCACCCAGTTGATCCACGCGGGCGGGTACGGCCCCGGTGAGTGGGGTAGTCCTTGAGCACTTCGAGGCGCTCGCCGTCCGACCCGCGGCTAGCGGGCCAGGTGGTCGCGCAGGCGGGCGTGGCGGAACTCGTAGGTCGGGCCGGTGCGGCGCAGGACGCCCCGGTGGTGGGCGTCGGCGAGGAAGGTCATGAGGCGCAACGGGGTTCGGCCGCGGGCGGCCAGCCAGAGGCGGGTGAGGGTGAAGCGGGTCCACGCGGTGCCGCTCAGCCAGACGACGCCGTAGAACAGCCAGAAGGTGAAGAACGCCGCCGGCGCTTTCCACGGCGAACTCGCGAACGCGACGAGCGTGGCCAACAGCGCGGGGATCGGCAGGCTGCCCACCACGGTCGCGGCGAGGTCGGCGCGCAGCACGGAAAGCGGGCCGGCGGTGCGCGGCGGGGCGTTGTCGTGGATGCGGCCGACCACGCCCCACAGCACTGCGGAGACCGTCCCGACGGCCACGGCGGCGATCGGGCTCACCGCCCAACCGAGCAGGCACCCGAACCCGAAACCGCCCAACGCGCTCCACACGTGCAACCGCAGGCCGGTGTGCAGCCTTTGCACGTCCGGGTAAGGCCGCAAGAAGCCCAACAGCGCCACCACGAACGCGTTGGACAGCGCGATCATGAGGGCCAGTCCGGTGTCCTCCGGCAACCACAGCACCAGCCCGGCGTACACCACCGGCCCCACGACCAGCGCGGACAGCAGCGCGATGGCGGTGCGCGGCACGCTTCGCACCAGCCGCCACCAAGCGATGTCCTCCTCCCGCGCCAGGAACCGCAGCCACCGCTCCACCTGCCCGGCCCGCCACCGCCGCCGGCCGTCCGGTCGGGGCGTGTCGGGGTAGGCCGCGCCCACGAACCGATCCAACAACCGCCGCTCGACCTCGGCCTCCGGCAGCCCCACCAGTTCCGCCGGTTTCGCGCCGGACGCCATCGCCAGCCACAGCGACAAGGGCGAGGAAACCCCTTCCCACCCCGCAACGCGCGGCGGCCCCAGCTCCACCACCTCGGCCCCCGTCACCACGACCCGGTCCCGACTGGTCAGGATCAACGGATCGACCCCGGCTGGATCGTGCACCCGCTCCAACGCCCGCAACGCCGCCACCGGGTCGGACACCTCGTCCAACCCGTCGAGCACGGGCACGATCCGCCGCGCCCGCACCAGTTCCAACGCCACGGCGGGCGAGATCCCGTAGTCCCGGGCCAGTTCGGCGGCCATCCACCGGTGCGGGTGGTCCTTCAAGGGGTCCCAGGAGTGCAACGGGAACAACACCGCGACCGGCCCGCCCGGCGCACGCCGGGCCACCAACTCCCGCACCACCCGGATGGCCGCGACGGTCTTCCCGGCCCCGGCCGGCCCCACGATCACCAACCGCCGGTGCTCCGGCACCACGACGGTCGTCCACGCGGTCGCGATCCCCCGAACCTCGACCTCGTCCCGCCACTGCGCCCCCACCACCTCGGCCAGCCGGTCCAAGCGCTGGGCGGTGGACACCGGCCCGCGCCGGCGCAGCGCGAGGACGAGCCCGATGGCGGCCACCACGAACCCGGCCACGCTCGCGACCTGGTCCGCCGTCTCCAGCACCGTTCCATCATGGCGGACGACGACGGGCGGGAAGCGCCTGTCGGTGTTACCGGGAGCGGCGCTTGCGTGCGCGCAGGAGGTGGGCGTCCAGCGGGAGCGGGTGGGTCTCGAACAGGTCGAAGCCGGCTTCGGCCAGCAGCGCGCGGTACCGGGACTCCGTGCGTTCGCGGCCTCCGGTGTTGCACAGCATGTGGATGTCCCACGGCACGGCCAGGTCCTCGGTCTGCGACTCGGGCAGCAGGCGTTCGAGGACGACCAGTTCGGCGTGGTCGGGCATGTCGCGGAAGCAGGTGGCCAGGATCGCCTGGCACCGCTGGTCGTCCCAGTCGTGCAGGACGCGTGAGAGCAGGTAGACGTCCCCGGTGGTCGGCACGGACTCGGTGAAGTCGCCGGGGACCAGCGCGCAGCGGTCGGCGACCGGGGCCAGGGTCGGTTCGGCGGCGGCCAGGGCGTGCGGGCGGTCCATCAGGACGCCGTGCAGGTGCGGGTGCGCGGTCAGCACCCGGGACAGCAGCTCGCCGTTGCCGCCGGCCACGTCGACCACGACCCGCGCGGCGGACAGGTCCAGGACGCGGGCGGCCTCGGTGAACATCGCGCCGCCGGCGGCCATGGACTCGTGGAACAGCTCCGCCAGACCGGGATCGGCGGCCATGTGGGCGAAGTGGTGGGCCCCGAAGACCTTGGCGTAGGACTCCTCGCCGGTCCGCACCGCCTCGGTGAGCCCGGCGAAGGACCGGTAGAACGGGCCGCCGTACATCAGGGCCAGCGCCCGCATCGACCCTTCGACGTCCGAGCGCAGCAGCGTCCCGAGGTCGGTCAGTTCGTGGCCCGACCCCGACGGGCGGACGACGCCCAGGGCCGTCAGGTAGCGCAGCAGCCGGGCGAGGCTGTCCGGGTCGGCGCCGGTGGCGGCGGCCAGACCGGGCAGGCCGGGGGTGGTGACGAGGTGGTCGGGCAGGCGCAGCTCGGCGGCGGTCGCGATCGCCCGGGTGGCCCACGCGCCGGTCAGCAGGTGCAGCAGGGCGGTGGCCGGCGCGGACTCGCGGCGGTGGGCGGCGAGCAGGTCGGGGTGGTGGCCCGCGCAGATCAGCTCCAGCCGGTGGCGGTCGGCGGCGGTCGGGCGCGGGTCGCGGAAGTAGAGGACGGTGGCGTCCTCGTGCCCGTTGTAGCCGCCGCCGTCCGGGGACAGGTGGGCGCGCAACGTCGCCCGCGACCCGCGCACCACGACCGGGTCGGCCGGCGCGACGGTCAGCGCGAGGTGGCTCTCCCGGTCGTGCCGCCGCTCCTGCTCGGCGACGTGCCGCAGGTCGGGCGGCGTGACCAGGGCGAAGATCTCGACCTCGCACCGTCGTCCGGCGCGGTTGGCCACCGGGGCGCGCAGGATGACCACGTCCAGCCGCGCGGCGGGCACCGAGTACCGGCGGCTGAGCCGGTCGCGCACCACCACGCTCGACTTCGGCGCGCCGACTTCGAGGCCGTGCCGGCTCAGCTGGGCCGCCAACCCGTCGAGCGTCTCGGGGAAGACGAGCACGGCGGCGTGCGCGAACGCGGTGTGCCGCGCGAGTGCCGTGCGCTCGTCGTCGCCCAACAGCGGCATCGCCGAGGTGAGGACGGAGCCGGTGTCGAGCCGGCCGATAAGCCGCACCACCGAGAGCAGGCGGTCGAGGTCCTCGGCGTGGAGCGCAGGCGTGATCGTCGAAGTCATGTCCCGTTCCCGGTCGGTGGATCGCGAGTCCATGATCGACAAGCGCCGCCCGACCGGACGCTTGACACGCGGGGTGATCACTCCATCGTGTCCGGCCGTTCCCAGGATGGGCGCGCCCGCTCCGGGGCGTTCGAACCAGGGGAGCCCTCCGCGTGCCGTTCACCTTCGCCCACCCGGCCGCCGTGCTCCCGCTGCGCCGACGCCTGTGGTCGCCCGGTCCGGTGACGGGCTCGGTGGCGCCGGACCTCGCCTACCACCTGCCCGTGCCCGGCGGCGCGGACCTCACCCACTCGGTGCTCGGGGTCGTCGGGGTGGACCTCCTGCTGGGCCTGGCCCTGCTGGCGCGTGACCCCCGGAGGGCGGGGCCCGGCCCGTGGAGGCCGAGCCCCGTCCGGACCCGGGTCAGCTGGTCGGGAAGTTGTCCGCCGTGCTGACGCGGCTCTTGATGAACGCGCCGGACTCGGTGAGCACGCCGCCGCCGGTGTACGTGCCGCCGTCGCACGTGCCCGGCCGCAGGGCGGCGCTGCTCTCGTTCGCGTCGGAGTACGTCCAGTTCGCGTACCCGATCTTGAGCTGGTCCAGCAGGTCCAGCCACGCCGTGCTGCTCGCGCGGTCGAACGCCCCGCCGCCGGTGGCGCTGACCGTGCCGAACTCGCTGACGAACAGCGGCAGGCGCGACGCCGCCCGGCTCACCGTGGACCGGTAGTTGTCCTTGTGCGAGGCGGCGTAGAAGTGGAACGTGTACATGATGTTGGTCGCGTTGACCGGGTTGTTGACGATCTCGCTCTCGTTGGAGCCCTCCGAGACGCCCAACGACGACCACGCGCGCGTGCCGACGAGCACGACCGCGTCCGGGTCGGCGGCGCGGATCACCGGGATGACCTGCTCCGCGTAGCTCTTGATCGCCGCCCAGCTGACGCCGTTGGGCTCGTTGGCGATCTCGTAGACGACGTTCTTCTTGGCGGCGTTGCGGGACGCGACCTGGGCGAAGAACGTCTTGGCGCGGTCGATGTTGTAGTTCGGGTCGCCCGGCGTGAGGGTGTGGAAGTCGATGATCGCGTACATCCCGCGCGCCTCGGCCATGTCCACCAGGGTGTTGACCCGGTTGGTGAACCAGCTCGGGTTGGTCTCGTAGCCCTGCTCCTGCACGTACATCGCGATGCGGAACAGGTCGGACTTCCACTCGTTGGCCAGCGCGTCCAGCGAGGCGTTGTTGTAGCACTTGTCGAACCACTGGATGCCGTGCGTGCTCATGCCGCGCAGCTGGACCGGCCGGTTGTACTGGTTGCACAGGTTCACGCCGCAGACCCGCAGCTGGCCGTTGATCTCCACCGGCGTGCGCCCGACGGGCGGGTTGCCCGTGGTCGTCGTGGTGGTGGTCGTGGTCGTGACGACGGGGGAGCCGGTGCATGCGACCCCGTTGAGCGTGAACGCCGTGGGCGCGGGGTTGGCCCCGCTGAAGGTCCCGGTGAAGCCGATGTCGGCCGTCCCGCCGGTGCCCAGCGACCGGTTCCAGTCGACGTTCGTGGCGGTGACCGCGGTCCCGGACTGGCTCCAGCCGGCGTTCCAGCCCTGGGTGACCTTCTGCCCGCCGTCGGGGAAGGTGAACCCGAGCGACCACCCGCTCACCGGGTCGCCCACGTTGGTGATCTTCACACTCGCCTGGAAACCGCCCTGCCACTGGCCGGCGACGGTGTAGTCGACGCGGCAACCCGCCGCCGCGGCGACCGCGTGCGGGAACAGGGCCGCCGCGGAGCCGGCGGCCAGCAGGAAGGCCGCGGCGACGACCGTGGAGCGCTTCATCGAACTCCTCCTCGACGCAGTTCGGCGCACAGGACCACCAGTGCCGCCGTGAACAAGACCAGGTTCTTGACGACGAATTCGCCGGTCAGGGTGAGCAGCAGCGGGTTACCGGCCCGGAAGGCCACCGCCGGCTGCACCACCAGGGTCAGGAACGTGCCGCCCAGGTGCGCCATCACCAGGACGGCCGCCACCCGCAGGAACCGCCCGGCGACCAGCGCGAGGCCGAGCAGCACCTCCAGCACGCCGAGCCCCGCGACCAGGAATCCGGATGCCAACCACGGCACCGTGCTCGCCACCAGGTCGGCGACCGGCGTCGCGCCCGACACCTTCAACGCCCCGAACCACACGAACACCACGCCGAGCGACCCGCGCAGCAGCGGCACGCTCAGCGCGTCGAGCACGCGCATGCCCTCGACCAGGGCACCGGGGCGGGGGAATCCCTCCACCATCCACACCACATCCTCCATTGGACGCAACGGACTGGGAGCGCTCCCAGAACTGTAACGTGAAAGACACCGACTGTGAATGCCCGAGCAACCTCCGGTCACCGGAAGGCCGCTGACCTGCGCGTCTTCGGGTCGGTTTCGTGGGTCGAACGACCGTCAGCGGCCCGGCGGAGCCGTCTTGGGGTCGTCCGGTGGCGATCCCGCACCCGGCCCGCGCGGCCGGTCCCGTCCGAACGGCCGTCAGCCCGCTGCCGCGCCGCGTTGACCCGATCGCGCCCCTGCCCGGGGCGGTGCACCTCGACTTCGCGGGCGGGGCGGGCGCGCAGGTGATCCGGGTCCGGGGCCTGGTGGACCGCACGTCCGCCGCGTTCCTGGTCGCCCAGATCGGGTGCGCGCCGGCGGAGCGCCCGCGCCCGGTGCTGGTCGACCTGAGCGGCACGACGGTGGCGGACCCGGCCACGGCCGCGGTCCTGTGGCGGCTGCGCCAGTCGCTCCGGGCGCGCGGCTCGCGGTGCGCGGTGGTCGGCCCAGTGGCGCCGGTCCGGCTCGCCGAGGGCTCGGTCGGCCCCGTGGTGCCGGTCCGGCTCGCCGAGGGCTCGGTCGGCTCCGCGGTGCCGGTCCGGCTCGCCGGCGACCGCGCCGGGTAGCCGGTTCGGCTGGCCGCCGGCGTCCGCACGCGCGATGCTGGGTCGCGATGGCTACCCAGCGGGATCCGAGTCGTTCCGCACTGGCCGACCTGGTCGCCCGTCAGCGTGACGAGATCGACCGGTTGCGGGCCGCCGCGCGCCGCCAGGCCGTGGTCGAGCAGGCCAAGGGGGTGCTCGCCGAGCGGTTGTCGTGCCGGCCCGACGAGGCGTTCGACGACCTGGTCCGGCTGGCCCAGGCCACCGGCACGGACCTGGTGAACGTCGCCGCCGGCGTGCTCGGCGTCCCGCCGCCGCCCGGACCGGCCGCGCCGCCGGTCGAGGAGCGCTTCGACCCGACCCGGTACGTGCGGCCGGTGTCCGGGCTCCCGCCCGCGCCGCGCCCGGTGGCCCTGGCCGCGGTGGGGTCCGCGACCGACGCCGAGGAGTTGGCCGAACTGGTCCGCGAGCACGCCGGGTGCGACGCGGTGCTGCTCTACCTGGTCGAACCCGACGGCGGGGTGCGCATGGAGGCCGCGGCGAACGTGCCGGCCCGGGTGCGGCTGGAGTGGGAGCGGGTGCCGCTGCGCCTGGAGACCGGAGTTCTCGCCTCGGTGCGCAGCGGCCTGCCGCAGTGGCTGCCCGACCTGGAGGAGGCGCGGCGGCGGTTCACCCTGATCGGCGACCCGGAGACGGTGTGGCGGTCACGGGCCTGGGTGCCGTTCCGGGACCAGACGCGCACCGCGGGCGTCGTCGGTCTGCTGTGGACCGAGCACCACGACTTCGCCACCGAGGAGCAGTGGGACCTGGAGCTGGTGGTGCGCTCCGCCGGGTCCACGCTGCTCTCGCTGCTCGGCCCGGGCGGCGGCGCGCACGGCCGGAACTGGACGCTGTGGGCACAGCACTTCCTGGACGTGCTGCCCGGCTCGGTGGCCCTGCTCGGCGCGGTGCACGCGTCCGACGGCGAGGTCGTGGACTTCCGGTTCGAGGCCGCGAGCCCCGACGCGGTCGACTTCTCCGGCCGCCGCTACCGGCAGCTGGTCGGGCGCAGCATCCTGGAGAGCTACCCGACCGTCGAGGGCACCGAGCTGTGGGCGGCCTACCACCGGGTGCTGCGCACCGGCGTGCGCGAGGTGGTCGGCACGTTCGACTACGAGGAGAACAGCCCCGGCCTGCCCCAGCACGGCCGGTACACGCTGACCATCGGCAAGTTCGGCGACGGGCTCGTGCTGGCCTGGCACGAGCACGAGGGCCCGTTGCAGCTGGAACGGCTGCGCAGCGTGCAGCGCCTGGGCAACATCGGCTGGGGCGAGTGGAACCTGGTGACCAACGAGATCGACTGGTCCGACCAGCTCTACGTCATCTTCGACCGCGACCCCGCGCTGGGGCCGATGTCGCTGGACGAGATCCGCGCGTCCGTGGTCCCCGAGGACCTGCCGATCCTGCAGAACGCCGTGCGGCGCATGCTGGAGGGCGGTGAGCGCACCGACACCGAGCTGCGGCTCAAGGCCGGTGACGAGGTCCGGTCCGGGCGGTTCATCGGCGAGCCGGTGCTGGACGTGCAGGGGCGGCCGGTGCGGTTGGACGTGGTGTTGCAGGACATCACCGCGACGCGGCACGCGGAGAAGCGGATGTTCGACCTGAGCGAGCGGTTCGCCCGCGAGCACCAGGTCGCCGACCACCTCCGCTCCGCCGTCCTGCCGCTGCCCAGCGGACCGCTGGAGCTGCCGGGGCTGCGGGTGGCCGTGCGCTACCTCGCGGCCGAGCGGTGGGCGGAGGTGGGCGGGGACTGGTACCACGCCTTCACCATCCACGACGGCAGCACGCTGCTGGCCATCGGCGACGTCGCGGGGCACGGCCTGGCCACCGCGGCGGCCATGGCCAAGCTGCGCTACGCGTTCACCGGCGCGGCGCTGACCGCACCCGACCCGGCCGGGGTGCTGGACGTGCTCAACCGGATGCTGACCGCCGGCGAGGACGTCACGCTGGCCACGGCGGCGGTCGCCCGGTTCGACCCGGCGGCCCGCCTGCTGACCTG
The DNA here is from genome assembly GCF_039521145.1 of Saccharothrix mutabilis subsp. mutabilis. Taxonomy (NCBI): domain Bacteria; kingdom Bacillati; phylum Actinomycetota; class Actinomycetes; order Pseudonocardiales; family Pseudonocardiaceae; genus Saccharothrix; species Saccharothrix mutabilis. The sequence continues at coordinate 140,803 of NZ_BAAABU010000018.1, forward strand.
GGCCCAGGCCGGGCACCCGCCGCTGCTGCTGGTCCGGGCGCACGACGTGCACGTGCTCGACCGGCCGGCGGGTCCGGTCCTGGGCGGCCTGCCGGGCGCGGCCTACGGCACGGTGACGGCGGTGCTGGAGCCCGGGGACACGGTGCTGATGTTCACCGACGGCCTGGTGGAGCGCCGGCCGTCCGAGTCCGGCGACCGGGACGACCTGGACTACCTCATGGAGGACATCCGCGCCTTCACGGCCGACATCGACCCGGCCGACATGCCGGAGGCGCTGACCTCGCGGCTGGTCCCGGCGTCCCCGCTGGACGACACGTGCATCGTGGCCGCCGCCGTCACGTCCTGACCCGCTCGCGGGCGGCCAGCGGGACGAAGGCGAGCAGCACGAACCCGCAGGCGACCACCAACGCCGCCGCCGGCACCTCCACCCCCGCCAGCAACGCGCCCCCGGCGGCGCTGCCGACCGGGAAACCCAAGGCGCACAACGCCGTCCGCGCGCCCGTCACCCGCCCACGCACGTCCTCTGGCACCGCACGCTGGAACCTCGACCGTTCCACCGCGTAGTACGGGGCCCACAGGAACGACGCCACGCCCGCCACCACCACGGCGGCGACCACGGTGTCGACGACCGCGAACAACGCGAAGACCGGTGCGGCACAGGCGATCGCCGCCGACACCCGCCACCGCTCGGGCACCCGCCGGTACAGCGGCACCCCGAACACCGCCCCGCACAACCCGCCCACGCCGGCCGCGCCCAGCACGAGCCCGAACGCCACCGGCCCGGCGTGCAGCACCTCCCGCACGAACACCGGGTGGAACACCTCCACCACACCACCGAGGAACAGGAACCCGGTGGCGGACAGGGACAACACCAACGCCACCGGCAGCCGCAGCAACACCCCGAACCGCGCCGGCGTGCGCTCCTCGCCCGCCACCAGCGGCGGCAGCCCGAAGCACAACGCGCTGGTCACCAGGAAACTGGCCGCGTCCAGCAGCAACACCGCCTCCGCGCCCACCGCGCCGACCGCGAGCCCCGCCACCGGCGGCGCGACGACGTAGGCCACCTCCCAGTTCACCGAGAGCAGCGAGTTCGCCGACTCCAACTCCGCGTCGGCCACCAGTCTCGGCACCAACGCGCCCTCGGCCACCTCCGTCACGGCGGACAACGCCGCGCACGCCAGCACCACGGCGTAGACGTGCCCGATCCGCAATTCCCCGGCGTAGGCCAACACCGGGACGACGGCCACCAGCGCCGCGCGCAGCGCGTTGTCCCAGCCGAGCAGCAAACGCGCCGGGAACCGGTCCAGCAACCGTCCCGCCACCGGCCCCGTGACCACCCGGGGAAGTCCGAAGCACAGCAGGACGACACCCAATTGGGCAGGTCCGGCGAGGTCGAGGACCAGCCACGCCAACGCGACCGTCGTCAGCGCGTCCCCGGTCCGCGACACCGCCATGCCCAGCCAGAACCGCAGGAAAGCCGGTTTCCGGCACACGTCTCGACAGCCCCGAATGGTGTTCCGCATTCACCGCACGCTAACACCATGATTAATCGAGCGTTATATCGAATCTCGCGGTTGATTACCCGGCCAGGCGCGCTTGGACAGCAGGCGCAGGCCGTTGAGCGCGACGAGCACCGTGCATCCCCGCCCGGCTGCGGCACGGCCCGTGCGCGGTGGGGGAGTTGGCCGAGGCGATCGGGATGGAGCAGTCGGCCGTCTCCCACCAGTTGCGCCTGCTGCGCGCGCTGGGCCTGGTCGTCGGCACCCGGCACGGCCGCAGCCTGATCGGGTGGTCTTCTCGGGCACGGTCGGCAGCGGTCCGTGCGCCGGTGGAGCGGTCGGGGTCCACGAACGGGTAGACCTGCCGCGCCGACCCTGGTCGCCGTGCCCGCCGGCTGGTTGCGTGCACCCCGGTGGTCCCGTGGCAGAGAGGTGCCGAGTCGATGCAGCCGTTCCAGTTGCCGGAGTTCTACATGCCCTACCCGGCGCGGCTGAACCCCAACCTCGACCGCGCCCGCACGCACAGCAAGGCGTGGGCGCACGCGATGGACTTCATCGACGTCCCGCAGCACGGCACGGTCATCTGGACCGACGACGACCTCGCCTCGCACGACTACGCGCTGCTGTGCGCCTACACCCACCCCGACGCGTCCGCCGAGGACCTGGACCTGGTCACCGACTGGTACGTGTGGGTCTTCTACTTCGACGACCACTTCGTGGAGCTCTACAAGCGCAACCCGGACGACATCCGGGGCGCGCAGGCCTACCTGGACCGGCTGCCGCTGTTCATGCCGGTGGACGGCGTGATCACCGAGGAACCGGCCAACCCGGTCGAGAAGGGCCTCAAAGACCTGTGGGAGCGCACGGTCCCCGCGCACTCGATGGACTGGCGTCGCAGGTTCGCCGACAACACCAAGCACCTGCTGGACGAGTCCATGTGGGAGCTGCACAACATCAGCGAGGGCCGGCTGGCCGACCCGATCGAGTACGTCGAGATGCGCCGCAAGGTCGGCGGCGCGCCGTGGAGCGCCAACCTGGTCGAGCACGTGACCGGCATGGAGGTGCCCGCGCGCATCGCCCCGACCCGTCCGCTGGCGGTGCTGCGCGACACCTTCGCCGACGCCGTCCACCTGCGCAACGACCTGTTCTCCTACGAGCGCGAGGTGCTGGACGAGGGCGAGCTGAGCAACGGCGTCCTGGTGCTGGAGAAGTTCCTGGACCTGCCGACGCAGGAGGCCGCGGAACGGGTGAACGACCTGCTGACCTCACGGCTGCACCAGTTCGAGCACACGGCGTTGACCGAGGTCCCGAAGCTGCTCGACGAGCACCGCGTCGACCCGGCGGGCCGCCTCGCGGTGCTGGCCTACGTCAAGGGCTTGCAGGACTGGCAGTCCGGCGGCCACGAGTGGCACATGCGCTCCAGCCGCTACATGAACAAGGGCGCGCTGGACGGCACCGGCCTGGGCGGCCCGACCGGCCTGGGCACGCAGGCACTCAGGTCCCTGCTGAACACCGCGCCGCAACGGCTGCGCGCCTTCGCCCACGTCCCGTTCTCGCCGGTGCCGTCGATCCCGTGGCCGGAGATGCGCCTGCCGTTCCCGCTGAGGGCCAGCCCGCACGGCCGGGCGGCGACGGCGAACACGGTCGAGTGGTGCCGCGGGATGGGTTTCTTCGACGACCTGCCGGGCTTGTGGACCGAAACCATGGTCCGCGGCCACGACTACGGCCTGTGCTCCGCCGTCATCGACCCGGACGGCACCCCGGACGTGATCGCCCTCTCGGCCCTGTGGCTGACCTGGGGCACCTACGCCGACGACTACTACCCGGCGGTGTTCGGCCGAGCCCAGGACATGGCCGGAGCCAAGGCCCTCACCGCCCGGCTCAAGGACCTGATGGCCGTCGAGGGCGCGTCGGGCACCACGCCGGCGGTCCCGCTGGAACGCGGGCTGGCGGACCTCTGGCGCCGCACCACCGCGACCATGCCCCCGGACCGGCGCCGCGAGTTGAAGGCCGCCGTGTCGTCCATGCTGGACGCCTGGCTGTGGGAGCTGGAGAACCAACACCTCAACCGGGTCCCGGACCCGGTGGACTACGTCGAGATGCGCCGCCTGACCTTCGGCACGGAGCTGATCCGGAGCATGGCGAACCTGTCCACGGCGGACGGTCTGCCGCCGGAGCTGCGGCGGACGCGAACCCTCCGCAACCTGGAGAGCACCGCCGCCGACTACGGCTGGATGGTCAACGACCTGGTGTCGCACCGCAAGGAGGTGCAGTACGAGGGCGAGGTCCACAACCTGGTCCACGTGACCCGCAACTTCCTGGACTGCGACGTCCACCGGGCGTACGAGGTGGTCGAGAAGCTGCAAAGCGCCCGACTGGCCCAGTTCGAGCACATCCTCGACGTGGAGCTGCCGGGCCTGGTCGAGGACCTGGACCTGGATGCCGACACCGGGCACGCCCTGGCGACCCACGTCCAGAAGCTGAAGAACTGGATGCACGCCATCCGCGAGTGGCACCTGAAGACGCACCGCTACAGCGACGCGGCCCTGGAGGAGCACTTCGGCGGACGCGAGGCGGTGGCGGTCCAAGCGCTACGCGGCCCCACGGGCCTGGGCACCACCGCCCTGCGCAACCTGACCGCCGCCCGCCCGTGACCCGCGGCCACTACCCGCGCGCCAGGGCCGCGCAGTCGTCCTCGTCGGGCAGCAGGGGGCGCAGCCGCACGTGGTAGGCGGTGCCGCCGCTGGTCCACGTGGTGTCCGACCGGATGTCGCGGACCTCCGCCGCGGCGTACACCGCGCACCGCCCGGCGTTGAGGGGCGTTCCCTCGGCCAGCGGGCGCAGCGGCCACCGCGGGCCGGTCGGGGCGCCCGACGAAGCCCCCGCGACGACGGCGACGCGCTCGGGCCGGTAGCGCTCGTGCGGCGACTCCAGGTCCGTGTCCGGGTTGAGCGCCACCGCGCGGACGATCGCGCCCGCGTCGCCCGAGGACTTCCGGTCGGGCGCGGTGACCCGGGTGACCGCCCGGCCGGTGTCGTGGCCGAACACGACTTCCAGCACGGGCGCGTCCGGGCTCTGCTCGTCGAACGTCCGCCCGGTCGCCAGGCCGGCCGAGCGGGCGCGGCCGTAGACGCGGTCGAACTCCGCCTCGGTCAGGTGGTACTCGCGGGGCGCGTCGCCGTCGGCGGTGATCAGCGTGCGGTCGCCGTAGAGGACGAACTCCGGGAAGGTCACCCAGCCCGGCGGCAGCGGACCGCCCCCGTAGAGCTCGACGCGCAGCGCGACGGCCTTCCCGGACGGCGGCGCGGGCGGGGACTGGCAGGCGACGGCGAGGACCGCCACGGCGACGAGGACGAATCTCACGGTCAACGGACGGGCGGGACGCACGATGTGGTTGCACCTCCGGACGTGCCGGCCGGGGGAGCGGCCCCGGCCGGCACGCGGTGTGATCAGGCGCGGCTGAGCGTGTAGACGCCCGCCCCGCCCCGGTTGACCAGCACGACGCCGTAGCAGCCCGAGGACGTGGCGGTGTGCGTCAGCGTCTCCGGACTCCCCGGCCCCGCACCGGTGGCCTGCGCCACGGCCGACGCGCGGCCCTGCACGAAGCTCGCCGGCTGGTCGGGGTTGGACGCCAGCAGGAACAGTTCCGCGTCCTGCCCGCCGTCGGACGGGGTGGCGGTCAGCGTGATCACCTGCTCCGGCGTGACGCCGCAGACGTCCCGCACCGCGACCACGTCACCCGCGCCCATCGCGATCTGCGCGCTGGACGCGGGCGGCAGCTGGCTCGCGCCCTGGGCCAGTTGGACCTGGTAGTCGCCGTGCCCGGACGCCACCCGCACCTGCGGGTAGTAGTCGCCCAGCGGCCTGCGGTTGGAGTCGACCGCGACGAAGTTCACCACGTCCGGCCCCAGGGTGCTCGACGCGAGCTGTTGGGTCAGCTCGCGGTTGCCGAACACCGCCAGGTCGTACCGCGCGCCCGCCGGCGGCCGGACCGCCACCGCCGACCAGAACACCGTCGTGGTCCGGAAGTGGTAGTTGTGCGGCGTCCGCGGCTCCGGCCTGGTCAGCGCCTGGTTGTCGGCCAGCGGGTCGCGGTAGCCGTAGTCGATCGTGTTCTGGTAGAGGCTGCCCTGCGGGCGGTCGGACACGTCGAACTGGTCCTGTCCCCGCTGCCGCCAGTACTCGTTGAACGACGTCGAGCGGTGGTTGAGGAACGTCTCCCACAGCCGGTTCGGCGCGCCTTCGCCGTAGGAGTCCCAGTACTGCTCCGCGCCGGAGTCGGCGAGGTCGATCAGCGCGCCCGCGACCCGGCCCTCGACCCCGTCGCCGTTGTCCCAGTCCGCAGTTTCCCACGTCGGCGTCTCCAGCTGCACCTCGAAGTTCGGTCCGCCGACGTAGCGCGGGTCGTTGTAGACGGCGGCCTGGTACCAGTCGGCGAAGCCCTCCGTCCACGCGCAACTGGGCGAGGACGTGCGGTGGATGAAGTGCGGGCTGCAGTTCTCGGTGCGCGGGAAGTCGTCCTCGTACACCTCGTCCATCACCGCGTGACCCAGTTCGTGCACCACGACGGAGCGGAAGTTCGGGTCGTCGGCGCGCAGGTAGACCCGGTTCTCGCCGGTCCGGTAGAACGCGCCCTCGGTCGAGGTCGGCGTCCAGCGGAACCGCACGACCCGGCAGTCGGTGTGCCGGGCGTCCCAGCAGTCGCCGGGGGTCCAGTTCTTGGCGTCGTTGACCTCGTCGAACGCGTGCAGCGCGCGCATCAGGTTGTTGTCGGCCGGGTTGAGCGCGCCGAGGTCGACCGTCGCGCCGTTGCCGATGCGCTGGATGTCGCGGCTGACGAACGCGTACGGGTCGTTGTCGTCGTCCGTGACCGACCACTTGCCGTTCTCGGCGAAGAACCGGACGTAGACGTCGTTGCCGGCCGCCGCGGTCGAGCACACCCGGTACGCGCCGTTCTCGTCGGTGATGTCCGAGGTGAGCAGCTGCGGCCCGAGGAAGGTGCGCCGCCACAGCTGGACCTGGAAGTTCGCCGACGGGTGCCACCGGGAGTCCTGGTCCTGGTAGCGCCACGAGCCGCGCACGCAGGTCAAGGCCTGCGCCTGCGGGTCCGGCGGCAGGTCGGGCTTCGCGAGCCCGTCGGCGCCGACCGACCGGTGCGGCAGGTGCGGCGTCGCCCGCGTGACCACCGCCGGCGCCGGCGTGGCGGCGACCCCGTTGACCTCCGCCTCCCGGTAGCCGCGGAAGGACTCGGGCCGCGTCGCGCCGACCGTCACGACCAGGCTGCCGGACGCCGTGTCGACCTGGCTGCGCGCCGCCCCGACCACGGCGGCCCGGATCGGCGCCGCACCGGCGGCCACCGCCGTCACCGCCGCGTCAAGCCGAATCGTCTGTCCACTGTGGAGTTTCACGGTGCCGGAAGCGCGTTCCACCACACCGCCCGCCTCGGGCGACGCGCCGGTGACCCGCTCCGTGGCGAACCCTTCCGGCGCCCGCTCCCAGCGCAACGTGGCGGGCAGGTCGACCGTCACCGCCACCTCGCCGACCTCGGCCTGCGCGGCGACCTCGACGCCGATCGCGGCCGTGCCACCGACCTCGGGCACCGTCGGCAGGTCGATGCCGACGCGGACGCAACGCGCGAGTTCACCTTCGGTGAAGGTGCAGTTCTCCGTGGCGCGGCCGGGTTGTCCGACCCCCTGTGCGGCACCTTGTCCCGCGCCTGCGGTCGTCGTGGACGCCAGCACCGTGGCGAACGCGACGAGAATGGGCACTAGTGATCTACGTGGTAACACAAAGCCCCCTGAACAAAGACGAAGCCGGGGGTACCGGCGTCGCTTCGGTGCGCACGCGCCGTCACGCGGATTCGGTAACCGCCGCACGGCAACGCGGCTGTGTCGCTCCACCCCCCGGCTTGAGCAGTCGCTGCGGAAGAACCATCGCAACGATCACAGCGTAGCAGTGCGAGTCAAACCCCATACCGAACAACGAAAATTCCGCGTGACAGGGAAACTAAAAGTCCATTGTGGACTAGACATCGCGACCGGCATTCCCGATCATCCACTCCGGACCCGAATCGAGGCCCAGTTCGGTGAGCACGGCGGCTTCGACGGTCGGCACCGCCGCCGCGACCGCCGGGGTCAGGCCGAGGCCGAAGCCGACCTCCGCGACCTCCACGGCGAACACGACCAGCCGGTCCGGCAGGCGGCCCAGGGCGTCGGCCAGTTCGACCGCCTCCGGCACGCCGAAACCGTGGGAGCTGGTCGCCGACGGCAGGCTCCCGCCGAACGACACCCGGTGCACCCGGCCCGGCACGGCGGGGGCGCAGCGCATCGCGTCCACCACGACCACCAGCTCCGCGTCCGCCCACGCCTCCATGAGTCGCACCGGATCGCCGTCGGTGACCTCGGCCCGCACGCCGCGCCGGGCGAGCGACCGCGCCACCGCGGGTCCGATGCCGTCGTCGCGCCGGAACTCGTTGCCCACGCCCACCACGACCGCCCTCACCGGTCCTCCCGGCGGAAGTCCAGGAAGTGCGCCGAGCACGAGATGCACGGGTCGTAGTTGCGGATCGCGCGTTCGCACAGCGACACCAGGGCGTGGTCGTCCAGGTCGAGGTAGCTGGTGACCAGTTGGGTCACGTCGTCCTCGATCGCGGACTGGTTCTGGGAGGTCGGCGGCACGATGTCCGCCGACGCCACGAGTCCGTCCGCGCCCAGCTCGTAGCGGTGGTACAGCAGGCCGCGCGGCGCCTCGGTCGCGCCGTGGCCGACGCCGGCGCGGGCGGGCACGTCGACGGCGGGCGGGTCCGGGCGCTCGTACTCGGCGATCAGCCGCAACGCCTCCTCCACCGCGTACACCACCTCGACCGCGCGGACGACGATGCTCTGGAACGGGTTGCGGCACACGGCCTCCAGCCCGGCGTCGGCGGCGGCGCCCGCGGCGGCGGGGGAGAGGCGGTCGGCGTTGAGGCTGTACCGGGCCAGCGGGCCCACCAGGTACATCTGCCCGTCCAGCCGGGCGTGCAACGCCGTGGAGTGCGGCACCTGGTGCTCCACGACGTGCTCGCCGAACGCCGAGACCGGGAACGACGCGCCGGTGGACACGTGCGGCACGCCCCGGTCGATCGGGTAGCCCTCGGTGTCCCGCAACGCCAGCAGGTCGTGCGGCACGTCCAGCTCCGGGAAGTCGAACGACGACACCCACGCCACCGTGGCCAGGGCGTCGTCCAGGGCGCGGCGCAGCTGCTCGGCCAGCGGGCGCAGCTCGGCGCGGGTGGGCGCGCGGTAGAAGCCGCCGACGCGGACGTTGACCGGGTGGATCGCCCGGCCGCCGACCAGGTCCATCACCGCGTTGCCCGCCTTCTTCAACGCCAGCCCGCGTTCCACGACGGCCCGGTGCTCGGCGGCCATCGCGATGCCGTCGGGCAGGCCGAGGAAGTCGGGGGCGTGCAGCAGGTGGATGTGCAGGGCGTGGCTGGAGATCCACTCGCCGCAGTACAGCAGCCGCCGCAGCGCCCGCACCGGCGCGGGCACCGCCACGCCGCACGCGTCCTCGATCGCCAGGCACGCGCTCAGCTGGTAGGCCACCGGGCAGATGCCGCAGATGCGGGCGGTGATGTCGGGCGGTTCGCGGTGGCCCCGGCCGCGCAGGAACGCCTCGAAGAAGCGGGGCGGCTCGTAGATGTTCAGCTCCACCTGGTCCACGCGGCCGTCGGTGGTGCGCACGCGCAGCGCGCCCTCGCCCTCCACCCGGGCCAGCCCGGCGACCCGCAGCGTGCGGTTCGAGCGGTGCGTCATGTCCACTCCCCGGCGGTGTTGAAGGTGTGGAAGACCCGGTCCAGCTCGCCCTCGCCCATGCCGTGGCGGCGCAGCAGGGGGATCAGCGCGGGCACGTTGGGCTGATTCATCGGGCCGAAGCAGCCGTAGCAGCCCCGGTCGACCGCCGGGCACAGCGCGCCGCACCCGGCGTGCGTGACCGGTCCCAGGCACGGCGTGCCGTGCGCGACCATCACGCAGGTCAGGCCGCGCCGCTTGCAGTCGGTGCACACGCTGGTGTCGGGCAGGTCCGGCGCGCGGCCGGCGAGGAAGGCGGTGAGCACCTCCAGCAGCTGCCCCCGGTCGATCGGGCAGCCGCGCAGCTCGTAGTCCACCGGCACGTGCGCCGAGATCGGCGTGGACGTGGCCAGCGTGTCGATCAGCTCCGGCGACGCGTAGACCACCGACCGGAACTCCTCGACGTCGGCGAGGTTGCGCAGCGCCTGGATGCCGCCGGAGGTGGCGCACGCGCCGACCACGACCAGCACCCGCGACTGCTCGCGGATCCACCGGATGCGCTGCACCTCGGCGGGGGTGGTGACCGATCCCTCCACGATGGACACGTCGTAGGGGCCGGGCCGGGTGCGCGGGGTGGCTTCGAGGAAGTGGGCGATCTCGACGCGTTCGGTCAGCGCGAGCAGTTCGTCCTCGCAGTCGAGCAGGGTGAGCTGGCACCCGTCGCACGAGGTGAACTTCCAGACCGCGAGGCTCGGCGCGTCCATCACAGCTCCTTCACCGCGAACAGCGGTTCGGCGACGGGGAAGTCGACCACCGGGCCGTCCCGGCACAGCAGCAGCGGCCCGAGCTGGCAGTGCCCGCACCGGCCCGTGCCGCACTGCATGTTGCGTTCCAACGACACCTGGACGCGGTCGGCGGGCACGCCGCGGGTGATCAGGGTCCGGGCGCTGAACCGCATCATCGGCTCCGGCCCGCACAGCAGGGCGGTGGTGCGCTCGACGTCCAGCGGCAGCACGGCCAGCGGTTCGGTCACGAACCCGACCCGGCCGGTCCACCCCGGCCCGCCGCGGTCGACGGTGGTCACGACCTCGACGGCGTCGGCCCACCGCTCGACCTCCGCCCGGAACGGCAGGTCCTCGGGCGTGCGGGCGCCGGCGACCAGCACCACCCGCCGGTAGCGGTCGCGGTGGGCCAGGGCGTGCCGCAGCACCGGCCGCAGCGGGGCCAGCCCGATGCCGCCCGCGACGACCAGCAGGTCCTCGGTGCGGTGCAGGTCCCAGGTGGTGCCGAACGGGCCGCGCGCCCCGAGCACCGTGCCCGGCTCCGCGCCGTGCAGGGCGCGGCTGACCGCCCCGACAGCGCGCACGGTGTGCAGGAGGTCGCCGCCGCCGGGGATGCCGCTGACGGAGATGGGGATCTCGCCGACGCCGTGCGCGTAGAGCATCGCGAACTGCCCCGGCCGGAAGGGCGGCAGCGGGTCGTGCACCGGGCGCAGCAGGAGGGTCGCCGAGTCCGCGGTCTCCTCGGTGCGCCGCACGACCCGGTGCGCCACGGGCAGCCAGGGGTCGGTCATGACGGGTTCCGGTACAGGTCGAGCAGCCGGTAGCGGGTGGACTGGAGGCGGTGCAGCATCGCTTCGGCCAGCACGAGGGAGAGCCGGTAGCCGAACTCCGGGTCCCGCTCGGCGGTTTCGCGCAGCCGCGCCACGTCCAGCCGGGCCAGGTGCGCCGGGACGACCACGGTCGCGCCGAAGTGCCACCGGTGGGGCGGCACCAGCCAGGACAGGCCGAGCAGCTCGCCGGGCCCGACGCCCTGGACGGTCACCGCGCCCCGTCCGGGCACGGCGGCGTCCAGCGCGACGCACCCGGTCAGCACGACCCAGCTGTGCTCGGCGGGCTGGTCCTGGTCGAACAGCCGGGTGCCGGCCGGGTGGTGCTCGGGGTGGGCGCTCGCCGCGATCAGCGCCCGGTGGGCGGGCGCGAGCGGGCGGAACAGCGCGAGGTCGGCGAGGTCGGTGGTCACGGCGCGCCCCTGGCCAGCGCGGCGGCCTCCGCGGTGACGTCGATGCCGGCCGGGCACCAGGCCACGCACCGGCCGCAGCCGACGCACCCGGACGTGCCGAACTGGTCGTGCCAGGTGCCCAGCTTGTGGGTCAGCCACTGGCGGTAGCGGGCGGCGGGTGAGGTGCGGACCGCGCCGCCGTGCAGGTGGGAGAAGTCGACCTCGAAGCAGGACGCCCACCGCTCGCGCCGCTCGGCCTCGCCGCCGGCCAGGCTGGTGACGTCCTCGACCGTGACGCAGAAGCAGGTCGGGCACACCATGGTGCAGTTGCCGCAGGTGAGGCAGCGTTCGGCGACGTCCTGCCAGTGCGGGGACTCGCGGTTGGCCGCGAGCAGGTCGCGCAGGTCCACCTCGGGCATCGCGCGGCCCATCCGCCCCGCCGCGTCGGCCACCTCCGACCGGGCGGCGGCGGCCTCGGCGGGGGTGGCCGGGCGCGCGGACAGCCAGTCCAGCAGGAACAGCCCCTGCGCGCTGCCCGCGTCCGCGACGAACCGGTGGCCCTCCTCGTCCACCCGCTCGACCAGCGCGATGTCGTAGCCCGGCCCGGCCGCGGGACCGCAGCCCATCGAGGCGCAGAAGCACACCCCGCCGGGCTCGGTGCACTCGGCGGCCACCACGAACGGGGCCCGGTCGCCCAGGACCTGGCACAGCTTGCCGATCGCGGCCAGGTCGCACGGCCGCACCCCGAGGAACGCGTACCGCGGCCGGGGTTCGGCGATCGAGCGGAACTCCCCCTCGGCACTGGCCACCAGCGCCCGGCGCGGCGGGTGCAGGAAGTTCTTCCACGACAGCGGCCCCGCCGAGTGGCCGAACACCGCCTCGTCGCCGCGCCGCCGCACCCGGTAGTGGCCCGGCGCGGTCTCCACGCCCCACCCGGCGGGCAGGTCGGCGACCGACTCGACCTCGGCCAGGGTGATCGCGCCGTCGCGCAGCACCGGCCCGACCACGACGTGCCCGGTGAACCGCAGCTCGCCGATCAGGGCGTCCAGGCCCGCGAGGTCGAGGACGGCGGTCACGGCAGGCTCCGCGCGACCAGGTCGGCCAGTTCGACCGTGCGGTTGGCGTAGCCCCACTCGTTGTCGTACCAGCCGAAGACCTTCACGATCCCGCCGGTCGACTTGGTCAGCTGCGCGTCGAACACGCACGAGGCCGGGTCGGCGATGATGTCGCGGGAGACGACCGGGGCCGTGGTGTAGCGCAGGATGCCCTTGAGCCGGCCGTCGGCGGCCTCGGCGAAGGCCCGGTTGACCTCCTCCGCCGACACCGGCCGCTCCAGCGCCACGGTCAGGTCGGTCAGCGAGCCGTCCTCGACCGGGACGCGCACGGCCAGGCCGTCCAGCCGGCCCGCCAGCGACGGGATGACCAGGCCGACCGCCTTCGCCGCGCCGGTCGAGGTCGGGATGACGTTCACCGCCGCCGACCGGGCGCGCCGCAGGTCCTTGTGCGGCCGGTCGAGCAGGGACTGGTCGTTGGTGTAGCTGTGGATGGTGGTCATGAGGCCCTCGCGGATGCCGAACGCCTCGTGCAGCACCGACGCCATGGGCGCCACGCAGTTGGTGGTGCAGGAGGCGTTGGAGATCACGTGGTGGGTGGCGGGGTCGTAGGTGTCCTCGTTGACGCCCAGCACGATCGTGGCGTCCACGTCCTTGCCGGGCGCGGTGATCAGCACCTTGCGGGCGCCGCGCGCCAGGTGCGTGGCGGCGGCGTCGCGGGTGCGGAAGCGGCCGGTGGCCTCGATGACGACGTCCACGCCCAGCGCGCCCCAGTCCAGGTCCGCGGGCTCGGTGTGGGCGGTGGCGGTCAGCGTGCGACCGTCGACGGTGATGCGGCCGGGACCGGCGCCGACCTCGCGCCGCCACGGCCCGTAGGTCGAGTCGTACGCCAGCAGGTGCGCCAGCGTCTCGGGTGCGGTGACGTCGTTGACGGCCACCACTTCCAGGTCGCCGTCGTGCCGGTCGACGGCGCAGCGCAGCACGTCCCGCCCGATCCGCCCGAACCCGTTGATGCCCACCCGGACCGCCATGTCGTCTCCTCCGCCCGTGCCGGTGATCTCGTCCTCCCGATGCTCGCCGGGTCGGCGCGGGGTGAGCAGTGGCGAAGGTCCCTGCCCGACCGGGCCCCCGGTCAGCAGATGCGGGGGAGTTGCTCGCCGATCAGCATGTCGACGATCCGGGTGGACCCGATGAGGGTGCGCGCGGTGACGCGGCCCGCGGGTCCGTCGACGACCCGGCCGACGGCGCGCGCCCCGGCGCCTTCGGGTCGGGCGCGCATCGCCGCCAGCACGTCCGGCGCGCTCCGCGGCGCGACGAACGCGACCAGGCAGCCCTCGTTGGCCACGTGGAAGGGGTCCAGGCCCAGCAGTTCGCACGCCGCCGCGACCGCGCGCGGCACCGGCACGTCGTCCTCCACGACCTCGACGGCGACGCCGGACGCGGCGGCCAACTCGTTGAGGGCGCTGGCCAGCCCGCCGCGGGTGGGGTCGCGCAGCACGTGCACGTCCTCGCCGCCGGCGTCGAGCATCGCGGCGACCAGGCGGTGCAGGGGCCGGCTGTCGGAGGCGATCTCCGCCTCGAACCCCAGGCCCTCGCGGGCGCTGAGGATCGCGGTGCCGTGCGCGCCGATCGGCCCGGACAGCAGCACGACGTCCCCGACCCGACCGGCCGCCGCCGACGGCCGCGCGCCCGGCAGCCGAACGCCGAGCCCGGTGGTGGTCACGTACAGCCCGTCGGCCGCGCCCCGGCCCACGACCTTGGTGTCCCCGGTGACGACGGGCACGCCGACGTCCTGGGCGGCCTTGGCGGCCGACCGCGTGACCAGGCGCAGCTCCTCCACCGGCAAGCCTTCCTCGACCACGAACGCCAGCGCCAGCGCGATCGGCCGCGCGCCGCGCATGGCCAGGTCGTTGACGGTGCCGTGGACGGCGAGCGAGCCGATGTCGCCGCCGGGGAAGAACCGGGGCGTGACCACGAACCCGTCCGTGCTGAGCACGAGATCGGCGCCGGGCCCAAGCACCGGGTCGCCGCCGGGCCCGACGTCGGCCGCGGTGAGGACGGCGGCGTCCTCCAGCGGTCCGCGCGTGCCGAGTTCGCGGGCGATGACCTGGTCGATCAGCTCGGCCATGAGCCGCCCGCCGGAGCCGTGGCCGAGCAGCACGCGCTCGGTCTCCTCGTGGGGCAGGGGGCACGTGGTCATCGGAACTCCAATCCGCGGCCGGCGTTGTGGAACGCGGCGCAGGTGCCTTCGCTGGACACCATCGGCGCGCCCAGGGGGTTGCGGGGTGCGCAGGCACGGCCGTAGGCGGTGCAGTCGGTGGGCACCCTGGTGCCGCGCAGGATGTCGCCGGCGATGCACTCGGGCGCCTCGCGCGCGGTGACCTCGCCGACGGCGAACCGGGTCTCCGCGTCGAAGTCCGCGAACTCCGGGGCCAGCGCGAGCCCGCTGGCCGGGATCGGCCCGACGCCGCGCCAGGTGCGGTCGGTGACCCGGAAGACCCGCCGGACCACGTCCTGCGCGGTGGTGTTGCCCGAGCGCCGGACCGCCCGCGCGTACTGGTTCTCGACCTCCGCCCGGCCCTCCTCCAGCTGCCGCACCGCCATGAGGATGCCCTCCAGCAGGTCCAGCGGCTCGAACCCGGTCACCACGATCGGCACGCGGTAGCGGGCGGCGATCGGCTCGTACTCGGTCCAGCCCATCACCGCGCACACGTGCCCGGCGGCCAGGAACGCCTGCACCTCGTTGTCCGGCGCGTCCAGCAGCGCGGTGATCGCGGGCGGCACCAGCACGTGGCTGACCAGCGCGGAGAAGTTGCGCACCCCGGTGCGGGCGGCGTGCAGCACGGCCATCGCGTTGGCCGGCGCGGTGGTCTCGAAGCCCACGGCGAAGAACACGACCTGCTTGTCGGGGTTCTCGCGCGCGATCCGCACGGCGTCCAGCGGCGTGTAGACCACCCGCACGTCGCCGCCGCGCGCCTTGACCCCCAGCAGGTCGCCGGTCGTGCCCGGCACGCGCAGCATGTCGCCGTAGCTGGTGAACACCACGCCGGGCCGCGCCGCGATGGCGATGGCCCGGTCGACGGTCTCCAGCGGGGTCACGCACACCGGGCAGCCGGGGCCGTGCACCATCCGGACGCCGGCGGGCAGCAGCTCGTCGATGCCCTGCCGCACGATGGTGTGGGTCTGGCCGCCGCAGACCTCCATCAGCGCCCACGGCCGGGTCGCGGTCGTCCGCAGCTCGGCCAGCAGGCGGCGCGCCAGCACCGGGTCGCGGTACTCGTCCAGGTGCTTCACGACGGCCCCAGCTCACCGGCCAGCGCGTCGGGCATGGCCCGCAGCACCGCCAGGGTCCGGGCCGCCTCGGTCTCGTCCACGACGCTGATCGCGAAACCGACGTGCACGATGACGTAGTCCCCGACCCGCGCCTCCGGCGCGTAGACCAGGCACACCGGCCGCCGCAGGCCGTCGAAGTCGACCGTGCCGGTGCGCGGTTCGCCGTCCTCGACGGCCACCACGCGTCCCGGGATCCCCAGGCACATCCGCGTTCACCCCTCCAGCCGGGCCGCGGCGACCGCGGCCTGTCCGTAGCTGATGCCGCCGTCGTTGACCGGCACCCGCTGCCCCACGTGCACCTCGAACCCGGAGTCGGCCAGCTCGCGGACCACCGCGTCGGTCAACCGCCGGTTCTGGAACACCCCGCCGCCCAGGCACACCACGTGCACCCCGGTCGCGTCGGCGGCCTGCTCGACCAACGCGCGGGTGGCGTGCGCGACGGCGGTGTGGAACCGGGCCGCGACGACGGCCTTCGGCCCGGTCGCCGCGGCCAGCTCGCGCAGCGTCGGCACCGGGTCGTAGACCCACAGCCCGTCGCGGTGGTGCAGCCGCCAGGCCAGGGCGTCGTGGTCGGGCTCGCCGTGCGCCGCCGCCTCCAGCAGCACCGCGGCCTCACCCTCGTAGGTGGCGTCGTCGCACAGCCCGAGCAGGGCCGCCGCCGCGTCGAACAGCCGGCCCACGCTGGAGGCGACGGGGCTGTTCACACCGCGCGCCACCATCCGGCGCACGACCTCGGCCTCGCGCACCCCGACCCGTTCCAGCAGCGCGTCCGCGCACCCGTCGAGGCCGACGCCGAAGTCCTCCGCGCCGTGCAGGTAGCCCAGCGCCATGCGCGCCGGGCGGCGGACGGCGGCCTCGCCGCCGGGCAGCGGCGCGGTGCCGACCCGGCCGACCCGCCGGTAGTCCCGGTAGGTCGCGAGCAGCACCTCGCCGCCCCACAGGGTGCCGTCGTCGCCGTAGCCCAGGCCGTCGTAGGCGACGCCCAGGAACCGGCCCCGCACCCCGTGCTCGGCCGCCGTGGCGGCCACGTGCGCGTGGTGGTGCTGCACGGCGATCCGGCGGTGCGCGGGCCAGCGCCGCGCGTGCCCGGTGGACAGGTAGCCGGGGTGGCGGTCGTGCGCGCAGTGCCCGGGTTCGACGCCCTGCGTGCGGGCCAGCGCCGCGGCTGTCTCCTCGAACGCCGCGAAGGTCGCCGCGTTGGACAGGTCGCCGGTGTGCGGGCCGAGGAACGCCCGGTCGCCCACGGCCAGCGCGGTCGTGTGCTTGAGCTGCGCGCCCAGGGCGAGCACGGGGGAGGCCACGGCGGTGGGCAGGGGCAGCGGGTCCGGCGCGAGACCGCGGGCGCGGCGCAGCACGGCCCGGCCGCGCACCACCGAGTCGTCGTAGCGGGACCGGATGCGCCGGTCGTGCGCGAGGACGCCGTCCACCAGCGGGCCCAGCGTGGCGCGGGCCTCGTCGTCGGAGGTGGTGATCGGCTCGCCGGCCCGGTTGCCGCTGGTGACCACCAGCGGGCGGGCCAGGTCGGCCAGCAGCAGGTGGTGCAGCGGGCTGTAGGGCAGGAACAGGCCCAGCTCGGCCATGCCGGGCGCGACCGACGGCGCGAGCCCCGCGTCCCGGCGGCGGGGCAGCAGCACGATCGGCGCGGCCGTGGCCCGGAGGGGGCCCGGGTCGTCCACGAAGGAGAGCCGGCGGGCGTCCTCGACCGTGCGGACCATGACGGCGAACGCCTTGCGCGGGCGTCGCTTGACGCGCCGCAACCGCCCGACCGCTTCCTCGTCGGCCGCGTCGCAGACGAGTTGGTAGCCGCCGATGCCCTTCACCGCCACCACACCGCCGCCCGCGACGACCGCCACGGCGGCGCGCAACGCGTCCTCCCCGGCCAGCGCGCCCCACGTCAGCGCGGGACCGCAGGCCGGGCAGGCGACGGGCTCGGCGTGGAAGCGCCGGTCGGTCGGGTCGTGGTACTCCGCCGCGCACGCCGCGCACATCGGGAACTCGCGCATCGACGTGCGCACCCGGTCGTAGGGCAGCGCCTCGACGATGGTGGCGCGCGGGCCGCAGTCGGTGCAGTTGACGAAGGGGTAGCGGTGGCGGCGGTCGGCCGGGTCGAACAGCTCGGCGACGCACGCCGCGCAGGTGGCCAGGTCCGGCGGCACCGACCGCGGCCCGGCGACCGCGCCGGCCCTGCTCTCCCGCACCACGAACCCCGGCGGCGGCGCGGCGGTGGACGGCAGGCGGCACACCTCCAGCCGCTCGACCCGCGACACGGCCGGCGACCGTTCCCGCACCAGCCGGCGGAACGCGGTGAGGTCCTCGGACTCGCCCGCGGCGGTGATCACCACGCGGCCGTCCACGTTGCGCACGTCCCCGTCGATGCCCAGCGCCGTGGCCAGGCGGTGCACGTGCGGCCGGAACCCGACCCCCTGCACGGTGCCGTGCACCTCGATCCGCTCCACGACCCGCGCCACGACCTCACCGCCCCGGCTCGACGGGCCGGTTGCGCCGGATGTCCATGGGTGCTCCTCGGGGGGCAGGGTCGGGCGGAGGCCGGGTCAGGCGGTCGCCGCGGCGAGGCTGGCCCGGCAGGCCCGGACCAGTTGGCGGGTCGCCGCGGTGGCGGGGACGCGCAGGCAGCGGGTGCAGCGGACGACCACGTCGCCGAGCAGTTCGTCGACCGAGATCGCGGCGGGGCACTCGCAGTCGCGGCACCACCGGTGGCCGGTGACCGCCACGACGTGGGTGGAGGAGTGGACGCACTGGTGGATCCAGCGGCGGTGCAGCCGGCAGCTCACCCGCTCGAAGGGGTCCAGGCCGTCCTCCTCGGCCGCGTCCTCGGCGCGCAGCACGTCGGCCAGCGAGCGGTTGGACACGTCGGCGTACCGGTCGGTCGTGGTCTCGGTGGTGGTCATGGCGCGCTCCTGGGTGTGGTCCGTGTCACATCCCAGGGTTCGCCGCGCCCCGCCGCGCCGACACCGCACTCGGACCCCGATCGCGGTGGTCCACCGGCCCCGCGGCACCGTGCCCGAGGACCCTGTCCGGGACGGGACGCGCGGCGGGCCGCCGACGCGGGGACCGCGCCCTCCGATCGGGTTCACCGGGTGGGTCATCGCCCGAGCGTCCCGCCGCGCCGCGACGGCGGGCAGTGGCCAAAGACCCGGTGCGGCCGGGACGTCCGGCCTCACCCGGTCGCGACCACCGCCGCGCGGCACGGCCGTCCCGACCGGCCCGCGGTCCCGCCACCCAGGGGACTTGGGCTTTGCGGTCGTGGATCGCCATGCCAGGCTTGTGGTCATGACCGGACTGGAGGAATCGCCGCACAAGTTGCTGGGTGGCCTGCGCCTGGACGAGCTGCTGGACGAGGTCCGGGAGCGGCTGGCGGAGATCGCCTCGACGCGGGACAAGATGCAGGGCCTGCTGGACGCCGTGCTGGCGGTCGGGGCGGGCTTGGAGCTGGATTCGACGTTGCAGCGGATCGTGCAGGCGGCGACGGAGCTGGTCGGCGCGCGGTACGGGGCGTTGGGGGTGCTCGGGCCGCGCGAAGGGCTGTCGGAGTTCGTCTACGTGGGGATCGACGCGGAGACGCGGTCGCGGATGGGGCACCTGCCGCAGGGCAAGGGCCTGCTCGGGCTGCTGATCA
>NZ_BAAABU010000019.1:0-157189 GCF_039521145.1 Saccharothrix mutabilis subsp. mutabilis
ACCGGAGCCTCCTGCCCACCCCGGCCGGTCCTGCCCTGTCACGTGCTGGTCGCTCGATGCGGCCACCGTACGCCCGGTCGCAGGCGGCGGCTCGCGGTAATCGGTGCCGGGTCGTGGAGCCGTGTACCGTTGGGGGCAAGCGCGGAAGCCGCTGCCAGACCGGTCGGCACGCCGCTTCCCCGCCATCCTCCGGCCGTCCGGCCCGCTGGGGTCCGGACGTGATTCGCGCCGACGCCGGTTCGACCGAGCACCGCTCGGCACCGTGTCGCTCTTCAGTCAGGTAGTGCCCCATGACTTCGTCCACACTCGCCGCACCGAAACCGCTGTTGGCCGAACAACCCCGTTCCCGCACCGAGATGTTCGTCATCCGGGCGTTCCTGGTGATCCCGTTCGCCGCGCTGGTCGCCGCCGTGCCGCTGACCTGGGGGTGGGGGTTGAGCTGGGTGGACGTGACGCTGGCGGCGGTGTTCTACACCCTGTCCACGCTGGGTGTGACGATCGGCTACCACCGGTACTTCACCCACGGCGCGTTCAAGGCCAAGCGGGCGCTGCGGGTGGCCCTGGCCATCGCCGGCGGCCTGGCGGCGCAGGGCCCGGTGATCGGGTGGGTGGCCGACCACCGCCGCCACCACGCCTTCTCCGACCGCGAGGGCGACCCGCACTCGCCGTGGCTGTTCGGCACCTCGCCGGTGGCGTTGGCGCGGGGTTTCTGGCACGCGCACATGGGCTGGCTGTTCGGCCGCGACACCACCAACGTCGACCGGTTCGCGCCGGACCTGCTGGCGGACAACGACATCCGGGTGGTGGACCGGCTGTTCCCGTTGTGGGTGGCGCTGAGCGTGGCGGTGCCGACGGTGCTGGGCGGTGTGATCACGTGGTCGTGGTGGGGCGCTCTGACGGCGTTCCTGTGGGCCGGTCTGGCGCGGATTTCCTTCCAGCACCACGTGACCTGGTCGGTGAACTCGATCTGCCACATGATCGGCGACCGCCCGTTCGCCGCCCGCGACCGCTCGGCCAACTTCTGGCCGCTGGCGATCCTGTCCATGGGCGAGTCCTGGCACAACTCCCACCACGCCGACCCGACCTGCGCCCGCCACGGCGTGGACCGCGGCCAGCTCGACGTGTCCGCGCGGGTCATCTGGGCGTTCGAGAGGCTCGGCTGGGTCTGGCAGGTCCGCTGGCCGCGCCCGCGGCGCCTGGCGGCGTTGCGCGTGGACACCCGGTGAACACCGACCGGCTGGTGCTGCGCGCCTGGCGCACCGACGACGCCGAGGCGGCGCTGGGCATCTACGGCCACGCCGACGTCGCCAAGTGGCTGAGCCCCGCCATGGACCGCGTCCCGGACCTGCGCGCCATGCGCCTGCTGCTCCAGCAGTGGATCGCCGAGGACGCCCGCTTCGCCGAACCCGGCGGTCGCTGGGCGGTGGAGCGCGCCGCCGACCACAAGGTGATCGGCGGCGCCGTCCTGCTGCCCCTGCCACCCGGCAACGAGGACTGGGAAATGGGCTGGCAACTGCACCCGGACGAGTGGGGACAGGACTACGCCGGCGAGTGCACGTTCGCACTCGCCTCCTGGGCGTTCTCCCACGGCCTGGACGAGATCTTCACCGTCGTGCGCCCCGACAACACCCGCACCGCCGGTGCGGTGCGCCGCAACGGCATGCACTGGGTGGGCGAAACCCGCAAGTACTTCGACCTGGACCTCCAGGTCTTCCGCCTGCGCGCGGCCGACCTCGACCGCGCCGCCCACGAAGGCCACCGCCCCCCGAACCACACCTGACCACCCCGCGGGCCGGCGCCGCGGTTCCGGGAGCGGCTCCTGGAACAGCGGCTGGTCGTCGTGCGGCGAGGTGGTCCGCGCCGGCCGGTGGACCTCGGGGCGGCTGACCAAGCTGTCGGACACGGCTGGGGCCCAGCGCCGCCGCCGCGTTCAGCGCCGGGAGAGGGCGTGGTCGTGGTCGTGCGGCTCCACGTCGTCCCACAGCGGCAGCGGGTCGTCCAGCTGCCGCCACGCGGTGGGGCCTGAGGCCAGTTCGGCGTCGGTGAGCAGGGCCGGGTCGAGGCGGCGGCGCGGCTCGTCGGGGTCCAGGCCGATGCCGATGAAGACCAGTTCCTGGCGGGCGGTGCAGCCGTCGAGCAGTTCGCCCGGTTCGATGGTCAGGTTCGGCCCGGCCTGGGACCACACGGCGAGGGTGTGCGGGCGGCTGGCGATGTGGCAGAAGCCCTTGCTGCGCACCACGCCCTCCCAGTCGGCCAGCGCGGTGACGAGGCGGGCGGGGTGGAAGGGCCGGTCGGCGCGGTAGGTGACCGAGCGGATGCCGTACTCCTCGGTCTCGGGGGTGTGCGTGCCCGCCAGCTCCTGTGCCCACCCCGGTGCCGTGGCGGCCGTGACCGGGTCGTAGCGGCCGGTGTCGAGCACCTCGGCCAGGTCGACCACGCCGCGCCGGGCGCGGACCAGCCGGGCGTTGGGGTTGAGCCCGCGCAGCAGCGCCTCGGTGGTGGCGAGCTGCTCGGGGGTGGCGAGGTCGGTCTTGTTCAGCACGAGCACGTCGGCGAACTCCACCTGGTCCACCAGCAGGTCGGAGATGCCGCGCTCGTCGTCCTCGGCCGCTTCCAGGCCGCGCTGGTCGAGCCGGTCGCCGCGCTCGACCTCGGGCAGGAAGGTCGAGGCGTCGACCACGGTGACCATCGTGTCCAGGCGGGCGTGGTCGGACAGGCTGGTGCCGTCCTCGAAGGTCCACTCGAACGTCGCCGCCACCGGCATCGGCTCGGAGATCCCGGTGGACTCGATGAGGATGGTGTCGAAGCGGCCGGCGCGGGCCAGTTCGCCGACGCTGTCGAGCAGGTCTTCGCGCAGGGTGCAGCAGATGCAGCCGTTGGTCAGCTCGACCAGCCGCTCGCCGCCCCGGCCGGAGACCAGCGCGGCGTCGATGTTGACCTCGCTCATGTCGTTGACCACCACGGCCACGCGCCGTCCCTCGCGGTTGGCCAGGACGTGGTTGAGCAGGGTGGTCTTGCCCGCGCCGAGGAAGCCGGACAGCACGGTGACGGGTACTCGCGGATCGGCGCTCATGTGGTTCTTCCGGTCGGATCGGACAACGACAATGATTGTCAGATTCAACCACGCCGGCGCGCCCGCGGGTGGACGCGGACCGCTATGCGCGCTGGTCGCCCACGGAAGCGCGCTTGAGCAGGCGTGCGCCCCACACCACGCCGACGCCGGCCAACACGACCCACACGGCGGCGACCGCGATCGAGCGCGGCGAGCCGAAGTCCTCCCAGGCGTCGCCCAACAGGGCCGCCACCACGGTGGTGGGCACCAGTCCCAGCGCCGTGCCGAGGGTGAACGAACGCGGGCGAACGGCGGTCACGCCCGCCGCGTAGTTCGACACGGCGAACGGCACCACGGGCAGCAGTCGAAGCACGAGCGTCGCCGCCACGCCGCGTCGGGCGAAGACCGTTTCGACGGCCCTGAGCCGCCCTTCCCCCAGTCGGCGGGCGACGGCCTGCCGACCCAGACCACGCGCGACGAGGAACGCGACCAACGCGCCCACGGTAAAACCGGCCACGGCCAACGCGACGCCCGGCAACACCCCGAACAACAGCCCGGAGGCGGTGGCCAACACAGGCTTGGGGAAGAACAACGCCGTGCCGACGGCGCACGAGACGAGGAACACCAACGGCGCAACCGCACCGTACCCCCGAACCCACTCACGAACCTGCTCCGCACCCGGAAGATCGACCACCGCCACGGCCACCACAAGCGCCACAACAACGGCAACCAACCCGACCAGCCGCACACCACTACTACGCTCCATCGGGGACCAATGTGTCACCTCGCTGCACACCGGAGCAAACCTTGGCGTGCCCGGCAGCCGGCCGCGCCGCAGGGCCGGCGGTCCGCTGGTCAGCGCCTGGTGCGCGGGCGTCGGCCGGGTGGTGTCGGGTCGGGGCCGGTGGTGTCGACGGCGAAGAACGTGATCGGGCTGATCGGCCCGAGGTCGCGTGCGCCGAGCCGTGCGCCAGCCTCGACGTGGGCGTGGGGGCCGGCGGCGTTGCCGGAGGTTCCGGTGCGGCCGACGGGTCGGCCCGCCGCCGCGGTCCCGCCGGTCTCCACGTCGCCCGCCACCTCGGAGAGGTGGGTGAACGTCACCCGCACGGTGATCCGCTCGCTGCCCCGGTCGTACCGGTAGTCGACGCTCACCTCGCCGCCGCCGGGGCGGTCCACCGGGACCGGGCCGCGGTAGTCGGCGTGCCGGCCGCTCATCGGCGGCAGCGGGCCGGGGGAGCCGGTGGCGGAGGTCAGGAACTCCTCGACCGCGCGTCCCAACGCCGGGTCGGTGCTCAGCGCCGCGCCGGTCGCGTTCTGGATGGCCGTGACGACCGCGCTGGTGCGCGCGGACGGGACCAGTGCGTGGGACCACGCGATGTCGCCGGGAGCGCCGGCGTCCACCGTCCCCAGGGCCTGGCGCAGTGACGGGAGTTGGGGGAACCGGCGCTGCAACTGCGGGTCCACGGCCCGGGCCAACCGGTCGCGCAGCTCGGCTCGGCGGGTCTCGACGGTCGGGGTGCCCGGCGGTGGCGCGGTGGCGGCCGAGGCGGTGACGGTGTCGCGGTAGGCCAGGGCCGCGAGGAACCGTTCCGGTGCCGGGTGTCGCACCAGCGGATCGCCGGTGACCGCGCCGTAGTGTCCCGAGCGCAGGCGGAGGTAGACGCGTGTCGGGCCTTCGCGCGGCACGTCCGCCAACGCGCGCCGGTAGGCGGGGTCACGGGCGGACGCGGCGCGCAGGCTCGCGGTGAGCCTGGCCCGGAAGCCGAGCCCGAAGTAGCCGGCGGCGACCTTGGTGGCGAGGTCCTGGGCGGGGCCGCTGCGGTCCACCCACCCGAACGTCGCGCCGTGCAGTTGGAAGTCGTCGCCGACCAGTCCGGCCGCACTCGCCTGGAGCCGCTGCGGGAGCAGCACCGTCACGGTCGTCCCGGTGCCGCCCGAGATGTCCACCGCGCCGGGGCCGTGGCCGCGGTAGGTCGTCATCCGCGGTCGCGCGCTGCCGACGCCGGTGACACGGAAGTCCCGGACGCCCTGGTTCTGCGCCGCCATCACCAGGCCCACCATCGCCTCGCGTGACGCCGGCGCCGGCGGGCGGGCCAGGCCCTGCGCCACCAGCGCCTCGAACGCCGCCCGGTCGACGTCGGTGGCGCCGGCCAAGCCGCGCAACCCGGCCGACAGGCCTTCGCGGCGGGCGGTGCGCGACCGGTCGATCGCGGCGCGGGCGTGCCTGATCCGGTCCGGGCCGTCGTTCTCGCCGGCGGCGAACTCGGCGAGGTCCCGGCCGGCCTGCTCGCCGGGCGGGCGGTCGGGGCGCAGTTCCAGCCGGGCCAGGCGGGCGTCCGCCTCCACCTCGTACTGGGGCGTGTGGGCGACCGTGGCGAACCGCCGGCCCGCGTCCGCCAGGAACCGCGCGTGCGCCTGCGGCGCCGCCCCGGCCATGCCCGCCGACAGGTCCCCGAGCCGGCCGATCGACGTCCTCGCTTCGGCGAGCGCGCCGGTGAACGAACTCCGGCCCGGTGCGAGCAACCGCCGCGCGTCCGCGCCCAGCGCGTCGTTTCGGTGCTGTCGTGCCCATGCCTCCACGGCGGCGGTGTAGACGAGTTCGTGGTAGGCGGCGAGCAGCCCGTCCACCGCCGCACGCGCCCGGCTCAGCCACGCGTCGGTCCGCGACGCCAACAGCGAAGACACCTCCGCCGCGCGCGTCGGGTTGCCGCGGACGTAGTCACCCAGGGCCGCCCGCGCGGGTGCCGCCTCCTGGTCGGCGTCCAGCGCGGCGAGGTAGGCGTCGACCAACGCGACCTCCTCCCCGGTCGGCTGGCGCTGCACCACAAACGACCGCGCCACCCGCGCGGCAACCGCGTTCCCGGCCTGCCGCTGGATCCGCGCGACCAGCCCCGCCACCCCACCGAGCGCGGTCGCGCCGGCCCGCGGCACCGACTCGGCCGCCTCGACATGCACGCCGGCCGACCGCACGGGCTCCCGCACCATCCGCCCACCCTGCGCGATCCGGCGCACACGCTTCCAGAGCCGCGGGTGTGGCTGTGGGGGAAGGGAGCGCTGCCCGGTTCGTCGGCCGGCCCGCGCACCGGCGTTCCCATCCGCGATCGATGCCACCATGGTCGTCGGGGACGTGGAGGGGAGAGGGTGTGGCGCGACGGGACGAGCGGTGGTGGTTCCAGGAGGAGGTGTCGCCGTTTCGGTGGGAGCAGGACGCGCTTGAGCACGTCAAGCGGTCGGTGCGTGGGGAGTTCCCGTACCGGGGCTGGGCGACCTTCACGTTCACCGCGGCCACTGGGCGGGTCAACGAGTGCGACCTGCTGATCGCCGCGCCCGGTGGGTTGTTCCTGGTCGAGATCAAGTCGCATCCCGGCGCCGTGCGGGCGCACACCGGCAACTGGCGGTTCAACGACGGCGGTACGCGGCGGGCGTTGCGCAACCCGCTGCACCTGGTCGACCGCAAGGCCAAGGAGTTGCGGATGGTGCTGGACCGCGCCGCCGGGCGGCTGGGCGTGCCGGACCGGGTGCCGCGGGTGGAGCCGGTGGTGTTCCTGTCCGCGCCCGGTCTCGTCGCGGACATGGACGAGGTGCAGCGCCACCGCGTCTACGCCCGTGACCGGGAGAGCACGGGGTTGCCGTGGCTGTGGCGCGACCTGCTCGGCGTCGACGGGACCGAGGTGTCCCCGGAGTTCGCCCGTGACGTGCTGCCGGACCTGTTGGCCGAAGCCGACATCGGGGCCGCCACCGCGCACCTGCGCTTCGGCGGGGAGTGGGAACTCGACCGCGGGCCGCTCAACGCCGGCGTCGACTGGGAGGACCGGCTCGCCCGGCGCGACGGCGACATCGTGGAGGAAGGCCGGCTGCGCGTCTACCTGTCGGCGGACCAGGCCACCCCCGCGGCCAGGCGCGCCGTCGAACGGGCCGCCGAACGGGAGTACCGGCTGCTGCAACGGATCGTGCACCGCGGTGTCGCGCAACCCCTGCGCTTCGGACCGCACCCCGGCGGCTGGGCGATCCTGTTCCGCCACAACGCCTCCGACCTGCGCCTGGACGACTACCTCGAACTGCGCGAACCCACGCTGGCGCAACGGCTGGACCTGGTGCGCCAACTCGCCGAGGCGGTCCACTACGCGCACGGGCACGCGTTGTGCCACCGCGCGTTGTCGGCCCGGTCGGTGTGGGTCAGCGCGGACGAGCGACCGGTGCTGCGGATCGCGGACTGGCGGTCGGCGTTCCGGCTGGCGCAGCCGGCGGCGTCGGTCGGGCACACGGTCGCGGTGTCCTTCTCCGACCCGGACGACCCCTACCTGGCGCCGGAGTCGGAGATCCCGGGCGCCAACCCGGTCGCGCTGGACGTGTTCGGTCTCGGCGCCATCGCGCACCTGGTGCTGTGCGGCGAGGAACCCGCGCGGCGGCGCGCGGAGCTGCGGGACCGGCTCGCGGTGGAGCAAGGGCTGCGACCGCCTCGCGGGATTCCCGAGGGGTTCTCCGAGCTGGTGTTCGACGCCACGCGGAACGACCCGCGCCTGCGGTTGTCGGTCGACGGGTTCCTGCGCCGCCTCGACGCCCTCGAACGCGAGCACCTGGCCACCGACCACCTGCCCGCCGTGGACCCGCTGGTGGCTCGACCGGGCCAGTACCTCGAACGGCGGTGGCTGGTCGAGCGCGTTCTGGGCACCGGTTCGACCGCCCGCGCGCTCCAGGTGGCGCGCACCACCGACGACGGTGGCGTGGACCGGCGGGTCTTCAAAGTCGCGCTGGACGAGGGGCGGGCCGCCCGGCTGCGGGCGGAGGCGGACGTGCTGCGGCACGTCGGCGGTTCCGGTGTCGTGCGGCTGTTGGCGGGTCCGCGCGAGGTGCACGGGCGCACGGTGCTGGAACTGGAGTACGCCGGGACCCGGTCGGTCGGCGCACGGCTGCGCGCCGAAGGTCGGCTGGACCGCCCCGAGCTGGAGCGCTTCGGCCTGGACCTGCTGCGCGCGCTCGCCCTGCTCGCCGCCGAGGGCGTGGTCCACCGCGACCTCAAGCCGGACAACTTCGGGCTCCGCGAACGCCCGGGGTCGGACCCGGAGTTGGTGCTGTACGACCTGTCGTTGAGCGACGCCCCGCTCACGGAGGTCACCGTCGGCACGGGCGGCTACCTCGACCCGTTCCTCGGCTCGGCCCGCCGGCCGCTCTACGACGGCCACGCCGAGCGGTACGCCGCGGCGGTCAGCCTGCACGAGATGGCGTCCGGCGTCCTGCCGGTGTGGGGTGACGGCGGCACGCACCCCGGCGCGGTGGCGGCCGACCGGCCGGAACTGGCCACCGACCGCTTCGACCCGGAGCTGCGCGCCGGGCTGACCCGGTTCTTCCAGCGGGCGCTGCACCGCGACGCCGCGCGCCGCCACCCGGACCTGCCGGCGATGGAGGCGGCGTGGCGCGAGGTGTTCCCGACCCGGCGGCGTTCGTTGGCCGGGATGCGATTACGCGCTCCGGCGTGGACGCGGGGTCGGGCGCCGGTCGGGTTCGCCGCCGTGGTGTTGCTGACGTTGTCGGCGGTGTACGCGTTCGTGGCGTTGCAGCCGCCCCGGCCGATGATCTGGACCGTGGTGACGCCGAGCGTTTCCAAGGTGCCGCCGCACCGGCCGCCGGGTCCGGTGTCGGTCGAGAACCCGCAGATGACGTTCACGATCACCAGCCCGCCGGGCGGCGCGTTCGTCGCCGACACGGGGATCTTCGGTGGTGTGCAGTCGGAGTCGGTGTACTACGACGACCGGGCGCGACACCTCGCCGCGAACGTGAAGCTGTACCCGCCGGGCACGTTCGACCGCACCGCCGTCCTCGGCCGGCGCGCGTTCACCGTCGGCCCGCGCACCGCGTTCCACCTGGACGACTTCCCCGACCCGCGCCCGCGTTCGGGCTGGACGTACCCGACGCCGGCGGTCGTGGTGCAGTACGGTGCCGACACGTGGCTGGTGGTGCGGGGGTACGAGTGGTCCGAGCGTGACGAACTGGTGGACCTGGCGGGTCGCGTGGAGGTCGGCGCGCGTCGGCAGCTCCGGTTCCCGGTCCGGTTCGGGTACGTGCCCGGCGGGTTGGCCGTGTGCGGCGCGTACGACGGGCTCAGCGACCCTGGGCGCGGCGCGAACGACGGTTGGCGCGCGTACCTGCACCTGTGCGACGACAAGGCGAGCGAGTCCGCCACCGGTTACGGCGAAGCCGTGGTGATCGACCTGTCCTCCGCGAACCTCACCCCGGCACGGCCCGCGTGGGACACCGACACGACAGGCCACACCACTCCTTTGGAGGGTGGTCTTGTGGTGGACTGCGGCACGTTCGGGGCGGCGATCGTCGTCCGGGCGTCACACCGCTCCCGTTACGCGGAAGCCGACCTCGAACAGATGGCCCGCTCGCTGGAGATCCGCGACCTCACCGACCCGACGACGTGGTTCACCGCGGCCGAGGCCATCGGCTGACCGTCGAGCGGGGCGTCACACCGCGCCGTCCAACTGCCCGACCGAGCTGACGCCGACGATGGCTGGTTTGCGGTCGGCTCCGGTCTCGCCGGCGACCATGTCGGCTTGGCCCATTTGGCGGTCGTACCGGAATCTCGCCTCGTGCAGGGTGGGGTTGTCCGGGGGCGGCGAGGGGATTCACGCGAGGTGCCGCCATTGCACGTACTCGCGCCGAACAGCGTGGCGCATGTCGTGATGCGCAGAACCGGTGCGAGGTAAGTTGCATTACAAGGGGGGAATAAATGGGTATGGCAGCGCGGTTACGCGCAACCAGTGCCATCTTGTTCGCAGCAGTGTTGGTCACCGCGATGTCACCGCCTGCGGCACATGCGGCAGTGGTGGTTCCGTCCGGGAACGACGGTGGTTTCGTCTCTCCGACACTCCAACCGGACGGGACGGTGTCGCGGGTTCAACCGGAGCACCGGTCCGGCACGGTTGAGGAAGCTCGTTCCATCGCGGCTCGCAAGAACGCGATCTCCGATGTCGGCGGGATCGACGAAAAGGACCTGGACGACTACCGGACCACACTCGCCCGTGCCGCCGAGGTGGCGGAACCGCCGTCCGGCCCGTTGGAGGAGTGCCTGGCGAGTGACGAGGCCGGAAAGCCCGGCGGGAGGGTGCTGAACAGGCACTTCTGGTGTCAACGCAACACCATTCACGGAGAAGTGCTGTTCAACGGCAAGAAGGAGGGCGAGTTCACGGTCCAGTACCGCGCCGCCGCCGTGGCGAATCCGTTCACCAGGCAGGTGCACTACTTCCTGCATGGAGACGACTACGACACGGAGGGGACCTTCTCGGCCTGGTCGAGACTGTCGATCAAGATCGAGTGCGTCGTCCTCACCGCGGGCTGCTCGGTGGACCGGGGCGCGGTGGTGATGGACATCGGTGACTGGGACGACGGCGAGTGGTTGAACTGGAACATCAGTTCGGACGAAGGCGTGGCGACACAGCAGCCGGAGAAGGTGTTGCGCAACATCTTCACCGGCACCGGGCATGCCGTTGACGACTTCGGCCGGGGGGTGGAGCTCACCTCGACCACGCGTCCGGGAATCCGCTGCGATTCGGCGAGCTACTTCCCGGGCGCGGAGAAAGCGTGCACCTTCACCGACGTGATCCCGCGGCTGAACTACCGGTACGGGCAGGGCTACGACGAGGTTGTGACGCACATCAAAACGGCGCACGAGAATCCCTCGGCGACCGACCCGAAGAAGGTCGACAAAGTGGTCCCGGGACGTTGGGACGGCTATCCGACCTCACCCGGGTTGCATCGCGTGCCGTACGCGGGAACGACGTGGCAGTCCAACCGCAACGCGAAGGATCGAGCTTGTCGGCCGCTGACCGGCACGCCTGGTCAGCAGTGCGACGAGTTCCCGTTCGCGGTGACCAAGGAGGGAGCCGGTCTTGGTGACGGCAACTTCTCCGTGAAATACGTCAACGGCTCCCAGAACGGGTTGGCCGGGATCGAACTGCGGATCTACCTGAGTTGGGACCGCATCCTGTACGAGGAGACGCCGGCCGACGGCGTTCTCGACGAATTCTGGGTCAAGGCCGGCTGACGCTGCTACGCTGATCCGGTGGTCACCCACTTCCTCGGATCAGCGGACGGTGTCGTCGGGGTCGAGTACGGCCACTTCTACGTCCAATCGCGGGGGCTCGCCGAGCCTCCGCGATTGGCGTTGAGCGCGGACGATTTCTTTTTCGCGACGACCGATGCGATCGCGATCATGGCGGAATCGGGTGAAACCCGGTATGTCCTGGTCCAGATCGAGTCGTGGGCCGAAGAACCCGTCACCGCCGGACCGCCGGGCGCCGACGTCGCCGAGCGCGTGATCGCTTTCACCGACCCGGTCGTCCACGCGCAGGCCGTGATGGCCGTGGCGCCCGAGACCGCCTCTCTCGACCTCGGCGCACCCGGGACCTACCGCGCACGCGCCTATCGCTGGGGTGGCCACGTCGTGGAACAGGTTGTGCGGGCGAACGCCGATGCCACCCGTCACCGCACCGAGAGCGTGCTGCTGCAATTCTGGCCCGCGCCGGGCGCGCGCCCGACCGCAGCCGCCGCACCGGGTTCCACCCAGTTGGACGACCTGAACACGCAACTCCGACGCTGGGCCACGACCGCGGCTGAGTCACGTCCTGCCGACACGACCTGACGGCAGCGACCCATCACCCCTGACGGTCCGCTGCCCACCCGTTGCGAGAGGTCACAGGAACCGCGGCCGAGGCCATCGGCTGACCAGACGCGGCTGCCGACTTGCACTGAAGGGCGGTGCGAACTGCCCTTGTGAGCGTGCGTGCGTCGGTGGACGCGCGGTGGCGGGCGGGCGATGCTCGGATCCGGCTTTCCCGCCTTGACGTGCCGAGGTGAGCGATGCGCAGCCAGGAGGACCCGGCGCACCGGCAGTCCGACGCGCCGACCCGTGCCCGGCGGCGGCAGACCGACGCGGTGGCCGGTCCGGGCGTGGTGAACCGGTGGCAGCGTCTGGTGGGCAACCGCCGGGTGACCGCCGCGCTCCAACGCAAGTCCGCTTCCGCCGAAGCGGGGGCCGAGGAGAGCGCGTTACCCGAGCGACCTCCACCGCCCCAACGCCCGCCGGCACCCGAGCGCCCCCCGACGCCCGAGCGTCCGCCGGCACCCCAGCGTCCCTCAGCCCCTCAGCGCCCCGGCCCTCCCGCGCCTGCCGCCCGGCCCGCCGACCTCCCGCCCGGTTCACCGCGACCGGCCCAACAACCCCTACCAGGCCCCGAGATCGAGCCCGTCCCGCCGCCGCAGCGCCTGACACCCCAACCGGGAGCGGTGAGCGCGGAGGAAGGTGCCGCGCGACTGGCCGAGGCCGTCGCCCAGACCCGTGCCGAACTGGACGCCGTCGCCCCGCCCCCGGTCGCCGCTCCCGACAGTCCCGGCGCGCGGCTGGTCGTGGAGGCCGTGACCGGTGCGGCGCAGGCGGGTCGGGCCGCTCTGGTCGCGGCTGCCGGGGAGGCGGTCCAAGCGGTGAGCGGCACGGTGGGGGAGCAGTCCGCGCGGCTGGAGCAGGCGCGGGCCGAGCAGGTGGCCGGTGTCGCCGCC
This sequence comes from Saccharothrix mutabilis subsp. mutabilis, assembly GCF_039521145.1. Classification (NCBI taxonomy): domain Bacteria; kingdom Bacillati; phylum Actinomycetota; class Actinomycetes; order Pseudonocardiales; family Pseudonocardiaceae; genus Saccharothrix; species Saccharothrix mutabilis. Next base: position 12,611 of record NZ_BAAABU010000019.1, read on the forward strand.
GACGCCGCGCAGACCAGGTCGCGGGTGGGGACCGCGGTCGGCGAGCAGACCGCCGCCGTCGCCGGGGTGAGCGCCGCCGAACGGGACCGGGTCACCGCGTGGCGCGCGGCTGGCGCGACTCGTGCGCAGGAAGAGGTCGCCGCGCGTGCGGATCGCGTGCGGGACATGGGCGTGGAACGGGAGCAGCAGGCCGTGGCCGCCGGGGAGACCGCCGCCGGGCAGGCCGCGAACGACCTCACCGGCGCGGCGGCGCAGTCGCGCGACCACACCGCCGGCGGTGGCGGTGACGCGGCGGCCGAGGGCAGGGCCGAGGTCACCGCCCGGGTCGGCGGCGACACCGCCCGGCAACTCGACGAGTCCGCCGCCGAAGCCCGCACCGGGCTCCGCGCGCACGCGGCGGAAGCGGGCGCGGAGGTGCGGCAGCAGGCCGGTCGGACCGCCGCGTCCCTCCAAGCGGAGGCGGGCGTGCTCACCGCCGGGCTCGCCGACACGGCCACGGCCGCGACCAGCGGGATCAGGCAGGCGGCGGCCACCACGACCGACCAGCTCCGCCGCCACGGCGCGGAGGCCGGCACGCACCTCGCCGCCGCCGAAGCCGACACCACCCGCGCCCTGGACGCACGGGCCGACGAGCAGCGCGGCCAGGTCGCGGCGGCCGGCGCGGCGGCGGTGACCGGGTTGCGCCGGCAGGCCGTGCGCGCAGCCGAACAGAGCGCCCAGGCTGAAGCGCAGGCCGTCGAACGCGTGTCCGCCGCGCGCCTGGACGAACGGACCGGCGCGGACATCGCCGCCGAGGCCGGGGCGCGGCTCACCGAGTCCCACGAGACCGCGGCGGCCGGCGCGCGGGCGGTCGGCGACGGCGTCTCCGCGGAGCTGGGGCGGACGGGGGAGCAGGGCGGGGCGGAGTTGGCGGGCGCGGCGGCGGAGGTGCGTGGCCGGTTCGCGGTGGCGGCCGACCGCTTCGGCGCCGAGGCCGCCCGGGTCGGCACCACCGCGACCGGCGCGATGGCCGGCGCGGCGCGGGCGGCGACGGCGGCGGGCGACGAGGCGATCACCGCCACCGGGCGCGGCCTGGACGGCGTGGTCGCGGCGGCGGACTCCGGGTTCGGCGAGGCGGCGGGCGCGGTGGACCGGTCGTTGGCTGGCCGCACCACCGAGACCGGCGACCGGGCGCGCGAGGCCGTCGCCGACAGCCGGGCCCGCATCGCCGAAGGGCACGACCGGGTCGAGGCGCGGGTGGCCTCGCACGTCCCGGTGCAGCGCAGCGTCCTGTCGGCGGTCGGGGACTGGTTCGCCGAGCAGTTGGCCGACCTGTGGAACATGATGAAGAGCCCGTCGTTCTGGGTCGGGCTGGTCGTCGCGCTCGTGCTGTTCCCGTTGATGGGTCCCGGCGCGCTGGTCATCGCGGGCGCGCTCGCCGGGCTCGCGTCCGGCATTGAGGACAACCTGCGCAACGGGCGGCCGTGGTGGGACCCGCACGCGATCATCCGGCACGTGTTCATCGGCACGCTGGCCGGCGCGGCGATGGCGTTCGGCATCGGCGTGATCATCGGCGCGGGGCTGGAAGGGCTGGCGGCGCTCGGCGCGACGATGGCGCTGTCCGCCGTGGTCGGGATCGTCACCAACGTCGCCACGGGCGAGCGCTGGGATCGCGGCCTGCTGGCCAACCTGTTCCTCGCCTGGCTGTTCCACCGGATCTTCGCCGGCCGCGCGCGTCCGCCGGGGGAGGAGACACCGCCGCCCGGCGGGCGGTCCGGCGACCTCGCGCCCGGCCTCTACAGCGGGATCGACCCGGCTCGACCGCCGACGGGTTGGCGGTTCGTGGACACCGTCACCCGGCGCGGCAACAACGTCACGGTGGAGACGGAGGTCGTCGCGCCGGACGGCTCCACCGGCTCGATGGGGCGTTCGGTGAACACGTCCAACAGGACCTTCTCGATGGACTACGCGTTCCTGGACCAAATCCCCAAGGCGCTGCGCATGGTGGCCACCGAACCGGAGATGCTGCCCGGCCGTGGCACGCCGTTGGAGGCGTACATGACGATGCGGCAGATGCGCATCCTGGAACAGCAGGCGGGCGTGTCGTTCACCGGCCCCCGCACCGTCCACATGAGCACGATCATCAACGCGCGGACGGTCATGGAACTGGCTGCGCTGGAAGCCGGCAACACCCCGCGGAACCAGGCCATCCTGTCCACGCACTCGGTGCAGTACGCGCGCAACTCGATCATCCAGAGCGGCGGGCGGATCAGCCACGCCGAGGTGGTCGGCGGGCGGATGGTGCGCGCGGCGGAGGTGCACAACGGCGAACCCGCCCGCTACGGTGTCGATCCGAACGCCGAGGTGCTGTACGGCTTCGACATCGACATCCACGTCGTGCCCGCCGACGCGCCGGTGACCCCGTCCGGGCAGGGCGGTCCCGTGCCGGTGCCGGTCGGGCCGGGTTCGGACCAGGGGGATGAGCCGTGACCGGACTGCGGCGGGTCGTGGTGGTGCCCGGCGACGCGACCGTGACCGACGTGTCGGACGCGGGCGCGGTCCCCGTTTCGATTCGCACGGCCCGCCGATTCGACGACCTGGCCGCGGTGCTGGGAGCCCGCTTGGGCGTGCCCGCCGAGGTGAGCGACGACTGGTCCGGCCTCGAACCGACACCCGGCACTGTGGTCGTGTGCCGTCCGGACGGCCTATGGCGTCTGGAGAATTCGGACGCACTCGCACAGGTGGTCGTCGTGGACCTGCCCCGGGGCGAGGTGCTGACCCGCACGGAGGAGTTGGGCTTGGCCGCGTCCGTGCAATCCCCGGACTACCAGGCCTGGTTGTCCGGTCGAGGCCCGACGGCATTCCACGGCCTCGCCGCCCTGGCCGCCGCGCTGGGCGCGACCACGTCGGACAACCCGCTGGAACGCGGCGCCCGCTACGCCCGCCTGACCTTCCCCCACGCCGATCTGCCCACCGCGCTGGCCGACTACCTGGCCGCGTTGACGGCGAGCGGAATCGGTCGGCGTCCGGTGGGCTAAAGATTTCGACGATATTTTTAGCAATCGACTGTGCGACCCCGGTCGCACTTCCGTGAATCCCGTACGAAACATTTTCGTCGCATCTTGACCGGGCGGAGATCGTCCTCCACAGTCTCTGCAGAATGCGCCATCGGGCGTGATTTGTCGCCCGTTCTGCGGTTCGCACCAACCTCGACGAGGAGGAGTTCCCCCATGGTCGGATCAGGCCATCACCCGCCCACCGCCGTCCGCCGGGCCCGGGGACGTCGCGCGGCCGGGATCGCCGCCGCCGTCGCCGTGCTGCTCGGCGGGATGGTGGCGGCCTTCAGCGCGGCGCCCGCGTCGGCGGCGACGGTCGACACGACCGCCTGGTACGTGCTGGTCAACCGCAACAGCGGCAAGGCGTTGGACGTCTACAACCTCGCCACGAACGACGGCGCCCGCATCACCCAGTGGACCCGCAACGACGGCAACCAGCAGCAGTGGCAGTTCGTGGACTCGGGCGGCGGCTACTACCGGTTGAAGTCACGGTTGTCGGGCAAGGTCCTCGACGTCTACAACTTCTCCACCGCCGACGGCGCGAACATCGTGCAGTGGTCCGACCACAACGGCGCCAACCAGCAGTTCCGCCTCGCCGACTCCGACGGCGGCCACGTGCGGCTGATCAACCGCAACAGCGGCAAGGCCGTCGAGGTGCAGGGCGCGGCGACCAACGACGGCGGCAACGTCGTGCAGTACAGCGATTGGGGCGGCGCCAACCAGCAGTGGCAGTTGGTCCGCGTCGGCACGGGCCCCACCACGACCACCACCACCCAGCCGGGCGGCGGGTGCTCGCTGCCGTCGACCTACCGCTGGACCTCGACGGGCCCGCTGGCCACGCCGCGCCAGGGCTGGGTTTCGCTGAAGGACTTCACCTACGTCCCGTACAACGGCAAGCACCTGGTGTACGCGACGACCCACGACACGGGGACGTCCTGGGGCTCGATGAACTTCGGGACCTTCAGCAACTGGTCGGAGATGGCCACGGCGCCGCAGCAGGCCATGAACTCCGGCACCGTCGCGCCGACGCTGCTCTACTTCGCCCCGAAGAACATCTGGGTGCTGGCCTACCAGTGGGGCGGGACGGCGTTCACCTACCGGACGTCGAACGACCCGACCAACCCCAACGGGTGGTCCGCGCCGCAGGTGCTGTCCACGGCCAGCATCCCCAACTCCGGCACGGGTCCGATCGACCAGACGTTGATCGGTGACGGCACCAACATGTACCTGTTCTTCGCCGGCGACAACGGCAAGATCTACCGCCAGACCATGCCGATCGGGAACTTCCCGGGCAGCTTCGGCTCGTCGTGGACGCAGATCATGAGCGACACGACGGCCAACCTGTTCGAGGCGGTCGAGGTCTACAAGGTCCAGGGCCAGAACCAGTACCTGATGATCGTCGAGGCGATGGGCGCGAACGGCCGCTTCTTCCGCTCGTTCACCGCCACCAGCCTGAACGGCTCGTGGACCCCGCAGGCGGCCACCGAGAGCAACCCGTTCGCGGGCAAGGCGAACAGCGGCGCGACGTGGACCAACGACATCAGCCACGGCGACCTGATCCGGGCCAACCCCGACCAGACGAAGACCATCGACCCCTGCAACCTCCAGTTCCTCTACCAGGGCCGCGACCCGAGGTCCGGCGGCGACTACGGCTTGCTGCCGTACCGGCCGGGCCTGCTGACCCTGCAACGCTGACGGTTCGGGGCCGGCGCCCTCGCCTCGGCGAGGGTGCCGGCTCACGTGTTCGGGAAGGTCTGTGCCATCTCGGGGTCGTTCATGTTCTTCCGTGCTTCGTCGCCGTACCAGGTGGGATTGGCCAGCGCCTCCGGGGTGCGGCTGCCGCCGATGTTGTACTCGGTGGCGATGATCTTCGTCGCGCGCTCGTGGGCGCCGAACGCGGCTCGCGACATGCCCGGGTAGCGGTGGGACCGGTTCTTCAGCCTCGCCAGCAGTCGCGCCGCCGTCGTGATGTTGGACTTCGGCCAGCTCAACAGGGTGATCAGGGCGCGCTGCCGGCTGGGGCTCAGCGACAGGAAACCCTGTTGGACGGCGGCGCGTGCCGGTGACCGGTTGGCGCGGTCCTGCTCGGTCCACGCGGTGTCGCCCAGGAGCATCGCCGCGGTGCTGGGTTTGACCTGGCCCACGCCGATCGACGCGTCGAGTTCGCCGGCGTCGACGGTCCCACCCGCCTCCCGCCTGCCGACGGCCGCCTGGGACCGGGCGATCTCGCGGTCGCGTGCCGCGGGTGGCGACATGAACGGCAGGGCCGGGGTGTTGGCGATCTCGATGCGCAGGACCGCCGCGAGGAACAGCGCGGTGATGCCGTTCGGGCCGGTGGCCGCCGCCGCGTCGAGCACGTACTGGGACAGTTCGTTGGTCAGTTCGTCGAGGGCGGCGGCGTCCTGCCCGAAACCGGAGACCGCGACCCGGGCACGGGTGTCCTGGTCCAGCGACACGCGGGACAGTTCCCCGCGTCCGCGGGTGACCGCGCACGTGATCCGATATCGCGCTCCGACGCCGGGCAGGCGCAGGTTCACCACGGGCGAGGTGGTGTTCACCAGCCGGACCACCGCACCGGACGACCGGTCGGCGAGCGTGAACCGGTACCCCGTCACCCCGGGCACCGGCAGTGGTTCGGCCTCGTACCGGACCGTCGCGTCCGCGGGCACGGGCGTCGACAGGGACGCCGTCAGCGCCATGACCCCGTTGGACACGTGCTGACCGTGTTCGGCCGAGAGCCGTTGCACGGCGAGGCGGCCGGTCACCGCTCGATTGCCCGCCTGCCGTTGCAGGGCCAGCAGACCGTGCTCGTCGCCGGCAGCGCGCCGTCCGCAGCGGTGGACGTCAGCCCCGGCGTCCACCGCTGCACGTGCGTGCTCCATGCCGACGACCGTAACCGGCCCGACCGGCGGCCCGGAGCAACCGCGGGGGCGGCTGTGAGGGCACCGCGCGCCTCCCCGACAGCCGGCGGGTCACCCGAGGTACGTGTCCCGGCTGCCGCAAGGTTATGCCCGAGGCGATCTGTGGACGGGCCCGGCCGAACCGATGCCGGTCGAAGGATCGATGGTCGAACCACGAGGCCGCAATGGCGACAGCGCAACGATGCCCGACCGCCCCGGGCTTCCGTCCCCGACCCGCGGACACGGTGGCCTCGACGCGGGAGGACGGCAACCTGGTCGCGGTGGCACGAACTTACGAACTCTGAACCCATGTTGATCACCGTCTGAAAGGGTTGTAGTCTCGTTTTACCTCTTACATCGAAAGGGCGCCGTGGACATACCGCTGACCGACTACACCACCGGTGCCGCGGTGGCGACGGACCTGGTCAACACGTCCCCAACCGTGCGGACAGCCGGGGACGGCCTGCCCGACCCGGAGTCGCTCACGGCGTTCCTGGCCGACCGCGCCGTGCGGCCCGACGCCCTCGCCGACCGGGAGCCGACCGCTGACGACGTGTTCCAGGTCCAGCTGCTGCGCCGCGAGGTGCGGATGATCCTGGAGACCGAGACGGAGGACCAGGCCGTCGCGGGCGCGCACGTGCTGACGCGCCGCGCCGCGCTCGGCCCGGTCCTGCGCCCGGCCCCCGACGGCGGGTGGCGGTGGCACGTCCCGACCGCTCCCGGCGCGTCACTGGCCGACGAACTGGCCGCGCTGTTCGGCGTGGCCCTGCTGGGCGTGGTTCGGGCGCTGGGTCACGACCGGTTCCGGGCTTGCGAAGCGCCGGGCTGCCGGGGCGTGTTCGCCGACACGAGCCGCGCCGGCCGCCGCCGCTACTGCACACCGGAACGCTGCGGCAACCGCGTCAACGTCGCCAACCACCGCGCCCGCCAAACCCCAGAAAGCGCAACCCGATGACCACCCCACCCCTGCCCGGCTCCATCCAACTACCCGACGGCTCGTGGGTCCGCGGGCGCGGCCTCCGCCACCCGCTACCGGCCGGCCCCACCCCGGACTTCGGCCTGTACCTGGGCTCCCACCGCCTGCGCCGCACCCACGACGCCGCCCTGACCTGGCCCCACACCTGGCTGGACTGGCCGGACTTCCGCCTACCCCGAGACCACGCCGCCGCCATCCGGGAAATCCACGCACTCCACGCCCGCGCCCGCGCCGGTGAAGCCGTGGAGGTGTCGTGCGGCGGCGGCATCGGCCGAACCGGAACCGTCCTAGCCTGCCTGGCGATCCTCTCCGGCATCGCCCCGGAAGAAGCCGTCACCTGGACCCGCCGCCACCACAACCCGCGCGCCGTCGAAACCCCGTGGCAACGCCGTTGGGTTCTCCGGTTCCCACGGGCGTGACATGGCTGCCCGGAGCGCAGCCAGCCGCACGTCTCAAGGCTCACCGCCGCGCTGGTCACCGCCGCGTTCGGCGGACTCGCGTTGGTTGTCGCCCTGCGCGAAAGACGCGATTAGGCGCAAGTGTCGAGTCACCGGTCGCCGCTTGAAGTGCCGCCGCAACAGGCCGCACGGTCGTGACGCGGGCCCTTGCGCGAATAGTCGCTGAGTTCCCCGGTGGACATGTGTTCCCGGATACCACACTTTAGGGTGACATTTCGGCGTCCGGCATTGCTTGTCGGTGTTGTCCTGTGCGCCGTTCGAGTGATCTATTCCTGGTCGGCGCGGCAAGTGAACGCCGCTGGGGTGGAGCGGGCGGTATCACCGCCGGCTATAGCGCGCTAACCGCTCGGCGCGGTCGTCTCGCCGCTCGTCGCGGAATGGTCGGAACGGTTGGCGCGCGGGTGATCCGGCAGGGCATGATCTCGTCGTTGCGTGCTCACGTCGCCATTGTGCGGTCGCGACAAGCAATGCCGGACAGAACAAAGACGCGGTCTCCCGCTGCCACGGGAAACCGCGTCCATCACTCGTTGAAACCCACACGACCTAGGAATCAACATGACGATGGTACGTCGCATCCGGACGACTTCCGCGCAACGCGGTGGCCCGGACGTGTCTGCCGAGACGCCCGGTCGGGCGTCGCGACTGCCCCAGCCGCCGGTCGCGCGTCGAGCCGGGTGGCTGTGCTTGCTCGCCGAGAACCTCCGTGGTTGGGGTGGAACCCTGCGCATCGTGGTCCTGCTCGTCGTGATCTTCGCCGGGTGCGCCCTGGTGGCGGGGGCTTCGGCGGGCGCGAGCGGGCTCGCGGTGGTGATCGCGTGCCTGCTGGTGCAGCACCGCCTGCGGGTGCTCGGCCGCGGAGGTGGGCTGGACGGCGAAGCCCCGGTAGCCGTCACGGCGGAGTTGTAGCCGCGATCCGGTGTCGGTCGCGGGCCTCGCGTCCGTGACCGGCACCGGTGTGGTCGCGCAGGCGCCCGCCCCGCGCCGGCAGCGCTGCCGGACGGCGCGGTAGGGCAAACCCGTCGCCTCGGCGGCGCACCGGCTCGCCGGACCGGTGCCGGTCGGCCAACCGCTGTGCTGCCGCCAATTCCTGGATGGACGTCTTGTTCTCGACGAAGTCCGCCGCCACCCGTGCGGCCACCTGTCGCCTCAGCCCGCCGCGCAACGGCTTCACCGTCCCGGACCTGCTCATCGGCCCGCCTCCCCGGCCCGTGGGCAGTGGAGGAACGCGTCCCCGGTCCACTCCTTGCGCGAGGACACCGCCGTCGTTCTCCGGTCCGACCCGGTGGGCGGGAAGCGCGGGCACCTCCTCTTCCGTCGTAGACCTGCCGCGTGAATCGTGCTCGCCCGGCCGTGTGAACGGTCGCGCGTCCCAGGCACGGGAAGCCGTTTTGCCCTGTTGCCGCGGGAAAAAGCGCACGGGACCATTTCCCGCGGTCGCGACATGTCGGGGGTGGTCATGGACGACCGGTTTACGAACAAGGACGCGTCGGAACGGACATGGCGCAGAGCCGGACGGTGCGGTCCCGACGGCGGGGATTGCGTCGAGGTCGCCTGGGACCGGTCGGGTGTGGTGGGGGTGCGGGACTCCAAGCCGCGCGCCGAGGGGGAGGAGTTGCGCTTCCCGGCGCGCCGGTGGGGGGAATTCCTGCGCGCGCTCCGCCGCCGCTAGGCGGGTGACCGAACCCCGGTTCCCCGTGGCGAGGACGAGGCACGAGGTCGGCACGGCGCGCGGGCGGGTGCCGTGACCAAAGGCGTGAGCGTGCCCACCGTCGCGAGCCTGCGACTGGGGGCGACGATCCACCGTGCGCGCAAGGCCGCGGGGCTGACCCAGGAACAGCTGGCGAGCATGCTCCACTGGACGCAGACCACGGTCACGCGGGTCGAGTCCGGGCAGACGCGGATCGAGTACCCGAAGCTCATCGAACTGATGCGGTGCCTCGACGTGCCCGAGGCGGTCCGGGCCGAGATGATCGAACACCACCGCGCCTACGTGCGGCCGAGTTGGACCGGTCACCGCGCGCTGATCCCGGACTGGTTCCGCGAGTACAGCCTGCACGAACCGCACGCGGTCACCATCCGAAGCTGGCACCAGGGGAACGTCCCCGGCGTGCTGCAGTCGACGCCCTACATGCTGGCCTTGTTCGGCAGTCCCCGCGTCGAGGGCATGACCCAGAAGATCCGCAACCGCACCGAGCGGCAGAACCTCCTCGAATCCACGCCGCACGCCGACCGCACCTACATCATCGGCGAGTCGACGTTCCGCCGCGTCTTCAGCAGCGCGGGCCGGACCGTCGCGCTCGACCAGGTCGAGCACCTGCTCGGGTTGGACGGCCGGTACCCGACGCTCACGATCCGGGTCCTCACCGAGGCCATCCCGTTCCTGCACATGCCCGCAGACTTCACCATCCTCACGTTCGGAGACGACATGAAGCCCCGTGCCTACGTCGAATGGGCGAACGGCGCTCGCTACAAGGACGACCCCGGGTTCGTCGCGGACCAGGAAAACGCCTGGCGGCGGCTCGCGGCGGCAGCCCTGGACCCGGATCGGAGTCGAAGGTTCCTCGAAAACCTGCGTCACCATTTCAGGCGACGGTGAGTCATGCGGGTGACCGCTGTTGCGCGACGGACGACCAGCGATAGCGTCGAAGTGCCGGAGTCGTGTGGACGAGAGGGCGCCGTGACCGAACCGCACGAGAGCTTCCCCCTGCCCGGCGTGGACCTCCAGCGCCCCAGCGATGCCCGCGTCTACGACTACCTGCTCGGCGGCACCGCGAACTGGGCGGTGGACCGGGAGTTCGCCGACCGCGCGCTCGCCGGGTTCCCCGAGTTGCGCGACATCGCCCGGGCCAACCGCCAATTCCTCCAACGGGCGGTGCGCTACCTGGTGCTACGCGGAGTGCGGCAGTTCATCGACATCGGTTCCGGCGTGCCGAACTCCGGCCACACCCACCAGGTCGCCGACGAGGTGGCCCCAGGTGCCACGCGCGTGGTCTACGTCGACAACGAACCGGTGGCCGTCTCCCACTCCCGGATCCTGGTGGAGGACAACGGGGACGCGGCACGGCACGCCGTCGTGCACGCCGACCTGCGGGACCCCGACACCGTGTGGCGCGAAGTCGGCGAGACCGGCGTCCTCGACCTCACCCGGCCCGTCGCGCTCCTGGTGGTGGCGGTCCTGCACGTGCACCAGCCCGGCGCCGACAACCACGACCTCGCCCCGTCGGCGATCGCCCGCTACCGCGCCCTGATCGCACCCGGGTCCCACCTGGTGCTGTCCCATGTCACCGACGACGGCGTCCCGGAGACGATCCGACGCAAGCTCGCGCGGCTGAAACAACGCTGCGACGCCTGCGGCAGCCCCGTGGTCTGGCGGTCACGAGCGGAGATCGAGAGCCTGTTCGGCAAGCTGCGCCTCGTGGAACCGGGCCTGACGTGGACACCGCAGTGGCGCCCGGACCACGTCGGTCCCAACACTCGCACGACGCGGTTCGACACACCCGCCGGGGCGGCCGTCCTGGCGGCCGTGGGTGTCCGGTAGCCGCTCCGCCCGACGCGGCCATCCACATCGGACAGTCGGCGACTCCTCCGTCGACGGTTTCGGCGCAGAAGGGGAATCCACTCGGGCGGTTGATCTCCGCCGTGTCGCGGTTCACACGTGCGGACGAACTCCCGGGGATAATCTGGTCGCGGTTTTCGGGTGGGTAGGACGGGCCTGGGAGCGTGGTTCACCTGAAGCGGGCTCACCGTGAAAGTGCGACGTGTTCCCGACGTGCGCGCGCATGTCCGCCTGGTGGCGTCGATGTGCGCGTTCGCACTGGTCGTGGCCGTCGCGGGCCGAGCCGGGCGCCGGGCAACGACCTGACGCGAATCCGATTCGACTGCTGGCAACCGGACCAGCCGAGCAGGCTCCTGGGCCTCGCCGAGGCGGAGGCGGCGTACGCGGCGCTGCCCCCGACGGCGTCGGCCACGTTCAGCTGGAACGACGGCGGCGACGAGGTCGTGATCATCGGAGTGGGCGAGGACTGGTCCACCGCGACGATGATCTGGGACGGCACCTTCTACGACCTGGAGGCTTCGGAGGCGGAGGGCGAGCGCGACATCGTCCTGTGCGGTCAGGTGACCGAGTACCCCGAGCGCCTGCTGCTGCCGCGGGAGCGCGGTGTGGAGCTGCTGCGCGAGGCGGACGCCGACTTCGCCGCGTTGGCCGACCGGTACACCTGGGTCGAGCGGTAGACCGCCGGGCGACCGGCGTCATCCCCGCTTCGCTCACCGCGCGACGAACGCCCCGAGACTCCGGCATCAGAAGCGGAAGCGGGTGGTGACGGCCGCGTGGTCGGAGGACCACAGGTTGTCCTGGTGGCTGGGCACCGCGGTGGGCGTGCCGAGGACGACCGCCTCGCTGCTCGTCGCCTGCACGCGTCCCGCCGACTGGACGAAGTCGATGCGGTCCCGGGGTTCCGGGACGCCGGTCGAGCCGTTGTGGCGCGGGTAGACCGGGGACCACGTGGTGCCCGGCTTGGTCACCGGGTCCGGGTGCACCACCCGGTAGGCGTCGGTCAGACCCGCCTGCTGCACCGCCCGGCTGACCGGCCGCGGTGGGTGACGGACGAACCCCTCCCGTCCGCCGGCCGAACACCCGTCCACACCCGCGTGAACCGCGTTCACGGTCAACCGACCGACATCCGACGCGCCACGGGTGCGCTGGACGTCACGACGACCGGTGAGCCGGCCCTGCACCGGATGGACGAGTGCCGGCTCAACGCGATGTGCGTAGTCTCGATCACGAGAGGGGAGTACCTCCGAACACGGCGATATCGTCAGCACGGGGTCCAGCGTCGGATGCCCGGTGTCGTCGGTCCAAGCTCTTGGTTGGGCGAGGGAGACCTCCGGTTCATTCAGCGTGCCTGAATGCCGGAGGTCCCTCGTGCGCCCTTCACAGGATCGCTCGGGGGAAGCGCCGGCGGAATGCAGAGGATCCGGTGCTCGACCTTCTCCAGTTGATCAACGACACGGCGGGGACCCTGGCCGCTCTCGCGGCGTTGGCGGTGTCGATCAAAGCGCTTCGGTCGAAGCGGCGCGGTGACCGTGACAAGCCGAAGTCGTAGCGACTGGCCTGCTGTCCTTGACCCCGACCTTCCTTCGCGCCACCAGGTCGATGGTCCAGACGGCCAGCGCGCAGCACGCGAAGCCCGCTCCCAGGACGCTGGAGCCCGTCCACCCGCGCGTCGCGAAAACCGCGGTGGTCGTGGTCGCCCCCAACGCCGAGCCGAGCGAGTAGAAGACCATGTAGCCGCCGATCACGGTGCTCGTCCCGGCCGTGCCGGCGGTCAGCACGTGTTGGTTGCTCACGTGCACCGCCTGGACGGCGAAGTCCAGCGCCACGATCCCGGCCGCCAGGAGCCACAGTGACCAGGGGAGTTGCGCGATGGCCGCCCACGACGCGATGAGCAGCACGAGGGACAACCCGGTCACGCGGTGAGCGTGTCCGGCGTCCGCCCAACGGCCCGCGCGTGCGGCACCCAGCGCGCCGGCCAGTCCGGCGATCCCGAACAGCCCGATCAGGCTCTCGCCCAGGTGCCACGGCGCGTCGGCCAGCGGTAGGGACAGGCCGCTCCACAGCGTCCCGAACGCGGCGAACAGGAAGAACGCGATCATCCCCCGGGTCAGGAAGTGTCGCCCCAACAGACCGGTGAGCTGGACGCGGCGGGCGGCGCGCCGGTCGGCGGGCAGCACGGCGAGGACCACGGCCGCGAGGCTGGCGGACAGGACCGCGAGCACGGCGTAGACGCCACGCCACCCCCATACCTCGGCCAACGCCCCGGCGACCACCCGCGCACCCAGGATGCCGACCACGACGCCCGAGGTCACGACGCCGATGGTCCGGCCGCGCTCGGCCGGTGCCGACACCGACGCCGCGTAGGCCACGGTGGTCTGCACGACCACCGCGAGCAGCCCGGCCGCCGCCAACCCGGTGAACGCCACCCAGCCCGCCCACGCCCACGCCGTCACCGCCATGGCCACGGCGGTCAGCGCCAGGTGCGCGGCGATCAGCCGTCGCCGGTCCACGACATCGCCCAGCGGCACCAGGAGCACCAGCCCCACCAGGTAACCGAGCTGACCGGTCGCCACGATCCACCCGGTCAGCCCGGCCGACACGCCCAACTCCGCGCCCATCGGCCGCAGAACCGGTTGCGCGGCATAGATCCCCGCCACCGCCACCCCGCACACCACCGCGAGCACCAGCCGCCGTCCCGCGTCCATGCGCGACCCCAATCAGTAGCAGAATGCAACCATTCGGACCGTACGGCATGATGGTTTCAAACCGCAACCGAACGGGAGGGGTGCGCGGTGCCCGACTGGACCGACCCGGAGTGCCCGGTCGCGCGCGCGTTGGACCTCGTGGGCGACCGGTGGAGCCTGCTCGTCGTGCGCGACGCCATGGACGGGGCGCGCTCGTTCACGGAGTTCCAGCGCCGCACGGGAATCGCGCGCAACATCCTCACCGACCGCCTGCGCCGCCTCACCGCCCACGGCCTGCTGACCCAGCGCCCCGCGCCCTCGGGACGACGGCAGGAGTACGTGCTCACCGACGCCGGACGCGACCTGTTCCCGGTCATCCTCACGTTGCGGCAGTGGGGAGAACGGCACGCCTTCACCGCCGGGGAAACCCACTCGACCCTGGTCGACCACCACGGCGAACCCGTCCCGACCGTCGTGCCGAGCGGCACCGACGGCACCCCGCTCGACGCCGACACCACCCGCGTGCTCAAGGTCGGCTCAGGCCCGGATGCGGGGAAGTAGCGCCGGTATGGCGGATCTCAACCGCGCGTGGACGATGGGCACGCGCTGGCCGACAACGGCGTTCGACCGGCCTGCTCACCCAGACGTCCACCTCATCCCGTAATTGAGACATCCGCCCTGTTGCACAATGCGTCATAACATGGCCTGTGTCAGTGGCGGCTTGCTGTCGGTGCTCTGACCTGCGATGGATCGCCTTCCGCGGTAGAACGAGCGCGCAAGTTCACCGGTTGCGGTGGCTTTCTCCGTGATTTCGTGCCCTCCTCAGCGGGTCGATAGCTTCGGATTCATGCGAAGCTTTGATTCGGCCGAAGAACTTGTTTCAGCGTTGCGTGCCGGTGCGGTGACCTCGGTGGAATCGACCGAGGAGGCGATCGCCCGCATCGAGCGCGACGACGAGGTGATCAACGCGATCTGCGTGCCGGACTTCGACCGCGCGCGGGCCGCCGCGCGCCAGGCCGACGAGGCACGTGCGCGTGGCGAGGACCGGCCGCTGCTGGGTGTTCCGGTGACGGTGAAGGAGTCGTACAACGTCGCCGGGCTGCCCACGACCTGGGGCATGCCGCCACACCGGGACTACCTGCCGGCCGAGGACGCGGTGCAGGTGTCGCGACTCAAGGCGGCGGGCGCGGTGGTGCTGGGCAAGACCAATGTGCCGTTGGGGTTGCAGGACATCCAGACGTTCAACGAGATCCACGGCACCACCATCAACCCGTGGGACCACAGTCGTACGGCGGGCGGATCGTCCGGCGGGTCGGCGGCGGCCCTGGCGTGCGGGTTCGGTGCGCTGTCCATCGGCTCCGACCTGGCGGGCTCCCTGCGCACCCCCGCCCACTTCTGCGGCGTCTACGCGCACAAGCCGACGCTGGGACTCGCGGCCACCCGCGGCATGGTCGCGCCGTCCGAGCCCGCACTACCGGTCGACTTCGACCTGGCCGTGGTCGGTCCGATGGCACGCACCGCCCGCGACCTCACGCTCCTGCTCGACGTCATGGCCGGCCCGGACCCGCTGACGCTCGGCCTGGCGCACCGCGTGGCCCTGCCACCCGCCCGTCACGAACGTCTTGACGACTTCCGGGTGCTGGTCCTGGACGACCACCCGCTCATCCCGACCGGTTCGGCCGTGCGGGCAGGCGTGAACCGGGTGGCCGACGCGCTCATCGACGGCGGTGCCCGCGTCGAACGGGACAGCCCGCTGCTGCCCGACCTGGCCGAAGCCGCGACGCTCTACATGCAGCTGCTGATCTCGGGAGCCGTCGCGCGTTTCCCCACCGATTCCCTCGAACAGCTCAGGACCCGCGTCGCGGGACTGAGCGCAGCCGACCAGAGCCTTGACGCCGTACGCCTGCGCGCGATGGTGTCCAGCCACCGCGACTGGCTGGAGACGAACGCCCGCCGCGAACTGCACCGCCACGCCTGGCGGCGACTGTTCACCGAGTTCGACGCCGTGGTGTGCCCGATCACGCCCACCCCCGCGTTCCCCCACGACCACAGCCCCAACCCGATGGAACGCCACATCACCATCGACGGCCTCGACTACCCGTACTTCGACCAACTCGTCTGGGCGGGCGTGGCCACCATGCCCGGCCTACCCGCCACCGCCATTCCCACGGGCCCTTCGCCCGAGGGCCTACCGGTCGGAGTGCAACTCATCGGCCCGATGTACGAGGACCGCACCCCGCTGCGGCTGGCCGAGTTGCTCGAAAAGAAGATCGGCGGCTTCCGGGCACCGAAGTAGGGTGCGTGCTTGGCCGCCAACGCCGTGGTGGCGGAGCCGGCCCTGCGCGGGCCGCAGGCACCCGAACCTGCCACCGACATCCTGATCGCCCTGCTGGAAGACCCGGATCTGGCTGGAGACGCAGCCGCCAACCCGTCACTGCCGGTCGAGGTCATGGAATGGATGATCGCTGCTCACCTGTGAGGTCTCACGGTGAACCGGCTGTCGGCGGCAGCGCATCACAGGCGGCGGCGCATTACAGGCGGCGGCGGCCTCGCCCGCGTAGCCGAGCGCGGAGCGCGGCGTATCGGCTGCCGGTGCCCAGGTGCCGTTCCCGTCGGGCGCGCACGCGGCCGTGCCGGGTGGCGTGGCGTCCGCGGCCGGAGGACGGACCGTGGATGTGCTCGTCTCCCTCGAACATCCACCGGCGGTCGCGTTCGCGCAGCGGCACGTGGATGCGTTCGCGGATGGGCTGTTCCGGCGCGTGGACGACGGGCAGGCCGAGGTCGTTGACCGTCCAGAGCGCTTCCCGGTCGAGGTCGAACCCGAAGGGCAGGACGGTACGGCGGAGGTCACTCATGGTTTCGGTGGACTCCAGTGCTGTGCAGGAGGCGTGGTACATCGCCTCGGGACCAGTGGCGAGCGGCCCGCACCGATCACGCGGTGCGGGCTGTCGAGAGGCACGGCGGGGAGTGGGTGGATCCCACCGTCGACTCTCCGGGCGTCACTGGTTACTGCTGCATGTCGGCCATGATGATCAGCCTGCGCACCGCCGGTCAACGGGTTTTCGGCAACCTCCACGGCTCGACCTGGCGGTTCGAGCGTCATCGACCTGCGGCCTCGGATCACTTCCGGGTCAGGCCGTCGAGGTTCGAGCGAAGGGTCACGGTGTCCGGGTGGTCGGGGCCCAGCACTCGTTCGTGCTGCTTGAGGACGGCGCTGAGCACGGTGACCGCGAGGTCCGGTCGTCCCGACGACACGAGCATGCCGGCGAGGTTGCCGCGGATGGTCAGGGTGTTCGGGTGGTCGGGTCCCAGAACGCGTTCGCTGTCGGCCAAGGCGGTTTTGACCAGCGTGAACGCCTGGCCGGGATCGACGGCCACACAGGCGCGGCCCAGGCTGTTGCGGCTGTTGATGGTCGTGGGGTGGTCGGATCCGAGGACGCGTTCGGAGTCGGCCAGGTTCTGCCTGAGCAGGGGTAGCGCTCGGTCGAGGTCCCCGGCGGCCTGGTAGGCCAGGGCGAGGTTGTTGCGGTTGCGCAGGGTGTCCGGGTGGTCGTTGCCCAGCACCTGCTCGGTGGCGGTCACGGTCGCCTCGAACTGCGGGATGGCGTGTCGCAGCTCGCCTGCCATCTGGTGGGCGTAGGCGAGGTTGTTGCGCGTGGTCAGGGTTTCGGGGTGGTTGGAGCCCAACACCCGTTCCCGGTCGGCCAGGGCGGACCTGAGCAGGGGGATCGCTCGGCGCGGGTCGCCGGCCGCCTGGTGGGCGTAGGCGAGGTTGTTGCGCGTGGTCAGGGTTTCCGGGTGGTCGGGGCCCAGCACGCGCTCGCGGTCCGCGAGGGTCTTCTCCATCAGCGGGATGGCCCGGCCGAAGTCGCCGGTCGCCAGGTAGGCGCCCGCGAGGTTGTTGCGAGGGGTCAGGGCGGCGGGGTGGTCCGGGCCCGACACGCGCTCGATGTCGGCGATGACCTGCTCGTACAGCTCGATCGCCCGCTTGAGGTCACCGGCGGTTTCGTGGCAGCGCGCCAGGTTGTTCCGGGACATGAGGGTGTCGTGGTGGGTGTGGCCGCGCAGGCGCGCCAGGCTCGCGGTAGCGCGGGTCAGGTAGGCGATGGTGGTGGTCGGGTCGCCCTGGTCGAGGAGGTACTGGGACACCGAGTTGATCAACTGGCAGGTCGCGGGCGTGTCCGACTCGGGCGTGGCGTGGTCGACCAGTGCTCGGGCGTGGGGCAGCAGCGTCCGGAACCGCGGCCAGGTCGCGGGGTCGATGGGGTTGTGCCCGTGCAACGCCCCGGCGAGGTTGATCGTGGTCGCGTCGCGGGCGTCGGCGATGTCCTCGGCTCGGCGGTGCGGGTCGTCGTCCGGGGTGCGGCTGACCGCTTGCACCAAGCGGTGGACCCGGACCGCTTCGGCGTCCAGGGTGATCATGCTGTAGGCGGCCAACCGGCCGAACGCGTCGATCACGTCGGGATCGGGGACGCCGCCCTCGCCGCCGGGGGTGAACAGCCACCGGGGGATGTCGTCGGGGGCGCACCAGGCCAGGCGGCGCAGGAGGTGTCCAGCGAGAGGGGTGTTGGTGAGGCGGTTGAGCGTCACGTGCCAGACGCGGGCGATGGTGCGTTCGGTGTCGTTCTCTGCCGTCGCGGTGAACATGCGCGCCGGGAATTCGGCGAGCAGTTTCAGGTAGGCGGTCGGGACGGTGCGGGTCTGGCCGAGGTAGGCGCCCGCTTGTCGGATGGCCAGCGGCAACCACCCCAGCTCCGCGCACAACTGCTTGCCGTCGGTGAGGTCCGGCTTGGGCCAGTGCTCGCGCACGACCCGGGTCAACAGCCGCAAGGCCTTGGCCCGTGGCAGCACGCCGACCGCCACGGTGGTCGCGCCGCCCCACCCGCCCGAGGTGCGGGAGGTGATCAGGACCGTGCCGTTCTTGACCCTGTCGAGCAGCACGGACGCGTCGGCGAGGTGGGTGAGGTTGTCCAGCACGAGCAGCCACCCGTCGTGGGAGCCCAACCAGTGCACCGCCAACTCGACCAGTTGCTCCAAGCGCAGTCCGGCCGTCTCGGGCGCCAGTGCCACGGCGAGTCGAGCCAACCCGGCCTCCACGGCGGCGGGGGAGTCGGCGTTGATCCACCACCTCGGCGCGAACCGCCCTGCGTGCAGCTCGGCGAACCGCGCGGCCACCGTGCTCTTGCCGGACCCGCCCAGCCCGTGCAACACGATCCGCCCACGCCCGCCGGAGGAGGTGACCGCGGCGTCGAGGCGGGCCAACTCGGCTTGCCGACCGACGAACGAGCCCGGCACGTCCGGCACCCGCAGCAGCCGAGCCGGTTCCCGAACCGCTTCCATCCCCGGCACCGGGGCCGGCGGGTGCGTGATCGTGACGTCCCGGCCGGCGACGTACACCGTCGAGCCGTGCGAGGCGGTGACGGTCTGGTGCGGCGCGCTCGGGAACTCCCCCTGGCCAGAACCGATCAACTCCGCACCCGCCCCCATCGACCACGACCAGAGCCACCACCTCAACCGCCTCGCGCGCGTCACACAACGCACAACTGCGGTCAGGCGGCCGGGTTCGCCGGACTCGACGACCTCACGATCAGTTGCGTGGTAGCCGTCGAGTTGTCCGCAGTTGTGCGTTGTGGCGGGTCGTGCGGGTGGGTTGGGTTGGCGGTCGGTCTGTGGCGGCTAAGGGTTCGGGGTGTGCGTTGGTCGGATCGGAGGACGATGGTGGCCCCGGCCTGGTGAGGCAGGACGTCGCGGCCGGGGATGGTTCGGTCGTGAATCAGGTGGGCCGTGACCTCACGGTGCTGCCTCCCGCGGTGGTGCCGGTGATGGAGTCGTTGTCGGCGGTCGCGGGTGTGGGTCGCGTTCGGGCGAGTACGGGCGTGTTCGTGGGCCGGTCGGAGGAGTTGGCGGGGTTGGACGCCGCCGTCTCCGGGGCGGGTGGTCGTGCGGTCGTGGTGGCGGTGCACGGTTTGGGCGGGGTGGGCAAGTCCACGTTGGCCGCCCGGTTCGCCGAGTCGCGCGGGGACCGGTTCTCGTTCGTGTGGTGGGTGACGGCGGACTCGCCGGCGGCGATCGCGACCGGGCTCGCGGACCTGGCCGTCGCGATCGCGGCGGAGGCGGCGGTGCTGCCGGCGGAACAGCGGGTCGAGTTGGGTGTCCGGTGGCTGGCCACGCACGACGAGTGGCTGTTGGTCCTGGACAACGTGACCACGCCGGCCGACGCGGCGGGGTTGTTGGAGCGGGTGCGCACGGGCACGGTGGTGATCACCAGCCGCCGGGGGACCGGGTGGGGCGGGATCCCCACCGTGGCGGTGGACGTGCTCACGGCCGGACAGGCGGTGGACCTGCTGCACCGGTTGGTGCGGTCCGAATGGCCCGACGCGGATCTGGCCGGCGCGGAGGCGTTGTGCGCGGAGTTGGGGTTCCTGCCGCTCGCGGTCGAGCAGGCGGCGGCCTACCTGGCCCAGAACCGGATCAACCCGACCGCGTACCTGGACCTCCTCGGCAGGTCCCCGGCACGGATGTTCGCCGCCGCGAAGGAGGACGGGGACGCTCGGCAGACGATGGCCCGGGTGTGGCACGTGACGCTGGACCGGCTGGCCGACACCCCGCTGGCGGGTGAGGTTCTGCGGGTGGCGGCCTGGTGTGCGCCGGACGGGATTCCCCGCGATCTCCTCGCCGATCTCGGCGAGGAGATCGACGTGCACGAGGCGTTGGGGCGCCTGGCCGCCTACAGCATGATCACCCTGACCGGGACGACGGTGTCGGTGCACAGACTGGTCCAGGCCGTCACCCGCACCCAGGACCCCCACGACCCGCATCGCCGCCCGGAGGACGTCGCCGCCGCCCGCGACACCGCCACCACCATCCTGTCCAACGCCGTGGCCGAACTCGATCCGCGCTCACCCGCCGACTGGCCCCGCTACCAACAAGTGCTTCCCCACGCCCGCGCTCTGCTTGAGCACACCACTCCCGACACGGACACGCCTCACACCATCCGCCTCCTGGCCCGCCTCGGCCACTACCTGGACAGCCGGGGCGACCCCGGCGCCGCCGTCACCCACCACGCCCGTGCCGCCCAGAGCTGCCAACGTCTCTACGGACCGGACCACCGGGAGACGCTGCCCTTCCGCGGCAACCTCGCCAACGCCTATCGGGCCGCCGGTGACCTGGACCGGGCGATCCCGCTGCTCGAAGCGGTCGTCGCCGACCGCGAACGTCTCCTGGGTCCTGACCATCCGGACACGTTGACCGCTCGCAACAACCTCGCCTACGCCTACGAGACCGCCGGCGACCTGGGCCGGGCGACCCCGCTGTACGAAGCCGCTCTCGCCGACGGCGAGCGTGTCCTGGGTCCCGACCACCGGGAGACGCTGCCCTTCCGCGGCAACCTCGCCAACGCCTATCGGGCTGCCGGTGACCTGGATCGGGCGATTCCCCTCTACGAAGCCAACCTCGCCCACTCCGAGCGTGTCCTGGGTTCCGACCACCTGGTCACGTTGATCTCCCGCAACAACCTCGCCTACGGCTACGAGGCCGCCGGTGACCTGGATCGGGCGATCCCGCTGTACGAGGCCACTCTCGCCGACCGCGTGCGTCTGCTGGGTCCCGACCATCCGGACACGTTGGTCTCCCGCAACAACCTGGCCTACGCCTTCCACGTCGCCGGTGACTCGGATCGCGCGATCCCACTCCTGGAAGCGGTCGTCGCCGACCGCGAGCGTGTCCTGGGTGCCGACCATCCCCATACGCTGGATTCCCGCAACAACCTCGCCTGCGTGTGCCAGTTCCTCGGTGACCTGGACCGGGCGATCCCGCTGCATCAAGCGGTCCTCGCCGCCCGCGAGCGTGTCATGGGCTCCGACCACCCGAACACGTTGGCGTCCCGGAGCAACCTCGCCAGCGCCTATCTGGCCACGGGCGACCCGGACGCCGCGATTCCGCTGCTCGAAGCCGCTGTCGCCGCCCGCGAGCGCGTGCTGGGTCCCGACCACTGGGACACACTGGCCGCACGGGCCGGCCTCGCCAACGCCTACTGGAACGCCGGTGACCGGGGTCGGGCGGTTCCGCTGCTTGAGGCCGTCGTCGCCGACTTCGACCGTGTCGTGGGCCCCGACCAGCCGATCACGCTGATCCTTCGGGGCAAGCTGGATCGCGTGCGCCACAGTTGACCGCTGGACCGGCTGGCGGGACTGGGTCCGGCCACGCGTTCCCCCAGGTCGATCGACGATCAGTGCCGTCGAGCCTGCACGGGCGACATCCCGGAAAACAGTCTTGTTCTTCACCGCCGCCTCAACCGCCCGGGTCACGCGCTGGTGGGCGGCACGCGCCGCAACCCTTGGTCCTCCGCGGGAGTAAGGAGGGACCAAGGGTTGCGGTCATCTGCGATCAACCCGGTGTGGCGTCACCCGCAGAAGTACGTGCCCGACCACTTGCCGTTGCCGGGGTCCTTGTGGCACCAGGTGGTGTGGTCGCGGCCCTCGTGGGCGACGATCCTGGCCTTGCCCTGCTTCCGCGCGTCCAGGATGTGCCAGGCCCAGCCGCCCATGGACTTCCAGCCGCCGCTGCCCGGCCACGCGTGGTAAACCTGGCGGTTGGTGCCGACCACGAAGGTCTCCAGGCGGTTGTTCCCCCAGTTGACGTCGATGCCGCGGCTGCCGCACGGCGACCAGCCCCGGTAGCCGTACCGGTCGACCGGGCAGTTCTCGGCCTCCGCGGCACCGATCGGAGTGAACGTCGAGACGCTCGCCGGTGCCGACGTGGTGCCCGGAGCCGCCGAGGCGGGTGCGACCAGCATGATCGCCGTGCCCGCGACGGTGGCGGTGGCCACGCCGATGGTCTTGAGGACGGACTGCATCCCCATGGGTCCCCCTTCTCCAACTGTTGTGTGGTGCGGCGGGTCCGCCTCCTCGATCCCCCTCGACGGGCCCGCCGTCCGGACCATCCTGCGCGTCCGGTCGTGGGCAAAACGTTGCTTCATCGTTGAGTCGGGTGGTGGGCGGGACTACACAGGCACGGGGGATGTCAGGGGGAGTCGTGGAGTTCCGTGTGCTGGGCAGCGTCGAGGCCTGGGTGGACGGGAAGGCGGTGGACGTCGGGCCGGCTCGGCTGCGGTCGGTGCTGGCCGCGTTCCTGGTCGAGCCCAACCAGCCGATTTCGTCGGATCGGCTGGTGGAGCGGGTGTGGGCGGATCGTGCGCCCGCTGGGGCGCGGGACACGTTGCGCACCTACCTGACGCGTCTGCGGCGTGTCATCGCCGGTGCCGACGGGGTTCGGATCGGTCGCCGTGCGGGCGGTTACGTGCTGACGCTGGACCCTTTGACGGTGGACGTGCACCGGTTCCGGGCGTTGATCGGACAGGCCCGGGTGGCTGATGAACCCGCGGCTGCCGACCTGCTCGGGCGGGCGTTGGCGTTGTGGCGGGGTGAGCCGTTCGCCGGGTTGGACGGTGAGTGGATCAGCGCGTTGCGGGCGGAGTTGGAGGCCGAGCGGGTCGAGGCCGAGTTGGAGCACGTCGACCTGGTGCTTCGGCTGGGCCGGCACCGCGAGGTGGTGGCGGGTCTGGTCACGCGGGCTGCCGAGCGGCCGTTGGATGAGCGGTTGGCCGGGCAGTTGGTGCTCGCGCTGCACCGCAGTGGTCGGCAGGCGGATGCCCTCGACGCCTACCAGCGCATCCGCACGCGGTTGGCCGAGGAGTTGGGGAGCGATCCCGGGCCTGCGTTGCAGCGGTTGCACCACCAGGTGCTGGCCCGGGATGCGGCGTTGGACGTGGGGGTGGCGCGTCCGGTGACGGCCGGGCCGCCTCGGCAGCTGCCCGCGCCGCCGCGACTGTTCACCGGTCGTCGGCGGCAGTTGGACGCGCTGACCGCGTACCTGGCCGGCGAGGCGGAACCGGGTGCCGACCTGGTGATCGCCCTGATCGGTGGAACCGGGGGGATCGGCAAGACGTGGCTGGCGCTGCACTGGGCCCACCGCAACCTCGACCGCTTCCCCGACGGGCAGCTGTACGTGAACCTGCGCGGGTTCGACCCGCGTGCGCAGCCGGTGTCGCCGGAGGTGGTGGTTCGGGGTTTCCTCGACGCGTTGGGGGTTCCGCCGAGTGGCATCCCGGCGGATCCGGACGCCCAGGCTGCGCTCTACCGCACCCTGGTGGCGGACAGGAAGGTGTTGGTGGTGCTGGACAACGCGGCGGACGCGGGCCAGGTCACCCCGCTGCTGCCCGGCAGCCCGGCGTGCGCGGTGCTCGTCACCAGCCGCAACAAGCTCACCAGCCTGGTCACCACGCACGGGGCGCGGCCGGTGTCGTTGGAGATGTTCAGCCACGACGAGGCGCGTGACCTGCTGGCCGGGCACCTCGGCGCTGACCGGCTGGCCGCCGAGCCCGAGGCGGCGGAGGGCCTGTTGCGGCACTGCGCGGGGTTGCCGTTGGCGCTGGGCATCGTGACGGCGCGGGTCGCCACCCACCCGGGCATCCCGCTGGCCGTCCTGGCCGACGAACTGGGCGACCACTCGACCCGGTTGGACGCGTTGGACACCGGCGAGGACTTGGACGTGCGGGCGGTGTTCTCGTGGTCGTACCGGACGCTCAGCCCGGCGGCGGCGCGGTTGTTCCGGCTGCTGAGCCTGCACCCCGGGCCGGAGATCAGCCTGGCCGCCGCCGCGAGCCTGGCGGGGTGCCCGACCGGCGGGGTGCGCCCGCCGCTGGCCGAACTCGGCCGCGCGCACCTGCTCACCGAGCACCGGCCCGGTCGCCACACGGTCCACGACCTGCTGCGGGCCTACGCGATCGAGCTGGCCGACCGCCACGACCCCGCTGAGGACCAGCACCGGGCGGTGCGCCGCCTGCTCGACCACCTCCTGCACACCGCGCACGCCGCCGACCGCCTGCTGGAACCGCACCGCGACCCGCTCGCCCTGACCGACCCGGCGCCGGGCGCGGTCGTGCAGCGCGTGACCGACCACCGCCAGGCGCTGGACTGGTTCCGCGGCGAGCTGCCCGTGCTGGTCAGCGCGGTCGGGCTGGCGGCCGGGCACCGGATGGACGAGCACGCCTGGCGGCTGCCGTGGACGCTGGTCACCTTCCTGGACCGCTCCGGGCTGTGGCCGGACTACGTCGCCACCCAGCGCACGGCGTTGGAGGCGGCGCACCGCCGGGGCGACCGCGACGGCCAGGCCAGGACCCACCGGCTGCTCGGCAACGCCCTGGGCCGGCTCGGCCGCGACGACGAGGCGCGGGCGCACCTGGCGGAGGCGCTCGGGCTCTACGCCGAGATCGAGGACCCGATCGGCCTGGCCCGCACGCACCGGGCGATCTGCTGGCTGCTGGGCCAACGCGAGCGCCACACCGAGGCGATCCGCCACGCCACGCGTGCGCTGGAGCTGTTCCGGTCGGCCGGCCACCGCAGCGGCGAGGCGCGGGCGCTGAACGCGGTCGGGTGGTACCACTCCCTGCTCGGCGACCACCGACGCGCCCTGGAGAAGTGCGAGCAAGCCCTTGCCCTGCACCGGGAATTGGGCAGCAAGGACGGTGAAGCGGCCACTTTGGACAGTGTCGGTTTCGTGCACCACCACCTGGGCGACCACGTCCGGGCGGAGGCCTGCTACCGGCAGGCGCTCGGGCTCTACGAGGAGTTGGGCGACCGCAACGGCATGGTGGAAACCCTCGACCACCTGGGCGACACCCATTCCGCGCTCGGCGACCACGAAGCGGCCACGCGCGCGTGGCGGCGGACGTTGGCCCTGATGGAGGAGGTCGACCACCCCGACTCCGCCCAGATCCGCGCGAAGATCGCCCGGTCGCACCAGCGCAACGCCTCCGGGTGACGGGGCGGACAAGTCGACGGTGACAACAGGGTTGAGGTCCGGACACAACTGACGCCCGGTGACCCGGGCCACGGCAGGGAGCCGCTTGATGGCGTATCACCCGATCGTGTGACAGTGAGTCGGCCCACAGGGGCGGCCCTGACGTGCGTTTTCGTCGGTCCCGTTCGGACACTGGAAGGGTGAGCACCAAGCCGCTGATCTCGCCGACCCGCATCTACGTCGAGCCCGCCGCCGCGGAGCTGCCGCGCGGCCGTGCGGTGCTCGACCGGTTCCCCGACGCCGAGCGCGTCGAGGTGGACAGCCACTGGCGCATTCCCGAGCTGCACGGTGACGAGGCCAACGCCCGGCGGTGGGTGCGCATCAAGCAGGAGGCGTTGGTGCTGGGGGTCAAGAAGTCGCTCAGCGCCCGGCCCAACGGGCGTTCCGCCCACTTCATCGCGCCGTCCACGGCCAACGGGTGCGCGATGGCCTGCGCGTACTGCTACGTGCCGCGCCGCAAGGGCTACTCCAACCCGATCACGGTGTTCGCGAACATCGAGCAGATCACCGGCTACCTGGCCCGGCACGTCGCGCGGCAGGGCCCGATGACCGAGCCCGGCCAGGTGGACGACGCGGCGTGGGTGTACGACATCGGGGAGAACTCGGACTGCTCGGTGGACGCGCTGGTCAGCGACAACGTGCGCGACCTGGTGGAGCTGTTCCGCGGGCTGCCCACCGCCAAGGCGTCCTTCGCGACCAAGCACGTCAACCGGGACCTGCTCGACTGGGACCCGCGGGGCCGCACCAGGGTGCGGTTCTCGCTGATGCCCGAACGCACCGCGAAGCTGCTCGACCTGCGGACCAGCCCGATCACCGAACGCCTGGCCGCCCTGGACGACTTCCGCGCCGCCGGCTACGAGGTGCACGTGAACCTCAGCCCGGTCGTCGTGCACGACGGCTGGCTGGAGGACTGGCGCGAACTGCTGGTGGCGCTGGGTGACGCGATCTCGCCCGCCACCCGCGACCAGTTGGCCGCGGAGATCATCATGCTCACCCACAACGCCGCGTTGCACGAGGTGAACCTGCGCTGGCACCCGCGCGCCGAGGACGTGCTGTGGCGTCCTGACCTGCAGGAATCCAAGCGCAGCGAGGGCGGCGGCACGAACGTCCGCTACCGGCGCGGCCTCAAGCGGGCGCTGCTGGACGACCTGCTCGGCCTGATCGACCAGTACGCGCCGTACCTGCGCGTCCGCTACGCGTTCTGACGCGCTCGCGATCAAGCCGCCGGAACGAGCACGGCGTCGAGGAGAACCAGTTCGACGTCGCAGTCCGACGGTTCGACCTCCAGCTCGACCCGGAGCGCTCCGGTGATGTCGGTCTCCAGGGGTTTCACCTGACCGACCCCCACGGTCGCGCCGCCGCGAGCGCCGCCGTCCGCTTCCACTTGCAGGGTCGCTTCGGCCTGGAGTCGTCGGTCACGCCGATCCGCATTCGCAGTGTCGTGTACTCGCGGTCGACTTGGAGGTCCACTGATCGGGTGCTGCGGAGGTGGCAGTCGGGTGTCACCGCCACGGCGTTGTCGTGGTCCTCGGCGTTCACCCTGACCGATCCGGCTTCGAAATGGTTCTTGTCGGGGCCGGTCACGGGAACCGACCAGGCTTGCACTGTCCCGGGTTGCGCTGCTGAACGCGATGGCCGAGGGCTTTCGATCCACACGACGACCGCTGAGACGTCCTCGACAGCGGCGACCACCCCCGACCGGGGCTACGCCGACACGACGCAGTTCTACCGGGCCGCCGGTTTCCGGCCACTGGAGGAGACTCGCGACCTCTGGCCGGGCACGCCCTGCCTGATCATGGTCAAGGCGCTCCGGTAGAGAGGCCGCCGAGCCGGGTTGCTTGGAGCATCGCGATGAGGTGGTGTCGGGCGTCGAGCACGCTTCGGCACGTGGTCAGCAACGCGTCGAGTCGCCTGCGGTCGGCGGTGCTGTGGGCGAGGTGGTATTCGCTGGTCAGCGTGTCGGGGTGGAGCGGGCCCAGGACGCGGAGCTGGGCGGCGAGGACGTCGCGGACCTGTGCCTCGGCGGTGGGGTCGCCGCGGTGGCCGGTGACGAGTGCCAGGTCGAGGCGGGCGAGGAGGGTGTCCGGGTTGTCCTTGCCGAGGACGCGTTCGCAGGTGGTGACGATGTCGCGGAGTTCGGCTTCGGCGGTGTCGAGGAGCCCTTGGTCGCGCAGCACGCACGACCGGCGGTGGCGGCTTTGCAGCACCTGCGGGTGTTCGGGGCCCAGCACCCGGTTGCCGACCGTGACGATGTCGCGGTACTGGGCCTCGGCCTCGACCAGGTCGCCGCACCGCCAGAACACGCCCGCGAGGTTGTGCCGGGTGGTCAGGGTGTCGGGGTGTTCGGGCCCGAGGACTTCCCGGCGCAGCCGCAGGACCACGCGGAACTCGCGCTCCGCGTCGGCGAGGTCGCCGGACTGGCGCAGCACGAACGCGAAGTTGTTGTGGGAGTCCAGGGTGGCCGGGTGCGCGGCGCCCAGGACGCGGGCGCGGACGCGGAGCACGTGGCGCAGCTCGCTCTCCGCTCCGGTCAGGTCTCCCTGGCGGCGCAGCACCCTGGCCAGTTCGTGCCGGGTGGCCAGCGTGGCGGGTTCTTCGACGCCCAGGACCGCCTCGCGCAGGTCGAGCACCCGCCTCAGCTCCGCGGCGGCGGAGGACAGGTCGCCGCGGTCGCGCAGCATGAGGGCGACGCAGTGGCGGGCCGCCAGGGTGTCGGGGTGCTCGGCGCCCAGCACGCGCCACCGGAGGGTGGCCGTGGCCCCGTAGAACCGGTCGGCGTCGAGGTGCAGGCCCGCCGCGTGGCAGGCGTCGCCGACGCGGTGGGCGATCCGCGCGACGACCAGTGCCCGTTCGTCGGTCCACAGTGGAGCGAAACGGTCGATCAGGTGCGTGCAGTGCGGCACCAGCGATCGCCACCGGGGCCAGTGACCGGGGTCGTCGTGGGTCATGCCGGCCACGGCGTGCTCGACCAGCCGCACGGCCAACCACAGGTACTCGCCCATCGCGGCGATGGCGTCGGCCTGGTGCCGGTTGGCCTCGCGCACCACCGGGTGGACCGTCAGCGCGTCCCACCCCGGCCCGACGCGGTCGACCAGGCCCACCCCGGCCAGTCCCGCCACGGCGTGCGCCAGGTCCGCGGCGCTCGCCGTCCCGAACAGCCCCGAGTCGGCCAGCACGGCGGGGTGCAGCAGCCAACCGGGGATCCGCGCGCCGTCCAGGACCGACAGCAGCCGCATGAGCGGGCGGGCGACCGGCAGGCCGCGGGCGGCGAGCAGGTCCAGCGACAGTTCCCACGTGCGGTGCAGGGCCCGGCGTTCCACCGGCACCGGCTGGTCCAGCCCGCGCGTGACGATGTCGGCGAACCGGGTCTCCCACGCGGTGAGGTACTCGGCGAACGTCCGGGGCTCCGCCACGCCCGACAGCGCCGGCACGCGGTTGGTGGCCGCCAGGTAGGAACCCGCCAGCCGCAACGCCAGGGGCAACCCGCCCAGCCGCCGGGCCAACGCCTCGGCGTCGGCGCGACCACCGGCCGCGGGGGCGAGGTCGGCCAGCACGGCGGCGGCGTCGGAGCCGGCCAGCGGTTCGACGGCGACCAGCCGCGCTGAGCCGCCCCAGGCCTCCGCGCGCCCGTCCCGACTGGTCACCACGAGCGTGCCGCCGGGGCCCGGGGTGCGCAGCCACCCGTGGCCGTCCACCACGACACCCTGGGCGTCCGCGAGCAGCCCGACGTCGTCGGCGTTGTCCACGACCAGCAACCACCGCTGCGCCATCCCGCGCAGGGCCCGCCACAGCAGGTCCGGCATCGACCCGAGCCCGCCCCACGCCGACCGCGCCTCGGTCTCGCCCGCGCCGGCCTGGAGGGCGACCGCCCCGAACCCTTGAGCCAGGCTCGCGGCGCTGCTCCCGTCGACCCACCACACCCGCGGCCCGGTCCGGCGCGCCAACTCCAGCGCCACGGTCGTCTTGCCGCAACCCCCGACGCCGTGCAGCACGACGACCTGCCCGGCCGCGTCGACCAACCGATCCAGCAGCACTCCACGCCCGCGCACCGACCGCGCCGCCCACCCGTGCGGCAGAGCCACCGACACGGGATGCGCCGGGTACGGCTCCGGCACGGCGGGATCGCCGTGCACGTGCAGGTCCCGCCCGGCCTGGAACACCCGCCCGCCCCGCGCCACGCCCACCTGCCCCAGGGCGTGAACGTCCGCGTCGGGCCCCACCGTCGCCTCCACCTCCGCACCGGCATCGACGTGATCCGGACACAAGATCGCGAACTCGGCCGTGGATCAACGCAAAGATGCGGCTCGGCCGGGGTGTGGTCAGCGGGTGGGGATGGTGCCGCGCCGAAGGACCAGTCGCGGGTCGAGCGGCGGGGTTCGACGATCGCGTGGTGTTCCAGGGTGGTGCCGCGCCGCGCGGCGACGGCGAGCGCGATGCTGCGCCGGGCTGATCGTGGGCGCGATCCGTCACCCACAACACCGGAGTCGGGACTCGTGTTCTGACCCTCGATAAGGCGCGGACGCGCAGCACTCTCGGGCGGTGGCGGAAGCGGCCGAATTCCACGTTGGGGTCGGCTTCGACCTCGACGACGACCTTGGGGTGGACGGGGAGGTAGGTGGCGGCGGGCCGCGAAGTCCAGGCGCCCGCCGAGCAGCGCGACCAGTTCGCCGTCCAGGACGAGGTCGCCGAGTCGCCGGCTCGCGGCGTTGAGGATCTCGGGGAAGCGGCGGGACAGGGTGGTGCCCGACCGGGAGTGCAGCACGCCTCGCGCGATGCAGGCAGCCGCGCCACCCGTCGTACTTGGGCTCGAACCACCACTCGGGCGCGTCCGGGACCGTGCGCTCCGCTTGCGCGAGCGCCAGCGGTCGCTGCGGTGTGAGAACTGGCATCGGCGGCGGCCTCCCGGAACTGGCCCCGGCACCGAGGTCAACCCGAACGGCCCAACGGCGCGGATCGGCGAGGGCAGGACGGTGGGGAGTCGGCCGCCGTGCGAGGGGCCCAGGAGTCGCGTACGGCACCCGCGCCGCCGATCGCGGCGAGCGGTCGATCGTTCAGGCGTCGGTGCGCGTTCCGCTCGGCTTTCCGAGCCCTGCCGAAGCTTGCGCCGTTCAGGATCCCGGCGGCCCGGTGGACGAGGCGTTCGAACGCCTGCGCTCCCGGGCCCGCGCCGAGAACGGCAAGCTGCTCCACGTCGCGACCCGGGTCGAGGAGGGCATGTCCTCGACTTCGGCGCGAACCGAGTAGCAGGTCGGGGCCGGGGCCGGGGCCGGTCAGCCCGGGCGGCGGGTCAGGTCCGCGACCTCCGGGGTTCTGTCCAGCACCGCGCGTGCCACGTCCAGCACCCGCGTCCGGTGGTGGCGGGCCCACGCGCGCAGTGCCGTGAACGCCTCGTCCACGTCACCGCCGCGCAGCGCGGCCAGCACACCCTTGGCCTGTTCGACCACGATGTGGTTCTCCACCAGCGCGCGCAGCCGCTCACGGAGGACCTCCGCCCGCGGGCGGGTCGCGGTGTGCGGGATGCACAGGCCCGCCATGTCGGCGAACGCCTGGGTCAGCCGCCCGTGTTCCGGGTCGGGCGGCCGGCGCCGGTGGAACACGGCGACCACGCCGACGGGCTGCGCGTGCGCCCTGATCGGCGCGGCCCACGCCGAGGCGTACCCGGACCGGTCGGCCAGCGCGGTGAAGCGCGACGGCGCCCGGTCGAGGCGGTCCCACGACACCGGTTCGCCGCCGTGGAAGCACTCCAACGCGGGCCCGTCCCGGTCGGCCAGCAGCACGTGCAACTCCAGGCACTGCTCGGACACCGACGCCACCGCCAGCGAACCGCGCGGGTCGGCCAGCAGCACGCCCGCGGCGCCCGCTCCCAGCGTCCGCGCGCAGTGCTCGCTGATCTCCTGCAGGAACTCGATCTCGTCCGTCCCGGTCGCGAGGACCCCGGCGAGTCCGACCAGGCTGTGCGCCACTCGTCGCTCCAGCACCCCGCTCATCTCCGTTCCTCCGGCCAGGGGCCCCAGCCGGGTCCCGCGCCCGGCTCCGGCGAGAACCTCTCCCGGCCCGTCACCACGTCCGCCGCGACGTCGGTCAGCCGTCGGTCCGTGCAGTACGCGTGGGCCCGCAACCGCACGAAGGCGGTCGTCAGGTCCACGTCCAGTTGTGCCGACACCACTCCGGCGGCCTGTTGGACGGTCGCCCACCGGGCTTCCACCGCGTCGGCGAACGGGTCCACGCCGGTGGCGGCGGGCAGGCCGCTCAACAGCACGACCACCACCGCGTCGGCCAGCAGCAGCCCGTCGGCCAGCCGCTCGCGGTCCACCTCGACCGGCTCGGCGTGGTAGACCTCCAGGCAGCCGACCACGATCGCGCCCAGGCACACCGGGAACGCCGAGACCGCGCACACCCCGTGCGCCAGGGCGATCGGCGCGAACACCGGCCACCGCGCGAGGTTGACCTTGGTGTCCAGGTCGGCGACCAGCGCTGGGCACTCGTCGAGCACGGCCTCGATCGCCGGGCCCTCGCCCGTGGTGACCTCGGCTTCGCTGAGCACGTCCGCGACCGGATCGGTGACGGCTACCGGCACGGCGCCGTCGCCGTCGGGTGCGGTCTCGTAGAAGACGACGCCGCACGCGTCCAGCGTGGTGGCGGCGACCGCGCACACGTGCCGCACGGAGACGGTTGTGCCGCCTTGCCCGGCGAGGTCCCGGATCCGGCCCCACAGCCATGTCCTGCGCTCGTCGGCGGAACGCCACTCGTCTTGGGTCATGGTGTCCCCACCGTGTCGTGCCGCGACCGTGCGCCGACCGGGTCGTGTCCCACCGCCAACACCGCCCAGATGACGGTGCCGCCCGAGAAGGTGCCGGACCACCCGCACCGCACCACCGGGCCGGGCGCGACGGCGCGCCGCAGGTCCGCGGGCCGGCACGGCACGGGCCGGTCGTCGTCCACCGCGACGACCACCCGCTCGGGCGACCAGCCGAAGCACACCACGACCGCGAGCGGCAACATCAGCACGGCCCGCAGCAGCGCGTCGCGCACGAGCAGGTGGTCGCGTGGACGGATTTCGCCGGACAGCTTCAGCACGCACACGCCGCCGTGACCGGACATCGCGACGCGAAGGGCATTCCCGCTCACGGGTCTCCACCGATCGACTCGAACCGCCGAAGAATCCCGGCTTCCCACCGACGACCACCGCCAACCACGGGTACGGCGATCGGCCGCGAGCCACTCGGGTGGTGCACCGGCTGCGGGACGACCGGCAGCCGGTGACCGCTGCCGTGCACAAGGCCTACGACGCTGGGCCCGATGCGGGTGTGGGGCGGGGAGGGCGGGGAGGACGTGCGCGCGGCCCAGCGGCGGCCGGTGTTCCGACGCGGCCCGCGTCCGCTTCGCCGACACCGCCTGTTCCGGGGCATCGGCGCGCCGTGGACCGACCACGCCAAATCGTTGTAGGGCAAGGAAACCCGGACACCCGCGGGTTCCGGGCCCGAGCGGTCAGGGTCCGGTCACCGGGTCGTCGATCACGATCCCCTTCGGGGTGATCACGAACCTGCGGGAGTCGGGTTGGTTCTTGTTCGCCCGGGACTTGAGCACGGTCATGGCCCGGTCCATCCTCGTCCCGTCGCGGACGTAGTGCAGCAGGATCAAGTTGTCGGACAGGTGGGCGATGCCCAGTTGGGGCAGTCGGTGGCGGCTGTAGAGGTCGGGCACGTCGAGGGTGAGCATGGTGCTGATCCCCGCCTGCGCGCAGCGGCTGAGCAGGGAGCGGATGAACTCGCTGAACCGTTGCGGGTCGTCGTCGCAGGCCGTGGCGAGGGCGGTGAGGCTGTCGATGACCAGCCGCCGGCAACCGGTGGCCTTCAGGGAGTCGACCAGTTCGTAGTACCACTGGTCGATGTAGATGTCGTTGGGGGATTCGCAGCGCAGCACGATGTTGTCGTCCTGCGGGTCCCAGCCCAGGCTGCGCACGGCACGGCCGAGTTGGACCTGGTTCTCCTCCAGCGTGGTGAAGGTGCACTTCTCGCCCAGCTCCGCGCCCCGGTACACGAAGTACAGGCCCAGCACGGTCTTGCCCGATCCCGGCGGGCCCGCCACCATCGTGCTCGATCCGGGCCAGTAGCCGTCGTTGAGCATCGTGTCCAGCGCGGGGATGCCCGAACTGACCCGGGTCGTGTCGCCCTGCCACTCGGTCATCCTGCCGACGTCGCTGAGCCGGGGGAAGACGTCGAGTCCCCGTTCGGTGATGCGGTAGGCGTGCCAACCCGACAGGCTCCCGCTGCCCCGGTGCTTGAGCACCTGCAGGGCGCGGTTGGTGCGTTGGCCCGTGGTGTGGGTGGACAGGACGACGGTGCTGTCGCCGATCGCGTACTCCGGTGAGGCGGTCAGTTCGGCCAGGTCGTACTCGGCGAGCCACAGCGAGCTGGTGGACAGGGCGCTGAGCCGGCCGGCGAGCTCGTAGAGGAAGCGGACGTACTCGGTGGCGTTGCGCGCGGCGAACCGCAGCGCCTTGATGCTGTCGACGACCAGCACCGCGCCCGGTGTGTGGGTGAGGATGTCGGTGATGCGTTCCAGTCCCTTGCGCAAGCCCCCGGTGACGACCAGGTCGCCGATGTCCTCGAACACGACCTCGGCGCCGATCCGGTCCGGGTCGCAGAAGGCCAGGCCCTGCACGAACTGCGTGATCTTGGTCAGTGGCTCGGTGAGGGTGCTCAGGTAGACCACGGGCGCGTCGGGGTGGCCGTTGGCGAACGCCACCTGTTGGGCGAGGACGGTCTTGCCGGTGCCGGGCACCCCGGCCAGGAGCGTGATCGACGGGGTGACCAGGCCGCCGCCCAGGATCGCGTCCAGCCCGGCGGACCCGGTGGGCATGCGGCGGGTCATGTCGGCACCCGCTCGCGTGCGACCGGGTACAGGTCGCGGACGGCGGCCACGACGTGCGCGGGCGGGATCGGCCGGCGCAGCAGGGCGGCGGCTCCGGGCGGGGCCTGCCCCGACCGCGCGGCGGACAGCGCGACCACCAGCGTGCCGCTCGCGGCCAGGTCGCGCCCGAAGTCGGCCGCGCCGGGCAGGAGCTGGTCGACGACCGCCACGGGCGGCGGGTTCGCCCGCTGCGCCCGGGCCGCCTGCACGGTCGTGGTCGTGCTGGCCTCGTAGCCCTCCTCGCTCAACAGCCCCGCCAGGCAGCGGCCGGTGAACGGGTCGGCTTCGACCAGCAGCACGCGGGTGTCGCGGCCCTGTCCGGTGAAGGCGTCGCGGGTCTCGGAGGTCCAGGCCAGCGCCTGCCGCGCGCTGTGCGCCAGCGGCCGGCCGCTGTCCTCGGCGTGCTCGCGCAGCGCGGCCAGCGCCGCGCGGGTGCCCTCGCCACGCCGGGCGGCCAGCGCGCCGGTCGCCTGCCAGACGACGATCTGGTCCTGGAACACGCGGTGGCGCGTGAGGTGCGGGGCCGTGTCGGGCAGGGCGTCGGCGGCGGCGTCGGCGAGCACCCCCGCCGCGGCGATGGCGGCCCAGCCGTGCGCGGTGTCGAGGTCGTCGGCGGTCGGCTCGGGCTCTCGGCGGCACAGCAGCACCAGGGTGCCGGCGAGGACGTCGAAGGCGCGCAGCGGAACGGTGTAGGCGGTGCTGACGCCGTGGGTGTCGGCGAACCGGGCCAACCGGGGCCACCGGTCGGCGCGCGTCGACAGCTCTCGGAACGCCGTCGCCGGCCCGGTGACGTCCTGTTCCGCCGGGGCAACGAGGTCGCGACCGGCTTCGACGGCCTGGAACGCGTCGAACAGCCCCGGATCGGTCGCGGCGACCACGTCGGCGCCGGCCGACACCATCACGCCGGCGGCGTTGACGCCCGCGAGCCGGGCGCACGCGTCGGTGAGCAGGTAGGCGGCGTCGAGCGCGTGTCCCCGGGTCGCGATGGTCAGGGCCAGTCGAGTCGTCGTCGAATCCGGTCGCGACGCCATGGCGGGTACCTCCTGTGCCTGCTGGTGGTTCGTTGCTCACGGCTCGGTCCTCGCGGCGGGACGGGACGCCGGCCGGCCCGGCCGGGGTCGCCGTTCGCGCTGTGCTCTCGGGGTTCAGCCCGGTCGCCACGCGTGCCGCCTTCCGAGCACACTCGATCGCGTTCGTGCGCCTTGTGTCGACCGACGCTAGGTTCGGGCGCACGACATCGGCTAGGGCCGTACGGTTAGGAGGCCGCCTTCGCGGCCGTCTTGGTGAAGCGCCGTCACCCGCCGTGACTCACCTCCACCGCGTTCCGGGACCCGGGCCGCGCCCGGCGCCCGGTTCCGGGGTGAACCGCACCCGGCCGGCCACCACGTCCGCCGCGAGGTCGGCGAGCCGCCGGTCCGCGCAGAAGGCGCTTGCCCGCAACCGCACGAAAGCCGTTGTCAGGTCGACTTCCAGTTGTGCCGACACCACTCCGGTGGCCTGTTGGACGGTGGCCCACCGGGCTTGCACCGCGTCGGCGAACGGGTCCGCGCCGGGGACGGCCGCCAGGCCGCTCAGCAGCACGACCGCCAGGGCGTCGGTCAGCAGCAGCCCGTCGGCCAGGCGCGCGAGGTCCACCTCGACCGCCTCGGCGTGGTAGACCTCCAGGCACCCGAGGACGATCGCGCCCAGGGAGACCGGGAACGCCCAGATCGCGTGCACCCCGTGCGACAGGGCGATCGGGGTGAACACCGGCCACCTGGCCAGGCTGTCCGCGGTGCCCAGGTCCGCCACCAGCGCGGGGCTCTCACCCAGCACGGCCTCGGCCGCCGGACCCTCGCCGGTGGTTACCTCGGCTTCGCTGAGCAGGTCCGCGACCGGATCGGTGACGGCCACGGGCACGCCACCGTCACCGTCGGCAGCGGTTTCGTAGAACGTCGCGCTGTACGCGTTCAACGTGGCGGCGGCGACCGTGCAGACGTGCCGAACGGAGACCGTCGTGCCGGCCCGCACGGCGACCTGCCTGATCCGGCCCCACAACCACGCCCTGCGCTCGTCCGCCGAACGGGGCCCGTGCTCGGTCATGGCCGTTGCGCCGCATGAGCACGGATGCAGCCGGACACCGCGCCGGGAAGGACATCCCCGATCATGGGTCTCCCCACCGATCGACTCGAACCGCCAGTGACCGGCTTACCACGAACGACGACCGCCGGATAACGGTTACGCGATCGGTCGCGGGCCACCCGGGTGGTGCCGCCGGGACGCATCACCCGAAATATCACCGATTCCGGCCGACGTGGACCCGGTTCCGCTCCGGCCGGTGTGCTTTCGGACGAGGAGGTGGCGTGATCGCGGTGCCGCGGCGGCTCCGCCCGGCCTTGCTGTTCACTTCCAGAAGTCGTGCGGCATCACCCGGCGGACGTGGTTGACGGACATGCGGAAGTGCGGGCCGGAACGGAAAAAGCACTGTCGCCGCCGGCGGTCGGGCATCGGCCATTGGCGTGTTCGCCCAGGTGACCTGCCTCACGGGCCGCGTTCGTCCATCCCGAAGCCGGAAGCCACCAGCGCGCGGTGGCGGCGGTGCCAGGAGGCGGACTCGGGCCAAAACCGGCCGTGAGTCGTGTACTCCTCGACTTCACCCCCGTCCTTCGGTCACTGCTCCGTGCTCGCATCGGAGGGAGGTGTCACGTGTGGGCGGATGGCGCGGTTGAGGCTGGTGAGGGCTTCGCGGAACTCGTCGTCGGTCAGGACGATGTCGTAACCCAGGCGATGGACGCCGGCGTCGAAGCGCCAGTTGCGGCCCAGTTTGACGGGCGTCGGGTGGGTCCGGGTGCCGACCAGGTTGATGGTCGCACCCACGACGGGCAGGTGCGGGGCGTGCACCGGCTGCGCCTCGAACCGCGCGATGTCCTTCCACGGCACGACAACCGGACGCTTGAACGGGTGGTAGATCTTCACGCCGTGCGGGCCCACGTAGATCCCGGTCCGGGCGATCCGCCACGACAGGGGCGTTGACACGACGAGGAACACGCAGATCAACACCGTTGCCCACGTGCGGTAACCCGCCCACGCCAAGGCCAGCAGGATGACCAGGGCGCTGCCGTGGACGATCGCGGACGTCCTGGCCCCCGCCCGTCCACCGCGCGGCACCACCACTTTCCATTCCCCCATACCGGGAGTGTGGGTGACGGGCACGCCCGGGGCAAGCGCGGGCGGGGTGGAACGCGCGCCCGGGAGCGGACCTGCCGTCAGGCCCGCTCCCGGGGCAAGGCTCAGGAAGCGGACGTCGCGGGTGCCTCCGACAGGCGGGCCAGGATGGCCGCCTGCCGCTCGCGGTAGCGGCGGACGTTGGCCAGCTTCACGTCCTCGTACCCGCGCACCACGTCGGGCAGCGCCGCCAGCTCGGCCACCGCCGACCGGTCCGCGTCCGGCGTCGTCAACGCCTTCACCACGGCGGTCCGGTACTCCGCGATCAGTTGCCGCTCGACCCGCCGCACGCCGGCGTAGCCGAACACGTCCAGCGCCGTCCCGCGCAGCCGTCGCATCCCGTACAGCCCCCGCAGCACCGGCCGGAACCACGGGCCCAGGGCGATCTTCCGCTTCAGCCCCAACGCCTTGAGCACCGGCGGGTGCAGGCGGAAGGCCACCTTCGCCGCGTCGCCGAACTCCGCCTTGACCCCAGCGGCGACGGTCGGGTCGAGGGACAGCCGGGCCACCTCGTACTCGTCCTTGTAGGCCATCAGCTTGTGGAGGTTGCGCGCGACCTCCTCGGTCACGGTGGTCGGACCGCCCTCCAGCACGCGGACCTGTTCGACGAACTCGGCGTACTCGCGTGCGTAGCGCTCGTCCTGGTACGCCACCAGCTCCGGGATCCGGATGTCGAGCAGGCGGCCCAGCTCGGAGTCCGGCGACGCCTGCACCAGCGCCCGGATGGCCGGGAACGACGGCGGCGCGGCGGGGGCCGGGGCGGGTGCCTCGAAGGGCTGCGAGGCCAGGCGACGGCCGTGGCGGAACGCCTGGATGTTGCGCGCCACCGCGACGCCGTTCAGCTCGATCGCCCGTTCCACCGCCGACGCGGGCAGCGGCAGCGCGCCGGTCTGGTAGGCGACGCCGAGCTGGAGGATGTTCGCGAACTGCCCGTCCCCGAACAGTTCCTCGGCGACGGCCCGCGCGTCGAGCACGACCGTCCGCGCCATCGCGGCCTCCAGCGCCGACCGGACCTGGCCGGGTGCGGGGAACGCCACGGACGTGTCGATCACCATCCGCCCGGTGGGGACCTCGGTGGAGGACACCACGGCGGTGGTGCGCGTCGCGTCGGCGACGGCGAGGTTCGTCGGGTCCGCGCCGACCAGGGGGTCGCAGGCCAGGTAGAGGTCGCACTCGCCGGCGGCCAGCTTGGGCGCGCGGTCGGCGGGCGCGGCGGTGACCTTCAGGTCGGACACGACCGCGCCGCCCTTCTGCGCCAGCCCGGTCTGGTCGAGCGTGCGCACGTGCCGCCCGTCCAGCACCGCCGCCGTGGCCAGGATCTGCCCGACCGTGACCACGCCGGTGCCGCCGATGCCGGTGATCCGCACGGTGAAGTCCGTGCCCGTGAACTCCGGCTCGGGCGAGTCGTCGAACGCCAGCTCGACGGCCTCCCGGCGCGGCTTCGCGCCACCCGGCACGACGGTGAGGAAGGACGGGCAGTCGCCGTCCAGGCACGAGTAGTCGACGTTGCACGACGACTGGTGGATCGCGGTCTTGCGCCCGAACTCGGTGGCGACCGGCTGCACCGACAGGCAGTTGGACTTCACGCCGCAGTCGCCGCAGCCCTCGCACACCCGCTCGTTGATCACGACCCGGGTCGCCGGCGCCTCCTGCTTGCCGCGCCGCCGCTTGCGCCGCTTCTCCGCCGCGCACTCCTGGTCGTGGATCAGGACCGTGACGCCGGGGATCGCGGCCAGCTCCTCCTGCGCCCGCAGCAGCTCGGACCGGTCGAGCACCTCGACGCCGGCCGGGAAGGACCGCTTGCGCAGCGCGCGGGGCGCGTCGCTGGTCACGATGACCTTCCGCACGCCTTCGAGCAGCAGCAACGCGGCGATCTTCTCCACCGGCAGCCCGCCGACGGCGTCCTGGCCGCCGGTCATCGCGACCGCGGAGTTGTGCAGCAGCTTGTAGGTCACGTTCACCCCGGCCGCGACCGCCGCGCGCACCGCGAGGCTGCCGGAGTGGGTGAACGTGCCGTCACCGATGTTCTGGGTGAAGTGCCGCGACTCCACGAACGGCGCGATGCCGATCCACTGCGTGCCCTCGCCGCCCATCTGGGTCACGCCGACCACGGACCCGACCTGTTCGGGCTCCATGAACAGGCTCATGGTGTGGCAGCCGATGCCGCCGCCCACGATCGTGCCCTCGGGGACCTTGGTGGAGGAGTTGTGCGGGCAGCCGGAGCAGAAGTACGGGGTGCGCGCCAGCAGCGGCACCGCGATGCGTTCCCGCCGGCCCCGGCTCCGCCACGCCCGCACCGAGGGGATCTCCAGCGGCGCGAGCACCTTGGCCAGGCCGGCGGCGATCGTGTCCGGGTCGTGCTCGCCGATCTCGGTGAACAGCGTGCGCCCGTCCGGCCCGGTCTTGCCGTGCACCGCGGGCGCGTCGGCCCGCCCGTACAGCAGTTCCTTGACGGCGGTCTCGACGAACGACCGCTTCTCCTCCACGACGACGATCTGCCGCAGCCCGTCGGCGAACTCGCGCACGATCCCGGGCTCGACGGGGTGGATGACGCCGAGCTTGAGCAGCCGGATGCCGTGCAGCGCCAACGCGGCTTCGTCCAGCCCGAGCCGGTCCAGCGCCTGCATCACGTCCAGGTGCGACTTGCCGGCGGTGACGATCCCGATCCGGTCGCCCGGACCTCCGCGCACGATCCGGTTCACGCCCGACGCGCGCACGTACTCCAGCGCCAGCGGCAGCCGCACCTCGTACAGGCCGCGTTCCAGCGCGGCGAGTTCCTTGCCGAGCAGGCGTGAGGTGGGCCGGTGGCGGTAGGCGTGGTCCGGCATCGCGGGCGCGGTCCACTCGCGGCGCACGCGCGCGGTGCTGGACGCGTCGGCGACGTTCGCGACGACCTTGATCGACGACCACAGACCGGCCGCGCGGGACAGCTCCACCGCGTGCAGCCCGTGGTCGAGCACGTCGTGCGAGTCGGCGGGGAAGAAGATCGGCATCGCCAGGTCGGCCAGCGCCAGCTCCGAGGCGCACGGCACGGTGGAGGACTTGGCGTTGGGGTCGTCGCCCACGAACGCGACCGCGCCGCCGCGGGGGTCGGTGCCGGCCATGTTCGCGTGCCGCAGCGCGTCGGTCGCGCGGTCGAGGCCGGGGGCCTTGCCGTACCAGACGCCGGTGACGCCGTCGTAGCGCCGGCCGGGCAGCGTCGCGGTCAGCTGGCTGCCCATGACGGCGGTGGCGCCGAGTTCCTCGTTGAGGCCGGGCCGGTGGACGACGTTGTGCTTGTCCAGCAGCGTCGAGCGCCGCGCCAGCTCCAGGTCGTAGCCGGCCAGTGGCGACCCCTCGTAGCCGGAGACGAACACGGCGGTGTCCAGTCCGGAGTTCCGGTCGTGCCGGACCCGGTCGAACAGGACCCGCACCAGCGCCTGCACCCCGGTCAGGTGGACGATGCCGTCCTCCCGGAGGTACCGGTCCTCCAACGTGAACGCCTCCACGCCGCCAACCTCTCCACTCGAATCGCCCTGCGGTGCGGGTCACACCACACGCAACGCTCCCGCGATGCAACAACGGGCCCCGAACTGGCCGCTGCGACGCAAAGAACAGGAGCATTCTGGCGCAAACCGGCGATTCCGTTGCGCGGGGGCTTACGCTGGGCGGATGCCGGAAGAGCTGGTGGACGACATCGACCACGAGATCCTCGCCCTGTTGCGCGAGGACGCCCGCCGCACGCTGTCCGACATCGCCACCCGGGTCACCCTGTCCACGGCGGCGGTGAAGCGGCGCATCGACCGGCTCCAGCAGATCGGTGTGATCACCGGGTTCACCGTGCAGATCGACCACGCCAAGCTGGGGTGGGGGATCGAGGCGTTCACCGAGCTGCGCTTCGCCGGCACGACGAAGGTCGCCGAGATCCTCAACACGACCACCCGGATGCGGGAGGCGCAGGCGGTGTTCACCATCGCGGGCGACCCGGACGCCCTGGTCTGGCTGCGCGTGCGCGACATGGCCCACTTGCAGCGCACGATCGACGAGATCCGCCGCCACCACCAGGTGACCGGCACCAAGACCCTGATCGCCCTGGACTCCTGGACCCGCGGCCAACACCGCCCGTGAGCGTGGTCGTCGTCGCCGACTTCGCGGTGTCCCCGCCGCTGTCCGGGCGGCGGGGACACCCGACCGGTCAGTCCTGGTAGTCGTGCCAGCTGGGTTCGCGCTGGGCGAGTTCGCGCCACGTCGGCCACGGCCGCCCGGTGGTCTGCCGCACCAGCTCGCCGGGCAGGCTGAACGGCGGGGCCTTGTGCGGCTTGGCCAGCGCCTGCGCCACGACCGCCTCCGCGAGCGCGGCCGTGCCGCCCAGCCGCGGGTAGGTGGCGTGGACGCGGTCGGCGCAGCCCTCGGGCAGGGGGTGGGCCGCGTCGGGGGTGAAGTCGTAGCCCGCGCCGAGGGTGACCAGGGCGATCTCCGGGCGTTTCCGGGTCGCGACGCCGAAGCTGAGGTGCAGGGCGATGGCGTCCCACACGACCTCGACCCGGTCGGCCGCCAGTCCCTGGTCGGCGAGGAAGCCCGCGGCGAGGTCCGCGCCGTCGACCTCGAAGGTCTGGTCGCCGTCGCCCTGCTCGCTCAGGCCGATGTCGTGCAGGACGCAGCCGAGGAACAGCAGTTCGTCGTCGTAGTCGGCGTCGGGGCGCAGGCCGTCGCGCTCGCCCAGGAAGCGCCCGTACAGGTACGTGCGGACGCTGTGGTTGAAGATCGCCGGTGTCTCCGCTGCCCGCGCGAAGCGGAGGGCGGCCCGGGCGATGTCGGTCGTCGGGAGTTCGAGGTCCATCACACCTGCCTGTCTCGGTCCACAACCTTCAATCTGCCTGAAGCTTAACCCAGGCTTCAGGCAGATTGAAGGTCGGGTTCCGGGAGGAGGTGGTGGCGCACCCGGCCTTGACGCGCGGATTTGAACGCTAGTACAACTTGTACGTTCGTTCAATTTCGATCTGGGGGCGGGACGATGGCACGAGGAGCGGCGGGATGGCGCGAATGGGGCGGTCTTGCCCTGCTGGCATTGCCGACGATGCTGTTGGGCTTGGACGTGACGGCGCTCTACCTGGTCGTCCCGCGGCTGTCCGCGGACCTGGCGCCGACCGCCACCGAGACGCTGTGGATCATGGACGCCTACGGGTTCTTCATCGCGGGGTTCCTGATCACCATGGGGACCCTGGGTGACCGGATCGGACGGCGCCGGTTGCTGGTGATCGGGGCGGCGGCGTTCGCCGCGGCGTCGGTCTTCGCGGCGTTCGCGCCCGACGCCCTGTGGCTGATCGCGGCGCGGGCGCTGCTCGGCGTGGCGGGAGCGACGCTGATGCCCTCGACGTTGTCGCTGATCAGCACCATGTTCCCCGATGCCCGGCAACGTGCGTTGGCCATCGGGGTGTGGGCCACGATGTTCGCCCTGGGGATGGCCGCCGGGCCGGTCGTGGGCGGCGTGCTGGTGGCGCGCTTCTGGTGGGGCGCGGTCTTCCTGCTCGCGGTCCCCGTCGCGGCGCTCGTGCTGGCGGGCGCGCCGGCGCTGCTGCCGGAGCACCGCACGCGCGCCGGTCGGCTCGACGTGCTCAGCGTCGGGCTGTCCCTGGCCGCGATGCTGCCGATCGTCTACGCGGTCAAGCACGCCGCCGCTGACGGTGTCGGCGTCCAGGCCGTGGTCGCGGTCCTGATCGGTGGTGGCGCCGCCGTCGCGTTCGTCCGTCGTCAGCTGAGCCTCGCGGAGCCGCTGCTCGACATGAAGCTGTTCCGCGGCAAGGGCTTCTCCGCGGCGCTGTCGGTGTTGCTGGTCGGCCTGGTCGGCTTCGGCGGGGTGATGTTCCTGGTCACCCAGTACCTCCAACTCGTCGCGGGCCTGTCGCCGACGACGGCCGGGCTGTGGATGGGCCCGCCCGCGCTGGCCATGCTCGTCGGAGCGGTCGGCGCACCTCTGGTGGCCCGTCGCGTCGCACCGGGCGTGGTCATGGCGGCCACCCTGGCGCTGTCGCTGGCCGGGTACGCCCTGCTGGCGGTCGCCGGCGCCGACGGCAAGCACGCCGTCGTCGCCGGGTTCGCCCTGGTCTACCTCGGACTCGGGGTCATCGCCGCCCTGGGCACCGACATCGTCGTGGGCGCGGCGCCACCGGAGAAGTCGGGATCGGCCGCCGCGCTGTCGGAAACCGTGCAGGAACTGGGCATCGCCGCCGGCGTCGCGCTGCTGGGAAGCCTCACCACCGCGCTCTACCGCAACGGCGTCAAGGCGCCCGCCGAGCTGTCGGCGTCGGCCGCGGAGACCTACGGCGACAGCCTTTCCGGCGCCTCGTCCCTCGCGGACCGGCTCCCACCCGGCGCTCTCGACCACGCCCGAGCGGTGTTCACCAGCGGCCTCAACACCGCCGCACTCGCCGCGGGTGTCGCGATCGCGGTCGCCGCGCTGGCCTGCTTCGTGCTGCTGCGGCACCTCCGTCCCCTCGGCGACGGCGAACGCGACGCGGAGCCGATAATCTCCACGTCCGGCAGCGGCGATGACAGGTGAAGCGATGGCGAGCGGGCAGGGCGAGGTCGACGAGCGGACTCCGCGCGGGCGGCGCCGCCGGGCCCAGATCATCGAGGCGACGCTGACGATCGTCCGCCGCGACGGTGCGACCGGTGTCACCCACCGCACCGTCGCCAAGGAGGCCGGGATCACCACCAGCCTGACCCTCTACTACTTCGCCACCCTGGACGACCTGCTGGTAGCCGCCCTGACCAGCGTCACGGACGCCTACACCGACCGGATCCGCCGGCTCGTCGACACCGCTGACGACCCGCTCGCCGGCCTCGCCGACCTCATCGCCGAATCCTCCGGGCCCGGTCGCGAACGGGCCCTGGCCGAACGGGAGCTGTCGACCCTCGCGGCCCGCCGACCCGCCCTGAGACCCATCGCCCGACGCTGGCGGGACAACGTCGCCGAC
Source organism: Saccharothrix mutabilis subsp. mutabilis (assembly GCF_039521145.1). Classification (NCBI taxonomy): domain Bacteria; kingdom Bacillati; phylum Actinomycetota; class Actinomycetes; order Pseudonocardiales; family Pseudonocardiaceae; genus Saccharothrix; species Saccharothrix mutabilis. The sequence goes on from NZ_BAAABU010000019.1 coordinate 57,152, forward strand.
CTCGCCCGAACGCTGACCGACGACCCCGGCGCGATCGAGGCGTTCGTCGCCATGGCCGACGGCCTGTGCACCGCCATCCTCCTCGACGACCACGACGCCGACCCCGGCCACATCCGGGAGGTCCTCGGCAAGGTGCTACCGCGCACCGGTCGTTAGCGCCCACCCGGAGCCGTCGAGCGGGCCGAGGCCGCCGCGTCGCACCCGGCTCCCGGCCCGGAACCGCGCTCCGGGTCACCGCGCCGGATCCGGCTGCGCGGTCTCGGGACGACTCCGGTCATGCGCCACCGCCGAACGACTCGACCACGCGGGCGAGGCTCGCGGCGCCGTGGCCTTCGGCGACCTGCCGGTCGACCAGGTCCTTCAACGGTCGCAGCGTGGGCGCCGCGACGCCCAGCGACTCGCCGGCGCGCAGGATCGTGGCCAGACCGGCCCGGTTCATGTCCAGCCCGGACTCCTCGGTCGTGTAGTCGCCGCGGTCGATCTCGCCGGCGAACCCGTGCAGCGCCGGGAACAGGCCGGTCAGCCACGACACCAGCGCGGGCGTCAGCTCGGCCGCGTCGATCCCGGCGGCCCTGCCCATCGCCGCCGCGTGCAGGAACCCGCCCAGCATCCCGTACATCCCCGCGAGGACGGCCACGTCGAACGCCGACGCCCGCCCGGCGTCCGCGCCCAGGAAGCTGCCCTTGCCCAGCAGGTCCAGCACGGCGCGCCAGTCCTCGTGGACGCGCGCGGAACCGCTGTAGCTCACCGAAGAGTCCTCTGTGCCGAGCGTCTGCGGGACGGCGTAGACGGCGCCGTGGAGGTAGTCCGCGCCGTGCTCGGCCGCCCAGTCGGCGTGCGCCCGCGCGTCCTCGGGTCCGCCCGAGGTCAGGTTGACCACCGCGCGGCCCCGTGCCGCGTCGCCCACGTCCGCCAGCACGTCGCGCACGACCGAGGGGTCCAGCAGGGCGACGACCACCAACGGGCTCGCGGCGAACGCGTCGGCCGCCGTGGGCGCGGGCGTCGCACCGGCGGAGACCAGGTCCGCCGCCTTGTCCGCGGACCGGTTCCACACGGTCGTCGGGTGACCGCCGCGCAGGAGCACCCGGGCCGCCGCGCGGCCCAGGTTGCCGAGCCCGATCACGCTCACCGGGGCGTTCACGCGGCCACCTCCGCGCGCAGGACCTCGATGACGCCCGCGAAGCTGGACGAGCCGTGCCCGGCGGCCCGCGCGCGTTCCATCGTGGACTTGAGCAGTTCGGGCAGCGCGTTGTCCAGGCCGCGTTCGGCCGCCGCGTGCAGCAGGTGCCCGATGGCGGCGATCTGCACGTCGATGGTGGCGTCGTCGCCCGGGTAGCGGCCGGCGTCCACCTGGGACGCGTACCGGGTGAGGAAGCTGTTCACGGTGGCCAGCCACCGGATCGCCACCGGCGTGAACGCCGTCGCCGGCGTCCCCTCCGCGCCGACGAGCGCGGTGCCGTGCAGCCATCCGGTCATGGTCGACCACATCAGGCCGAGCAGCGCGGAGTCGTAGAGGGCCGCCAGACCGGGGTCCTCGCCGAGGTGCACGGGGTCACCCAGAGCCTCCAGCGCGGCGTGGTGGGCGTCGAACGCGGTGCGCGGGCCGCTGTAGAGGACCATCACCTCGCGGCTGCCGACACCCGGTGGTGTGGTCATGATCGCGCCGTCGAGGTAGTCCGCGCCGTGGCCGTCGAACCGGTCCCGGGCCGCGCGCGCCTGCTCGGCGCTGCCGGAGGTGAGGTTGACGAACGCCCTGCCCGCCAACAGGTCCGTGGACCCGTCCAGCGCGCTGTAGAGGGCGTCGTAGTCCAGGACGCAGGCGATGACGAGAGGGCTCGCCGCGATCGCCGCGCCCGGTGTCGGCGCGAGCAGCGCGCCCCGCTCGACCAGCGGCTGCGCCTTGGCGGCGGTGCGGTTCCACACCGTCGTGCGGTGACCGCGGTCGAGCAGGGCGCCCGCGAGCGCCGTGCCCATCGCCCCGGTCCCGAGGACGGTCACGGACGGGGGAACAGAGGTCATGTCGGTCTCTCCCGGATGAGTCCCGCGTCGAGGCGGGGGTGATCAACTGCCTCCACCCTCGCAACGCGGGCCCGCCCCGGCCAGTGGCACTGATGACGGCCATCACCAAATTCCTGCCATAGGATCGGCGGCATGAGCGTGGGAACCGTCGCCCTGGTCGTGCCCGACGAGATCGACCTCGTCTCGTGGGACCTGTACGAGCTGAGCATCCCCGCCACGGTCTTCGGCAAGCCCCAGCCCGACCTGGCCGACCCCTGGTACGAGCTGCGGCTGTGCGGGACCGGTGAGCGCTCCGGCGGCGCGGGGCCCGGCTTCGGGCTGCGCACCCCGTACGGCCTGGACGACCTGGTCGGCGCGGACACCGTCATCGTGGCGTCGGTGCCGGAGCTGTGCGTCGACGCGGCGGCTCCGGTGCCGGAGGCGCTGGTCACCGCGTTGCGCCGGGCGCACGACGCGGGCGCGCGGATGGTGTCGCTGTGCACCGGCGCGTTCGCCCTCGCCGAGGCGGGGTTGCTCGACGGCCGCCGCGCGACCGCGCACTGGATGCACACCGCCGCGCTGGCCGAGCGGTACCCGAAGGTGGACGTGGACGACTCGGTGCTGTACGTGGACGACGGCGACGTGCTCACCAGCGCGGGCATGACCGCGGGCCTGGACCTGTGCCTGCACCTGGTCCGCCGCGACCTGGGTCCGCACGTGGCCAACCAGCTGGCGCGCCGCATGGTCGTGCCGGCCCACCGCCCGGGCGGCCAGGCGCAGTTCATCGACCTGTCGGTGCCGGCGAGCGACGAACGCGGGTTGGCGCCCGTGCTGGACTGGGCGCGGGCCAACCTGGACCGGCCGCTGACCATCGGGGACCTGGCCCGCCGCGCGGCCGTCAGCCCGCGCACGTTCTACCGGCGGCTGCACGAGACCACCGGCACCACGCCCCTGCAATGGCTGCTCAACCAGCGCCTGGGGCGGGCGCAGACCCTGCTGGAGTCCACCGACCTGTCGGTGGAGAAGGTGGCGGAGCTGAGCGGCCTGGGCACGGCGAACAACCTGCGCCACCACTTCGTCAAGCAGATCGGCGTCTCACCGAGCGACTACCGCCGGGCGTTCCCCCGGGATGGGGCCCGGAATGTCGTACATCTGTGAGGGCAAGCCGGTGACCAGGTAACTTGGGGCCGACGTTCGGGGAAATCGCGGAACGGTACGTGGCTTCGCGCACGCGGGCCGGGCCGACACCAAGCGCGGTATCGGACCAACATCCGGGGCCGGATGGCGCGGGCTTGTGCCAGTGACTGTCGTACCCCTGTGCCACGCTGACCCCAAGGGGAGGGGGCGGTGTGGCGTCGGTGGACGACGTGGCGCGGCAGGTGTCCGCAGCCATCGACAAGGCGAGCGAGGCTCGGGACTCCCTGGCACAAGCGGATGACCTGGCGGAGGAAGCGCACGACGAACTAGCGGTGACGCTCAGGGGCGCACGATCCGATCTGTCATCGGACGTTGAGCACATCCTGGCCATGTTGATCAACGCGCGAGACGGTATGAGAGGCCTGTTCGGCATCCTCAACCGGGGCCGAGGAACGGCCGAGCGGTACTTGTCCACGCTGACGGGTGAGGGCACCCCGGAACAGGGCCCGGCCCCTCAGCGGCCCGCACAGCCTTCACAACAGTCAGCCAAGCACCAGCCAGCCTCGCCATTCCCGGCCCACCAGGCCGAACCGAGCGGACCGCCCGTGATCCCGCCGGAACGGGTCGAGGAACTACGCCGCGAACTACCCCCGCCCGTGGTGCCCAACAGCGGACAGAAAACCGTGGGCCGGTGGATCGGCCCCGACGGCACCGCCGAACCGATTCAAAGCGGGTTCGACCAGCGTTCCGCACTGGTGCAAAGCCAACTGGCGCGGATGGGACTTCCGGAAGGCTCCGGTCGATCCGGAGACGTGGAATAGAAGTTGGCCGCGTACATGGTGGCGAACGGAATCAAACACGCGACACTGATCATCAACCACCGGCCGTGTCGTGGGCGCGACGATTCCTGTGACACCCTTGTGCCGATCCTTCTCCCGGAAGGGTCCACGTTGACCGTGCACGGACAAACCGCCGGCGGCACCCGAACCCGCACCCGCTACACAGGAGGAGCCCAACCGTGGTGGACCTAGAGGCTTGGTACGACGAGGAGCAGGACGACGCCGTGGCCGTCCGCACCCCGGCCGAGCTGGACGCCGTGTTGGACGCCGTGGCCGCATGGGACGGCCGGATCATCGTGCACCTGAAACCGGCCCGGCCCGTGGACACGACCATGCGCCGAAAGACGCTCGACGTAGGCGTGCACGGCAACACCGGTCGGGGCGCACTCGTCTACACATCACCGGACGGCCTGTGGTTCAGCAAAGCCACGACCGACACGGACACCGGTCCGGAGGAACGAGTCCTGTACTACTACATGAACTCGGACACGGAGTACCCGGCGGACTCCGAAATCCCGCTGGACGTCGTGCGTCAGGCGGCACACGAGTACCTGGCCGCGGACGGGCAACGGCCGACCGCTCCCACCTGGCGGACACCACCCGCCTGGTACCCCACGGCGTCCCAGTAGCCCGGCGGGGTCCGCCGAGAGGTGCCGGTCCCGGCCGCTACGTCTCCCGGTTCACGTACCGCACGCGATCGGGTGCGCGATCCCGCCGGGCCGGCCTGCGAAAATGCCGCAGACCGCGATGACCATGGGCGATGCAGGTCAGACCGGAACTTGCGATTTTGTCGTACCCCGCTGATACGTTCGGCGCCCAACCGGAAATGATCAAAGGGGTAGGCCGATGACCGACGTGGCGCTGCGACCGATCGAGGACGCGGACCTCGACGTGCTGTTCGAGCAGATGCGTGATCCCGAGGCGGTGCGGATGGCCGCCTTCACGGCCAAGGACCCCGACGACCGCGAGGCGTTCGACCGCCACATGGTGAAGTTGCGGACATCCCCGGACATCACCACGCGCGCGGTGACCCACGAGGGCCGGCTGGTCGGCAGCATCGGCTGCTTCGTGATGGAAGGCGACACCGAGGTCACCTTCTGGATCGACCGCTCCGCGTGGGGGAAGGGCATCGCCAGCGAGGCTCTTGCGCTCTTCCTCGACACGGTGTCGGTCCGGCCGTTGTACGCCCGCGCCGCCAGCGACAACGCCGGATCGCTGAGGGTCCTGCGGAAGGCGGGCTTCACCACCGTCGGCACCGAGGTCTCCTACGCCAACGCCCGCGACGCCGAGATCGAGGAGACGGTGCTGCGCCTCGACTAGTCGCGGCCGGGGCGGGCGCGTGGGCCCGGGGTCAGCGTCGGGCGGGGTCCTCGAAGATGACGTGTTGGGTGGGGGAGGCGTCGCTGAGGGCCCACAGGGCGATGCCGTTGGCCGTCACCACCACGGCGGAGGCCAGCACGGCGACGACCAGGCGGCGGCGGCGCTCCTTGCGGCGCCAGCGGGCGCGGACCTCGCGGTAGGCGTCGGGGGAGGTGGTGACCTCGTCGGCCGCGCAGCGCAGCGCGTCCGCCAGCCTCTGTTCGCCGTCAGTGCCCACCGTCGGCCTCCAGCAGCGCGCCCAGCTTCGCCATGCCCCGCGCGGTGTGGGCCTTCACCGCGCCGGCGCTGATGCCCATCGCCTCGGCGATCTCCGCCTCCTTCAGCCCCAGCCAGTAGCGCAGCACCAGCGCTTCGCGCTGGCGGGCGGGCAGCTCGCGCAGCGCGTCGAGCAGGGCCCGCTGGTCGTCCCGGACCAGGGCCTGCGCCTCGGCCGAGTCGACGTCCTCGCGCACCCACTCCACGTGCTTGCGCACCACCTGGAGGTGGCGCACCCGCATGCGGACCAGGTTCACGATGACCGCTCGCAAGTAGGGTAGCGCCGATTGCGTCGATCGGAGCTTGCGCCAGTTGCGGTGCAGCTCGCAGAACGCGTCCGCGACCACGTCCTCGGCCTCGGACTCCGCGCCCAGCAGCGTCGCCAGCCGCACCAGTTCCAGGTGGTGGCGGTGGAACACCTCCGACAGCGCGGCCTCCCGGTCGGCGTCGCGCGCCGCCAGGGTCTCGACGGTGTCGGGCTCGCGCGGGTCAGCCACTGCGCCGGGCCCGGTCGACCAGGGCGCTCACCGCGACGGCGACGACGAGGTTGGCGGCCAGCGCGACCAGCGCCGCGTACACCTGCAAGCCACCGATCACCACCACGGCCGAGAAGCCGCCGGTGGTCACCAGCAGCGTGCCCGACAGCATCCCCACCGCCCAGCCCGCGAGCAGGCCGGGCGCGGTCAACAGCCGCCCCACCGGGCCGAGCGCGACGGCGGCGAAAGTTTGCAGGACCCACACCCCGCCCAGCAGTTGCAGGTTGATCGTGTCCTGGGCGGGCAGCAGCACGGCGAAGCTCAGCGCCCCGAACTTGACCAGCAGCGACACCACCCGGGCGATCCCGTTCTGCGCCTTCGGGGTGGTGTTGGGGTTGACGTACTCGACGTAGACGTTGCGGGTGAACAGCATGGCCGCCGCCACCGACATGACCGACGCCGGCACCAGCGCCCCGATGGCCAGCGCGCCGAACACCAACCCGGCCGCCCACCCCGGCATCAGCCGTTCGACCAGCATCGGCACCGCCAACTCCGCCCGGCCTTCCCCGGCCACGATGCCCATCCCGTGCGCGGCCACGCCGAGCAGCGCGAACAGGCCGAGCACCGCGGTCCACCCGAGCAACGCCATCGAGTTGCGCCGCAGCACCCCCTCACCGCGCGCGGCGAACGCGGCGGTCAGCACGTGCGGGTACACCAGCAGCGCCAGCGCGGACCCGACCGCCAGGCTCACGTACGCGCTGGACAGCCCCGGGCCGAGGTGGGTGGTGACGACCCCGCCGTCCACGCCCGCCACGACGTCCTGCGGACCGCCGGCCCGTCGCTCGGCCTCGCCGAACACGTCGGCCGGGTCGCCCAGCAGCACCACGACCACCACGATCGCCGCGAACACGAGCACGCCCTTGAAGAACGCGATCACGGCCGCGGCGCGCAGCCCGTTGCGGTAGGTCGCCACCGCCAGCACGGCGAACACCAGCGCCAGCAGCAGGTCGCCGACCACGCCCGCCGGGTAGACGCCGAGCACGACCAGCACGGTCCGGATGCCGAGCAGTTGCAGCGCGACGTACGGCATCGTGACCAGGATGCCGGTCAGCGCGACGGCCAGCGCGAGCCCGGGGGAGTCGTAGCGCACGCGCACCACGTCGGCGATCGTCACCGCGCCCACGTCGCGCGCCTCCCGCCACAGCCTGGGCAGCAGCCAGAACGCCAGCGGGTAGACGATGACCGTGTACGGAAGGGCGAAGAAACCGATGGCTCCCTGCGCGTAAACCACGCCGGGCACGGCCAGGAACGTGTAAGCGGTGTAGATCGTGCCGCCCATCAGGAACCACGTCGTGACCGTGCCGAACCGGCGGCCGGCCAGCGCCCACTCGGTCGGCGTGGGCAGCACGTCGGCGCGGCGGAACCAGCGGGCGGTCACGGCCAGCGCCGAGGCCAGCACGAGCACGGCCGCGAAGCCGAGCAGCGCGGGCACGTCGAGTCCGGTCACGGCCGATCCTCCGGGGTCGCACGGCGCACGGGCCGACAACATACGCGACACGAATTTCGGCATGTGTGTAAACCGAACGGGTGAGCTGCGCAACTCATGGGTGACGCAGGCCCACGAGCAGGAGGTGCGACGGTGCACCAGGCAGTGCCCCGGCAGGGGGCGTTGTGACCTTCCGACTGGACACTTCGGCGCGCGAGGCCCTGCGCCCGGACGAGGTGGTGCTCGTCGACTGGCACGTGACGGGCCTGTGCTGCGCGGATTCCGGCGAGTTCTCGGTGCGCGCGCTGCGCCGGGCCCGCCTGCCCGCGCGGGCGCGCCCGCTGGACGCGACCCCGTCCGGGGCGGTCTACGCCCACCCGACCGCCGCCGCCCACCTGGCCGGGCGCGACGTGGCGGTGCGCTGCCGGCGGGTCGGCCCGATCCGCTGGTTCACCACCGACCTGCCACCCGACGCGGGCCTGCGCGCCTGCATGGGCCGACTGGCCTAGCCCTTCCCGGACACTGACCGTCGCCTGTGGACAGTCGGCGCGATGACGCACGCCCTTTTCCGCCCTGTTGAAGGAGATCCATGAACGTGAAGAAGATCGCGGTGTGGTCCGCGGTCGCGATCGTCGGCGCCGTCGCCTGGGCGGTGCTGGCGCTGTCGCGGGGGGAGGAGGTGTCCGCGGTCTGGCTGGTCGCCGCGGCGCTGGGCTCCTACGCGATCGCCTACCGCTTCTACGCCCGGTTCATCGCGCGGCGCGTGCTGCGCGTGGACGACACGCGCGCCACGCCCGCCGAACGGCTGGACGACGGCGTCGACTACCAGCCCACCGACCGGCGGGTCCTGTTCGGACACCACTTCGCCGCGATCGCCGGCGCCGGACCCCTGGTCGGGCCGGTGCTGGCCGCCCAGATGGGGTACCTGCCCGGCACGATCTGGATCATCGTCGGCGTGATCTTCGCGGGCGCCGTGCAGGACATGGTGACGCTGTTCTTCTCGATGCGGCGCGACGGCCGCAGCCTCGGGCAGATGGCCCGCGACGAGATCGGCCCGGTGGGCGGCGCGGCTGCGCTGGTGGGCGTGTTCGCCATCATGATCATCCTGCTGGCGGTGCTGGCGCTGGTCGTGGTGAACGCGCTGGCGAAGTCGCCGTGGGGGACGTTCTCCATCGCGATGACCATCCCGATCGCGTTGTTCATGGGCTTCTACCAGCGGGTGCTCCGGCCCGGCCGGGTGCTGGAGACCAGCGTGATCGGCGTGGCGCTGCTGCTGGTCGCGATCGTGGCGGGCGGCTGGGTGCAGTCGTCGAGCTGGGCGGCGTTCTTCACGCTGGAGCCCAAGACGCTCGTGCTGTGGCTGGTGGGCTACGGGTTCGTCGCGTCGGTGCTGCCGGTGTGGATGCTGCTCGCGCCGCGCGACTACCTGTCGACGTTCATGAAGGTCGGCACGATCGTGCTGCTCGCGGTCGGCGTGCTGGTGACGACGCCGGTGCTCAAGACGCCGGCGTTCACGGAGTTCGCGTTCAGCGGCACCGGGCCGGTGTTCGCCGGGTCGCTGTTCCCGTTCGTGTTCATCACGATCGCGTGCGGCGCGCTGTCGGGCTTCCACTCGCTGGTCGCCTCCGGCACGACGCCGAAGCTGATCCAGAAGGAGTCGCAGGTCCGGCTCATCGGCTACGGGGCGATGCTGGCGGAGTCGTTCGTCGCGGTCATGGCCCTGATCGCGGCGTGCCTGCTCGACCCGGGCCTGTACTTCGCGATGAACTCGCCCGCCGGGGTGGTCGGCACGACGGTGCAGTCGGCGTCGGCGGCCGTGGGGCAGCTGGGCTTCACGATCACGCCCGAGCAGTTGCAGTCCGCGGCGGCGGCCGTGCAGGAATCGACCCTCGTGGCCCGGACCGGTGGCGCGCCGACGTTCGCGGTGGGCATGTCGGAGATCTTCTCCGGCATGATCGGCGGTGACGCGATGAAGGCGTTCTGGTACCACTTCGCGATCATGTTCGAGGCGCTGTTCATCCTGACCACGGTGGACGCGGGCACGCGGGTCGGCCGGTTCATGCTCCAGGACGCGCTGGGCAACGTGTGGAAGCCGTTCGCCCGGGTCTCGTGGCGGCCGGGCCTGTGGATCACCAGCGCGCTGGTCGTGCTGGCGTGGGGCTACTTCCTGTACGTGGGCGTGAGCGACCCGTTGGGCGGCATCAACCAGCTGTTCCCGCTGTTCGGTATCGCGAACCAGCTGCTGGCGGCCATCGCGTTGACGGTGTGCACGACGTTGCTGATCAAGAGCGGCCGGCTGAAGTGGGTGTGGGTGACGGCCGTGCCGCTGGCCTGGGACGCGGCGGTGACGCTGACCGCGAGCTGGCAGAAGGTGTTCAGCGCGGACCCGAAGCTCGGGTTCTTCGCGCAGCGCGAGAAGTACGCCGCTGCGCTGGAGAACGGCCAGGTGCTGGCGCCGGCGAAGAACGCGGACCAGATGCAGTCCATCATCACCAACTCCACTGTGGACGGTGTGCTGGCGGCCGTCTTCGCGCTGCTGGTGGTGATCGTGCTGGTGGACGCGATCCGCGTGTGGGTCCGCACGATCCGCGGCGGGGACACCGCGAGCACCGAAGTTCCTTATGTGGCTTCGAAGTTGGTGTTGTCCGGACGTTGACGGTGTTGCGTGCGTCCGACCGGGAACCCCGGTCGGACGCACGCTAGGTTCGGCTCGTCCGGGATCATCGCCCACGGGGGCGGCGAGGGTTGATACTTTCGTCACGATAATTTCAGTGCATACTGAATTGCAGCTTGTTCCGTCTCCTCTACGCTCATGACAAGCGCCCGGAGGCGTTGGGTCGAGGGGGGAGTGGGCAAGTGCACGAAGAGGACGGACGGACGTACACCTACTTCGCGTGGGTGGACTGGGGGAACACAGCGGACGACCCGACCGGGTTGCTGCGGACCTGGGAGGCTCCCAGCGGCATCGAACGGGAGCAGCGCTACCTTCCGGGCACCGGCTGGCAGCCGAGCTACGTCCGCGAGGACTGGCACCGGGGACGTCAGGACGGCAGGTTCGACCGCATCGACCTGGCCACCGCCGAGCGGATCATCCAGCGCTGGGAACAGCGTCGCACCGAGCCTGAGCCGGGCAGCGCGGTCACGTCGCTCGGCGTCCCGCGCCTCCGGCTCGGCGCGACCGAGGTCATCGCCCTTGCCGACGCTGAAGGCCCGTTCTTCTCCCCGCGCGTCGAGGCGTTCCCCGACGCCACGGCCGCGCAGTGGGCCGAGGCCGACCGCTACGACCCGGGCTCGGTCGACGCGGAGGGCCGCTGGTGGCTGCGGTTCCGGGCGTTCGCGATCCGCAGCGACAAGGGCGTCACCGTCGTGGACGCCGGGATCGGGCCCGCGGACAGTCCGGCTGCCTCGTGGGCCCCCGTGCCCGGCGTGCTCCCCGAGTCGCTCGCCGCGGCGGGCATCGACCCGGCCGAGGTGGACACGGTGGTGATCACGCACCTGCACACCGACCACGTCGGGTGGGCGGTCGTGTCCGAGGCGGCCGTTCCGTCCGGTGGCGGCGCACCGGGCGACCGCCGCCCCTATTTCCCGAACGCCGACTACCTGCTCCAGCGGGCCGAGTTCGAGGCCATCGACGTGCTCAACCCGCAACTGCGCGAGGCGTTGACCGATCCGCTCCAGGCCGCCGGACGGCTGCGCCTGCTCGACGGGGACACGCCGCTGCGCGCCGGCCGCACGGTCGCCACACCGGGTCACACGCCCGGCCATCAGAGCGTGCTGGTCGCCGATGGGCGCGACCTGGTGCTCATCACGGGCGACCTCCTGGTGCACGCGCTGCAACTGCTCCACCCCGAGCTGGCCTACGCGCACGAGATGGACCCCGAGGCGGCCAGGCACTCGCGGAAACGCATGTTCAGCCGCGGGGCCGGCACCACGCTGCACCTGGCGACACCGCACCTGACGGAGCCGTTCGTCTCGGCGTGATTGTGCGGATGCGGTCGTCGCGGAGTCGGGCGGGCCTCGGGTCCGCCCGACCGGCCGGTTACGGCTGTGGTGGTCGCGGGTCGAACTCCTGCGCGTGGGTCTTCCTCAGGTCTTGGACGCCGTGGACGAGGTGGGCGAAGAGGGCGTCGTTGACCAGTGAGACGGGCTGGCTGGGCAGTACGCGCGTGTTGTCCGCGAAGTCGATGGTCAGCCTGGACTTGCGTTCGAACGCGGTGAACATGTCCTCGGCGTACAGCTCCTGGGAGATTTCGACTGTCACCCGCAGCGCGCCCACGTCGCGGTAGGGCACCGTGGTCCACCCGCCGGCGTGCAGCGCTATCTCCTCGGTGGTGAAGAACGCCCAGGCCCGCCGCCCGGGTAGCAGGGAGTTGCGCAGCAGCACCCTGGCCAGCACGGCCGCGGTCGACCGGACGCGTCCGCGCAGGCGCAGTGCGGCGGCGTCCGAGGCGAGGGGCGGGCTGTCGGCGAGCAGGCGTCCGTTGTCGCGGAGCAGGGTCCGCAGGCCTTCGGTGAAGGTGGTGGGCTCGGGTCGGTGCGCCAGGACGTAGGCGTCGACCTGTTCCCGGTCGTAGCCGGTCGCGCCGCGACCGACGATCGGGAAGAACGGGGCGGTCGGGGCCGGGGACGCGGCCATCGCGGCGGTCAGTTCGACGATGCCGGTGTTGACCTGCTGGACGTCGTACCCCGCGGTCACGGTCCGCCAGGTGCGGATGATGCCCGGCAGCGCGCCGTCGGGTCGGGCGGGATCGGGCGTGACCACGACCCGGCCCGGGTTGCGGGCCAGCACGAGTGCGCCTTCGGCGGCGTACGCCCACCGTTGGGGGGTTTGGTCGCCTCCGCCGGCGGCGACGTGCTCGGAGGCGTAGAGGAACGCTTCGTCCACGGTGACGTACCCGTCGCCGTCGCGATCGGCGCGACCGGTGCGCAGCCCGTCGACCAGTCCCGCGGTGAAGACCGACCGGACCGGCGCGTCGGTGACCAGTGTGGTTCCCTCGAAGGAGTACTCCCAGGCCCGTGAGGCGGTCAGCACGACCCGGCCTCGGCCGTTGCCGAGGAACCGGCGGTCGAGGTCCACCTCGGTTCCGCCCTTGGTCGCGGCGTAGGCGCCGCCGAAGCAGCAGTCCAGGATCACGACCTGGTCGGCCGGGCAGTCCTCCAGCCGTTCGCGCAGCCAGTCCGCCTCCACGGACGTGGACGCGGGCAGGTCGCGGTCGGTGTCGGTGGTGGCCAGGTACAGCCGGCCGCGCCGATCGAGTATGCCGTGGCAGGACAGGTAGACCACGACGAGCTCGCCCGCGGTTCGGGCCGCGAGGTGCCGTTCGACCTCCACTTTCACCTCGTGGTGCGGGCGGTCGACCAGGCGTCGTACGGAGAACCCGCCGATGCGTGGGTCTTCGAGGACGTCGGCCATGTCGGCGGCGTCGTGGGCGGGTGCGCGCAGGCGGCGCAGCGTGGGGTCGGCGTACTCGCCCGTGGCCACGATCACGGCAGAGCGAGCGCCTTCCGTCGCCACCGTCCACACCCCACCGCTCGTGCCGCGCCGAACCCGGGCTGCGAGCTTATTCGCGATGTTGGTCGCGGCGGTGGGATTCGGAGGACATCGGCGGGCGACGCGGGGAAACCCGCACGCCGCTCAGCGATCGCCCGCCGCCGACCCCGTCGTCCGCTGAGCACGCGCACCGTGCGCGGGTGCCTGCCACTCGGCGGTGATGCCGGCGATGGCCCAGGCCAGCGCCACGGGTTGGTCGCGGGCGACGAGGTGTCCGGCGTCGGGGATGCGGGCGACCGTGGCGTGCGGGGCCAGGCGCCGCAACCGTTCGACGTCGTCGTCGGTGATCGACGACCCGTCGTCGCCGCGGACGAGCAGGACGGGAAGGTGGAGTCCCGCGGTGATCCTCCGCAGGGCCGGCACCCGGGCGAGGATGTCGTCGACGAGGTCGGCGTAGGTGCCGGACCGTCCGTGAGTGGCGAGGAAGTTCCGGACCCGGTGCGGTTCGAGGTCGGGTACGACGTCCACGAGCACCAGGCCGGCCACCTTCGTCCGCACCGCGGGTTCGCCCAGGGCGGCGATGGCGGCGAGCCCGCCCAGCGAGGCGCCGACGACCACGCACCCCCGTGGTTCGGCGCGGATCATGGCGGCGATGTCGTCCGCGTAGGGCTGCAGTGCCCGCGGTGCGCCGCTGCTGTCACCATGGCCGCGCAGGTCGAAGGCCACGCACCGCAACCCCGCCGGGACGAGGACGTCGACGACCGGCCGCCACACCCGGCGACGCTCACCGCCGGCGTGGAGGAGCAGCACGGTCGGCCCGACGCCCACCTCCTCCCCGTGCAGGACCGCGTCGGGACGGGTGATCCGCCGTGCCCGGTGAGCGGTGGCGTCGGCCATCTCGCCTCCCCGACCTTGTGCTGTCAAGGCAACCCCACCGTACCTTGGCCCTGCAAGGTATGGTCGGCCCCGTGACAGGTCCCAGGGTGCGTCGTCCTCCGGACGAGGCGAGGCGCGTGATCCTGGACGCCGCCGAGAGGCTGCTGGCCGAAGGTGGTGTGGCCGCCGTTCAGGTCCGGGTCGTCGCGGCTCGCGTCGGCATGACCGACGCTGGGGTCAACCACCACTTCGGCGGGCGTGACGGACTTCTGGAAGCGCTGTTGCGCCACGGTGGGCGGAAGGTCCGGGCCGGGGTGCACGAGGTGCTGCGTTCGTGGCTCGACCGTGGTGCCGACCTCGCCGACCTGGTCGACGGCCTGGCGGTGTTCTACCGCCGTGGTTACGGCGAACTGGCCGTGGCGCTGCACGGCGCCGGCTGGCGGGACGAGGGATCGGGGATGCTCGACCCGGTGGTGGAGGTGCTGCACGCGCTGCGACCCGATGCGGCGGCCGTCCCCGTGGAGGACACCCGCCTCGCCGTGGCCGCCCTGCACCAGGCCCTCGCCACCGAGCCCCTGTACGGCTCGGCGTTCCGCCGCAGCGCCGGGCTCACCGGCGAGGCTGCCACCACTTCCGAGCCGCAGTTGCGCTGGTGGGCCACGCACCTCGCCCGTTGCCTGGGTCTTGCCTAGCGCTTCACTTCGCGTCGCGTGTGCACGGAAGCAACGGGTGTCGGCGCACACCTACATCGCCACCAACGTCGCCAAGCTCGACGCCGGCGAAGCCGATCGCGCCCGCACCGGCCTGGCCACCGACACCACGGCGCAGGCCGCGCTCACCCTCGCCGCCGAGATCCTGCGCACGCGGGGCGGCGTCGAGGACGCCGACTTGAAGGCCGCTCGGGAAGCGGGCCTCACCGACGGCGAGATCGCCGAGGTCGTCGCCCACGTCGCCCTGAACGTGTTGACCAACTACCTCAACAAGGTGGCCGACACCGACATCGACTGGCCCGTCATCCGCCACAACCACTGATCGCGGAGCGGGTCGGTCTCCAGCAACAACGCCACCTCGTGGGCCGCCAGGCTCTGGTGGGCGGCGGAGGAGGGGAGCGCCGGCGGGGAAACCGGCGTGGTCAGCACGTCGCCTCGCCCCGCACGGTCGGCGAAGTCCGCTGGTCGGACCGCTGCGCATCACCCGAGTGGGTGATCATGACGGGGCAGTGGGCGTGCTGGGTGCAGTGCTCGCCGGTGGAGCCCAGCAGCGTCCCGGCCAGCGGGCCGTGCCCGCGCGAGCCCAGCACGAGCAGGTCGGCCCCGGTGCTGTGCCGGACCAGCACGTCGGTGGCGCGGCCGTGTTCGACGACGGGTGTGCCCGGGACGCCGGTCGCCGCGAGGTCGGCGGTGAGGAGCCGGTCGCCCCACTCGGCGAGTTGCTCGGCGGTCGGGGTCAGCAGTTCGGCGCCGGTGTGGTCCCAGTGCACGGCGTTCACCACGACCAGGGTCGCGTCGCGCAGCGCGGCTTCCTCGGCCGCGACGCGCAGCGCCCGGCGGCCGTGGTCGGAACCGTCCACGCCCACGACGACCCGTCGACGCAGCGGCGCCCGCTCGAACCCGGGGCGCACCACGACCACCGGGCACGGCGCGTGTGCCAGGCAGGCTCGGCTGACCGATCCGAGCACGAGCCCGGTGAGCCGGCCCCGTCCGCGCGACCCGACCACGAGCAGGTCCGCGTCCGCGGCGGCGGCGATCAGTTCGGCGGCGGGGTCGCCGCGCAGCCGGCGCGTGACGACCGGGACACCGCCGGCGGCCTCCTCCCCGGAAGGCCGTGCCTGCCCCGCGCTGGAGAGGCCGTGTCGGTCCAGGACCGTGCACGCGACCAGTTCCGCGCCGCGCAGCCGTGCTTCCCCGGCCGCCCAGGCGAGCGCCGCCGTCGCGGCGGGGGAGTCGTCGACGCCGACGATGACGCGGTCAACCATGACCCGGCACCCCCTCACGTGGTTCCGCCGGCCCGGCGTGACCGGTGCCTGGCGGGGGCGAGTGGTCCCAGGCTGCCCGTGGCGGTGGACCTCGGGTCAGGGCAGGAGGTCACCACCGGCCCGGGACCTGCGACCTCCGGGCCGCGGATCCGCGAAGCCGGCGGCGACACCGGTCGTGCGGCCGAACGCGCCGGGTGGCGCTCCGCACGCGACATCGGGTGGTCGGCGCCCGGGATCGGGTACCCGACGTCGGCGGGTCCGGTGTGGACCGGGCCGGAGAGGAGCCGTTTCGTGGGTGGGACCGCCCTGGCCTACGCCGGTGTCGGGGTCGCGACGCTGCTGGCCGCGTTGTTGCCGCGGGTGCTGGGCAGGTTGCCGGTGTCGATGCCGATGGTGTTCCTGGCCGCGGGCGCGGTCACGTTCGCCGTCGTGGGGTCGTTGCCCGACCCGGACCCGGTCCGGTACGGCGTGGCCACGCTGCACCTGACGGAGCTGTGCGTGATCGTGTCGCTGATGGGCGCGGGGTTGGCGCTCAACCGGCCGGTGGGGCTGCGGCGCTGGTCCACGACGTGGCGGTTGCTGGCCGTGACGATGCCGCTGTCGGTGGTGGCGGTCGGGGTGCTGGGGTGGGGCGTCCTGGGCTGGGGCGTGGCGTCGGCGGTGCTGCTGGCGGCGGTGGTCGCGCCGACCGACCCGGTGCTGGCGAGCGAGGTCCAGGTGGCCGAGCCCGCGGAGGACCCGGACGACCCGGGCTCGACCGAGGACGAGGCGCGGTTCGCGCTGACCTCCGAGGCCGGGCTCAACGACGGGTTGGCGTTCCCGTTCACCTACGCCGCCATCGCGATCAGCGTGGTCGGGGCCGCGCCGGGGGAGTGGTTGCCGCACTGGCTGGCCGTGGACGTGCTGTGGCGGCTGGGGTGCGGTCTGCTGGTCGGCCTGCTGACCGGGTGGGCGTTGCGGGCGTTGTTCTTCTCCGCGCCGTCGGAGAAGTTCCGGTTGGCCGAGCACGCGGAGGGTTTCGTCGCGTTGGCCTGCACGTTCCTGGCCTATGGTCTGACCGAGTTGGCCGAGGGGTACGGGTTCATCGCGGTGTTCGTGTGCGCGTGCACGATCCGGGCGGGTGAGCGGTCCCACGGGTACCACCGCGTGCTGCACCAGTACGTCGAGCAGCTCGAACGCATGCTGACGGTGTTGATCATCTTTCTGTTGGGTGGGGCGGTGGTCACCGGGCTGCTGGTCGGCACGGGGTGGCGCGAGGTGCTGGTGGCCGTGGCGGTGCTGCTGGTGGTGCGCCCGTTGACCGGCCTGGTCGGCTTGGCGCGCGGCGGGACCGGTCCGCGGGAGCGGCTGGTCATCTCGTTCTTCGGCGTGCGCGGGATCGGGTCGCTGTTCTACGTCGCCTACGCCCTCGACGCCGGCGACTTCGCCGACGCCCGAGCCATCTGGCGGGTCGTCGCGTTGGTGGTGGTCGGGTCGATCCTGCTGCACGGCGTCACCGCGACCCCGGCCATCCGGCTGCTGGACCGCACCCGGGCCCGCGCGGCCCGCGCCCGGCACGGCGACGAGGGCCAAGCACCCCGGACCCCGGTGTGAGCGATCGTCGCTCGCGGGAACGGTCAGTGGCTCGCGCTGAGTTCGCCGGTGAGCCTGCGCGTCAACGACGTGGAGGAGCGTGTCCGCGGGGCGGTTGACGGGGCAGCTCAGCGGGCTGAGGATCGAGGTCGCGGCGTGTGAGCGTCGAGGGGTGGGTGAGATGGGTGCTGTTGTGACGCGCGGGTACAGGACCGCGGTGGTGAAGACCAGCCGCCGGCTGTCGGGAATGCTCGCGATCATGGTCGGGCGGGCCGGCTCGCGGCGGTCTCGTGTCCGTGGGTTCGGCGTGACGGTCGCCACCGTGGCCGTCCTTGCCGGTTGCGGCGGTCCCGACGACCCACCCGACGCCCCGTCGAGCACCTCGCCCCCTGCCGTCACGGCTCTCCCTCCGACGACGACCGGGCCGGCGACGACCACGCTGCGTGGTGAGGTCGTGGCCGGTGTCGAGCCGGGGTGCCTGGTGTTGATGACCGACCGGGGGCAGTACCTCCTGCTCGGCGGCGATCCCCAGGTGGTTCGCGCGGGCGCCCGGGTCGTCGTGGAGGGCACGCCGGAGCCGGACCAGGCGACCACGTGCCAGCAGGGAACACCGTTCACCGTCCACAAGGCCACGCCGGCGCAGTGACCGGGGGCGTCGGCCTTCGCCCTCTGGTTCGCGTTTTCAGGTCAGGACGGTGCCCGCCCACCACGGCGCGCAGTCGTGCTCGGCGGCCACCGCTTCGGCGAGGCCGTCCAGCGCGTGGTGCAGCCAGGTCTCGACGGTCGCGCGGTGGGTGGCGTGGTGGAGTTCGACCTGGGCGGTGACGGCGCTCCGGCCGGGGGCGATGTGCAACACCCGCGCGGTGCCGGAGTAGCTGGCGCCCGCTGTGCCCCACGTGATGCGGCGCGACTCCCAGTCGACGTCCACGCGGCGTTCGACGATGTGGTGGACGCCGCCGCGCCCGATCCACAGGCGCACCAGGTCGGGCCCGTAGCGGTCGACGTCGAGGCCCGCCGGGAGCCACACCGACACGTCGTCCAGGTCGGTCATCACTTCGAAGACGGCGTCCGCGTCGGTCGGGACCGATCGGGTCAGCGTCACGCGGACCGTCCGGCTCATCGGTTCGCCCCGGACGGCAGTGTGCCCAGGCGGTGGTGGGCCAGGCGGTGCAGCATCTCGCCGATCGCCTCGGGCACGATCTGGCCTTCGAGGTCGCGGCGGGCGTCGGCGACGGTGCTGAGGACCACCTTGCGCGGCACGCGTCCGCCGAACTCGGCCGCGAGCCGGGTCACGGTGTCCTTGACCAGCGGATCGGTGCTGAACTCTTCATAGGTCACGGTGTGCCCCTGTTCCTGCGGTGTCCACGCCATCCTCCGCGAAGGAGCCGGGGATGCATCTGACGACTGGCTGACGATCGGGTCCGCTGCGGGAGCACGGCGTTTCGCAAGGCGATCGCAAGGTTCCCCGAGGCCTGTTGCCACCAGGATGGGACAAGGCGTCCGGGGAGAGGTGGTGTCCACTGTGGACGAAGACGGGGGAAGCAGGCCGGTGACCCCCGAATCCGTGGCGCTCGTGATCGAGGAGGGGGACGCCCCCTCGGACGAGGAGGTCGCGCGGTGGTTGGCCGACCAGCTCGACGGCTGGCTCGACCGCGACCGTGTGGTCATCGGCGTCGTCGTCGGTGAACTGCTGGACAACGCCCGCCGGTACGCGTCGCCTCCTTACGTGGTGCGACTGGGCGTGGACGAGGTCCGTGAGGTCTTGGTGGTCGCCGTGCGCGATGCGCCGTTGACGCGGTTCGACGGTTGGGATCGCGGCGCGGGACTGCTGCTGGTGGACGCACTATGCTCACGCTGGGGCGTGTTGGCCAAACCGGGGAGCACTGTCGTGTGGGCCGAGTTGGTGTTCGACTGATCATGCGAACCGCTGTTCCGATCGGTCCGCTGTGCGTGGCCGCGTTCTTGCTGGGGTTGTGGTTGGTGCTGGCCCCGTTCGCGTTCGGGTACGGGATCGCCGATGCGCGGCTGACGTTGCACACCAACGACGTGCTCGCGGGTGCGGCCGTGGTCATGGTGTCCGTGGTCGGCATGATGGCGCTGGAGGAGGCGCCGTGGACGGGGCCGCTGCTGTGCGTGGCCGGGTTGTGGATCGCGTTGGCGCCGTTCATGCTGGACCACCGCGCGGGTACCGACGCCACCGCCGCGACGGTGAACGACTGGGCGGTGGGCGGCGGGATCGCCGTGCTCGGTGCGGCGCTCGCGTTCCTGGCTCACCGGCTCCGCTGAACCGAACCGACGTGCTCGATGCTGGACGACCAGTCCTCGTAGTCGGGGTACTCGTCCGGGCCGACCAGGTGGGACAGCGCCGCGTCCACCAGGTCGGTGGCATCTAGGCCGGTGTGCGCGAGCAGCGCCTGCGCCGCTCCCGTCCCCGGCACGGTGAGCAGCGCCAACGCGAGCAGACCGCCGGACACCGGGGACACCTCGTAGTGCTCGGCGGCTCGGGTGGCCAGGGTGAGGGCGTCGGCCAGGTGCTCGGAGATCTCCGGTTCGTCGCCGTCGAGCACCAGCGGGGTGACGCCTCCGGTGTCGTCGGCCTCGGCGAGGTCGTCCAGGTCGGGGTGGTCGAGGCGGTCCCAGAAGCCGGCCCAGTCCGGGTCGGTGTCTTCCTCCGCGAGCGCGACGAGCACCGCGCCGGTCCGGAGCGGGCCGTCGTGCCATGACGCCGCGAGGTGGAGGGCCTCTTCGACCGCGGGCGCGACGTCCGCGCTTTCTGTCCACGTGATGGTGCGGCTGCGGTCCTGGTACGACCCGCGAACGAGTCGGCCCTGGCGGACAGGTACACCCCGATCAAGCCGGGCGGCTGGATCGCGAGCAGCCAGTCGTAGAGGTCGGACAGTTCGGCGGTGGCGTCGTCGGCGCCGCTGTCGATGACGGCTTCCCACCACGCGATCGCCCTGCGGGCGGCCAGGAGGTGGGGCAGCGGCGCCATGCACCGGCGGTCGCCGTGCAGGCGGTTCCAGGCGGCGCGGGCGGACCGGTCGTAGAACGCGACCGCCTCCAGACGGCGCAGCGCCGCCAGAGCGCCGTCGTCGTCGGTCTCCGCGAGCGCCCGCTCGGTCTCGGCGATCACCTCCCGGGCGGAGCGGGGCGGCAGCGGGCGGGCGAGGTGCCACTGCACGGTGCGGTGCCGGAACTGGAGCACCTCGCCGTTGCGGCGCAGCACCCCGCGCTTGTGGGCGTCTTCCAGGAACCCGACCAGCCGCAGCGGCGTCCGGCGCAGCGCCGCGCTCGTCACGGCCGCCACGCGGAAGCGGAACCACGCCGTCCGCCAGAACACCGCGGTGAACGCGACGACCGCCGCCGCGGCTCCGACGGCGACCGCGAGCAGCCACCGGTCGGGCGTGTCGGGCACGTCGAGGGGGAACCGGACGTCCCGCAACTCCTCGTCCGGCAGGAGTGCTCGCAGGTAGTCGGCGATGAACGGCCAGCCGACGGCCACGGCTGCCGCCGCACAGGAGCCCAGCACCACCGCGAGGTAACCGCCGCGCATCAGACCGGTGCGCAGGTCAGCGGCCAACTGGGCGCGCAGGCCGCTTCTGGCCTCCGACCCCGACACGGTCAACCGCACCCAGATGACGCTCACCGTGAACGTCGCCGCCCAGAACAGGGCGATCGCCCACCAGTCCTGCCTGCGCGCGAGTTCCGCGAGCTCCACCGGCGGGCCGAACTGCCGTGACGCTTGGTAGGTCATCTGCAAGTGGGCGGCGACCACGGCCGCGACCCCGATGAGGGTGAGTCGGAACGAGGTCTTGAGCCTGAGCAGGACGAGGCGCCACGCCCCTCGATCGGCCGGTCGGCGTGGCGTCGGCGGCGCGGAATCCGGGAAGGGCGAGGGCAGTCCCGCGTTCCACCACACGAACTCCGTCGACCGGCGGAACGTCAGCAGCGCCGCGATCGACCCGAGCCACCGGTGCACCCGGACCGACTCGCCGCCGTACGCGCTGGTCAGGTAGTGCGACAACAGGTGGCGTTCGATGTCGCCCGACGTGGGGAACACCGCGTCGTCGACCAGTTCCCCCGGCTGGGACCCGCGTTCGCGGTACACCACGGAGGCCAGGTGCAGCAGCAGGGGCGAGGACAACGCCCGCGCGGCCACCCCGTCCGGCTCGGCGCGCAGCAGGTCGAACACCGGGTCCCAGCGCCGCGCGTCGCCCCGGCTCGCCGTCGCCAGATAGGCGATCGACTCCTCGACGCCCACCGAGCCCAGCGCCACGACCCGCGTACCGCCGACGCGCAGGCACTCCTCGGGCACGATCGCCTCCAGCGCCGCGGCGGTGCAGGCCAGGACGAACTCCCGGTCGGGGGAGTCGAGGGTGCGGGCCAGCGCCGAGCGGGCGGCGGGCCACAGCGCCTCGGGCAGTTCGTCGACGCCGTCGAGCACCGGCAGGACCCGGCGGGTGCTGACCACGTCGATCGGCTCGGGGCCGCGCCTGCGCCGTCCCGGCGGGCCGAGCCGGCGGCGGACGACCTCGTCCAGGCCCTCCGCGGCGGGGTTCCAGGTCGAGAGGTTGACCAGCACGGGCACGGGCGCCCGGTCGTCGCGCCCGCGCAGCAGTTGCCGCGCGACCATCAGCAGCGCGGTGCTCTTGCCGCTGCCCGCCGCGCCGGTCAGCACGACCCGGCGCGGGCCGCGGCCCAGTCCCGCGACGACGGCGTCGAGCGTCGTGGGGCCGGCCGGGTCGACCCGGACCGGCAGGTCGATCCACGTGCCGAGCGCCCGCGTGCGCAGCTCGTCGTCGATCTCGTCCCGGAACGTGACCGCCAGCGACTCGGCCACGGCGTTCAACGCCTCCGGTGACGCGCTCGCCGCCCGCGCGGCTTCGTCCTCCGCGCGCCAACCGCGCCGCAGGGTCAGCAGGGTCAGCGCCATCGCGCCGGCCACGAGCACCGCGAACCCCTGCCACGGGTAGCGCTGGAAGACCCGCAGCCCCCACGGCCACGGCTGGGTGCTGGAGGAGGCCGCGTTCGTCGCGACGGCCAGCGCCGCCGACACCGCCACCAGCGTCAGCGACCACAGCGCGAGCACCGATCGGTCACGCCGAGGCGACCAGCGACCCATGACCCGACCGCACCCCCGTCGAAGACTCCGGCGAACACCAGATGATCGCCTCGGCCGCCCGGGGTCGTTACGGCGTGCTTGGTCCGTTCGGGTGGGCGTGGGTGCGAACCTGTGCCTCATGGCGAGGAAGGAACCGGTGCCGGTGATGGACGTCGCGGACATCGCGCGGCGGGCGAGTCAGGACGCCCAGGGCGTCCCGGCGGACCTGCTCGACGGCTACCTGGAGGCGTTGGCGCAGGTCAGCGCCGGTGGTGGGCGGCTGTCGGCCGAGCACCTGGAGTCGCGGCGCGCGGTGGGCGCGGTGGCGGCCGAGCGCGGGGTGTCGATGAGGGGCGCGATCGACCTGTACCTGAGCGCGACGTGGTTGGCGTGGCCGTCGTTGCCGGGTGTGCGGGGCTCGACGGGCGCGGAGATGTTCACCGCGGTGGGCAAGGCGGTGTTCCGGGCCGCCGACGCGGCGGTGGGCGCGCTGGCCGAGGGGTACGAGGAGGCGCGGCGCTGGGCGGTGCGGCGGGAGGAGTCGTCGCGGCGGGAGTTCGTGGACGACCTGCTCGACGGCCGCAACCTGGGGGAGTTGGCCGAACGCGCGGAACGGGTCGGGTTCCGGCTCGCGGCGCGGACGGTCGTCGCGGTCGCGTGGATCGACGAGTCCTTTGTGGACGGCAGTGCGCCGGTGCGCCGGGTGGACGCTTCGCTGCGCGCCCGGGTCGACGCGCGCGACGTGCTGGTGACCACCAAGGAGGGGTTGCTGGTGTGCGTGGGTCCGGAGCGGTTGATCGGGTTGGCGGAGGAGTTCGTCCGGCTGGTCGGCGCGGCGGTGGGTGAGGACGTGGCGTGGCGGGTGGGCGTCGGCCTCGCGGAGGACGGGCCGGGCGGGCCGGTGCGGTCGTTCGGGCAGGCGCGCGACGCGCTGGACGTGGCCGAGCGCCTGGACCTGCCCGGCCGCGTGCACCGCGCCTCGGACCTGCTGCTCTTCCAGGTGCTGGGCCGCGACCGCGCGGCGCTGGCCGGTCTGGTGTCGGCGGTCCTGTCGCCGCTGCGGGAGGCGCGCGGGGGTGGCGATGCGCTGGTCGAGACGTTGTCGGCGTACTTCGCCTGCGGCCGGGTGGCGACCGAGTGCGCCCGCGTGCTGCACATCGGGGTGCGGACGGTGACCTACCGGCTCAAACGGGTCGAGGAGCTGACCGGCTACTCCGCTGACGACCCCGTGCAGGGGCTCACCCTCCACGTGGCGGTGCTGGGGGCGAAGCTGCTCTGAGGTTGCCGGAGGTCGGCAAACAACGGCGTGATCATTGGCCGGTCGCGCACGTTGTCGGCCGGTGCCGTGCACGGCAGCATTAGCGCCAACGCCGGCGCGGGGGTGTCGGTGGCGAGGACCGGCCAGGGGGGAGAAACACGCCGTGGTACGGGTGCTCTGGTCGGTCCTCGCAGGGGGTGGAGTCGGGGGAACAGGGGGCAACGGGCGCTCCTGACCGTCGGGGAGCGGTGGGAGCATGCCCTTTCCAAGGCGCACCGGAGCGCGATGCGCGTGCTCCGGTGCGTCGACCCCGGGCCAAGGGCCGTCGACGCGGCGGGGAGTGGTCGTCGGCGTGGGGGAGCGCCGTGGGACCCGTGGTGAGCGGTTGTGGCTCGCCCTTTGCTTGCGTCTGGGCGTCCGGCCGGGCCTACGCCGGAATGGTCTTCAGTCGGTGGCGACCCAGGTCAAACCCTCGGGCCGCCGTCCCTCGCCGGCGAGCAGACCCCAGAGCGCGGCCCGTACCACCGTGAGCGGCACTTCAGCGTCCGGCGGGAACTCCTGGCCACTGCCGAAGTAGGCGAAGACCACGCCGTTCGGGTTGGTCAGCTCCCCCTTGGCGTACCAGGTACCTTCCTCTCCGCTGTAGCGCACCGCACCGACGTTGGTTCGGCTGCTGGCGCCGATGAGCAACTCGTGGTCGGGCAGGGTTTCGCTGCCCTCTTGGATGGCGTAGGCCGTGGCGGCGGTGTACTCGGGCCCGAGGGTCAGCAACTCGTCCACAAAGGCGTTCACCTCGGCCCGCGTCCGCAGGTGGGTGGTCGGCTGGTCGTGACGGTAGGCCACCTCAAGCACGTACGCCACGGTTAGCGTTCCTTTCCGGTCTAGGTCTTCCTGCCGCCTGGCCAGTGGACCGTGAGGCGCTGGCCAGGCTTGAGCACCCTCGGCACGATCCGGTCACAGGACAGCGGCCCGGCGTCACACGGGCGGTTGTTCACCGCCAAGGTAGCGTCAGCCCCACTCGCTTCCCTGACCTGGATGGCGACTTGCACCTCGACGTGGTCGGCCACGGCCGGCGTTCCTCGCGCCGGGGCCAGGCCCAGCTCGCGCAGGCCCATCACGGCTTGTTCTCTCAGCTCACCTCGGCCGCTGTGGATCGGGCCGTGCACTGTGCCGGACGCGTCCACCCAGAAGCCCGAAGTCTTCTCGGTGGGGTCGGTGCGGACCGGTAGAGCCTTGAGCAGGTCTTGCGCTTCCTTGGGCGGGCCATCAGCAACAGGCCCGGCGGCCGCGGGGCCGGTGCTGGGGGGAGTGGATCGTGGCACACCGGCTTGCGGGTCGTCCCGTCTTTCCAGGCGGTTGATGGCCGCTGTCGCGGCTTGCTGGACAACTGTAAGGCGCTGCTGTAGCCCGGTGATGCCCTCGGTGGCCTTCTCGAACCAGCCGAGCACGTGCCGGAACTCGTCTTGGTTGCTTCCGGTGGCGACCTGCTCGATGAGCGCGCTGGCCTCCTCGGCCAGGTCGAGGGCATCAGCCAAGGCCGCGAACGGCAACTGGTCCACGGCGGCCTTGAGCGCCGCGACGACTTCCCCGATGCTCGCCACCCGCCCTCCTCAGGCTGAGACCGCCCGGATGGTGGCACGAACGAGCCGGCGATGACGTGGCTCCGAGTCGAGACAACCCGTCAGGGCTAAGGCCCCGATGGGTTGAGGGTTGCCGCGGTCCACGCGCCGGAGGCCAGTGCCCGCAGGTCGCCGGGTCAGGTGGGTCGGGCCGCGCCGAACCAGCGGGTGATGACCGGGCCGGCGGTGGCCAGCAGCAGGACGTAGGCGGTCACCAGCGGTCCCAGTTCGGGGTGTCCCGCGCCGGCGAGGCCGACGATCACGATGGAGAACTCGCCGCGCGCGATCAGCGCCGTGCCCGCGCGCAGCCGGCCCCGCCGTCCCGCGCCGTCGCGCCCGGCGGCGTACCAGCCGGTGGCCAGTTTCGCCGCCACGCCGGCGGCGGCCAGGGCCAGCGCGACCGGCAGCACCGGCAGCAGGTCGGCGGGGCTGACGGCCAGGCCGATGGCGAGGAAGAACGCGGCGGCGAACAGGTCGCGCAGCGGGGCCAGCACGGCGCGGGCGCGTTCGGCGGCCTCGCCGGTCAGCGTCAGGCCGACCAGGAACGCGCCCACCGCCGCGGACACGTCGACGAACTCCGCCAGCGCCGCCACGACGAGCGTGGTCCCCAGCACGCGCAGCATCAGCTGTTCGGCGTCGGGGTGGGCCAGCCACCGGTTGACGTGGTGGCCGTAGTGGTGCGAGGCGAGGAACGCCGCCCCGACCGCGCCGACCGCCACCAGCACGCCCAGCGACGCCTCCCACCACGCGCCGCCGGCCGCGAGCACGGCCAGCACCGGCAGGTACAGGGCCATCGCGAAGTCCTCCATGACCAGGACGGCCAGCACCGACGGGGTCTCCCGGTTGCCCAGCCGGCGCAGGTCGTCCAGCAGCCGGGCGACGATCCCCGACGAGGACACCCACGTCGCGCCGGCCAGCGCCACGACACCCACGACGTCCAACCCGAGCAGGAGGCCGGCCACGACGCCGGGCGCGACGCCCAGCACCAGGTCCACCAGCGCCGAGGGCAGGTGGCGGCGCAGGCTGTGGGTGAACTCCGCGGTCGAGAACTCCAGGCCCAGCGTCAGCAGGAGCAGCACCACGCCGATGGACGCCCCGGTCTCGACGAACTCGCCCGCCGCCGGGACCGGCGCGATGCCGCCCTCGCCCAGCACGAGACCGGCCAGCAGGTACAGCGGGATGGGGGACAGGCCGACCCGGCGGGCCAGCGCGCCCAGGGCGCTGAGCGCCAGGAGGATGACGCCCAGTTCCAGCAGCAGCGCGAGCGAGGTGTGCACGCCTCAGCCTTCGAAGATCCGCCGGACGCCGTCGATCCCCTCGTGCGTGCCGATCACCACCAGCACGTCACCCGCCCGCAGCACTTCCGTGGGCGCCGGTGAGGCGATGACGTCCTCGCCGCGCACGACGGCCACGATCGACGCGCCGGTGCGGGTCCGCGCGCGGGTCGAACCCAGCGGCTGGTCGACGTGCGGGGTCCCGGGCGGCACGACGACCTGGCCCGCCGCGAGGCCGGGCACCTCCTTGGTGAGGTCGGCGAAGCGTTCGGCGATGCGCGGCGCGCCGAGGATCTCGGCCACCGTGTCCGCCTCGTCGCGGGTCAGGCGCAGCAGCGGGCGGCTCTCGTCGGGGTCGTCCGGCTCGTAGGCGACCACCTCGAACCCGCCCGACCGGCGGGCGATGATCCCGACCCGCTGCCCGTCGGCGTTGGTGAACTCGTAGCGCAACCCGACCCCGGGCAGGAGCACCTCGTTGACGTCCATCGCCCCATCATCGCGCCCGCCGATCCCCCGCACCGGCAACCGCGCCGTCCTGCGCCCGACCGGTGTCGCCGGGTAGGGTGTCCCGCGGTGTGCCGGGAAGCCTGGTCGGCGACGGATGACGTCATGCCCGCGACCAGGAGGAGACATGCCCGGACCGCTCGGGACCGACTGGTGACGCCCGCAGCGGCCGAGGCGACCGCCGCCGTACCGGTCAGTGGCGCTCGACGGCGCGGAGCACCAACACCGCGACCGCGAACCCCGCGATCAGCAGAAGCGCGATTACCAGTCCGGACATGGGTGCATACCTCGTGTGTGGTGCGCTGACAACAGATCGATGCTAGCGCACCTTGTGACTGCTGCCACAGAGACTCTTGCCAGGGGGTGTTGACCATGCGTGCTCGTGATCTCGCCGAGGACTACCCGCTCGTCCGGTTGAGCGACAACGCGTTGGACGCGGCGCGGCTGATCGCCGAACAGCGGCGGCCCGGTGTGGTCGTGGTCGACGACGACGGCCATCCGGTGACGGTGCTGCCGGGTTCGCAGGTGTTGCGGTTCAGCGTGCCCGGCTACGTGCAGGAGGACCCGTCGCTGGCGCGGGTCTACGACGAGCAGGGCGGCGCGGACGTGTGCGTGCAGCGGCTCTCGGACCGGTCGGTGAAGGAAGTCCTGCCGCCCAAGGAGAAGCGGTACGAGCTGCCGATGGTGACCGGGGACGCCACCGTGCTGGAGTGCGCGGCGACGATGGCCCGGTTGCACACGCCGCTCATCGTGGTCGCCGACGGCGGGAAGATCCACGGCGTCGTCACGGCGTCACACCTGTTGGAGGTCATCCTGAACGCCTCGGAGTCGCCCGCATGACGCTCAGCCAGGTCCTGTCGGTGGTCGTGTTCATCGGCGCCTACATCCTGATCGCCACCGAACGGGTCCACCGCGTCGCCGCCGCTCTCGGCGGCGCGGCCCTCATGCTCGCGCTCGGTCTCACCAACGGCGAGACCGCGTTCCACTCGCTCGACGCCGGCGTGGACTGGAACGTCGTGTTCCTGCTGCTCGGCATGATGATCATCGTCGGGGTGATCAAGCAGACCGGGCTGTTCGAGTACCTGGCGATCGCGGCGGCCAAGCGCGCCAAGGGAAAGCCCTACGCGATGCTGGTCATGCTGGTCGTGATCACCGCGGTCGCGTCGGCCGCGTTGGACAACGTGACCACGGTGCTGCTGATCGCGCCGGTGACCTTCCTGGTCTGCGACCGGTTGGGGCTCAACCCGATCCCGTTCCTGATCGCCGAGGTGATGGCGTCCAACATCGGCGGCACCGCCACGTTGATCGGCGACCCGCCCAACATCATCATCGCCAGCCGCGCGGGCTTCTCCTTCAACGACTTCCTCGTCCACCTCGCGCCGTTCGTGGTCGTGATGATGGTCGTGTTCGTCGTGGTGTGCCGGTGGTTGTTCCGCGACGCGTTCCACTACGACGAGAAGCGCGTCGCCGAGGTGATGGCCCTGTCGGAACGCGAAGCGATCCGCAACCGGACGTTGCTGGTGCAGAGCCTGGTCGTGCTCGCGTTGGTGCTGGTCGGGTTCACGTTGCACAGCGCGCTGCACGTCGAGCCTTCGGTGGTGGCGCTGCTGGGCGCCGGGCTGCTGGTGCTGATCTCCAAGGTGACCACCGAGGAGGCCATCGCCGATGTCGAGTGGGAGACCCTGGTCTTCTTCATGGGCCTGTTCGTCATGGTCGGCGCGTTGGTGAAGACCGGTGTCATCGGCGAGGTGTCCAGGGCGCTGGCCGATGCCGTGAGCGGGCAGCCGCTGGTCGCGGTGATGGCGTTGCTGGGGATTTCCGCGCTGTTGTCGGCCATTGTGGACAACATCCCGTACGTGGCGACCATGTCCCCGATCGTGGGTGACCTGGTGGCGGCGCAGGGTGGGACGGCGCAGGCGGAGTCGCTGTGGTGGTCGCTGGCGCTGGGCGCGGACCTGGGCGGCAACGCGACCGCCGTGGGCGCCAGCGCCAACGTGGTGGTGCTGGGCCTGGCGGCGCGCAACGGCACGCCGATCAGCTTCTGGACCTTCACCCGCTACGGCCTGGTGGTGGCGACCCTGTCGATCCTGCTGGCCGCGCCCTACCTGTGGCTGCGCTACTTCGTCCTGGCCTGAGGTTCCCGGCAGGCCGCACGTCCTCGGGCGAACCCGGCGGCGGCGCGGGGGTGGTCCACGCCCTTGGACCACCCCCGCGCCGGTTCACTTGACTTCGACGGCGGTCGCGTCTTCCACGCGTTCGCTCTTGAGGTGCTCGCGGAACTCGACCAGTTCCCGCTTCACCACCGGCGCCAGCAGGTACAGGCCGATGATGTTGAACAGCGCCAGCGCGAACAGCACGGCGTCGGCGAAGTCGAGCACGCTGCCCAGCGTGAGCACCGAACCCACGACCGTGAACAGGCAGAAGATGATCCGGTAGGTCATCTCGCTGCCCTTGGACTTGCCGAACAGGAACGTCCAGGACTTCTCGCCGTAGTAGCTCCACGTGATGATGGTGGAGACGGCGAACAGCACCACGGCCACGGTCAGCACGTACGGGAACCACGGCAGCACCGTGCCGAAGGACTCGGACGTGACGGTGACACCGTCCGGCCGCGGGCCGCCGGCGGCGAACGTGGCCTGGGCGTCGCGCCAGAACTGCGTCTGCGCGATGACGATCGTCAGCGCCGTCATGGTGCAGATGACGACGGTGTCGATGAACGGCTCCAGCAGCGCCACGTACCCCTCGGTCACCGGGCGGCGGGTCTTCACCGCGGAGTGCGCGATCGACGCCGACCCCAGGCCGGCCTCGTTGGAGAACGCCGCCCGCTGGAACCCGACGATCAGGGCACCGACAGCGCCTCCCGCGACGCTGTCGGCGCTGAACGCGCCGGTGACGATCTCGCCGATGGCGGCGGGGATCGTGGTGATGTTGAGCAGGATGACGACGAGGCACGCCGACACGTAGATGATCGCCATCGCGGGCACCAGGCGCCCGGTGACCTTGCCGATCGACTTGATGCCGCCCAGGATCACCATGCCGACGACCAGCGCCAGGACGACGCCGACGACCAGCGCCGCGCCGTCGCTGCCCAGCACGCCCTCCTCGCCGCCGGTCACGGTGCGCAGCTGCGCGAAGGTCTGGTTGGCCTGGAACATGTTGCCGCCCGCGATCCCGAAGAACAGGATCATGACGGCCGCGGCGGTGGCCAGGACGCGGCCGACGACCTTGCCCGCCGCGTTGGGGAACCGTTCGGCGATGCCCTTGCGCAGGTAGTGCATCGGGCCGCCGGACACCGACCCGTCGGGGTGCATGTCCCGGTACTTCACGCCCAGCGTGCACTCGACGAACTTCGTGCACATGCCCAGCAGGCCGCACAGGATCATCCAGAACGTCGCGCCGGCGCCGCCGATGGTCACCGCGACGCCGACGCCCGCGATGTTGCCCAAGCCGACCGTGCCGGACACCGCCGAGCTGAGCGCCTGGAAGTGGCTGATCTCGCCCGGGTCGTCGGGCTTGCTGTGCTTGCCGCGCACGATCCGCAGCGCGGTGCCGAAGCCGCGCAGCTGGATCACGCCGAAGTAGGCGGTGAAGATCGCGGCGGCCACGACGAGCCAGCCCACGATCCAGGGGAAGGTCACCCCGAACACCGTGATCTGGGCGAAGATGAACGACGACAGCGCCTCGGACACGGGCGTGAACGTGCTGTTGATCGCCTCCTCGATCGAGGACAGGGTGCCGCCTTCGGCAGCCAGCACCGTCGTTGAGGGGTCTGGTGGTGGACTCGTGGTCATGGCCGCGCAGTGCACCCCATCCGGCCCCTCAATGCAAAGACTTGTTGAGAAAGGCTTGAGGTTCGCTTTCCGCGTCCGCTCATGACCCTCGCGCGGGCGGCGGGGTGCCGCCTCCGTCCGATCCGCGGCGTCGCCGGACCGACCGCCGTCGCGGCGGTCACGGCTTCCGCCGGGCGGTGTCGGGGTGGCAGCGGGGTGCGCAGCAGCGACAGCATCATCGCGGCGGGTCGGACGAGCAGGATCGCGATGATCGCCACCGCCCAGTCGCCGACGGTGAGGTGGGAGATCAGCTCGGGGGCCCGCGGCGAAGGCGGCGAGGTAGGGGTTGGCGTGGGTGAGGTGGCAGCCGGCGTAGACGATGACCCCGATCGCCGGCGGCCCCAGGGCCTTCAGGCGGGGTGCGGCGGTGAGAACCTTGAGCCGCCAGGCGAGGGCGACCACGGCCGCCACCGCGATGCCCAGCGCCAGCCCCGCGACGAGTACGTGTTGGACGCGATCCGGGCCGGTGGCTCCACCGACGCGGGCGCGTTGGCCGAGACGCGCGTCGGATCAAGCCGTTGATGGCGGACGTGCTGCGCGACCTGGGTCCCGTCGCACGCGACTCGAAGGCCGACGTCGTGGTGCACGCGCCCAGCGTGCCGGCGCAGCACGTGGCGGAGCTGCTCGGGGTGCCGGCGGTGCTGGCGACGTTCCAGCCGGGTTGGGTGCCCACGTCGGCGTTCCCGTGCCCGATGGTGCCGCTGCCGAGGCTGCCCCGGTTCGTCAACCGGGCGACGTACCTGGCGGTGTCGGCGACGCTGCGCTCCTTCGCCGGGATCGTCGACGACTGGCGTGCCCGGGACCTGCGCCTGCCGCGCCGCAAGGGCGGTCACGACCTGTTGCACGTCGCCGAAGGGCGCTCCCGTCTGGTGCTCCAGGCGTTCAGCCCTGCCGTGGCGCCGGTCGCGCCGGACTGGCCGGAATCGGTGCGCACCACCGGTTTCTGGTACCTGCCATCGGGGGAGTGGGTGCCACCCGCCCGGCTGGCGCAGTTCCTGGACGCCGGAGCACCGCCGGTCTACATCGGATTCGGCAGCATGGCCGGCCGCGACGCCGAACGCACGGGACGGGTGGTGGTCGAGGCGGTGCGCGCGGCCGAGGTGCGGGCGGTGCTCGCCACCGGGTGGGGCGGGATCGACGCGGCGGCCTCCTCGGACGTGCTGGTGATCGACCACGCCCCGCACGACCGGCTGTTTCCGCGTATGGCAGCCGTGGTCCACCACGGCGGCGCGGGCACGACGGCCGCGGCACTGGCCGCCGGCGTGCCGCAGGTGGTGTGCCCGTTGGTCGCCGACCAGCCCTACTGGGCGCAGCGGGCGCACTCTCTCGGCGTCGCGCCGCCACCCGTGCCACGGCCTCCAGCGCGAGACCGAAGTGCCACAACCGCTTCTTCAGCACGAACTGCCGGTAGGCCGCGTCGGCGCCGTAGCGGGCGGTGCCGTCGAGGAAGTCCTGACGGACGTGGGTGAACACCAGTTCGCTGCCCGCCGGCGCGCCGGCGAGGTGGTCGAACGTCGCCCGCACGGCGTCCTCGGTCAGGTACTGGGTGACCGCCTCCCACACGAACAGGGTCCGCAGGTCGGGTCGGTAGCCGTGCGCGGCGGGCACGTCGCCGAGGACGTCACGCACCCGTGCGCGTTTGCGCTTGATGTTGCTCGGCGCGTCCACCTTGAAGACGGGGACCCCGGCGGGAGCGGCCAACCGGTAGGCCCGCGTGTCGAACCCGGCGCCGAGCACCACCACCGCCTCGATGCCGCCGTCGATCGCCGCACCCCGGCCAACTCGTCCCGTGCCAAGGGGGACTCGGTGTACTGGTCGACCGCCACGACGACCATGGGTCCCACCGCGGTCTGCGCCGTGCCGCTGCTCATGTGTGCTCCATCCGGGATCGACGGGCAGGACAACGCCGACCAGACTTCCCGGCACACCACCGCCACCGTACAACAGCGTCAGGCGGGCCAGCGGGTGTGGAGGTCGTCGATCCGGTACGGGTGGGTGTGGCGCCAGCGGCCGTTGACCAGTTCCGCGTCGTGCAGGTGGGTGTGGTCGCAGTGGTGGTCGTGTTCGTGTTCGACGGTTTCCGGGTCGTGGGTCGGCCAGACGCGCGCGGCGAACGTGGTGGCCGTGATCGTGGTGCCGCCGAGGACGAGCAGGGTGGTGGTCAGGCCGGCGGTGGTGGCGAGCCAGCCGGCGAGGGGGTAGCACAGCAGCCAGCAGGCGTGGGACAGGGAGAAGTCGGCGGCGAACAGCGCCGGCAGGTCGTGCGGGTGTGCTGAGCGGCGCAGCAGGCGTCCGCCCGGGGTGAGGACCAGTGAGCTGCCGGCGCCGATCGCGGTCCACAGCACCAGCAGCGCGGGCCAGTTCCAGTCGGCCGGCCACGTGGTCACGCAAGCGGCGACCAGCAGGGTGGCCGCGAGGAGCCCGGACGCGCGGATCATGGCGGTGCGGTCGGGGAAGCGGTCCAGGACGCGGGGCAGGGCGAGGGCGGCGGCCAGGGAGCCGAGGCCGTTGGCGGCCAGCGCCAGGGCGACGGCGGTGTTGTCGAGGGCGAGCTGGTCGCGGACGTAGGCGACGGTGTTGACCAGCACCATCGACCCGGCGGCGGCGACCGCGAGGTGCACGGCGAGCAGGCCGCGCAGGCGCGGGGTGGCCAGGTAGATGCGGATGCCGCGGGTGGTGGCGTCGAGGGTGCGGTCGGTGGTGCGGGCGTCGGTGGTGCGGGGCAGCGCGGCGGCGACGACGAGCACGGCCGAGGCCGCGAAGCCCAGCGACGTGCCGACGAAGAGCAGGTCGTAGCTGATCACGGTCAGCAGGGCGGCGGCCAGCAGCGGGCTGAGCAGGGCTTCGAGGTCGTAGGACAGCCGCGACAGGCTCAGTGCGCGGGTGTAGTCGCGTTCGTCGGGCAGCAGGGTGGGGATGGTGGCCTGGAACGCCGGGGTGAACGCGGCGGAGGCGGCTTGCAGCAGGAAGATCAGCAGGTAGACCTGCCAGATCTGATCCACCCACGGCAAGGCGAGCGCGATCACCGCGCGGGTCAGGTCGAGGGTGGCCAGCAGCGCCTTGCGGGGCAGGCGGGCGGCCAGCGCGCCGGCGACGGGCGCGATGCCGACGTAGGCGACCATCTTGACGGCCAGCGCGGTGCCCAGCACGGCGCCGGCGTCGGGTCCGGCGAGGTCGAAGGCGAGCAGGCCGAGGGCGACGGTGGCCAGGCCGGTGCCGGTGAGGGCGAGGACCTGCGCGGTGAACAGCCGCCGGTAGGCGGGGTTGCCCGGGACCGCGAGCATCGCTGACCTCCGAGGTGGCTTTCCGGGTCGGTGCACTGGCACCATACGTGCTCATGTACGCACGCGACGACGTTGCAACAGCCGACAAGTGGCAGCAGCTACCTCCTGGCGAGCTGGTCGACACGGCCGTGGACGGGTTCCGGATGCT
Source organism: Saccharothrix mutabilis subsp. mutabilis (assembly GCF_039521145.1). Taxonomy (NCBI): domain Bacteria; kingdom Bacillati; phylum Actinomycetota; class Actinomycetes; order Pseudonocardiales; family Pseudonocardiaceae; genus Saccharothrix; species Saccharothrix mutabilis. The sequence goes on from NZ_BAAABU010000019.1 coordinate 91,655, forward strand.
CGCCGACGCCACCCGGCTGCGGCTGATGTGGTTGCTGTGCGGCGGCGAGTTCGACGTGACGACGTTGGCCGAGGCGGTGGGGGTGGCACGGCCCGCGGTGTCGCAGCACCTGGCCAAACTGCGGCTCGCGGGCCTGGTGGCGGTGCGCCGCGACGGGCGGCGGGCGGTCTACCGGGTGCGCGGCGGGCACGTGCGGCGGTTGCTGGGCGAGGCGGTCCACGCGGCCGACCACCACCTGACCGGCCGTCCCGACCACGACTGAGACACCACCGGGACACCAGGCGTCGGCGAGCGGATTTCACCCGTTGGCGCAGCGGAGTCGTGCCGACGGCGGTATCTGGTCGGGAGTGGTCCTCACCTTCCAGGTATGAGGCTCCTGTTGTGGTTCGCGCTGGTCTGCCTGTGCGTGGCCGGTGGGGCGGAGCTGCTCGGCCTGGCCTCCGGCGTCCTGCTCGTGGCCTGTGCCGACGACAGCGCCGTCACGCTGCGGGGCGGGCATCCCATCGGTGATGGGGACGGGTCACGGTAAGGGCGGGATCTGCAGGGCCGTGGTGATCAGCGAGTGGATGCGGGTCGCGATGGCGGCGAGCAGCCCGTGCATCTCCGGGGACGCGGTCTCGGCGGCGGCCTGCAGGGCGCGCATGTCCTCGTCGATGCGTTCCATGATCTCGGCGATGTCGGTCCGCCCGGCGGTCAGCGCGGTGGAGATCTCCTCCAGGGGAACTCCCTGGACCTCCAGGCGTTGGACCAGGTGGATGCGCTCGACGTCCGACGGGTGGTACAGCCGGTAGTTGCCGGCGGTGCGCTTGGCCGGACTGAGCAGGCCCAGACCGGTGTAGTAGTCCACGGTGCGCGGGCTGACCTGCGCGCGGGCGGCGAGTTCACCGATCTTGAGCAGGACGTCGGTCACGCGGGCTCCCTCGGTCGGACACTCTCCGTGAACCGTACAGTTGCACGTGTTAGTATGAAGTGTGCCTGAAGAGACCGACGCAGACGGTTGCAGTAACCAGCCGGGTCCGGCCCGGCTGACCATTCCCCCCACGGCGGGTGCGCCGTGTTGATCCTGTCCGGCCTGCTGGCGATCGTGGCCCTCACCGCGGCCACCGGGTACTTCGTCGCCCAGGAATTCGCCTACATGGCCGTGGACCGCGGCCGGCTGCGGCGCAGCGCCGAGGCCGGCGACAAGGCCGCCGAGCGGGCCTACCGCGTCACCCAGCGCCTGTCGTTCATGCTTTCGGGCGCCCAGTTCGGCATCACGCTGACCGCGCTGCTGGCCGGTTACGTGGCCGAGCCGCTGCTGGGCACGGGCCTGGCGAACGTGCTGGGCGTGACCGGCCTGCCTACGGCGGTCGCGGTGTCGCTGTCGATGGCGCTGGCCCTGGTGTTCGCGACGGTCGTGCAGATGGTGCTGGGGGAGCTGTTCCCCAAGAACCTCGCCATCGCCGAGCCGGAGGCGCTGGCCAAGGCGCTGAGCGCCTCCACCCTGGTCTACCTCAAGGTCGCCGGGCCGCTGATCCGGCTGTTCGACGCCACCGCCAACAGGCTGCTGCGGTCGGTGGGCATCGAACCGGTCGAGGAGCTGCCGCAGGGCGCGACCTCCGAGGACCTCAAGCAGATCATCGGCGACGCGAACGAGCAGGGCCACCTCGACCCCGAGCTGACGCAGCTGCTCGAACGCGGCCTCGGGTTCCGCGAGCTGGTGGCGGAGCAGGCGATGACCCCGCGCGTGTCGGTGCGCACGATCCACGCGGGCGACCCGGTCGCGCGCGTGGTCGAGCTGCTGGACACCGGTCACTCGCGCTTCCCCGTGGTCGGCGACGACCTGGACGACCTGCGCGGCGTGGTCGGGCTGGCCGAGGTGCTGACCGTCGAACCGGGCAAGCGCGGCCACACCCCGGTCGGCGACATCGCCTCGGCCGCGCTGGTGGTGCCGACGACGCTGCCGCTGCCGGCCGTGCTGGAACGCCTGCGCGGCGAGCACCGGCAGTTGGCGTGCGTGGTGGACGAGTTCGGCGGGTTCGCCGGCGTCGTGTCGTTGGAGGACCTCGCCGAGGAACTCGTCGGCGAGATCCACGACGAGGACGACCACGTGCGGGACGCGATCGAACCGCTGGGCGAGCACGTGTGGCGGGTGCCCGGCCGGATGCGCGTGGACGAGGTCGCCGACGCCACCGACGTGGAGCTGCCCGCCCACGACACCTACGACACCGTGTCCGGGCTGGTGCTGCACCGCTTGGGCCGCACCGCCGCGATCGGCGACGAGCTGGAGGTGGACGGCGCGTCGATCCGCGTCGTGGAGGTGGCCCGCAACGTGCCCGCGGCCGTCATGCTGACCGCTCGGGGGGAGACCCGATGAGCACGACCTGGTCCCTCCTGCTGTCGCTGGTGCTGCTGGTGGCCAACGCCTTCTTCGTCGCCGCCGAGTTCGCGCTGGTCGCCGCCAAGCGGCACCGGCTGGAAGCGGCGGCCGAGGACAGCCGGGCCGCGCGGGCGGCGGTGGCCGGCATCCGCGAGCTGTCGCTGATGCTCGCCGGCGCGCAACTGGGCATCACGCTGTGCACGCTGGGGTTGGGCGCGCTGGCCAAGCCCGCCGTGGCCGACCTGGTGGACCCGGTGCTGCGGGCGACCGGCCTGCCCGACGGCGTGGCCTACGGCATCGCTTTCGCCCTGAGCCTGGTGCTGGTGGTGTTCCTGCACATGGTCGTCGGCGAGATGGCGCCCAAGTCGTGGGCCATCGCGCACCCGGAGCGGTCGGCGGTGCTGTTGGCGCTGCCGTTCCGCGGGTTCGCGCACTCGGTGCGCTGGCTGCTCAGTGGCCTCAACCGGACCACCAACGCGTTGCTGCGCTTGCTGAAGGTGCAGCCGCAGGACGAGTTGGCGCAGGCGCACCGGCCCGAGGACCTGCGGATGCTGGTCCGCCAGTCCGCCGAGCACGGCCTGATCCCCGAGGGCCAGCACAAGCTGCTCACCCGGATGCTCCAGCTCCAGCAGACCACCGTGGCGCAGGTGATGGTGCCGATCGAGGACGCGATCAGCGTCACCGAGCACACCGGCGCCGCCGCGATCGAGCTGCGCAGCCGCGAGTCCGGGCGGTCGCGCTTCCCCGTGCTGGACCGGCACGGCCACTACGTCGGCCTGGTGCACATCAGGGACGCGGTGCGCGCCATCGCGGCCGGCGAGCCGAAGAAGGCGCGCGACCTGATGACCGTGCCGCTCACCCTGCCCGTCGAGCAGCCCGTGGCCCAGGCGGTGACCGCCATGCGCGGCAGTCGCGCCCAGCTCGCGCTCGTCGCCCACGGCGGGGACGTCGTGGGCATCGCGGCGCTGGAAGACCTCCTCGAAGAGCTGATCGGCGACTTCGAGGACGAGACCGACCCGGTCGTACGCACCTCCTGAGAACACCCACACCCCTTCCCGGAGGAAGACACCTGATGTTCAAGCGGATGCTCAAGGCCTTCGGCGTCGGCGGACCGTCCGTCGACACCGTCCTGGACTCGCCGCACGCCGTGCCCGGCCAGGTGGTCACCGGCCAGGTCCGCATCCAGGGCGGCAGCGCGGAAGCCCGGATCGACCGGATCGTGCTGTCCCTGGTCACGCGGGTCGAGGTCGAGCACGGCGACCACGAGTACGGCGGCGTCTCGGAGTTCCTGCGCGCGGTGGTCGCCCAGGACGTCCAGGTGGCGCCCGACCAGCCCGTGACCGTGCCGTTCCAGCTCGCGCTCCCGTGGGAGACGCCGATCACCGCCGTCGGCGGGCAGCCGCTGCCCGGCATGACCGTCGGCGTGCGGACGGAGCTGGTGATCTCCGGCGCGCCCGACAAGGGCGACCTGGACCCGGTGCTGGTCGGGCCGCTGCCCTCGCAGGACCGCGTGCTCGACGCGTTCGGGCAGCTCGGCTTCCAGTTCCGCAGTGCCGACGTCGAGGCCGGCCGCATCGCGGGCGTCCACCAGGAACTCGGCTTCTACCAGGAGATCGAGTTCTTCCCGCCCGCGCAGTTCGCCGGTCGGGTCAACGAGGTCGAGCTGACCTTCGTCACCAACCCGCACGAGCTGGTCGTGGTGCTGGAGGCCGACAAGCGCGGCGGCCTGTTCTCCTCCGGCGGCGACGCGTTCGGCCGCTTCCACGTCACCCACGACGACGCGCTGCGCACCGACTGGGCGAGCGCGATCAACCAGTGGCTGACCCAGGTGGCGGCCGGCGGCCCGGCTGTGCACGGCACCCCGGCGTACGGCCACCACGGCCACCACCGGGGTCCGGGCATGGGCGGTGTCGTGGCCGGCGCGGCGGCCGGTGTCGTGGGCGGCATGATCCTCGGCGAGGTCGTCGAGGACGCCTTCGGCGACGACGGCGGGGACTTCGCGTTCGAAGAGTGACTCTTCGCGTTGACGATCCGGCGGGTCTCGGCCTGCCGGATCGTCGCGTTCGGCGGCACGACCCTCGTCCATGCAGGCCAAATGGGCAGCATGGTTAGCCCATTCGGCCGGCATGTGAGGGTATTGCGCCTGTCGGACGCCCGGTGGAGCTTGATGGCATGGGCACCGCCCGTGACGACCGCACACCACCCGCGCCACGGCGTGAGCCGGTCCGCGCGGCCCGCCCGGCCGTGGCCGGGTTGCTGGCCCTGCAACGCGGCGCGGGCAACGCCGCCACGTGCGCGGCGGTGCGCCGGATGCCCGTGGTCCAGCGGGCGATCGGGCTGGAGATCGAGGTCGCCATCCCGGTCGACCAGCTCACCGGCCCGCAGGCCGCGCACCTGGCCACCTATGAGGCGGCCGTGCCACCGAACCGGGTCGGCGCCATGGGGTTCGCGCAGAACAACGGGTGGGTGCAGTACGGCACCGTCGTCCGGCCGCCGGCGAACGGGTTCCACGTCGAGGCCGATCACGACAACCGGGTGCTGTCCCTTCCTCCGCTCCAGCAGCCGTTGGCCGAGGGCGGCGTGAACTCGATCCTGGAGATCGTGACCGACGCCAACGCCGGGGACACCGTGGCCCAGTTCCGCCAGACCATCCAGGCGGTCCGAGCGTGGATCGCGGCGGTGGAGGCCGCGACGGCGGGGATGACCACGCGCGCGACGCCACCCGGCGGCCCGGCGAACCTCCACATCGGCCCGATGACCTACGGCGCGCCGCTGGCCGCGCGCCGGCCGCAGCACAACTGGTTGGGCAGCGTCCAGGTCAACCTCGGCGTCGACCTGCGCGAGTACCACAGCATGATGAAGTGGTACGCCAACTCCCGCTTCGCGAAGGCCAAGCGCGTCCCACCCGCATCCCAGCAGATCTTCCGGGACATCAAGGCGCACCTGCGGCTCGCGGTCGCCGTGGGCCGGACCGTCACCGCGGACATCATCGCGGGCAACCTGCCCGCGGTGGGTGGCGCCGTCCCGCCCGCGTTGACCGCGCCGGTGGTCCAGCAGACGGGCAACCTGCGCGGCATCCGCGGCTGGATGACCCACATGGCCCTCTACCTGGCGCGCGCCAACGCGGCCGGGCTGAACGGCAGCCTCAAGAACCTCGCGCCCATGCTGCTGAAGACCCCACCCGCCGTCGCCACGCACTACGGCCTGACCGCCGCCGAGATCGCGGTCTTCAACGCCCGTTCCCAGTCGATCCTGGAACACATCCTGACGCTGGTCGGCCGACCGGTAGGGCCCGGCGCGGGCCCCGGCACGCCGGTGTTCGGCGCGCACGCGGCAGGCGGGAACGACGTGGCGACCGCTCCCTGGACCGCGGTGGCGCCGACCGGCGCGGACCTGATCAACCTGGCCGGCGGCGTGGTCCCGCTGGCCGGCACACCGTTGTTGGGCGCCACCGGCGTAGGCCCGGCCCGCACCGGAGCCCACCTGGGCGGCCTTCCCGCGCCCGCGGCCGGCGTCGTCGGGGGCCTGCACGCCCCCGGAGGCCCACCGCCCGTGGTGGGCGCGGGCGCACGCGGCGGCGTGGTCACGGAGTTCCGCACCCTGCCCGGCTACTACCCGCCGAACCAGTGGGAGGCACTGGGCGTGGCATTCCTCCGCGCGGCGAAACGCCGCAACAGCCGTCCGGGTGTGTGAGGCGGCTGCCCATCGGCGCTCCGGTGCGCTGAGGGCCGACCGCAGAAATGCGTTGAATGCGGGGCGAGTCGAGGTTCTCGAAGCCGTGGTGGGGCGCGGCGATGGCACGGAGTGCGACGAGGAGCAGGCTTCGGTGGGTGTGGGTGGGCGGGACGACCCGGGTCTGCCGGGGCAGGTCGGCATCGCTTCGAGCGGCGGGACCGTGTACCCGGCCGGGCGGGACCTCCACGTCCAGCCGGCCGCCGCGCCGAAGGTGGTGCGGCCGGTGCGGGTGGGGGTGCCGCCTCCGGTCGTCGAGCACTACCAGGACCGGGTGGCGCCGGGGCAGGTGGTGGGCGAGGCGGCCCGCGTGGTGGTGTCGGGGTTGGGCGGGGTGGGCAAGTCGCAGTTGGTCGCCCGCCACGTGTGGCCGGTGTGGCGTCCGCCGAGGTCGACGACCCGGTCACCGCGGTGGGGGAGTTCGAGGCGGTGCTCGCCGACCGTCTTCGAGTGCACGGCCCGGACCGCCCGTCCACTTCGACCGTGCACGGCGACCTCGCCGACCCCCGCGGCAAGCTCGGTGATCCCGCCGCGGCGGCAGCGGATCTCACCGCGTTGCTGAACGAGCACGTCCGGCTGTTGGGTGCCGACCACCGCGGAACGGCCGACGTGCGGAACGATCTCGCTCACTGGCCGCGCGAGTCCGAAAGGGCGCAACCGTCGTGGGGTCCGAGCACCGCCGGACCCCACGAACCGATCAGGTGAGGTGCGCTCACAGGCCCAGTTCGGCGGAGGCCAGGGCGGTGCCCTTCACGCGGGCTTCGATCTTGGCGAAGGCCACGTCGCGGGAGGTGGAGGTGTCGTCGGCGAAGGGGGAGAAGCCGCAGTCGTCGCACGTGCCCAGTTGGTCCACGGGGATGTGGCGGGCGGCCAGCAGGATGCGGTCGCGGACCTGTTCGGGGGTCTCCACCGCGGGGTCGATCGGGTCGGTCACGCCGACGAAGACGCGGATGCCCGGCCGCAGGTGCTCGGCGATGATCCGCAGGACCCGTTCGGGGTCGGGTTCGCTGGCCAGTTGCACGTAGAAGTTGCCGACGTGCAGCTGGAACAGCTTGGGCAGCAGTTCCGCGTAGTCCACGTCCAGGCTGTGGGTCGAGTCGTGGTCGCCGCCGGGGCAGGTGTGCACGCCCAGCCGTGCCCGTTCGCTGTCGTCGAACCGGTCCAGCACGCGGTTGTTGGTGGCGACGAAGTCGTCCAGCACGCCGCCGGAGGGGTCGAGCTTGAGCGCCAGCCGCCCTTCGGTGAAGTCGAGTTGCACGACGTGCGCGCCGGCGTCCAGGCAGCCCCGGATGTCGGCCTCGGCCTCGTCGGCGAGGTCGGCCAGGAACGCTTCGCGGGAGTAGCCGTCGATGCCGTCCTGCGGGTAGAGCAGGCTCAGCGCGGACGGCGCGATCACCGCCTGCTTCACCGGCGCCTCGGTGTGGCGGCGGGCGTCGCGCAGGAACTTCTCGGCGTGGACCTGGTAGCGGAACGGTCCGGCGGTCAGCCGGGGGAGCTGCCGGGTGTGCCCGTCGGCGAACGGGATGACCGCCCCGTCGGGGGCCAGCGTGGACAGCCCGGCGAGCGGGTAGGTGACGAAGCTCGGCTTGGCCTGCTCGCCGTCCACCAGCACGGGGCTGCCGATCTTCTCCAGCCGGGAGATGGTGTCGGCGGTGGCCTGCTCCTGGAGGAGGGCGAGTTCGCTGTCGGGCAGTCTGCCTTGCGCGTGTTCGGCCAACGCCTCCTGCAACGGGCGGGGGCGGGGGATGCTGCCGATGGGCTCGGTCGGGATGCTCATGCAGGCGGACACTAGGTCCGGTCGGCCGGCCCGGCGTGGCGACGCGGTGGATGTTCATCCCCGGGACTTCGGGTTCCCGCGTCGCCGGGGTCGAGTTCACCCGATCAGGTGGATCGGCTCGGCGGGAAGCGGGGCGGCGCGGTGGGGCGTCCGGGCGTAGCGTGCGGTGGGTGACTGGCCCTCGCCTTCGGGGGACGGGGGCGTTCCATGACAGGGAGGCGGACGGCCGTGTCATCGGGTGAGGACGACCGGCAGGGGGCCGACGACGACGTGGTGCGCCGGGTGGACGAGGTCACCTGGGCGTTGGACGACCTGTGCCGCACGTTGGAGCGCGAGGAGCGGCTGCCGGAGATCCTCGACCGGTTGTGCCGGCAGATCGTGCACGCCATCCCCGAGGCCGACATGGCGAGCGTGTCGATGCTGCGCGACGGCGTGCCGGAGACCGTCGCGGCGACCGGTGACCACGCGATCGAGATCGACAAGGCCCAGTACGTCGCGAACGAGGGCCCGTGCCTGGAGGCGGCGACCGCGGGGGCGACGGTGCGGGTGGTGGTGGCGGAGGTCCGTGACCGGTGGCCGGCGTTCGTGGAGGTCGCGGGGCGGGCGGCCGTGTCGAGCTACCTGTCCGCGCCGCTGTTCCTCGACAGCGAGTACCACGGTTCGCTCAACCTCTACGGCAGCGCTCCGCACGGGTTCGGCAAGCTCGACGCGGCTCTGCTGGCGCTCTACACGACCGCGGCGGAGGCGGCGCTGCACGGCGCCCGGCGATACCTGCTGGCGCGGGAGCAGACCGAGCACCTGCGCACCGCGCTGGTGACCCGAGCGGTCATCGACCAGGCCAAGGGCGTCATCATGGCGGTGCGGCGGATTCCCGCCGAGCAGGCGTTCGAGCTGCTGGTGTCCAAGTCCCAGGAGGAGAACGTGAAGGTCCGCGAGATCGCGGAGCGGTTCATCAGGGGGATCGTGGAAGGCGACTGACCGGCGTTGGTGGCCGGCTCCCGGGGGTACCCGCTGGTGCACGGCAACCCCCTGGAGGCCGCACCATGACCGATCCGCGACCCGACCCGGCACCGGCCGACCCGGCACCGCCCGACACGGGGTCGCTGCACTTCGTGGGCAACGCGACGACGGTGTTGCGGCTCGGGCCGTTCACCGTGCTCACCGACCCGAACTTCCTGCGCCGCGGCCAGTGGACGCACATCGGGCAGGGCGTGGTGTCGCGGCGGTTGAAGGACCCCGCGATCGGGATCGCGGAACTCCCGCCGTTGGACGCCGTGGTGTTGTCCCACCTGCACGGCGACCACTTCGACCGCGTGGCCGCCCGCGGGCTGGACCGCGACCTGCCGGTCCTGACCACCCCGCACGCGGCGCGTCGGCTGGGGAAGCGGGGGTTCCGGGAGTCGGTGCCGTTGCGGACGTGGGCGGAGGTGACCCTGGACAAGGGAGGTGCCTCACTAACGGTCACGTCGTTGCCGGGGCGTCACGCGTTCGGGGTGGTCGGCAAGGTGCTCCCACCGGTCATGGGCACGCTGCTGGACTACCGTGCCGCTCCCGGCGCACCCGGATTCCGGGTCTACCTCACCGGTGACACGTTGGTGCACGACGACCTGCGGGAGATCCGGGACCGCTGCCCGGCCATCGACCTGGCGGTGGTGCACCTGGGCGGCACGAAGGTGCTGGGCGTGCTGCTCACGATGGACGGTCGGCAGGGCGTGGACCTGCTGGAGGTGGTGCGCCCGCGCCTCGCGGTCCCCGTGCACTTCGACGACTACGGCGTGATGAAGTCGCCGCTGTCGGACTTCCGGGACGAGGTGCGGCGCCGCCGGCCGGGCGCGGCGGTCACCTACCTCGATCGCGGCCACGTGCTCGAACTCCCGGCGGCGGGCCGCTGAACGGTCAGGGGCGGAAGACCGAACGCGTGCAACCGTCCTCTTTGGACTTGAACAGGTCGTAGCCGCGGGGCGCGTCGTCCAGCGGCATGACGTGGGTGGCCAGGTGGCTGGTGGTGATGCGGCCGGCGGCGATGTGGTCGAGCAGCATGGGGATGTAGCGCTGCCCGTGCTGCTGGGCCGCGCGCAGCGTCAGGCCCTTGTTCATCACCGCGCCCAGCGGGAACTTGTCCACGAAACCGCTGAACACGCCGAGCACGAACACCGTGCCGCCCTTGCGGCAGGCGTGGATCGCGTCGCGCACGGCGATCGGGCGGTCGGTCTCCAGCTTCAGCTTGCTCTTGACCTGGTCGTAGACGTGCTGCGGGCCGAAGCTGTGCGCTTCGCAGCCCACCGCCTCGATGCACACGTCCGGGCCGCGGCCGCCGGTCATCTCCCGCAGCGCCGCGCCGATGTCGGTGCGCGCGTAGTTCAGCGTCTCCACGCCGAACACCCGCTCGGCCTGTTGCAGCCGGTAGTCGAGCCGGTCGATCACCACGACCCGCTCGGCGCCCTGCAACTGCGCCGCCCGCGCGGCCATCTGCCCCACCGCGCCGCAACCCCACACCGCCACCACGTCACCGGGCGCGACCCCGCCGAGGTCCGCGCCCATCCACCCGGTGGGCACGGAGTCGGAGGCGAACAGGGCGCTCAGGTCGTCCACGCCGTCGGGGATGGGGATGGCGGTGTGGTCGGCGAAGGGCACGCGCACGTACTCGGCGTGGCTGCCCTTGAACCCGCCCATCGCGTGCGAGTAGCCGAACACGGCGCCGGGGTCCGCGCCCCACAACGCCTGCGTGATGCCCGGGTTGGTGTTGCTGTTGTCGCACAACGACCACAGGTCGTGGGTGCAGTACCAGCACGAGCCGCAGCCGATGAACGAGCACACCACGACCCGGTCGCCGGGCCGGTGGCGGGTGACGCCGGGACCGACCTCGACCACCTCGCCCATGAACTCGTGCCCGATGACGTCCCCGGCCTGCATGAACGGGATGTGCCCGGTGATCAGGTGCAGGTCCGAGCCGCACGCGGTGCTCAGCCCCACCTTGAGCACCAGGTCCCCGTCGTTGATGATCCGGGCGTCGGGGACCTGCTGGACCCTCAGGTCGTTGACGCCTTCCCAGCACAGCGCTTTCACAGCCTGCCCTCCCCGGCCGCACGACTGGTCACCAGGCGCAGCACCCGTCCCGCCGGACCCGGGTGGGTCGCGGGCGTGTCGGGTCGCAGCACCTCTCCCGTCTCGATCAACGACTTCGTCCGGCGCAACGCGACCCGCAGGTCCTCGCGCGACACGTGACCGACCGGCCGCGCGAGCAGTTCGGTGCCCTTGTCGCCGGTGGCGGGCCGGATGCGCAGTTCCACGTCCTGGCGCAGCTTCGCCAGCGGTTCGGGCAGGTCGTGCAGGCGGTCGGGCGAGCAGTGCACGGTCACGGCGAGCCAGTGCTCGTCGCGACTGTCCGCCTTGCGCCGCGCGACGACCAGCTGGCCGACCACGGCCGCTGCCGCCGCGCCGACGCCGGTCAGCACGGCGGCCCTTGACGTTGTCCTCATGCGCAAGCCCTTCTTCGGGGTTCTCATCGGCCCAGCGGCCCGACGTCGGAGTGGCGACCGGGCAGCCGCGCGGCGTGCCGCTGACCGGGGCCGGGGCCGCCGCGCGCGGCGAGCCGGTCGGCCACCGCCCCGGTCGCGAAGGCGTACACGGCCTTGTGCAGCAGGTCCACGGCCAGTTCGGGGCGGGGCCAGGTCTGCGGCGGCGCGCCGACGCCGGTGGCGTTCTCCAGGACCTGGTCGTTGGTCAGCCGGACCACGGCGAACATGCCCGAGGCGACCGGACCGCGCAGCCCGGCGTTGGCCATCAACGCCCGGACGACGCCCAGCAGCGCGCCCTGCCCGAAGTGCATGACGAGGTTGTGCGCCCGCGACCGCCGTTCCGGCAGGCCGGTCAGCCGTTCCAGCACCCTGGCGGGCACGTGGGAGTCGGGTCTGCCGGTCACCCGCTGCTCGACCTTCTCCGCGACCGTCATCACCACCACCCCGACGGCTCCGGCGAGCACACCCTGTCCCAACGAGCGCATCAACATGCCCGCCGGATACCCACCGGGCCGCGCTCCATGTCACCGCGGACCGGGAACGGCGGCGACGCTCCACCGCTCACAGCCCAGCAGCGTCTCGTCGGCCAGGCGGCCCACCAGCCCGGCCGCGTTCCGAGCCTCGCGGAACGCCCGTCGCTGCCGGTCCGCTCCCGTGCCGGACCGGTCCACGGCGGACAGGAGGCGTTGCACCGACTCCAGGTCGCCGCTCGCGCACAGTGCGTCGCGCACCACGTGGACGAGCCGGTCCACCAGCAGGCGCGCGGGCACCAGCCGCCCGGAGAACACGTCGAGCGCGCGACCACCGAGCCCGTCGCGCGCGGCCCGCCACGACGCCGTGCGCAGCAGCTCCCCGGGCACCGGGGAGCCCCGCAACCCGCGGCCCAGGTCGGCCAGCGCCGTGGTGACCAGCGCGCGCACCAACGCCGCGAACAGCACGGCTTCGTCCACTGTGGACGCGACGTCCGCGACGCGCACCTCCACGGTCGGCAGGTGCGCGGACGGCCGGACGTCCCAGTAGATCATCCTCAGGTCGCGTGCCGCGCCCGCCTCCAGCAGCACGTCGCACGTGCGCCGGTAGTGGTCGAACGACTCGAAGTACGGCGGTGGCCCGGCCGACGGCCAGCGCGACCACACCACCGAGCGCCAGCTCGCGTACCCGGTGTCGCGTCCGCGCGCGATCGCCGAGTTGGCCGTGAGCAGGCCGAGCACCGGCAGCCACGGCCGCACGTGGTTGCAGACCTGGACGGCGGTCTCCGCGTCGGGCACTGCGACGTGCACGTGGCACCCGCAGATGGACTGCTCGGCCGCCAACATTCGGTAGTCGTCCTTCAGCTGTCCGTAGCGGCCCTGGTCGCCAATACCGGTCTCCGGGCCGCCGATGGGCGGCGCGCCGACCGCGAGCAGCCGCGCACCGACCCGCCGCGCCGACTCGGCCGCGACCGCGCGCAGGTCCGACAGTTGCCGCCGCACGTCGGCGAGGTCGTGGCACACCGCCGTCCGGGTCTCGACCTGGGCGGTGGACAGCTCCACGTCCAGCTCCACACCGAACCGCTCCGCCGCGCACCGCACGACCCGCGACCCGAGCGGAACGGGTTGCCCGGTGTCGGGCGCGACGACCAGGAACTCCTCTTCGACGCCGAGCGTCGGTGGCGGGGACGTCCGCATTGAGGCCCTCCGACCGTGTGAGCGCATGGTCACCGCTTCCCCGATCTCCGGTGGAAGCGCCGACTGCTTGACGCCTGAAAGGTGGAATACCCGTACTCCGAACACCGAACCGCGCGGTCCGGTGACCGAAGGCAGTCGCGTGATTCCGAGGAGTGCGGGGATTGCCTCTCCGAACCCGGGTATCCGCCCGCGGAACCGACCCCGAGCGCCGTCGCCCTCGCCCTCGTCCGAAGGACGCCCATGACGACCTTGAAGCCCACTCCGATCGTCCCGGACGGCGCGGCGCAACCCCGGGGGTGATGGCGTTGCTGATGCGCGGCGAGCTGGCCCGGCCGGGGCTGCAATTCTTGTCCAACGAGCAGTACAACCAGCTGTTCACCATGCACGGCACGGTGATGTTGCTGCTCTACGCGACCCCGATCGTGTTCGGTTTCGCCAACTTCCTGCCGTTGCAGATCGGCTCGCCGGACGTGGCGTTCCCGCGGCTCAACGCCCTGTCGTACTGGCTGTACCTGTTCGGTGGCCTGATCGCGGTCAGCGCGTTCCTCACCCCGGCGGGCGCGCCGGACTTCGGGTGGACCGCCTACACGCCGTTGAGCAGCGCCATCCGCACCCCGGGCGTCGGGGCCGACCTGTGGATCGCGGGCCTGGTCGTCGGTGGTCTGGGCACGATCCTGGGCGCGGTGAACATGATCACCACGGTGATCTGCCTGCGGGCGCCGGGCATGACGATGTTCCGGATGCCGATCTTCACCTGGAACATCTTCATCACCGCCATCCTGGTGCTCATCGCGTTCCCGATCCTGACCGCCGCCCTGCTGGGCCTGCTGGCCGACCGGCACCTGGGGGCGCACGTGTTCGACCCGGCCAACGGCGGGGCGATCCTGTGGCAGCACCTGTTCTGGTTCTTCGGCCATCCCGAGGTCTACATCGTGGCGCTGCCGTTCTTCGGGATCGTCAGCGAGATCTTCCCGGTGTTCAGCCGCAAACCGCTGTTCGGCTACAAGGGACTGGTCTACGCCACGATCGCCATCGCCCTGTACTCGGTGATCGTGTGGGCGCACCACATGTACGCCATGGGCGCGATGCTGATGCTGTTCTTCTCGCTCACCACGTTCATCATCGCGATCCCGACCGGGATCAAGTTCTTCAACTGGATCGGCACGATGTGAAAGGGGCGGCTGACGTTCGAGTCGCCGATGCTGTTCAGCGTCGGCTTCCTGGTGACGTTCCTGTTCGGCGGCCTGTCGGGCATCCTGCTGGCGTCGCCGCCGATCGACTTCCACGTCACCGACACGTACTTCGTGGTGGCGCACTTCCACTACGTCCTGTTCGGCACGATTGTGTTCGCCACCTACGCGGGCATCTACTTCTGGTTCCCGAAGTGGACCGGTCGGATGCTGGACGAGCGGCTGGGCAAGGTGCACTTCTGGCAGTTCACCGACCTCAACACCGTCTCCACCATCGGGTCGTTCGTGCTGGGCGCGTCCACGCTGCCGTTCCTCTACAACGTCTTCCGCAGCTACCGCTTCGGCGACCCGGCCGAGCACGACGACCCGTGGGGCTTCGGGAACTCACTCGAATGGGCGACCTCCTGCCCGCCGCCCCGACACAACTTCACCGAACTGCCCCGCATCCGCTCGGAGCGGCCGGCGTTCGAACTGCACTATCCGCACATGGTGGAGCGGATGCGCGAGGAGTCCCACTACTCGGTGCTGCGCCGCGACCAGCGCGACGTGAAGACCGACCCGACCACGGAGAAGTACCTCGCGCCGACCCGGCGCGAGACCCCGGACGAGAAGTAGGCCACGGGACGAGGTGCTGGTCAGGGGCTGTCGGATGCGTGCACGGCGATGATGTTCCTGGCGTCCAGCACGGCGATCGTGCGGTCGGGGAGCAGGACCGGCAGCCAGCGGTGCGCGGTCTGCGGGTCTTCGATGTGCGGTCCCATGACGACGCCGCGCAGGAACACGGTCGGGTCGAGCACGTCCGGGTTGAGGTAGGTGACGAGCGCACCGCGCTCGGGACAAGGCGAAATGGCCATGGCGGAGTCCAGTGGGGTTCGGTGCGCGCATCGGACGGAATGCTCGACGCGGCCTGCCTGTCGCCGTTTGTTCGACGTAGCTCACGGATACCCGCGCCCGCGCGGCGGAACCGTTGCTCGGAAATGGCTCAAGTGGACAACAGGCGCACCGCCGCCACCGCGTCGGCGACGGTCGGGTGCAACGGCAGCGCGCTGTCGACCTGACTGATCTGCAACGGCCGCAGCACGGCGCGCCGGTCGGCGACCACGGCGAAGGGGATGCCCAGCCGGGCGGCGCGGTGCCGGGCGTTGATGAGCAACGCGATTCCCGCCGAGCCCAGGAAGTCCACTTCGCACAGGTCCAGCACGACCGACTCCGGACCGGTCTCGAACACAGCGTCCAATTCGGCCGCGACCGGATCCCCGGAACCGGCGTCGAGCGACCCCGACACGCGGACCAGCGGGATGCCGCCGTTCACCTCGGTGCCGACCGCCAGGCCGGTGTGCTCGGTCATGTGGTACCTCCGAGGAGTCATCGGGCCGGTCATAGCGACGTGCCCGCCGCGTGCGACAACCGCCGCGCAACACCCGCCCTGGCCCGCGGCACGCGGCCCGGTCCGGCGAGCACCGCGGCGGTCCACGCCGCGACCTCGGCGGCCGGGGGTGCCAGGGCGGTGGCGTAGTGGGCGTGGACGAGCAGGTCTTCCCCGCTGTGGGTTTCCACGGCCAGCGACCAGCCGTAGTGCTGGTCCCACAGCAGCGCGACCTCGCGATCGGGCCAGTGGGGCAGTCGCGAGTCCAATGCGATGTAGGCGGTGGCCGGTGGGTCGACGCAGAACTGCTCGCCGCTCAACCCCAGTGCCGCCGACACCTGCCGGACGTAGGCGTGCAGCGCACGAACGGGTGCGTCGTCGAAATACGGGTGCATGGTCACCGCTTCCGCGATGGTGCTGGAAGCGCCACCTGTTTGACGCGTGAAACCCGGAATACCCACGCTCACGTCCGCCAAACGGACCCGTGAGGCGTCACCTCAGCAGGTCAGCCGGTGGGACCGACCCGCGGTGCCCCGGCCGAGTTTCGAGGTGCTGCGCGGCGCGGTTCAGGGTTTCGGTTTCTTCTTGCCGTCGGCTTTGCCCGGGTTCGGTTTGTCCGCGTGGTCGGTCGGGGGTTGCGGCTGTTCGGTCGGCGGTTCCTGCGCGACGGTGGTCGGCGGGGGAGTGGTCGGTGGTGGTGTGGCCGACGGTGTGGTTGATGCCGGTGCGGTGGTCGAGGTCGCCGGGGGAGTGGGTTCGGCTTCCGGGGTGGTGGGCAGGGCGAGGAAGGCGGTCAGCGCGACGGCCAGCGGGCCGGCCACGGACAGCGCGAAGGCCGGGCGGCGCCAGTGGGTCGGTCGACGTCTTTGCGCAGGGATGTCGAGCGCGGTGGGCAGTTCCGCGCCGCGCAGGGCTTGGGCGCAGGCGGCGGCGGTGGGGCGGCGTTGCGGGACCAGGGAGGTCATCAGGGCGAGGGTGCGGGTGAGGTCGTCGGGCAGGTGGTCCGGGATGTGCGGTGGCCGGTGCAGGCGGGCGAGTGCGGTTTCGGCTTCTCCGCCGTCGAACTCGCGGTGGCCGGTGAGGCATTCGAGGAGGACCAGGCCGAGGGCGTAGATGTCCGTGGCGGGGGTGATGGTGTCGCCGCGGACCTGTTCGGGGGCGAGGTAGGCGGCGGTGCCCATGATCTGGCCGGACCTGGTGAGCTGGGTGCTGTCGGTGAGCCGGGCGAGGCCGAAGTCGGCCAGGTGGGGTCGTGCCTGCTCGTCGAGCAGGATGTTGGCGGGTTTGACGTCGCGGTGCACGATGCCGTGGGCGTGGACGTGGTCCAGCGCGTCGGCCAGCTGTGCCCCCAGTCCTCGGACGGCGCCGGGGTCCATGGGGCCCTCCGCCATGCGCTGGCGCAGTGTGCTGCCGTGGATCAGCTGCATCACGACGAAGGCCACCGGTCCGTCGGTGCCCGCGTCGAACACCGACACCACGCCGGGGTGTTCCAGTCCGGCGAGGGTGTGGACTTCGCGGCGGAAGCGCTGGTGCGTGGCGAGGTCGGTGCCGCCGCGGAGGATCTTCACGGCGACCGGGCGGTGGAGCGTGGTGTCCCAGGCTCTGCGGACTTCGCCCATGCCTCCCGCGCCCAGCAGTTCCGCCAGCTCGTAGCGGCCGGCCAGCAGTTCGTGACTTGTGGGCACCGACACCTGGTTGGGCCTTCCGTCCGGGAGCACCGCCCGTCCGGGTACCGCCCGGCCGTGCGCCCGAAACACCAGGGCTTCGGGACCTCGCAACGCGCGGGTCAGGACAACGGGACCTCGGCCCACACGGTCTTGGCGCCCGGCAGGACGTGAACGCCCCAGCGGTGCCCGGACAGCGTGTCCACCAAGGTCAGGCCGCGACCCCGGTTGGAGTTGACGCTGGAGTGGCCCGGTGTGGGCAGGAGGTCGGGGCTGGCGTCGTCGATCTCGACGCGCAGGCGTGCGCCACCGTCGACCCGGAGCAGCCGCAGTCGGCGCGGGCCTCGCGCGTGGTCGTAGGCGTTGGCGACCAGTTCGGAGCAGACCAGCAGCACGTCGTGCAGCGCGTCTTCGGCGATCGCGGCAAGGACGTCGGTCAGCCACTGGCGCAGCCGTGCCAAGGGCGCGGTCGGCGTCGTGAGCACGACGTTGATCCTTGTTTCGAGCGCGTCCCGCAGCGGCATCATCGCGGCCTCCACCACACCCCCAGGCCGCCTTCGTCTGACCGTGGCGGATCCCAGATGGCGGGTTACCCGTGCTACGGAGTCCCGAAACTGACGTGGCCGGCTGGTGGTCACGGTGCGTTCACGAGGTGGCCACCATGTCCGACGCATCGCGGCCGACCCGGTCGATCGTCAACACACCCGGGCTCGGCCAGGTCGACCACCAGCGCTGCGGGGCGGTCGGCCGCACGGCACCTCACACCACCGCCGGAGGTCACCCGTACCGGGTGGTCAGCCGCTCGGGTCCGCCTGATCGAGCGACTGTCGTCACGGGGTCGCGGAACTAGCGTCGGACGGGCGGTCCGGCTTGAAGGCGGAGGTGGGTGGAGATGCGTGGTCGACCCTGGGTGGTGCTTGCGCTGGTCGGTGGGCTCGTGGGTGCGGTCGTGCCCGCGGCGGTCGGTGAGCGGCAGGTCACGGTGGAGGTGATGGCCAAGCGGACGTTGATGTCGGCGGTGGCGAACATCGCTGTGGGGGCCGGGTTCGTCAGCGGCGGCGAGTTGACGGCACCCGGGGGTCGGGCGAAGGTCGGTGACGGGTTCTCCCACTGCGGCGTGTTGTCGGTGTCCGCGTCCGTGCCGCCGGCGATCACGGCGCACTGCACGTCCACCTTCAAGCTCCAGGACGGCGAGCTGCACCTGTCCTCGCTGCGCACCTACAAGTCCCTCGACGCCGGGTTCGACGACACCACCATCGCGGTCGTCGGCGGCACCGGCAAGTACGCCAACGTCCGCGGCGAGGGCAAGGTCACCCGCGCCACCTTCGCGGACCGGGCGGACGTGGGCTACCGCTTCACCTTCACGCTCCTGGAGCGGTGAGCAGTTCGCCGCCGACGGGCGCGGCCGGGGCCCGGCGGTTGTCCACGACCACCAGCTCCGGGCGGTCCCCGGCGCGCCACTGCCCACCGGCCAGCGCAACCCGTGCCACACCGGGGGCCGGGCCACCGGCCCAGTCCAGCGTCCCCGCCATCGACTCGAAGCGCAGGCCGGCCAGCGCCTCGGCGGCGCCCGATCGGGAGTCCGCGGCGGTGGCGGCGTGGCAGGCCACCTCCAGCGCGGCGTGCGCCACGCCCAGCGGTTGCAGCCACGGCGTTCCGGTGGCCGTCTCGTAGGCGGCGGCCAGGTCCCGGCCGGCGCCGTCGCGGTGTTCGGGCGTCCAGTAGACGATCGTGGCGACACCGTCCAGCAGGTCGTGCGCGGCCACGCCGAACGGGTAGGTCAGCCAGCGGGAGCAGGTGACCAGCCGGGGGCGGGCGTGGCGCACGGCCGCGGCCAGGTCGGCGGCGGTCGCGGCGGACGTCACCACCTCCACGTCGGCCAGGTCGGGCAGCTCACCCGTGTGCTCGCGGTAGGGCAGGTCGACCAGCACGTGCCCGCGCCCCGCGGCCACGGGCCGGAACCACCGGCGCGACGCGTCACCCTGCGTGCCGTCGTTCCACAGGCAGCCCACCCGTCGCGCCGGTCCCAGGTGCTCCCACAGGTCGGCGAACACCTCGGCGATGTCGTCCACGCCCCAGCTGAAGTGGAACGCCCAGCCAGGCCGGTGGTCGTCGTCGAACACCTCGGCGTGGAACACCTGCCACGGCAACGTCGTGGACACGCACGGCACTCCCCGCTCGGTGCACGCGCGTGCCACCGCGGGCAGCGTCCGCGTGCCGCCCAGCGTCACCACCACCCGCGCACCGGCGTCGACCAGCGACAACGCGGCGGCACGGGCGCCGTCGGCCGTGGAGGCGCTGTCGCGCACCACCACGTCCACCGGCCACGGCAGGGCGCGGGCGACGAAGTCCAGCGGCGCGCCCAACGGCGCGAGCCTCCCGGTCGCCGCGAGGACGACCCCGATCACCGGTCGTGGCACGGCGCGCACCGTACCGACGGTCCGGTCACCACGATCCAGCGATCCCGACGTCCGGGCGGCCCTCGGGTCCGGGTCCTGTCGATTATCATCATGTCGTGTCGTCATCGGGTTTCACGCGGTAGCGGTCGGGCAGTCCAGCTTGCGAAGCGGTGACCGCGTGGTGAGCGTGAGCGGAAGGGTGCCCGGTGACGCGTTCTGAGGATGCCGAACTCCCGTGGGCGACGGCGGCTCCGGCCGACCTGTTCGCCGTGGACGGCGAGGTCGGCCCCGACCTCGCCCGGGTGGACTGGGCCGCCACCGCGCTCGGTCACCCGTCCGGGTGGCCGCAGAGCCTGCGGACCGCGGTGAGCATCCTGCTGTCGTCGCGGTTCTCGATGTGGTTGGCGTGGGGTCCGGAGCTGACCTTCTTCTGCAACGCCGCCTACCGCCGGGACACGCTGGGGCGCAAGTACCCCTGGGCGTTGGGCCGCTCGGCGAGCGAGGTGTGGGCCGAGATCTGGGCCGACATCGGCCCGCGGATCGAGACCGTGTTGACCACCGGGGAGGCGACCTGGGACGAGGCGCTGCTGCTGTTCCTGGAACGGTCGGGCTACCCGGAGGAGACCTACCACACCTTCTCCTACAGTCCGCTGCGCGATGACGACGGTGTCGTGGTCGGCATGTTGTGCGTGGTCAGCGAGGAGACCGAGCGGGTCGTCGGCGAGCGGCGGATGGCGACGTTGCGGGACCTGGGTTCGGACCCCAGCGCGGTGCGCACCGAGGAGGAGACGCTCGCGTTCTCCTGCCGCCAGCTCGCCCGCAACCCGCGTGACCTGCCGTTCACCGTGACCTACCTGTCCCAGGACGACGGCGGCGCCCGGCTGGCGGGGGCGACCGGGATCGCCGCCGGCCACCCGGCCGCGCCGCCGGTGCTGGCGCCGGACGACCCCGACGGCGTGTGGCCCTTGGCGGCCCTGCGGGGCGAGTCGGTGCTGGTGGAGCTGGACGGGCCCGCGTTCGCCGCGTTGCCGGGCGGTGACCGGTCGGAGCCACCCACGCAAGCCCTGTTGGTGCCGCTCCAGCGGCAGGGCGGCACGCCCTACGGGTTCCTGGTGGCCGGGTTGAACCGCTACCGGCCGCTGGACGAGGCGTACCGGGGCTTCGTCGAGCTGGTCGCCGGGCACGTCGCGGCCGGCATCGCCAGCGCCCGCAGCTACCAGGCCCAGCAGCGGCGGGCGGAGGAGCTGGCCGAGCTGGACCGGGCCAAGACCGCGTTCTTCTCCAACATCAGCCACGAGTTCCGCACCCCGTTGACCCTGATCATGGGTCCGGTGGAGGAGTTGCGCGACCGGTTGGCGGAGTCCGACCCGCAGGCGCGCGACGAGCTGGACGTGGTGCACCGCAACGGACTGCGGCTGGGCAAGCTGGTCAACACGTTGCTGGACTTCTCGCGCATCGAGGCCGGCCGGATGCGCGCCGGCTACGAGCCGGTCGACCTGGCCGCCGTCACCGCCGAGCTGGCCAGCGTCTTCCGCTCGGCGATCGAGAAGGCCGGGCTGGGGTTCGACGTCGACTGCCCACCGCTGCCCGAGCCGGTGCACCTCGACCGCGGCATGTGGGAGAAGGTGGTCCTCAACCTGCTCAGCAACGCGCTGAAGTTCACCTTCGAGGGCTCGATCGGGGTCTCCGTGCGCGCCGTCGACGGCGAAGCGGTGGTCACGGTCGCGGACACCGGCATCGGCGTGGCGCCCGAGGAGATGCCGAGGCTGTTCGAGCGGTTCCACCGCATCGAGAACGCCCGCTCCCGGTCCAACGAGGGCAGCGGGATCGGACTGGCCCTGGTGCGCGAGCTGGTGGACCTGCACGGAGGCACCATCACCGCCGAAAGCACGGTGGAGCAGGGCACCCGTTTCACGATCCGGCTGCCTTTCGGCTCCGCGCACCTGCCCGCCGACGCCCTGCTGCCCGCAGGGGACGCGCGCTCGACGGTGTCCACGACAGCGGACCCGTACGTGCAGGAGGCCCTGCGCTGGCTGCCGGACGGGCGGGACGGAGCTGACGTGCCGCTCGCGGCGGCGCCGGGCGCGTCGGTGTCGGCGACGGTGCTGGTCGCCGACGACAACGCCGACATGAGGGAGTACCTCACCCGGCTCCTGTCGGGCGCGGGCTACGAGGTCCGGGCCGTCGACGACGGTGTGCGGGCCCTGGAGGCGATCCGGGCGCAGCACCCCGACCTGGTGGTCAGCGACGTGATGATGCCCCGGCTGGACGGCCTGTCCCTGGTGTCGGCGCTGCGGACCGATCCGCGCACGGCGGCGGTGCCGGTGCTGCTGCTGTCCGCGCGCGCCGGCCAGGAGGCGTCGATCGAAGGGCTGCGGGCGGGCGCGGACGACTACCTGGTCAAGCCGTTCGCCGCGGCCGAGCTGCTGGCCCGCGTGCGGGCGAACGTCGAGCTGTCGCGGCTGCGCAACCACCACGCCCGCTGGCGCACCGCGCTGATCGACTCCCTCCAAGAGGCGTTCTTCGTCTGCGACGAGGACGGCGCGGTCGTGGAGATCAACACCGCGTTCACCGACATCCTCGGCTACGGCCCCGAGGACCTGCCCTACCGCCCGATCCACCCCTGGTGGCCCGACGCCGACACCGATCCCGAGGGCCACCGGCGGGTCGCCGACGCCTTCGCCGGCCTGGTCAACCGCGACGGAGGCGCCCACACCCTCCCCGTCACGCACCGGGACGGGCGCCTGTTGTGGGTCAGCGTCATGGTCAACCCGGCGAAAGACCCCGACACGGGGCGCACCGTCGTCGTGGGCACCTTCCGCGACGTCACCGCCGAGCACTACGCCATCCAGCGCGACACCGCCCTGGCGGCGCTGAGCATGCGCCTGTCCCGGGCGTCCAGCCTGTCCGAGGCGCTGACCGGAGCCCTGGAAGGGCTCAAGGACCTGTGGCAGGCGCGGTCCGTCGTCGCCGCCGTCTTCACCGACCGGGGCGAGCCGATCGTGACCGGCACCGACCCGGACCTGTCCTGGGACGGCCTGACCGGGCAACGCCGGCGGACCCTCACCGCGCTGCGCGAACGCCCGGCGTTGAGCCCGACCGACCGCGGCGCGACCGGCGCCGGCATCACGCTGGAGCACCCCGCCGGCACCATGACCCTCTGGCTCGACCTGGGCGACCACCGGCCGTTCACCGACCAGGACCGGCTCCTGCTGTCCCTGCTCGCCGGGCACCTCGCCCAGGGACTGGCCCGCGCCCACCAGATCGACCAGCAACGCGAGACCGCCCTGGCGCTGCAACGCGCCATCCTCGGCCCGTCCGAACTGCCGAACGGCTTCGCCGTCCGCTACGAGCCGGCCGCCCGGCCACTGGAGATCGGCGGGGACTGGTACGACACCGTCGCCCTGCCCGACGGCCACATCGGCATCGTCGTCGGCGACTGCGTCGGTCGAGGCCTCGAAGCCGCCGCCGTCATGGGCCAGTTGCGCAGCGCCTGCCGCGCCCTGCTGCTCCAGGACGTCGGCCCCGCTCGGACGCTCATGGCCCTGGACCACTTCGCCGCCACCCTCCCCGGCGCGACGTGCACCACCGTGTTCTGCGGCGTGCTGGACCCGGCGACCGGCCGGCTGACCTACTCCAGCGCCGGTCACCCGCCCGCCATCGTCGCCGCCCGCGACGGCGCCACCCGGTTGCTCGACCAGGGGCGCTCCACCCCGCTCGCGGTGCGGCCCGGTCACCAGCGCCCCGAAGCGCAGTGCGCGCTGCCGCCCCGCTCCACCGTGCTGGTCTACACCGACGGGCTGGTCGAGCGCCGCCGCCGCGCGCTGACCGAAGGCATCGACCAGGCGGGCGAAGCCGTCCAGGACGGCCGGGACACCCCGCTGGACGACCTCGCCACCCGGGTGATGCGCCGACTGGCCCCGCCCGGCGGCTACGACGACGACGTCGCCCTGCTGCTCTACCGCCACCCGGCCCCGCTGGAGCTGACCTTCCCCGCCGAAGCCGAGCGGCTCGCACCCGTCCGCCAAGCCCTGCGCACCTGGTCGACCCAGTGCGGGCTGTCCCCGGAAGCGGTCCAGGACGTGCTGCTGGCCGCCGGCGAGGCCTGCGCCAACGCCATCGACCACGCCTACCGCGACGCGGTGCGCGGGACCGTTCGACTGCGAGCCGAGGTCGTGGCCGACACCCTGCACCTGACCGTGGCCGACAACGGCAGTTGGAAGACGCCCCGGCCCGAGGCCAACCCCGACCGCGGACGCGGGGTGACCATCATGCGGGCGATGATGCAGCACGTCACCATCACCCGCGGTCCCGCCGGCACGACGGTCGACATGTCCACGAGGATTTCCTGATGACCACGTCACTGACCTGCAACTCGGTTCGCCGCCCGGACGGGGCGACGGTCCTCGAAGCCGTCGGCGAGATCGACATGAGCAACAGCGCCGCCTTCGCCGCGGCCCTGGACTCAGCCCTCGACGGCGTCGAAGGTCACCTCGTGGTGGACCTGACCGGGGTCGAGTACCTCGACAGCGCCGGGCTGAGCGTGCTGTTCGCTCGCGCCGACCGCATCGACATCACCGCCACGCCACTCCTGGCCCCCGTCCTGACCATCTCGGGGCTGACCGACACGACCACCGTGCGCGGACTGCAAGCCCCCGCCGACCACGACCAGTGACCTTGGAAGCGATCAGGTTTTCGCGCCGCGCCCGTCTGTATGTGCGAGATCGACTCACGGGAGGCATTGCGCCATGCGGAAACTGACCTTCGGCATGAATGTGACGCTGGACGGCTACATCGCCGCGCCCGGCGACGACCTGGGCTGGAGCGGGGGTGACGGCCCGGACTCGTCGCCGAGCGAGGAGCTGTTCCAGTGGTGGTCCGACCGGGTGGCGGCCACGGAGCTGGCGCTGTACGGGCGCAAGCTGTGGGAGGCGATGAGTCCCCACTGGCCGACCGCCGACCGGCAGCCCGGCGCCACCCCGGCGGAGAAGGAGTTCGCCCGCCGCTGGCGGGACCTGCCGAAGGTGGTGTTCTCCTCGACGATCGACCAGGTCGACTGGAACACCCGCCTGGTCACCGGCGACGCGGTCACCGAGATCACCCGGCTCAAGGCCGAGGACGGCGGCCGGATGGACATCGGCGGCGCGACGCTCGCCGGCGCGGCCATGCGGGCCGGGCTGATCGACGAATACGTGCTGGTCACCGCGCCGGTCCTGGTGGGCGGCGGCACGCCGTTCTTCACCGCGTTGGACAGCTGGGTGAACCTGTCCCTGGTGGAGACCCGGACGTTCCCCGGCGGCGTGCTGATGACCCGGTACGAGACGAGGCGGACCTGATCACAGGGTCGGTGGCAGGTCCAGCCACGGTTTGCCGGCGGCGTCGAACCCGGTCATCTCGGCGATCTTCCCGTCGACGACGCGCAGGACCGCGATGGCGAACAGCCGGTGCCCGGGGGCGTCGGGGGTGCGCAGGTAGAGCCCGGCGGCAGGCATGAGGTTGACCGTCGTGGCGATACCGCGCCAGTCGTCGTGGCCGGGTTGGAAGAGCCCGCCGGTGAGCCAGCCGTCCACCGCGTCCTTGGCCGTCGTGGTGGTGGTGCCGGCGTCGGGGAGCATCGCGAAGCGCAGGTCGTCGCGCAGCAGGGAGATCAGCCCGTCGAGGTCGTTGCGCTCGTGGGCGTCGATGTAGGACTCCACCACGCCGCGCTCGTCGCTGGACAGCTCGTGGGCGGGGCTGCGCCAGTCGAGGCGGCGGTCGGGCAACTGCTCGCGCATCGTCCCGCGCGCCCGTTGCAGTGCGCTGGTCACCGACGCGACGGTCAGGTCGAGGGCGTCGGCGGCCTTCGGCGCCGGCCAGCCCAGGACGTCGCGCAGGATGAACACCGCCCGCTGCCGCGGCGGCAGGTGCTGGACGGCGACGATGAACGCCAACTCGATCGTCTCCCGCGCCACCACCGATTCCTGCGGGTCCTCGGGCAGCATCCGGTCGGGGTAGGGCTGGAGGTACAGCACCTCGGAGCCGGACAGCCCGAACGGCACGGGTGTGCGGTCGTTGCGCTTGTCGAGGAAGTCGAGGCAGGCGTTCGTCGCGATCCGGTACAACCAGGTCCGCAGGGCGGCGTGACCCTTGAACGACTCCCGCTTGTGCCACGCCCGCAGGAACGTCTCCTGCGTCATGTCCAGGGCGTCTTCGTAGTTGGCGAGCATGCGGTAACAGTGCACCTGCAGCTCACGCCGGTAACGTTCCGTGAGCACCGCGAACCGAGCCGAATCGCCCGAGCGCGCCACCGCGATGAAGGTGGCGTCGTCGGTGCTCAGCGGTCCAGCGTCGGTCATTGTCGTCAATCCTTCCACCGGTGCGAGAGGGCCACCGGGATTTGACGACGCGGCGAAGGATTCCTGATCGGTGAGGAGTCGGCGTGTCGGCCGGGGCGTGCCCGGCCGACACGGTGCCGCCTACCCCTTGTGGATGATCCAGTGCTGGTCGGCCCGAGCGGGCTCGCACGCCGCGAGGATCAGTTCCTTGTAGACGCCGTTGTGCGTGATGCACTGGTTGGTGTCGCGCAACTCGAACAGCCAGGAGTGGTAGTCGTCGTAAGACGTGCCCCTCCACCGCTGGGCGGGAGATCCGGTGCACGGGCGGCCCGCCAACTTGCCGTCGACCGACGTCACGCACCAGCCGTACTTGACGCTCCTTATGGTGCCGTCATCGGAGATGTACCACTTCTGGTTGTCCTCGTCATGGCGCGGGTGGGCGATGACCGGGTATTCGGGGTCCCACGCCCAGTTGGTCTGGTCCCACACGTCGTTCGGCCGGGCGACGCTCTCGATGGTCCACACGTCCTGCGGCGCATCGAGCGGCGCGGCGTGGGAAACCGGTGCGATGAGCAGCGCCGAGGCGGCCACGGCGACGACGGCGGCGACTCTTCCGAAGATCATTGCTTTCCTCCCGGTGGCGTTTCCACTTGCACCGTCGAGTAAAAGCGCAGATCAGGCCCACCGCGCAGCCGGAACAACCAAGGTGGCGCCAAACAACACTGTCCGGTCGGTGCGGAGGCCGCGACGGTCACGGACGCGGGAGGTGGCGGCATTCCATCGAGTGCTTCGGTGCGGTGAATCCGCGCGTCGCACTAAAGCGGGTGGGCATCCCGTTGTCGCCGGACGGTCACAAGCCGACCGCGACCCGGTCCCCGTAATGCCGTCCGGCGGTCCCTGTTCGGTGATCCACACCTCCGTGGTGCCGGTGATGCGGCGTTGGCTCGCGGTCAGCACGCCTCGCACAGGACGGGTGAGGTAGAGCTGCTCGCTGTCGCCGTCGTCGTACCGGACGTCGAGCGTGACCACGTCGAACGGCCCACCACCCGCCGTGCAGAGCACCGCATGCCCGTGCCGCCACCAGGGTGACCGATTGCCCAGGCTGCGTGCCCACCGCAGGGTCCACGGCACACCACGCATCAGGGCGAACAGCGCGGCGATGAGCAACACGGCGAGCGTTTCCTTGCGGTCCCGGTCGACGTTGCGATCGGCGGTGGTCCGCATGCGCTCGAAGTACCGCGGGTGTCCGCCTGGGTCATTTTGTCTGGCACGCGCGTCCCACCGTCCAGCAGCGCGCCCCTCGGCGTCCACAGCGGCAGTATGCGGTCGGTGATCAGCCGGTGAAGCCCGTTTCGGCGAGTCGGACGGCGTCCAGCTCCACTCCCAGCGCCCGCCGATGATGCTCAGCACGACGTTGGGGGTATAGACGTGCGTCATTCGGTTGCGGTGGCAGGGCAGGGCGTGTTCGTCGGTCGGCTCGTCACCTCACCGCTTGGCGCGGAACGACTTGATCCGCACGGGGGAGGCGTCGCGGGTGGAACTTTATGCGCAGCAGGTACTCGCGGCACGGTGAGCGGAACGCCTTGCAGTAGTGGTCGCCGGTCTGCGGGGCCGTGCGAGGGCCGGTGAAGATCTGGTCGAAGACGACCAGGCCCACCTCGTCGAGGTTGAGGCGGTGGTCGAACAGCAGTTCCGCGACGAAGTAATCGGGGTCGTGGTCGACCAGGGTGCGGCCCAGCCCGCGATCATCATGGCCGCCTCGACCGAGACCCGACTACCGAAACACCGGGATTAACGCGTCGAGCTACGGTAGCTGCCTGACGGCCTCCGCGCCGGGCGCCAACGTCACCGGCGTGGGCAAGTTGAGCGACACCGCCGTGCAGACAGGTTGGTACGTCACGTCCTTCGCCGCGCCCCTGGTCGCCGGCGCCGTGACCGTTGCCAAGGCCACGAACCCGGCCCTGACGACGACGCAGGCCAAGTAGCTGGTGATCGACCGGTCGACAAAGGTGTGCTGAGCAGCATCGGCACGGGCTCACCTAACCGGTTGCCCTACGTCGAGTCCTGACCGAACCCGCGTGCGAGCGGTTCTCAAGTCCACCAGACCCGGAGCCCGTTCGACATGGAGCCCAGGCCGTACAGCCACGCCCGACCGGCCGGGCGGCCACTGCTCGCCGGCGGCCAGGGAGCGGCGGTCAGCCAGGTTGCGGTTCTTGACGTTCCCGATGTGGTCACGCATCTTGCCGGCGGCGCGGTCCGGGTCGACGTCGGGCAGGGCCTCGTAGACGGCACGGTGTTCCCGGCGCCCAGGCCGGAAGCACCGCGCCCGGCGTCGAGCTCGGTGAAGTATCGGTGAAGTAGCGGAAGCGCTCGAACCGCCCGCCCAGCGCGCGGCAGGACTTTTGGGAACGGGTTCGCGGCCTGCTGGGCGATGAGCAGATGAAACAACTCGTCGATCATCCAGTACAAGCAGAACCCTTCGGTGCAGAGTGATCTCGCGGCACGGGCGGGCTGTCCAGCACGGCTTCCACGAGTTCTGGCCTCGAACGCCAGCGTCGGTCCCAACACCAGATGCGCGTCCATGGCGCTTGGTCAACTCACGCTCGGTGGACAGGGAAGCGACCCGGCAGCCCTTGTTGGCTTCGCGGCGCACGAGGCCCGCGTGCTCCAGCCGTGCGAGCGCTCCACGCAGCGGTGTCTGGCTGATGTCGAGCTCCGGGAAAGCGCCCCGATGTTGAGCGGTTCGTTCGCCGACCACCGGCCGTCGATGAACTGCTCCAGCAGCACCTCCATAGGGCCTACCTGCTGCATCCGTTGGGCCATGGACCGCAAGTTGCATGGTCCGGCTGACCTGGCGGGTGGTCTCGCCGTGACGGCGGACGAGTTCCACGAGGTGGGCGATGACTGGCGCTTGGAGGGCGGCTGAACGGCAACACCTCGGTTCGTTGTCCACCGCCTAGCACCTGCGGCACCATGAAGAGTGCAACGAGTTCCTCCCTCGCAATCGATCATCTGTGGTGAGTCATGTCCGGTGACATGCGCAACGTGATCCATTCGCACGAGACCGACGTCGCCATCCAGGTCGGCGTCCTGCACGGGGACATCGCACTGTCCGGTTCCATACGGCCGGTCATACCGCGACAGCTTCCGATGGAGCCGCGTTGGTTGGTAGCGCGCGAGCGGGAGATGAGCGAGCTGACTGACCTGCTAGCGGACGTGTGGCCCGCGGTGGTCATCGAGGGGATCGGCGGTGTGGGCAAGACGACGCTGGCCCTGCACTGGGCTTGCCAAAACGCGGTGCGGTACCCCGACGGCCAACTGTTTGCCGATCTACGAGGCTTCGATCCGCTCGGTGCCCCGGCGGATCCAGGCACGGTGCTGCACGGCTTCCTGCTCGCCCTTGGCGTCGCTCCTGCAACGATTCCGACCGGTGTTGACGCCGCTGCCGCGCTCTATCGAACTGTTCTGGCGGAACGTCGGGTCTTAATCGTCTTGGACAACGCGAGAGACGCTGGTCAAGTGCTGCCGTTGTTGCCCGGGACCATGTCGTGCGCTGTCTTGGTGACAACCAGGAACCGCCTGTCATGGCTGCGTACGCAGGGCGTCGTGTCGGTGAGACTCGAGACGATGGCCGATGCCGACGCACGGACGGTGCTGGAACGCGTGCTGGAGAACGAGGTGGCCCGAATAGATCTTGCGTCGGTCACCGCCATCGTTCGCCGGTGCAGTGGTCTACCGCTCGCCCTGACGATAGCTGCGGCTAGGGTGGCGGAGCATCCGGACTTCCCTGTATCCGAACTCGTTGCGGAATTAGATGAGGAGGCCACCAGGCTGAGCGCATTCGATGCCGGCGACGGGGTGCGAAGCCTGCGCGCGGTACTTTCCTGGTCGTCAGGCTCGCTTGATAAAGAGTTGATCCGCGCCTTCCGTCTGCTCGGTGCGGCTCCGGTGACTGACGTGGGGGTATCGACAGCGGCTTGGCTGTGGTCGGTGTCGCCGCGCGACGCCGCCAACACGATGCGAGCACTGGAGGTCGCGAACCTCGTGCGTCAGCACCGGCCGGGTCGGTTCCACATGCACGACCTCGTTCGTTTGCATGCAGCCGAACTCGCCGCAGATGCGGAGTCGCGAACTGCATTGCGCCGGTTGGTCGACTGTTTCGCTTACACTGCGCGCGTCGCAGACAACCTGTTGTATCCGCACCGGTACGCTTGGCCTCCGCCGGACCTGCCCGACGGGTGCGACCCGGTGCAACTCGCGGACGACCCGGCCGCCGTAACGTGGTTCGCGACCGAACACCCGACACTCATCGCGCTGCACGAAGCGGCTCGGCGCGAGCAGTGGCACGAAGCGGTATGGCACATCGCTCACGGCTTGGATACCTATCAGTACCGGCTGGGCCTGTTGACCGAGAACGTCGGTGTGGCACGTCTCGGTCTGGAGGCGGCCGTTACGATCGGCGTAGCCCGGCTGCGCGCATCGGCGTTACGTCAGCTCGGCCGTGCCCACACCCGAGCCAACTCGCTAGCGGAGGCCGAAACTTGCCTCCTGGAGGCGTTGCGTATTGAGGAGGACGCGGGCTTCGCGATGGGGCGTGCGCACACACACCATGACCTCCAGCGGGTCTACTGCCGGCGTGGGCGTTATAAGGAAGCCCTGTACCACTCCCAAATCGCCATGAGACTCTACCGCGCCGAGAACAACCCGGTAGGTGCCGCACACTCGCTCAACGCACAAGGGTGGCTACACGCGCGACTCGGCGACGTTGCTCTTGCCCTTGATTGCTGCAAGCGGGCACTGGCACTGCACACGGCGCACGGCAACGTCAGCGGCCAAGCGATTACTTCGGACGCACTAGGCCGTATCGCTCGCGATGCCGGGTACCTCGACGAGGCGGCCTTGCACTCCATGGTCGCGGTGCGGCTCGCCCGACAGTTGGGCAATCGCTTCGCCGAGGCCGACCACACCGAACAACTTGCCGCTGTCCTAATCGGAAAAGGTGAGTACGCTTCGGCCCGGCGATTGCTGCACGCGGCACATGAGCTCTTCGTTGCCCAGCACCGGCTGGGCGACGCTGAACGCGTGCTGAACCAGCTTCGTACCTGCCCGGAAGTGCGCGAATCTGATCACTCCCAGGAGTAGTTGCTAGAGCTTCGTGTCCAGCCCTCGTCGATATTGATGTAGCGCGCATCGGGCGGGCGGCCGCAGCCGAAGTTCAGCACCGCAGCCGGTGAAACCGATGCGTGCAGTGTTACGGAATCTGGTTTCGTCTTGTGGTGCGCCAACGATGACGGCATGGCATTGGCGGGAATGTCGACAAGTCGTTGGAAAGGTCCCCACCTCAGTGTGACCTGATGTTGGGAACCTGCATTCTCCGCTGCAGGAACAAGCCTTATCCATACCATGCCGACATACTCCCGTGGATGGTTGCAGTGCCACTCCTGGGCGGGTTCCCTGGAAAACAAGGAGTTAATCTTGTATGCAATCGACTCCGGGCCTTCCGACCACTTCACATGTAGCTTGTGCGCAAGCAGTGGATACCTCGTGGCAAAACTGTTAAGATCGACGTCGAGGACGGCAATGACCGCCGTCGCGCCGGAGTTGATCTCGCGAGCAAGAGCTGCGTTGAGCTCCGTTTCCGTCCAATCTCGTCCCATGAAGTTTTCAGTCACGATCACCAGAACATAGCGAGCATTGATCAGCCCCACTCCTACTTTCTGCACGATGTCGTCACCGGGTCGAATTTCTGCCTCGTCGATCCAGCAACTGAGACCGTGCCGGTTGAGTTCGTTGTACAGAGGGCGGGCGTGGGAAATTTTGTCCGCACCGGCGTGGCAAATGAAGACATCTCTTCCGTGCATATAAGCTCCAGTCCGGTCGGTCAACGCTTCCATCGCTAGCGGAGGGCGGTGCAAATGATGTCGATGCCGACCGACCAGTCCTGGCTGAGGTCGACGTACCGCCTGTCGGTCAGGATCGCCGGTGCAACTCCGCCGGGAAGTAGCACGGGGATCAGCTTGACGTTTCCGCCTTCGAGTTGCCGGGCCAGCGTCGACATCCACTCGGCGGCCATCCACGCCGATGACGGATCGGCTGAGGAGAAGCACGCCACGACATAATCGGCACCTGCCAGTCCTTCATTTATCTTGCCTACGATCGAATCACCCACACTAATTTCCTGTGTATCGAACCAGACTCGATGGCCTCGCTTCTCAATTTCAAGAACGAGTTTTCCTGCCTCTGCCTTGTCAACGGTCCGGTGGGATACAAACACGGCGGCCATGCCTGCCCCTTCGCGCTCGCGCTGCTATGGAAACGCTCTCACTTCTCGACGCCCGATCGCCACGTCGAAGCCTATCAAGGCATGCGACATGCCATCAGCCGGTACCGATTGCTGTCGCCCTGATACTGCTTTCGGGAACTCGCCGGAACCGAAAGGGCTCGTTGAGCCTGTCGTACCCGGCTCGATCCAGCAAGAGCGCCTGCCGTCGTGGGTGAACGCGGGCGAAGCGAAGAAGGCTGGCTCGGTAGGAGTCGACTGCAGCGTCAGCGCGTGCGGCGGAGCTTCGAACGCCTTGTCAGCGCCGTGGGCTGACCGGTCGCGGCGCCGCGGCAGCGCTTGGTCGGCGGTTGGTTGAACAGCGTCTCGGCATCGCGACCTGTTACAGGATCCGGGAGGCGAATCCTCTACGGCCCCAAGACGGCGTTACGTACAGATTTGTCCACTACCTCGTTCCGCTGCCAGGGCGTCCAAGTAGTCAGGCGCTGCAATGGAGCCTGGCCGGGGTCTGGGTGGCGGATGCGGCCGCCGACCAACACCGTATCGCCGATCAAGTGCTCACTGGGGCGACCCCTCCTCGAGCCGGGCGGCGATCTGGGGCCTGTCCTCAAAGCGGGTGGTGCCGATCTGCTTTGATCTTGGGTTGTGGTGCGTAGGTACGAGTTGACCGATGAGCAGTGGCAGGCGATCGAGCCGTTGTTGCCCGTCTCAGGGCCGAAGGGTCGCCTGCGGGTGGATGACCGTAGGGTGATCAAAGGAATGCTGCTCAAGGCCAAGGCCAAGGCCAAGGCCAAGGCCAAGGCCAAGGCCAAGGCCGGTGTCGCGTGGCGTGACCTACCCGAACGGTATGGGCCGTGGAAGACGGTCCACACCCGGTTCTGGCGTTGGTCGCGCGACGGCACCCTCACCGCACTGCTGACGCAGGTCCGCGTCATTGCCGAGGCGATCGACGAACTCGGCCGCGAGGTCGCCATCGACTCCAGCATCGTGCGCGCCCGTCAGCACGCCGCCGGCGCCCGCCGGACGGCCACGTCCCACACAGGGGGCGGTCGGGTCGTGCGGCGGGCACAGCGAGTCAGGTGATCATGCCATCGGCCGCTCACGCGGCGGACTCATCACCAAGTATTCGATGTATCCGAGACCTGCAAATGGTGAACCAACAATCTTATGCCCTCGGCAGGAGTCGAACCTGCATCTCCGCCGTCGGAGGGCGGTGTCGTGTCCGTTGGACCACGGGGGCCTGGCTGCCCGTCGAGGGTTCGAACCTCGGTCTCCGCGTTCAGAGCGCGGTGTCCGTGCCGGCTGGACCAACGGGCATTGCGTGTTTTCGTACCCCCACCAGGAATCGAACCTGGATCTCGGCGTTCGTAGCGCCGCACTCTGTCCGTTGAGCTATGGGGGTGTGGTGAATCGCGAGAAAAAGGGCGTGAAAAGAAAAGCCGCCCTGGTCGGTTTCCCGAAGGGCGGCTCCCGTGTGTGGCACCTCTAGTGAGGTGGGGGAACCGCGGAACTGCGCTGGACGGCACGCCGGCGGAGGGCGCGTCGGCGCGTCTCCTGCGTCGTCGTGACCGTCATTTTGTGCTCCTTGGCTCGTGGTGTGGGTGAAGCATGCCTGATGAGGGGAGTGGGTGCAATGGCTTTTAGGTCTTCAGGTGGGTGGCGGCTTCTTTCCATGCTTTGGGGTGGGTGAATTCCTGTGTCCACCAGCGGTGGGTGTGGAGGGTGCCGGACTGGTGGAAGCGGCGGACTACCTGGACGTGTGGGGGCCAGCGGACGAAGGCGGTCAGGGCTTCCTCGGATTCCCACACCGAGACCGAGCCGCTGCGGCCGGACAGGGGCATCGCCCAGAGCCACATGCCTATCGCGCCGGGGAGGGTGGACCAGGACGCGGCCAGGTCCCGGCCGGCTTGGGCTATGGACAGGAGGTCGCGGCGGCGGTGGGCGTGGAAGTCGGTGATGGCTATGAGGGCCGTGGTGGCTGTCGCGGGGCCTGGGTGCCAGGTCGATCTCAGCATTGGACCGGGGCCGGTTCGGTGACGAAGGAGATGACCTCGGTCAGGACTTCGGGGGTGGACAGGATGCGGTGGTGGCCCAGGCCGGTGGTGGTGATGAGTGTGGCGTTGGGCCACGCCCCGGTGATGGCTTCGCCGTTGGGGTGGGGGACCTGGGTGTCCCGCGTGTCGTGCAGGACCAGGAGTGGCGGCAGGTCCTGGTCGGTGGCTCGGGGTGGGATGTTGAAGAACTCGATGGGGTTGCCGGCTACCCGTTCCAGTCGGGCCAGGAAGGCGGCGTGGGTTCGGGGGCCGAAACCCAGGTGGTCGGCGAAGAGGTGGGTTTGGGAGAGCGGGTCGGCGACCGGGGCGATGAACGCGAGTCTGGTCGTGGGCAGGCCGTCCAGGACCGCCAGGGCCGTGGCGCTGGCACCCATGGAGTGGGCGACGATGGCGTGCGCCGGGCCGAAGTGGGCCGCTACGGCGGTCAGGGCCTTGGAGAACTCGGGGAGCGTTGCTCGCTTGGGGCCCAGGGTGCCCGGGCCGGATTCGCCGTGGCTCAGGGCGTCGTAGGACACGACCTGGTAGCCGGCTTCCACCAACGGCTCCACGAAGCGGGCCAACTGGTTGCGGTGACCGCCCCAGCCGTGGACCAGGTACACGATCGGGCCGGTGCCCCAGGTCTCGGCGACGACCGTGCTGCCGGCGACGGAAAGCTCATGTCGGGTGCCGGAGGGAGCGGGTGAGGACGGGCGGGCGTGCCTCGGGGTGCACCAGATGCGCAGGGCCAGACGGCCGCCCAGGGGTGGGGCCAGGCGTTCCAGGAGGGTGAAGGCGGCTCGGATAGAACTAGCACGAACGGTCGTGCTTTTTTGGCGGCGTGCCGAAGGCATGAATGGTCCCCCTGGGGTCAGGCTCGCGCGTCGGCGAGCAGTTTCTCGAAGGCGTGCCGGGTCCGCGCTTCGGCGGCCGGGTCGCCCAGCAGGCGGCTGGCGTGGAAGAAAGCCAGCATCACGCCGTGGACGTCGTGGGCGAACTGCTCGGGATCGGCGTCCCGGCGGAAGTCGCCCTCGCTGATCCCGGTGCGGAACATCTGCGCCACCGAGTCGGCGAAGTCGAGGTGGTCGCGCACCAGCTGGTCGCGGATCGGGCCGGGCTGGTCGTCGTACTCGGCGGACGCCGACACGAACAGGCACGCCGAGCTGCGGTCCTTGGTGCTGCCCAGCCAGTGCTCGAACAGCGTGCGGACGCGGGTCTCACCGCGCGGCGCGGCCAAGGCGGGGCGCACGACCTGGTCCACGAACAGTTGGCGGGCGAAGGCCAGGACCTGGGCCTGGAGGAGTTCCTTGGAGCGGAAGTGGGCGAACAGGCCGCTCTTGGACATGCCGGTGTCGTCGGCCAGGGACCCGATGGTCAACCCGGCCAGCCCGATCCGGCTGGCGATGGCGGCGGCGCGTTCCAGCACGGCCTGCTTCGTCGCCTCACCCTTGCTCACGACGAAAGTTAAGCACGAACGTTCGTTTTTCGGCAACAGGCCCCGGTCCGCCACCCCTCGGGCGGACCGGGGCCGGTCAGTGACCCTGGGCGTCAGTGGCCCCAGGCGTCAGTGGCCCTGGGCGTTAGTCGCCGGAGGGGTTGTGGCGGCAGCCGGTGGCCGCGAGCCACTTCATCTTGCGGTTGGTCTCCGGGCCGTACACGCCGTCGGGGTCGGCGCCCACCGCGCGCTGGACCTGGATCAACGCCGTCCGCGTGGCCGGGCCGAAGTCCTTGTCCACGGCGATGTTCTTGCCGTAGCAGTACTTCAGCGACTGCTGCAACGCCAGCACGGCGTTGCCGTAGTTGCCCTGCCCCAGGACGCACCGCTTGGACCGGTTCGCGGTCGCCGGCTGGTAGTCCCACTTGTGCGTGCACGTCGGCAGCGCCGCGGCCGAGACGTCCTCCGCCGACGCCGAGGCCGACCCGGTCGCGCCCAGCGTGAGCGCCGTCGCGGCCGTGGCCAGCGTCAACGCCAGCCGTCCGATCAGCGATTTCATGCTTCCCCCTTCGGTTGTGCCTACCGGGGAAGCAACCTAGGACCCTCCCGGGGACGAGCGTGACGGTCGAACGACCCACAAACGCTCACAGGTCGTCCAGCGCCACGATCCCGTCCTGCACCGCCCGCGCCACCAGGGCCGCCTTGGTCGGCGCGGGGCGGCCGGCGTTGGCGTAGCGGATGCGGGCCCGGTCGATGTAGCTGGTCACCGTGCGCACCGACAGCCCGAGCTTGCGCCCGACCATCTCCTTGGACTCGCAGGCGAACCAGCACACCAGCACGTCGATCTCGCGCTGGGTCAGCCGCGGCCGGTCGGCGCGGTCGTCGGCGCTGATCGCCTTGGCCATGGTGGGCGTGGTGCACGGGTGGTCGCGGGCGGCGGCGTGGATGGCCGCGATCAGGTGGTCCGGGCCCTCCACCTTGTTCAGGTACGCGAACGCGCCCAGGTCCAGGCACGTCAGCACGGCCTCCCGGTCGTCGCGCAGCGTGTAGACGACGACCCGCCGCCCCGCGTCCACCAGCCGCCGCAGGTCGGCGTACGCCGGGGCCTGGCCGCCCAGGTGCAGGTCCAGCACGACCACGTCGGCGTCCGCGCCCGGACCGGTCCACGCCACCGCGGGCGTCGGACCCACGTCCAGCACCCGCACCGGCGGGGACGCCTCCGCGCACCACGCCTGGACGCCCGCCGCGATCGCCGGGTGGTCGTCCACCACCACTACGCCGACCACGTCGCCTCCACCCACACCCGTTCCCCCTCCACCACGCTCGACACCGCCACTGCGCCCTCCCGGTCCGCGGGCGGCGTGCCGTCGGCGACCACGCTGACCGTCACCGCCGACCCCGTTCCCAACACCGTCACCCTGGCCCTGGTCCGCGCGGTCGCCAGCAGCCCGGTCACCGCGTCCACCAGTTCCCGCCGCACCGCGACCGGCGGGGTCGGGTGCTCGCCCAGGGTGTCCAGGTGCACCGCCACGCCCCGCCGTTCGGTCACGTCCACGCACGCCCGCAGCTCGTGCACCAGCGGGTCGGGCACGTCGTCCTGCTCGGCGAACAGCCGCCGCAGCCGCGCCGCCTCCACCGCGTACCGGGCGCGGACCCGGTCGTCGGCCAGGTCCGCGCGACCCTCGGTCAGGTCGGTCAGCAGCGGCACGACCGCGGGCAGCAGCGCGGTGTAGCGGGCCTTGCGGTCGGCGTGCAGCCGTTCGGCCACCGCTTCGGCCGTGCGGGTCTCCGCCTCACGCCGGGCGGCTCCGGCCGCGTCGGCGGCCACCCGGTGCACCACGGCCGCCGCCGCGACGACCGGCAACTGGTAGCCCAGCACCAGCACGGTCACCACCGCGAGGTCACCGGCGTCCTGGCCCACCCACACCGTGTAGGCGAAGCTGCCCACGACGTGCGCCGCCAGGAACCCGCACGTCACACGCGTGCCCAGGTCGAGCAGCAGGAGCACGCCGAACCAGCCGACCACGCCGAAGGACCACTCCTCCTCCGACACCACGAACCGGTCGTGCACCCCGGTCAACGCCAACCCCGACGCCAGCACGACCAGCGCCACCAGCACCCACCGCACGACCCCAGTCGGACGCGTGGACGTCGCCACCACCAGCACCACCGCCAGCAGGGCGAACGCGGCGACCTGGTGGGGGAGCGACCGGTACGCCCCGCCGCCCACCACCAGCACCGGCAGGGCGAACCCGACCAGCGACACGGCCGTGATCACCACGATCGCCCACCGCACACCTCGCAGCAGCCGCTCCACCGTGAGTTCGCGGACCTGCTCACCCACCCGGCCACTCCAACCGCACCACGGTCCCGCCCGCGCCCGACCGCACCACGGCCCGACCACCCGCCGACCGCACCCGGTCCACAATGGACTGCCTGACCCCGCGCCGCGGCAACGACACCGAGTCCGCGTCGAACCCGCGCCCGCGGTCGACCACCTCGACCGCGACGGTCGGCCCCTCCACCGCCACCCGCAGCACGGCCCGGTCCACGCCGGCGTGGCGGGCGGTGTTGGCCAACGCCTCACCCGCGGCCCGGGACAGCGCCTCGGCGGCGGAGGCGTCGAGCGGCACCGACGACGGCGCGTGGAACTCCACGTCCAGCGGACTGGCCGCGGCGATGTCGGACAGCAGCGGGACCAGGTCGCGCGAACCGCCCGGCACGCCCGCGGTGAGGGTCGCGATGTCCCGCGCCGCCCGGTCGGCCAGCCACGGTTCCCGCCCGCGCACCGCGCCGCTGCCCGCGACGAACAGGGTGGCGGCGGCCGTGTCGTGCAGCACGGCCCAGTGCTCGCGCTCGTCGGCCCGCCGCGCCGCCGCCACCCGGGCCACGCGGTGCGCGCGCTCGGCGGCGGCGGCGCCCCGGTCGGCCGACCGCGCCCCCTTGAGCAGCAGGAACATCAGGCCGCGGGACATGCCGGCCTCGGCGAAGGTCCACAGCGCGATGGGCGCCATCGCGACCCCGCCGCCGGCGATCTCGCACACCACGATCGCCCCGACCAGCAGCACGCCGCCGAGCAGGTCCACCCGCCATTGCAGGGTCACGGCCGTGATCGAGGCGACCGCGACGACCCAGTTGGCGCTCCCGGTCAGCACGTCCGGCCGCACCAGCGCTGTCTGCCCCAGGCACAACGCGCACACCACGGCCACGTCGGCCGGCACCGCCCACCACCGGTCGGCGCAGCGGAACACCACCACGCTCCACCCGATGACCAGGGCGATGACGGGCAGCGGCGAGGGCGCGTCGAGGGCGGCCACCAGCCCCAGGGCCACCAGCACCACCGCCCTCAGGACGGTGCCGAACCGCCGCCCGGTGGCGAGCACCCGCCGTTCCACCACACCGACTCCGACACCGCCCACGCCTGGCAGGTTCCCACGCCGCGGTGGACCTTCACCTGTCGCGGCGCTAAACGCGGGCCACGAGCTAGGCGGCCCGGATGCCGGCCAGGGCGAAGAACTCCTGGCGGGATCGGGCGTCGTCGCGCAGCGCGCCGTGCAGGGAGGAGGTCACGGTTCGGGAGCCCGCGGCCCGCACGCCGCGCAGCGACATGCACAGGTGCTCGGCCTCGACGACGACCCCGACGCCGCGGGGCGCGAGGTTGTCCCGCAGCCAGTCGGCGACCTGCTTGGTCAGGCGTTCCTGCACCTGGAGGTCGCGGGCGAAAAGCTCCACCACGCGGGCCAGCTTGGACAGCCCCAGGATGCGCTCGCCGGGCAGGTAGCCGACGTGCGCGACGCCCTGGAACGGCAGCAGGTGGTGCTCGCACAGCGACTGCACGGGGATCGCGCGGGCCAGGACCAACTCGTCGTAGCCCTCCTCGTTGGGGAAGGTCGTCAGGGTGAACTCGCGCGGGGTCAGCAGCTCGGCGTAGGCGTGCGCGACCCGGCGCGGCGTGTCGGCCAGGTGCTCGGACGACGGGTCCTTGCCCAGCGCGAGCAGCAGGTCGGCGACCGCCCGGCGCGCGCCCTCCAGGTCGACGCCGCCGCGGCCGTGCAGCACTCGCAACCGCGACATGCCCATCACCACTCTCTCTAAAGACAAGGTGGGCTAACGTTAGAAGTCCGCAGGCGATTTCGTCAACAGAAGTTGGTTTTAGAATGGCCGAGACCCCGCACGACCCGGTGGCCGCCGTCGCCGCGCTGGACGAGCCGACCCGGCGGCGGCTGTACGACTACGTGGTCCGGCAGCCCGGACCGGTCGGCCGGGACGAGGCCGCGGCGGCGGTGGGCGTGCCGCGCACCACCGTGGCGTTCCACCTGGACCGGCTGGTCGGCGAGGGGTTGCTGGAGGCCGTCCACGAGCGGCGCACCGGCCGCACCGGTCCGGGCGCGGGCCGGCCCGCGAAGCTCTACCGCCGCGCGCCGCACCCGGTCGCGGTGTCGCTGCCGGAGAACCGGTACGAGCTGATCGGTCTCCTGCTGGCCGACGCCGTGGACGAGTCGCACACCTCGGGCGAGTCGCCGCGCGTCGTGCTGGAGCGCCGGGCGCGTGAGCTGGGCCGCGAACTCCGGTCGGGCGATCCGGTGGCGGCGTTGGAGCGGTTGGGGTTCGAGCCGCGGGCTGACGGCGACTCGATCGTGTTCGGCAACTGCCCGTTCCACAGCCTGGCGCAACGGCACACCGAGCTGGTGTGCGGCGCGAACCTGTGCCTGGTGGAGGGGTTGTTGAGCGACACGGGGTTGCGTGCGCGGCTGGACCCGTCGCCGGGCCTGTGCTGCGTGCGCGTGTCCGAAGTGGACTGAGAACGGCACCGCGACCCCGTCGGGCCGCGGTGCCGCTGGTTCAGCGGGCGTGGCCGCGCAGGGCGTGCAGGGACATGCCGGTGACCAGGCCGAAGAACACGTGGCCGAACAGGCTCAGCCACTGCATGTTGCCGACGACGAACACCATGTCGCTCATCGCGGAGTCGGCGGTGACGCTCAGCCACAACGGCATGATGATCAACGCGCCGACCAGCCACCACGCCACGCCGTAGAGCATGCCGAGCAGGTAGATGCGGAAGACGTTGTCGGCGAAGCCGCGGCTGAGCAGCCCGAACAGGCCGCCGACGACCGCGGAGACCACCAGGTGCACGAGGAAGCCGACGATGGCGTTGTCGACGCCGATCAGCAGTCCGACCATCGGCAGCATGTCCGCGCCGGCCATCAGCAGTCCGAACACGGCGCCGCCGGCGAGCCCGGCGAGCGCCCCGTTCCGCACGGGGGAGTCCGACCTGGCGGTCGTGGGGGCAGCGAGAGTCGTCGCGGACACGATCAGCTCCTTCGGTTCTCAGTTGTAAGGCATGGTCGGGAACCAGCCGATGCCGAAGATCGACGGCACCCGGACGTCCCAGTACACGAGCAGGAACACGCCGAGGGCGATGAGCAGCGCGCCGCTGACCGAGGCCGTGCGGCGCGGGTCGCGGGCGACGGCCGCGAGGAACCGCCCCCTGCTGACCAGCGACACGACCGCGAACACGACCGCGACCAGCACGATGTTGCCCAGCGACTGCAACACGAACGTCCCGGCCCCGTAGAGCGGGTTGCCCGACTCCACCGCCGAGCGGAACAGCTTGATGAACAACGGGTACGGCCGCCCGATGAGGAACGCGCCCACCAACGCCCCGAGCACCACCACCCGTGCCACGGGCCGGCGGCGGAACACGTCCGGGACCACGCCGAGCGTCGCCAGCCCGAGGTAGGCCAGCGCCAACCCGACCACCCCGAACACCACCGCGGACTGCACCAGCCGCGCCGGCATCGTCCCGATGGTGGCGGTCGACAGTTGGGGCAGGTCGGGGCCGATCAGCACGCCGATCGCGCCGTAGAGGGCGGACACCCCGACCATGCCGAGGGTGAAGAACGCGAAGGGGCGGACGAGGGAGCGTCCGCCGGCCTGGCTCATCGGCCCGACCGAGGCGGCCATGGCGATGTTGCAGGCGGTGAACGTGCCCGCGAGCCCGGAGACGAACGCGAACACCAGCCCCGCCGCCGTGCTCGCCAGGGACGCGGTCGCGGCTTCCTCGCCGAGCAGCGCGTTGGCGACGCTGCCGCCGATGACGTGGTCGACGAACTCGTAGGACCACCACCACCGCCAGCAGCACCCCGGCGACGGCGCTGCCGGCGATCAGCCGCGTAGGTCGGCGGGTGCGGACAGCGGGTCGGGCGTGCGCCATGGACAACACCTCGCAGCGGTCGGTTTCCCCGGTCCGCCCCAATGTCCTGGGCGATGACCCGCGCGGACCACTCCGAGGCTGCCCTCCTACGCCGCGAGCCGGTGGAACGCGCTCAACACCGGCTGCCCGACCTGCCGGTCGAACACCGCGAACACCACGTGCTCGAAGAACGGGTTCTTCCGTAGTGCGGCGGCGAACGCCCCCGCCACCACCGCCGGCTCGTTGCCGAACACCCCGCAACCCCAGGCCCCGAGCACCAGCCGCCGGTGCCCGTGCGCGGCGGCCACCTGGAGCACCCGCCCGGCGCGCCGTTCGAGGATGGCGGGGATGTCTGGGGCCCGGTGGGGCGCGTTGCGCAGGATCGCGGACCGGTTGGGCGCGGCGGCGGTGAGGAACGAGACCGGGTACGGCTCGGGCAGCAACGCGCCCTTGTCGTCCCGGAACACCGGCACGTCGGGGGAGTGGATCACCCGGTCGCTGTAGGCGAGGTCGTCGTGCGCCCGGTGGTGGGCGTAGAACTCCCCGGCCGCCCGCAGGCACGGGTACAGCGCCGACCCGCGCGCGACGCTCTCCTCCTGCGCCTGCGCGCCGTTGAGGAAGCCGCCGCCGGGGTTGCGCGCGGAGGCGAACACCAGGCAGGCGAGGTCCCCGCCCAGCCGCTTCGTGGCGGCGAGCGTCGTCTCCCCGGTCACCTCCACCCGGGCCGGGGCGTCGAGCGGGTCGGGCAGGTCCAGCACGTCGTCCGGCAGGTGCAACTCCGTCCCCGCCACCGCCCGCCGAACCGCCGCCGACACGTCGACCGGCCCGTCCGCGGTCACGTAGGACCCACGGTCGGCGATGGTGACGGTGTCCCGGGCAATCGCCCGCAGCCTGCTGCTCACCGCGGACATGCTCACCACCTCCGCACGCGACCGCAAAGGGGTTTCAGCGGGAGGAGGCGGTCAGGGCGTCGGGTCGGTCGGTTCGAACGGCAGCGCGCGTACGTTAGTGGTGGCCTGCCTGGCGTTCTTCGCGCCGGTGATCAGGAGCACGCCGGTGTATGTTCTTCGCCCGCCGGAGGATTCTTCTATGCGGCAGGGCCGTTGATCTGTTGGGAAGAGAAAGCCGCGTCGAGCGGCGAGCGCACTGGCGACCTCACCGACGAAAGCTAGCGGTCATTCGCTTTTACGGTCGGTATGGCGCCATGACCTTGAAGGGCGTTCCGCTGTCGTCGATCAGGGTCGTCCCATCGCGTCCGCGGTAGGTCCAGTCCAGTTCCAGACACCACTCGACCTGGTACTTGGCAGTCCGGGGCTCGACTACGAACATCTCCGGGTCCAGCGGGCTTACCGTGTAGGGAAACCCTGACCCGCCCCAGCGGCGTATGAGGCGGCCTAGGCCGCTCCTGCCGGTGCGGTTGACGGGGACGAGGCGAGGGACGTCGGCATCGAGGTTCACTTCGAAGTGACGCGGAGTCATGATGCCCAAGACGGTCGTCACCACGGGCGTCGGCTGCGGCGGGCGGCGGGACAGCACGACCGCGCGCAGCGAGCGCAGGGTGACGGCGCGTGCGCCCTTGGCCTCGACCAGGACATTGATCACCCCCGACCCGCTCGCCATGAACACGTCGGGTGGGTCCTCGCAGTGCCGATACAAGGTCGCCTCAGCCTCCACGCGCACGAAAATCGGCGTGTCGGGCTCCTCGTCTCCAGCGTTGATCCGCACATCGCCATGGACGACCGCAGCCTGGACCAGGTTGCCGCTGAATCCACCTCCGACCTCGTTGCGCACCACAAGTTCTGGGCTGTCCACGTCAACACCGAGCGCGTTGAGCCGGGCCGCCTGCGCGGCGTCCACACCTGGACCTCTAGCCAGGAACTCCTGCATGGCCTGGACAAGTGCGTCATGCAGCAGCTGCGTGAGCAGCCCGTTTCGGTAGTAGGAGGCGTAGAAGGACTCGCCGCGCACCATGTCTTCGATCCGCGCTGCGATAGCTTTGCGCAAATCCTCCGCTGTGGCCCCCAGCGGGAGCTCCCGGTCCGGCGGCGCGGCGAAGCACGCGTGCAGGTCCCGGTTGAGCTTCCCGTGCCGGTAGGGAAGAGCCAGTCCGATCGCCCTCGCGACGGTGCCGTGCACGATCGTCCGGAGCCGCGCCTCATCCCCGGGCAGCTGCACCCCGCTGTCGGTCAGGACCGACACCAGCCACCGCGTCACCGACCCGGTCAACGCCCACGTCTCGGCGTCGTAGTCGACCATCCCGCGAGCCTACCGACAATCAAGCCGCGTCGTACCCAGGTCGAGTGGTCGCGGCGACAGGTGCGGTGCCGAGGTGCCGCTGCTGGCGCCATTCATCGTGATGCATGGGCTTTCGTCACTGTCTTCGCTGTGGTGTCGCGGACCACCGGGGCACACGAGACGCGTGGGGTGACAAGTGTCGACGCAGACGTAGCCGTCGAAAGAGACGTAACGCAGCACGCCGCCGGTCCGACAACCGGGCATGGCGAATAGCGTCGTGCGGTGTTGGGGTGGTTGCGCAGCCTCACCGTGCTCGCGCTGTTGATCACGCTTGCCGCCATCGTGGTGTGGCTGCTCGGCACAGCGTTCGGGCCCCAAAGGTGGAGCAGTCCGCCGCTCGACAACGACACGTCGGGCTATGAGC
Source organism: Saccharothrix mutabilis subsp. mutabilis (assembly GCF_039521145.1). Taxonomy (NCBI): domain Bacteria; kingdom Bacillati; phylum Actinomycetota; class Actinomycetes; order Pseudonocardiales; family Pseudonocardiaceae; genus Saccharothrix; species Saccharothrix mutabilis. Next base: position 136,238 of record NZ_BAAABU010000019.1, read on the forward strand.
AACAGCAGAATGACGAGTACATGCGCAGCCACGACGAACTGCTGGAGTGGCAACTGGAGCAGGAACAGCGCCAGCGGCAGCAGCACCTCGACGAGGGTTGCACCGAGGGCTACGACGAGGGGTATGGGGATGGCGAAGTCGGCGACTACGCGCCCGACAGCCCTCGAACGCCGAGTTCTGTAGCGCGTCCACCGCGTCCCGGCGGGAGCTGTGAAGGTGCCGGCGAGGTGCAAACCGTCGAGTGTGCGGACAGCGGCGCTCGTGCTCCGAGACTGTGGTCGCTGCCAAGCTCATACGAAGACGCGCACGCGGCGGCGAACGACTTGGAGATGATCGCGTTGGCGATGCTCGTGTACTTGCACAAGGAGAGCGAGACCGATGTCGAGGCGCGCTACCGGTTCCACATCGACGGTGGCGTGGACCGGTACCTGGTGCTGGACAAGCGGGCCGAGGTTGTCAGTCCCGAGGACGGTGACCGGGACGGCGTGTTCCGCGCTGCGGCCACCAAGCTGGCGCGGGCCTGGCTCAGCACCGGCACGGCTCCTGACCGGCTGATCCACCAGAGCTGAGCCACGCCCGGATCAGGACGTGCGGACCAGCATTTTGCCGGTGTTTGCGCCCTTCATCAGGCCCAGGAACGCCTCCACCGCGTTCTCGATCCCGTCCACCACGGTCTCGTCGGTCACCAGGCGTCCTTCGGCCAGCCAGCCCGCCGCGCGCCGGACGTAGTCAGCCGCCAGGTGGAGGTGGTCGCCCACGATCATGCCGCGCAGCGTGATGCGCTTGCCGATGGCCAACGGCAGGTGCGCCGGACCGGTCGGCAGCGAGGTGGCGTTGTACGCCGAGATCGCGCCCACCAGGCCGACCCGGCCGTGGCGGTTCATGACGCGCAGGGCCGCGTCGAGGTGGTCGCCGCCCACGTTGTCCAGGTACACGTCCACGCCCTCGGGCGCGGCTGCGGTCAGTTGCGCGTGGATGTCGCCGGCCCGGTAGTCCAGGGCCACGTCGTAGCCGAAGTCCGCGGTCAGGCGCGCGGCCTTCACGGGGCCGCCGGCCGAGCCGATGACCTTGGCCGCACCCAGCTCGCGGGCCAGGCGGGCGGCCACCGAGCCGACCGCTCCGGCCGCGCCCGAGACGAAGACCACGTCGCCCTCCCGGACCGGCGCGACCTCCTTCAGCGTCGCCCACGCGGTCAGGCCGGTGGTGCCGAGCACGCCCAGGTACGCCGTCGCGGGAGCCAGGGTGGTGTCCACGACCTGCACGTCCGCCTCGCCGAGCAGGGCGTGTTCGCGCCAGCCCAGGAAGTGGGTGACGGTCGCCCCCACCGGCAGCGACGGCGCCTCCGACGCCACGACGGTGCCCACGGCCGACCCGGTCATGGGCTCGCCCAACGCGAACGGCGGGACGTACGACTCGCCCTCGTTCATCCGTCCGCGCATGTACGGGTCCACGGACAGGTGGTCGTTGCGGACGACGACCTGGCCGGGGCCGGGGTCGGGCACGGTCGTGGTGGCGAAGGTGAAGTCGGTGGGCTTCGGCTCGCCCACGGGACGGGCGGCCAGGCGCCACTCACGGCTGGAGAACGGCATCGCGGACTTCCTCACAAGACAACAGGTGACGTCCCCGACGTTAGGCGCGCCGACCCATAGACATCCAATAGTCTTCTGCATGTGAGGGATAGCGGAACCAATGGCTCGGGTGCTCTGGACCTGAACCTCCTGCGCACGTTCCTGGCCGTCTACCGGTCCGGCTCGTTCACCGCCGCCGCGCGCCTGTTGGGCCTGTCACAGCCGACCGTCACCACCCAGATCCGCGCGCTGGAACGGCAACTGGGCCGGGAGCTGTTCGAACGGCAGGCCCGCGGGGTCGTCCCGGCGCCGCCCGCCGACGACCTCGCCGCGCGCGTCGGCCAACCGCTGGACGCGCTGGCCGCCGTTGCGGGCGACGACGGCGGCCCGGTCGAACCCGTGCACCTCGCCGGACCGGCGGAGTTCCTCACCCACTGCGTCGTGCCCCACCTCGCCCCGCTGGTGGACCAGGGCGTCCGGCTGCGCATCACGGCCGGCCAGACCGAGCAGCTGCTCGACGGGGTGAGCGCCGGCCGGTTCGACCTGGTCGTGGCCACGCACCGCCCGCGCGGTCGCAACCTCGCCTCCGCCCCGCTCGCGGACGAGGAGTTCGTGCTGGTCGCCGGGCCGCGGTGGGCCCAGCGGACCGGGCCGGTCGAGGACCCGGCCGCGCTCAACGGGGTGCCGCTGGTCGCCTACGCCGAGGACCTGCCGATCGTGCGCCGCTACTGGCGGCACGTGTTCGGCCGCCGCCTCACCGGCCACCCGGCGGTCACCGTGCCCGACCTGCGCGCGGTGCTCGCGGCGGTGGTCGGCGGCAGCGGGTTCAGCGTCCTGCCGCGCTACCTGTGCGAGCGCGAGCTGGCCGCCGGCGACCTGGTCGTGCTGCACGAGCCGGAGGACCCGCCGATCAACACCGGGTTCCTGGTGCAACGCCCCGGCGCGTCGGCCAACCCGCACGTGTCCGTGGTCCGCGACCACCTGTTGCGCGTCGGCCGGCACGCCTCGTCAGGTAGCTGACTTCAAGAGGCACTCCGGATCGACGGCGTGATGAGGTGCTTCGAGGAATGCTCATCTTCGGTCCGGGTCTGGAGCGCGATCGCGAGCTATGGCTAGATGCGGAAGTCACCCGTTCGGCGCAATAACGTCAGTGTGTTCTGCGGCGATGTTCAAGGCAACACGTTGAGAGGCTTGGGGGTTGACGCCGAAATGCTCGGACGATCCGTGACACCGTCGCTTGCGCACCCGTACCGACATCAAGGCGCTTGAACGCAGGCTGTGCGGTATGCCGACGGTGTCCTGAGCGAGACCTGTTCCCTGGCCGGTTGAGTGGCAGTCAGGGCTCGATCCCGAGGTTGGCCCTCGAACCCGTGCGTGACGGCGCTGCGAAGGCCGCCCGTCAGAATATGCGGGTCCTCGTCGAATCCGGACCTGCTTGAACCCCGACCGTGGTAGATGTTGCTGCAAGGTGCTCGGTGGCACTGATCAGTGCGGGCCGACGTAGATCTCTTGGAGTCCGGTTGACAGGCGTGATGTCCGCATGGTCCTCCTTCGATGCCCGGCCGACGCCTTGCGTGACTGTCCGCGAGCGGGATGGGCGGCGCTCCGCGACTGACGTTGCGGCTTGGTGGGCCACGTCGTCTGCCAAGTTCGAAGCATTCCGCAACTTTGCGGTGCGTCGAACGTCCTTGTGGATCAACGTTGAACCGGTTCGACCGGAACAAGGCAGGTCGGAGGCGGCCTGCGTCGAAGTGTCCCCGTCAACAGCGTCTGGTGTCGACGTGGTGCCCTGTCTCATTGTGAGTGGCTGAATTGCTCAACAGGTTCTCGTCGCCCAGTCGCTACGTCCGCCGCTGGGTCAAGGTGAAGTCGAACGACTACGGCTACGGGTTCTGCTCGGAGAAGCGCCCGGACGGGGCCGTGGTCGTGTACACGGACATACCCGGCGCTGTGCAGACGCAGGTCGTTGTGCCTGTGGAGCAGTTGGAAGTGGTCCGGGTTGCCAAAGGGACGAGGGTGTGGCTCAAGGGCGAACCCTACGGCTGGCACGCAGCGGAAATCGTCGATGCGAGCGGCTTCGGCGAGTACCACGTCCGTGTACCCGGAATCCCGCGCGACGTCAAACTCGCCGGCGACCGGTTCGTCGTCCGGTGGAACCTCCCGCTGGCGGACCCGGCGAAGGCTCTGGCAAGCGGGTTGTGCGATTCTCCCGAGTACTACGAGGCTCGTCGTGCGTTCCGCGACGAACTCTTGCGGCAGCGCAGGGTCTCACGCGGCTTCACCGGTGTGCTCTCAGCAGCGGTCGAACTCTATCCGCACCAATTGGACACGGTTGCACGTGTACTTGCCGACCCGGTGCTCCGCTACCTGTTGGCGGATGAGGTCGGCCTTGGCAAGACCATCGAGGCCGGTCTGGTCCTGCGCCAGTTGTTGCTGGACGATCCGCACGCAACCGCGTTGATCGCTGTTCCGGCGCCGTTGATCCGCCAGTGGCAGGATGAACTGCGCGGAAGGTTGTTGCTGGGCAACGCACTATCCATTGGCCGCATCCGGTTGGTCAGGCACGAACGCATGGCGGACCAGGCGGACGTCCGGAAGCATGCGCTCGTGGTGGTGGACGAAGCTCACCGATTGCTCCCGCACCTTCGCCGGGCACCGAGGCTCTACGAAGACATGCTGGCGACCCGTGGATTGCTGTTGCTGTCTGCCACTCCGATGCGCGGCAACCTCGACGAGTTCCTCCAGTTGCTGAACCTGGTCGACTCGACAGCGTTCCCCAGAGATGCGTTGGCAGATTTCCGTGCGCGGGTAGCGGCGCGTGAGACCGAGGCGACCAACCTCGAAGCTCTCGCCTCATTGCGTATGACTCGATCGATGCGTGTCTCGATTCTTGCTGAACTGGAGGAGGCACACCGCTCCGACCCAGTGCTTGCCGGATTGGCGCGTGACTGCAGAGCCGCGGACGCCCCAGACTCACCCGTCTGGAAACACCTGATCAACTACGTTCGTGAAACCTATCGGATCAGCCGTAGGATGATCCGGCACCGCCGCAACACCGAGGCGACCGAACGGTATCCGGTGGCGGGACGCCAAGCTACCTTCATCACCTTCCGTGACCCGGCGCGCTCGATCGTTGACGAGTTCCTCGACCAGTACCACGAAATCCAGGACAGTGCTGCCGACCCAGAGGTGTTCGGGCGCACCGTCCTGAACGGCCTGTGCGGTCCGAGGGCGCTGTTGCGGTATCTGGAACATCGGCTCGCCGTCCCACTCGGGGAGCCGATGCACGTGCCCGAGCGTGAGCGAGCCCTCTTCCGGAACGGGGTGGCGCGGCTCGAGTTGACGGACACCGGTGCCCGGTTGGAATTCCTGTTGGGAGTAGTCGACGGGATGCTGCGCGAGCGGCGACGTGTGGTGGTCGTGGGCACCTCAGCCGACTCCGCCCGCGACTTCTACACCGCCGCCGTCGCTCGGTGGCAAAACAAGGTCAGTAATCACTTCGGCGCCATGCCTGTCGACCGCCGCGAATCGGAGGTTGCACGCTTCCTGTCGTCCGACGACGGTGCCGTTTTGGTCGGCGATCACACCATCGAGGAGGGCCGCAACCTCCAGGACGCTCACGTGTTGGTGAACCTCGACCTCCCGTTGGACCCGAACCGGCTCGAGCAGCGGATCGGCCGCCTGGACAGGTTCGCCCGCAGGGTTAAGCCTGCGGAGGTCGTGGTTGTCGATGAACCCGACAGCAGTTGGGTGGCGCCACATGTGCGTCTCTTGAACGAGGGCATCGGCATCTTCGAGGCGTCTGTCGCAACGCTCCAGCGCAAGCTGGTCGAAGTCGTGGAGCAACTGAAGAGCCGGTTGTTGGAGAAGGGCAGCCTCGCCTTCGAAATGGACCTCGCCGCGCTCCGGTCGGCCTTGGAGAGCGAGCGGACGGAGGTGGACCTCCTCGAAGAGATGGAGTCCGTCGCCGTCGCGTCCGACTTCGACGAGGACGGCATCGCGGAGTTGAACAGGGCTGAGGACGACTTCCTCAAGCTAACGGACGCCTTCACCCGGCTCACGTCGATGCAGGGCGGATTGGATCTCAGGCCGTTCGAGAACACCACCACGGGTGTGGTCGGGTTCGACAGCGATCCGCAGCGGACGGTGTTCGGTGCGCCGGAAGACGTGGCCGAGGCGGTGTTGCCGTTGCTCAAGGCGCCACGCGCCTATTCGCGGCGGGTCGCGGCCGACCGGGTCGGCGTCGCGCCGCTTCGGCTGGGGGATCCGCTGATCGACTGGCTCGAGCGCTATCTCCGCGTCGACGAACGCGGCCGTGCCCGTGCCGTGATCCGGCGCGATCCATCCGTGCGGGTCGCCACGTTGTGGTTGCAGTGTGACTTCCTCGTCGAGTTCGACGATTCGCACCTGCATGCTGAAAGTGAAGCGGCGAGGCGCAGGCTGCGCCGCCGCGGCGACGCGCTGCTTGCGCCCGTCCTCGAACGTACGTGGACCAACGGCGACGGGCCTGCGGATGCCTCCACCGTGTCGATGCTGGAGAGGCCCTTCGATCAGGCGGTCGACCTGCTGCTCAAAGGCGGGGCGTGGAAGGAGGTGCTGGCCGAGATCCCGGACTGGCGGGAGATGTGCAAGGCGGCAGCCGAGGCGGCGTGGGAGCACCTGCGCGGAACTCCATCGTTGACAACGACGCCGAGAGGCGCTGCGGCGCGAGCCGAGGTTGAGGCGCAGCGACGGTTGGACGTCCTCAACGCGCGCTCCCTGCGGTTGCCCTCCCAAGCAGAACGTGTCGGGGCGCGTGGCGACCTGGAGCGCGAGCGCGATCTGGGACGAGCCTTGACGCTCGGCGTAGAACGACCGGCGGTGTCGGTGGTCGCGTGTGGGGCAGTCGTACTCTGGCCGTCGAAATGATCGATGAAGACTTCGGTGACGAGGACAGCGCACTGCTGGAAGTACTGGCGGACGGCGCGCCCGATGTCGCATTCACTGACGACCTTTATGCCAGGCTCGCACACGTCAGCCGCTCGGCGGATGGCAGCGACCTCGACTTCGCGGTGTTGATGAGGCATCTGCTCCGTCGGTGGTCTCTGCGAGATGGTCACAGCTCCCGTGTCGCGGTACACCCGTCGCTGTCGGCCAGACTCGAACGCTGCGCAGGTATGACCGGGCTGGTAGAAACTGGACGCGACAGATGGTCGGCGATCCCGTGGCAGCCGGCATGGCTCGGGCCCGGGGTGCCCGATGCCGCTGCTGCCGGCGGCACCGCCGTGGGCAAGCGCTTCCACGGCGGTGGGCCCGCCGCCGACCCGTTCTTCGAGCGGTGCACCGGATACCGGACATATCGAACGCCGGGACAGCGCGCGGCGTGCCGGGCAGCCGTGTCGATGCCCGCGGGCAGTACATTGATCGCGATGCTGCCGACGGGTTCCGGGAAGACCGAGGTCGCACTGTGCCTCGCAGAGCAGCACAAGTACGCGGTCACGCTCGTTGTGGTGCCAACCGTTGCGCTCGCGTATGACTTCGAACGGCGTTTCCGTGACCATTTCGCACGCAGGTACTCGAACGTCGACAAGTCGGAACTCCACTTCGCGTGGACCGCAGATACCCCTTCCCAGATCCGGGAGGTCATGAAGACGAGGATCCAAGACGCTCAGCAGAGGCTCCTCGTCACTTCTCCCGAGTCCATGACCCGAACGCTCCGGCAGTTCCTACTCGAGGCCGCGGGCACAGGGCGGCTGGGTGGCATCGTCGTGGACGAGGCCCACCTGGTCACCCAGTGGGGCCGTGACTTCCGGCCTGAGTTCCGCACCCTCGCGGAACTCAGGAGGAATTTGATCGCTCGAGCCCGCGAGAACCGCTATTCGCCACCCAAGACCCTCCTCCTGAGCGCAACGCTCGGCTCGTACGAGTTGGAGGACCTGCACTCACTGTTTGGTGAACCCGGTCCGTGTGCGTTGGTGGCGGCGAACGCTCTCCGTAGCGAACCGGACTTGTGGATCAGGGCCGACGCTGACGGCGAAGAGAGGCAGCAGCACGTGCAGGAGGCGTTGGCCATGCTGCCGCGTCCGGGCATCCTGTACGTCACGTCGCCCGACACGGCCCGTGCGTGGGGAGAAAGCCTTCGAAACCAGGGCTATCAGCGGTTGGCCGTGGTGACTGGCGAGACGAGCACCGAAGAGCGGGTACGCGTGCTGGAAGGCTTGCGGAGTACGGAAGGCAAACCGTCGACCGTCGACCTCGTGATCGCTACTTCGGCATTCGGCTTGGGCATCGACTACCCGCACATCCGGACAGTCGTCCACGCCTGCCTGCCTGAAACGGTTGACCGGTGGTACCAGGAAGTGGGGCGCGGTGGGCGTGACGGTGACGTCTCCGTAGGGTTGCTGATCACAGAGGAAGAGGACTACGACGAGGCTCGCAACCTGATCACAACGGTGTTGAACCCGGAGACCGGGAAAGACCGTTGGGTCGACATCTGGCACCACCGTCAGAAGCGTGCACAGAAGACATTCGTGGACCTGGAAGGCAGTCGCGGTGTTGGTCGAGGAACCTACAACCGCAGGTGGAATGCACAGGTGGTGCAGGCCCTGGTCGAACTGGGCGCGTGTTCCCATGTTGAGTCGGACTACGAGGAGCGTCGGGAACTACCCGCGGGTGACGACGGTAGGTCCGACTGGGTCGCGATCGAGGTCAACCATGGTGACCTTGCTGATGTCACGTTCTGGGAACAACAATGGGGCCCATGGCAGCGGGTCGAGATCGAACGGTCCAAGCAGTCACTGGATGCGATGTTCGCCCTATCCCAGCAGCGCGTCGCAGCATGCGAGGGAATCGCTCGGTATTACCGGCCTTCCGGTCGAACCAACGACCTGTTCGGCGAGGCCGCCGTGGAATCCGTGGCCCCGGAACCCCGTTGTGGGAGGTGCCCGGGGTGTAGGCAAGTCGGCTTGCAACCACGACCGAACACACTGCCGAACCCGATCGAGATTTGGCCGCTCGATAGCTCACAAGGCATCGATCTCGATCATCTCGCCGCGGCGGCCGGTGCCCGTAACGGGGTAATCCTGTTGACCAGCGACAACCACGACGAGGTTGCGGTGCCGCTCGCCAGAGCGCTGGTCCGCCGTGGTGTACGGCATGTCGCAGGGCTTGCCGACGAGGGGTTGCCCGAGGTGCCATGGATCTTTTGGGATCCTCAACCGATCAGGCCGGCTGAGTTGACCCCCGCGTCGTCGTTCGTCGTCTATCCGCCCGGCAGCGTAGTGCCCAGGGGATGGCTCACGCCGACCCTGTGGGGGCCACAGCGGCGACACTCCAGGCGATCCTTCGACGTACTGCTGCTCGGATCGGGCACGCTCCTGGACGGCCGTGAAGTAGGACGCGATTTCCTCAGCCTCGACGCGCGTACCGCACTGGAAATCCTTGGGAGCCGATCTTGAGTTACCTGAAGAACCAAGTCCTCGCGAGCGCTCCCGCTTTGTTCGTGATCTGCCGGTACCTTGCGCACCACTCGTCCGGTGCGACTGTCGACCGGATGAACGCGGCCCTGGCGCCGGCGTCGCTGTCCGCAGAAGTGGGTCGTGCGGGTCGGACTGCCAAGGTGCCGCCGGTGCTGCCGGACTCCCTGCAGATCGGTGTCGACATCGGTTTGTTGGATGTGGAGGGCTTTCGTGACCGCCGCGTCTACATCTTGCGCCATACTTACGTGGAGCAGATCCACGATATGCCGCCCGCTGATTCGCGGGCGTTTCGCACGTTGCTGCTCCGGCGGTTCGGTGCACGAGTGCTGGACGCGGTGGAGAAGGACGAGTCGCCTCCTGACGTGCCGTACGCGATCACCTGGTTGCTCACGTGGGACCCGTTGCAGTCCACATCGGACCAGTGGGATCAGGGGCCTCGCGAAAAGTTCGAACATGCTGGTATGCGCCATGCGGTGCACAACCCGGAGCAATGGCGCCCGTTCCTGCGCTGGGCGAGGGCCCTAGGCCTGATCACAATGACGACCGTGTCACGCAAGACGAGGCTTTCCGTCGATCCGACGTGTGCGGTCGAAGGACTGCTTGCCGAGATGCCGTCGAGCGCGTCTGCTCGTGAGTGGCTCGAACGTCTCTACGAACTCGCTCCCTTGCTTGGCCACCCCCGTCTGCTACGAGCACTCCCGGACGGGATCAGCGTCCCGCCCGGACCGTCCGAGGCGATGTCCCTGGCGTTGCTGAAGTTGGAACGGGCGAATCGAGTGCGGTTGATGCACGCGGACGACTTCGCTGACGCCGTTGTCCTCCGGGTCGGAGGCAGGGATCGTCGCATCGCCCGGATCGAGGTCGTAGAGGAGCGTTCATGACCAGCACGATGAAGGGTTTCCGCTGCTGGAGTGCGCGGTCCGTTCGAGAAACCGTCTTCTCGGACATCGGCCAACTCCCCAGCGAAAGTGACGCGCTGTTCTTGGCAGCGCACACACCGATGGCGATCCAGCACCGGGAAGGACCCGAGGTCGGCGATGCGGGGTCGGGGGAACAGCATGTGCTCAGCGCCCTGATGGCATCCTTCGGGGACCCGTGGCGCAACTCACTGATCGCGGTCACCGGCGACTCTGGTGCTGGTAAGAGCCACGTCGTCAGATGGGTCCACGCCAACCTTCCCAAAGACGACAACAGGTTCCACGTCCTGTACGTGCCGCGAGCCGTTCAGACGATCCGTCAACTGCTCAAGCGAATCATTGAGGGGCTGCCGGGTGAAGGCGGCGCCGAGATCATGGAGCGCGTGGACGCCGCAGTAGGCGGTACCAGCCCGAACCAGTTGCGCGATCGGCTGCTCGAAGAAATGCGGCACGTTTTGACGTGGGTTCTCGAGCCGTCGCTACCTGCGCCGGGAGAGTCGCAGGAGGATGCGGACCGCCGTGAAGCCCGGACCATGCTCCTCGGAACAGCCGACAGCGAGGGCAAGCGCCGGAACGGCCTGGCAGACCTTCTGAACGTGACGTTGGTCAACGCTTCACTGCTGCGCAGCGGTGGGTTGCTGGACCGGTTCGTCGCTTCGGTGTACGAGGAGACATCGCGTCGCAACGAACAGCAAGACGGCTTCACCGAAGACGATCTGCCGTTCCAAGTGCCCGGTGTGGTGAGGGCGCTGTCTGCCGACGCCGAATTGCTGGATCTGTGGAGGGTCGCCAAGGCCCAACGACAGGCGGTGCTGCGACTGCTCGACGAGGCGTTGCGAGCAGCCGCTCCACGCACCCTGGGTTTCCGCGCCAACAACGGCGAAACACTGGACTCGTTGTTCAGGAGGTCACGCCAACTCCTCCACCAGCAAGGCAAGGAACTCGTCCTCTTGTTCGAGGACCTCGTCCAGTTCGGACTGATCGACGGCGAACTGTACGACCAGTTCACCACTCAACCCGGCGAGGACCTGGCTCCCCTCCGCGTGGTGTTCGCGGTCACCGGCTCGCCCTTCAGTCAGCTTCGTGAGACTGTCCGCACTCGAATCACGCACTGGTTTACGGTGAACCCGACGGCTACGGTGGATCGACGGGAGTTCGTCGCTCGCTACCTGAACCTCGTTCGCGTCGGTCGCGCGGACGTCGAAGCATCCTGGGTGGGTGCCGTTGACGACCGAAGGGACTGGCTCAGGAACGCCTGTGACACAAGGGAAGAAGGAAGTCCCTGTCGCTTCCGCGACGAGTGCCATGCTGCGTTCGGCACCGTCGATGTCCCCGAACTCGGCGCAGTCGGCCTATACCCGTACAACGAGGTCGCCCTCCGCCGTGGTCTCGCGAAGCGCGGTACCAACGCCACTCCGCGAAGCATCCTCGACGTGTGCGTCCGCGAACAGTTGATCGAAGCCGATGCCCACATCGCCGAGGGCGACTACCCGCACGAACGTCTTCGGGAGCGTTTCGACTTCACGGTTCGGCGGTCCAAGGAGGTTGTAGTCGGTCGCACTGGCGGTGAACAAGCCGAACGCCTGTACCGTGCTCTCGTCCTTTGGGCCGACGAAGGCGAATTGGCGCCCACTGTGGCGGAGGCGTTTTCGCTGCAACCCACCAGGCAGAAGGGTACGGTCGTCTCGACGCCGGTCGCGAAATCGACCGATCAGCCCGCGGAACGCGGGGCGAAAGTGGTCGAGGACCTCCAACCGAGCCCGTTGAACCCGTTGTTCCAGTGGCAGAACAGCACTGAAGAGATGCCCGCCGCCGAGGCGGACGAGTATCGTATGAATCTCCGCAGGATGGTCCTGTCGCGACTCAACCTCGATCTAGACCTCTTCCACACAGCGGGTGACGGTGCCGGTGCCAGATTGCTCGAAGGCCTTCTTCCGAGGCACGCCTTCGTGATCGAAGATGCCCGCGGCCGCAAGCCCGCAGCCGCGGGCATCCGGTTCGACCTGACCCGCGAACCGGCCGATGTCCGAGTGCTCATCGCAGCGAAGTGGTTCTGGGATCACGGAACCTGGGATCCTGGAGCCGGGAAGTGGCCATGGCCTGATGGCTACGAGCCGTTCGACCTCATGCTCGTCTTGGAACACCGGCTCGACCAGTGGGCGGCGGAGGTCCGCCGGCGGTTCATCGAAGCGGTGGCCAATCGCGATGTGGCGCGTGCGGCCCTCGGCGTACGCGCAGTGTGTTTGCTCGCCCTCGGCACACCGCCGAACCGGCTGAGCGCGGTGAACGATGTCTTGAGCGCCACGCCGATGAAAGCTGAACCCCTTGACTCCTGGAGCGGTGTCGACAGTGCGGCGCGCGATGTGCTGGGCACCGTTTCGCCGATCGAACTGATAGCGCAGTTCGCAGCGGTTCGCCAAGGTGAGACCGGCAGCCCGCAGTTGATCGACGCTGTGGGGCTCGAACTCGACCTCAAGGCGATCCTCGACAGGCCGGTCGAATATCTCCGGCGCGTCGAGAAGGAGATGGCCACTGCCGGGTCCGACGTCGCGGCGGGTGCCAAGAAGTTGGCGGCGGCGGTGGACAAGGCCGCCGCAGGCCAACTCTCACAACTGGTCGAGGCGATGACGTACCTCGACACCGTGCTTGACGGCCACCATCCCAAGGAGGTGGCGAAGGTAGCGCGCGAAACCGGTGAACTAGCGGTGGAACACGGTCTTTTCCGCCCGGCCGACGCAGTGTCCGCTTTCCGTGAGGCGACCGACTTGGTCGAGCGCATGCCTTCCGGGCTGCCCCTCGGCTGGCGGGGCGACGACGGAGTTCCTGCGGCAGATCAGGTGCTGGCGGCGCAGGCATGGGCGGCTGCGGCGATCCGCGGTGCCAGTGCGATGGCTCGAATCAAGAACATTTTGGACGCTACCCGTGCCGAGTGTGCGCGCAACGATGGCACTGCGGAAGACCTGCAGGCGCGCACTGCTGCGGTTCGCTCAGCACTCTCCAGTATCCGAAAGCACATCGATGTATTGAGGCCAGCGGGGGGCCGCCGTGGCTGACCACGCACCCGATTGGGTTATCGACACCCGAAGCGCTGTACGTCGTGCGAGCGACGCCAAGCAGGCGCACGAAGATCTCAGGGTGATCTCCGAGGCCGCTAGAGACCTCAGTCGGCTGCTCGAGCAACTCGAAGGTCTCACCGCTGCGGCCGAGGTAGGGCTCGGCACCTGGTGGAAGGGTATCGCGGTCCCGAGTGGTCTCGAGACCGCTCTCGAAACGGTGGAGTCGGAACCGGACCGGCGACAGATCGCCGTGGTCGTCCGCGAGTTGAAGCAGTTCAACACGCGTGCTCGGAACTCCGTCGACTCGGCGTGGTCGGAGTACGTCGAAGCTCGTGCCGGAGACGCCGCCGCTCTCCGCGACCTCGTCGACGTCCTCGCGGGGAGCGGAACCTTCGCCGTCGCCGGCAAGTTGAGGGACGTGTTGGTTGAACTGCCTACGCTGAGGCGTCAGACGCCGGACGCCGCAGCGGTCGCTCGGTTGGATGAGGTGGTGACCCTCGCGGAGGAGTTCGAAGAGTCGTTGCCGAAGGCTGTCAAGGACTTTGTGTCGGCGGCAGCGCAAGGTGGCGCTTCGGTCGGCCTTCTGAACGCCGAAGTACTGTCCTGGCTTCACGACCACGGCGTTGTCGGGAACTTCAAGGTAGTAGCGGGTAGTCCGGTGGAGGTTCCCCGTGGATGACGCCGCACTTGACGCGCTGACCGCTGTCGAATTGCGGGAGGCCCAGCTTCTGGCATGGGGCGCTGTCGGTGCCGAGTGGGACGAGGAGGAGATCCACGCTGTCCTGTCGGATTTCGGCCCGCCGCACGAACTCCTCAAGCAACTGGTGGACGCCGCGCTGGTCGTGCGAACGCCGAGTCACCGCTATCGGTCCCGTAGCGCTGAGACGGTGCGGCTGATCGCGACACTCCGCCAATCCTTCCGAGGCCAGGCTGTCACCGAGGGGAAGCCCTTGGTGCTGGATCACCGGTTCCTGCACCGGCCACGCCGAAGGCCCCAGCGCGATGTCCCCGTCGACGAGGTGCTCAACGACATCCGGGGCCTGATAGGTCCGCCGGGGTTGAGCGCGGCGCAGACTCTGGCACCCGAAGCCTTTTCAGGGTTCCAGCGACGGAGTGCGTCGACAGTGTTGCAGGCGCTGCGCAGTGGCGGACGCACCGGTGTAATGGTCACCGCCGGCACGGGTAGCGGGAAGACTCTCGCCTTCTACCTGCCACTGCTGTCGTGGCTCGCCGATCAAGCGCGGGCGCGACGCGAACCCCGGGTTCTGGGTCTCGCGCTCTACCCGCGCAATGAGCTCCTCAAAGATCAACTTCGAGCGTTGCTCGGCTACACCACTGCCCTTCACACGGCGAACCCCGGGTCGTCGCCGCTCACCCTCGCGACTTGGTTCGGCTTGACGCCTACGAGCGCCTTCGCGGTGACCCAAGGGTGGGCCGAAGGATGGGTCGAACGAGGAAGAGGGTACGTCTGCCCTTTTCTGCGCTGCCTCGAATGCGCCTCCGAGATGGTCTGGAACAAGACCGACGTGGAGCGGAATAGCGAAAAGCTTGTCTGTGCGACCTGCGGAGCAGTGATCGACGGCAGGTTCCTGCGACTCACCCGGGAATCCGCTCGGGACCGCCCGGCCGATCTGATGTTGAGCACCACCGAGTCGCTCAACAGGCAGTTGTCCGCCCCCGGCAGCCTCCGGGCGTTCGGGCTCCGCCCCGCCAGTCTCGCAGCTGTGCTGTTGGACGAGGTGCACACCTACGAGGGGACGACAGGCGCGCAAAACGCGATCCTGCTTCGCCGCCTGAAGCACGCACTCGGGCGTGTACCGACTTGGGTGGGCCTGTCTGCCACGTTGACCAATGCCGGTGAGTTCTTCGCGCGACTGGTGGATTTGCCGCCCACCTCGATCACCGTCGTGCACCCTCACGTCGATGAGCTTGAAGAGGCGGGAGCGGAGTACCTGCTCGCGGTCCGAAGTGATCCCCATTCCAAGGCAGGAACGCTCTCGACGAGCATCCAGACGACAATGGCGTTGGCGCGCAGTCTGGACACGACGGTAGGCAACCTGGTCGAACGCCCACCGACATCTGGCGGGGTTTTCGGGAGCCGAACGTTCGTCTTCACCGACAAGCTCGACAGCACGAACCGCCTCTACTGGAACCTCTTGGACGCCGAAGGTTGGCGGTGGCCCGGCAGGCCCGCGGTGGGCAAGCGCCCGTTGACACTGGCGCACCTGAGGTCGACCAACCAGGAACGAGTCGACCCGGACCGCAAGGAGGACGCCGAGGTTCGAGATCGCGACGGGCAGTGGTGGTGGTTGCCCGAACTGCTCGGCCACGGTGTCGAGGCAGACCGCCCGCTCCGAATCGGTCGCACCAGTTCGCAGGACCGGGGAGTGGCCGGCGAAGCGCAGGTCGTGGTTGCGACCGCCACGCTGGAGGTCGGTTTCGACGACGAGCGGGTGGGCGCGGTCGTCCAGCACAAGGCTCCACACGACGCCGCCCAGTTCCTCCAGCGCAAAGGACGGGCTGGACGCAGCCAGAGGACCAGGCCCTGGACGGTCGTCGTACTCAGCGATTGGGGTCGCGACCGCGAAGCGTGGGATGGCTACGACGCCCTGTTCGACCCCGATCTGCCACCGCGGAACCTGCCGGTCGAGAACCTCTACGTGCTGAGGATCCAGGCCGTCTACGCACTTCTGGACTGGCTCGCTGTTGAACTCCACTACAACGACCGCGACTCGACATGGGTGGATCTATCAGGTCCGGCTGCGGCTTTGTATCCCAAGAACCCGAAGCAGCGTGAGCGTGCCGAGCGCAGGCAACGCGCACTCGCAGGCCTTCTCGATCGACTGCTCCGCTCGGGGCCCGAGCGTCAACGGCTACGTCGACACCTCCTCCGCGCATTGGGTCTGGGCGAGGGCGAAGTGTCCGAGTCAGTGGTGGACAGCCTCCTGTGGGACGCACCCCGCCCACTTCTGCTGGCGGTCGTACCCACGATGCGGCGTTTGTTGCAGGACCAGTGGCGTGGTGAGGAACCATTGCCGGACGATGCAGGGCTGCGCACCCGCACTCCATTGCGGCCGTTCGTGCCAGGCAACCTCTTCGATGACCTCTTGGTCCCGGACGTCGAGTTGGCCGTTCCAGGCAAAGGTGGCGAAGCCACTGTCGAACACATGCCGGCTTTGCGCGCGTTGCGCGAGTTCACCCCGGGCAACGTGACGCGCCACTTCGGCATATGGGCGAAACACAAGCGGCATTGGATTCCACTGCCCGATGGGATCGACGACTCCGCCCTGCGGGTCGACCTCCGCAGTACGTACCGGGTGACCGCGCCCGTCGACACACTTCTCCTGCCGAACCGCCCCATCGACGTCTATTCGCCCGTCTCCGCCGAACTGCGACCAGTGGAAGATGCCGTGCGTGACTTCTCGGCGGTCGCTCCTGACTGGAAGTTCCACGTCTCCCCGCTGGGCAGTGGTACCGGAGTGTCACTTGATCGGAGTGCCGGCAGGGTACTGCGATCGCTGTCCGCACACGTTCACGCCCAAGGTGGCGGTGTCCGCACCATCCGATATGCGACAACCGCCTCCGGGACCGTTTGGGCGCCTGATGCGCGCACAGTGCGTCTGCACTACGGGGTGGGTGAGGGAGACAACTGGTCGGCGGCCGCGGTTGGAGTGGACGTTCACTGCGATGCTTTGGAGGCTGTCGTCCACTTGCCCGGTGAGGTGATGCCGCCGAGCGCTGCTGAACGCTCCAGCAGGCTCCGCCATCACATACTCGTGGAAGCCGACTTGCCTGCCGACCTCTCCTGGTTCGACCGGCAATCGCTGGCCGAGGTCGTGCTGCTGGCCGTGGTGGCCGCGAGGCTTGACGGCGACGAGCTGGCAGGGCACGACCGTTGGGCTGCGGCACTGTCGGCGGCAGCGGCTGTTCTAGGACTGACTCCGAGCGCCGATGACCACCGTCCGTCGTCACACGGTCTGCACTGGGTCGAGTGGTGCCAGAACTCCAACGTGATCTCGGCGGTCGTTGCTGCCGTCGACGAGGTCACGGCCGAGGAGCGATCAGCGGCATGGACCGCCTGGTGGCGGCGCCGCTACACACTGTCAGTCGCACGACTGGTCGTCAGCGCCTTGTCGGCGCTTTGCCGCGGCGTTGATGGCGAAGAGTTGGCGATCGACTTGGCCCCCGAGGACGACGCCCGGTTCTGGGTGTCGGAGCCATCACCAGGTGGTACGGGGCAGGTCGAGGCGTTTCTCAGAGTCTTGACCAAGGAACCGGAAGCGTTCTCGCGCGCTTTGGAGGACGCACTGGCACCGACGTCAGCCGACAGCATGGACGAAGAGTTGGCGTTGCTTCTGCGCAGCGATTCGACGGACGTCAAGTCCGCCCTGCGGCGACTGCGTGAAGCATGGGAAGGGGGCCACTCGGCTGTCGGCGAAGCCGTTCACGCGGTCGACGAGGCGGCCCGTGCCGACGACCTGACGCTTGGCGGGCCTGCCCGGTCGGCTTTGAGCACACGGTTGGTAGGCCCGGGCGCGCACCCGGACCTCCTGGCCGAGGTGGTTGCTTGGCTCGATCTTCGCGACGAGGCGGCAGAAGCGTCCGGTTTCGAGATCGATGGACGTACGCTCGGTGCGCTGGTGGCCCATGAGGAGCATCTTGACGAGGTGCTGCACCTCGATGAAGGGACATCCGCACCGCGGCGTGCGAGGTCTGTCGCGAACGTGCTGTGGCCCTGGGGTGAGCAGAGGTCGTCCATAAGCCTTTACGGGCCCTTCCTGGAGCCCTCGAGCAATACGGTTCGCGCTCATGTGCGCCTGGGGCCCCCGAGTATCGACGTGGACGGATGGGCTGATGATCAGCGGCTGATGGTTCACGATGCGCTGCGCGAGCATCGCGAGGTCGTGCTCCGTGCCGGTCATTCGGATCGGCGGTCGTTGAGAGCCGCATTGGTTGATCTGCAGTCCCATCCCGTGGAGGTCGGGCCGCTCCTTTGCCATCCGGTTGTAGTAGGTCAGCGCAGTTCGGCTCGATCCACCGAGTGTCGCCTATTGTTGCGGGAGGCGCTGTGAATCGCGTGATCCGGAAGTCACGCGCGCAGAGTTCCAGCGAGGTCCTGGACATGTTGGGCGCTCTTTTCTCTGCCGAGCTCGTCGCGCCGAGCAAGAGCATTTGGCTGGTTTCACCGTGGATCTCGGACGTCGAGGTGGTCGACAACAGCGCGAACACATACTCGAGCCTCGCCCGTTTCGGCAGGCGGCCAGTGCGGCTGGTTGAAATTCTGGTGACGCTGGCCGAGCAGGGGACGGCCGTCGTGATCGGAACCACCCCTGACAAGCACAACGACATGTTTCTGCGCAGGTTGCAAGCGCTGGAACAGGACCTGCGGGTGGAGCGAGGCATCGAAGTGGTGGTCGACACCACGGGCAAGCTGCACACCAAGGCGTTGACCGGTGACGATTACGCGGTTGTGGGAAGTATGAACATCACCTACACGGGGATCAACTTGCGGGAGGAGCACGTCGAGCTACGCACCGATGAGGCATACGTTGAGCAGGCACGAATGGATGCCTTCGAACGTTTCGGCGGTGTGTTGTGACCGTTGCGGACGTCTTGCGTCGATGCCTGGGCGACCCTGCACGTTTCAAGGATCTTCGTGACCGGGTCGACATCCTGTTCGAGGAGCAAGTCGGGTCGTGGACACGGGGAGCCGGAGGCTGGCTGGTGCTACCTCTGGACCGCGCTCCCCAGGCCTTCTACCTGTTGTCGGAGGACCGCGAGGGGCAGCGTCGTGGCAGAGAGGTGTTGCAGGCATTCCTCGGCCCGGTCGCCTCGATCACCTCAGTATCGCCGGATCCAGCTGCGGACCATGTGGACCGCTTGCTGGAGGAAGCCTCGTTGCGGCACATCTCCCACATCCGCAGGGAGAACGGACAGCCCGGCGACCTCCTGACCCGGATCGAGGACGCCGTTGCGACGGTGAAGGGCAAGGACGCGCGGCTCCGGCTGATCAGCCCGTCGTACGTGGACTTGCTGCGAGATCTGAGGCTTGCGCTGTTGAACCGCGATGGACGCCTGGCCGAACGGATCTTCGAGGACATCAAGCTCACCGGTCGGTTGAGCGCCGAAAACATCCGCTTCCTCAGGGTCGAAGTGCTCGGCCGCCTGGAGCGGTGGCGTGAACTGCGTGACCAGCGCAACCTCGCCCAACTGCTCAGGGTCCGACGACCGCGCGTGGTGAACGAGATCCTGCTCGAGATGGTCTGGCACACCGAAGTCGCCGGCCTGGTCAACACAGGGCGGTCGACTCGTGAGATGTTCTACGAAGCAGACCTCGGTGCTCGCTACGGCTCGCTGATCAGCGCGGTTGACGTCCCGGCGTCGGCGGGGGGTCGAGCGGTGGGAGTCGTTACCGCCGTGGCGCTCGGCGACCCTGAGCGAGTGAAGCGTCTGCTCCTTGCAGCGGAGGACGACGTCGAACGGCGTCGGCTCACGGCGTTGGCGGAAGGGGAACTCGAAGTTCCTGCCGCATCCGTGGCCTTGCGTGATCTGTTCGAGGAAGGGCAGTCCGGCGCCTTCATCCGAGCCTTCTTGGAGGCTCCGGTGGCAGATTTGGCCGACTTGGCGGTTCAAGCGACGCTGGACAGCGAAGACCTCGAGCACGCTTTCGACGTGCTGACCGCGGTCAACGGCCTCGAGGCGGCTGCCGTTTTGCGCCCCGATCGTCGACTGCTGCGTGACATCGAGGACCTGGCCAGGCTCGTCGGAGGCTCGTGCGCGGGTTGGCCGGAATGGTGTGAGCGGCTGGCTCGCGACGTGGCGTGGCCCGACGCGGCGAATGTCGCCCGCCGCCAGTGCGACAGCTGGGAAGGATTGTCGCAACTGACAGCAGAAGATGTCAGGGTGGCGGCTGATGCCTTGTCAAGCGCATGGGACGGGATCAACGGCGCACAGGTGGCAGCCAGCCTCGACGTGTTGTGTCGTGCGGCGGCCGCAGCCGCGGGCACCGGTGCTGCAGGGGAATTCTGCGACACCGTGCTGGTGTTGCTGGCCGAACAGGAAAACCTCAGTTCGCCGGTTCGTGAAGCTTACTCACTCCTCCTCGAACGCATCCTCGACGGAGGTCCTAGCGGGTCGAGGTACCGAGATGCGGTGGAATTGACTGCAAGGCTCTGGCGCCGCGCGGCGGCGGCGTCTTCCGTGGACTGGGGTATCGGTCTGGTTGACGCACTGCTCGTAGCGCCTTCGTTCGATCCCAGTCTCCGACTCTCGGTCATCGCAGAAATCTTGCGCAAGGCCCAGAACTACCACCACCGGCTGAGTGCGCGTCAGCGATCTGAGCTTGTTGCCCTGGGCGAGGAATGCGGTGTTCCTGTGGTGCTGCCGGAGCAGCAGTTCACGGAGACCGGAAACGCGTGGACGAAGCTGGATGGCAAGGTCGTCGGGTTGTACACCCTTTTGCCCGGAGCGGCGGCATCACTGGCTCGGCGGTTGGCGTTGTTGTGCTCGCCTGGTTCGTTCGAGTCGAACTCCGACACCGTGGGAACAGCGGCCCTGCGCTCCTTGGCCACGCGAGCCGACGTCCTTGTCGTCGACACGTGGCACGCCTCGCACGCGGCTACGGACGCAATCGACGCTGTGCGAAGTCGAAACGCTCAGGTCTTCCCGATCGGTCGAGGTGTGAGCGCCTTCTTGCAGGCTATCGAGAAGGCCATCGCCGATGGTGACTCCGACCTCCTGATCGAAGGCGCAGGCCGAGGCTTCTCTCGACCATGATGCCAGCCAACTGAGGCAGTAGCCCTCTTCCTCACTGCTGGTGCGTGTAAGGCAAGTCGAATGCCTAGCTGTACTGATTCGCGTTGTTGACGCTTAGGCGGTCAGTCGGGTGATGGGTGGCTGGCAGCTGAGGGCGGAGTGGGCTCGGTGGGTGTTGTAGTCGTGGACCCAGCCGGGT
>NZ_BAAABU010000020.1:0-155787 GCF_039521145.1 Saccharothrix mutabilis subsp. mutabilis
CCGACCCCGGCAATCTGTGGTAGCCCTTCGGGCAGGTCATACGGTGGGGAACACGGAGGCCCCTTGTGGCTGGGAGCCCAGCCCGCCGCTGCGCGGCGAACGCCGCTTGCGCGGCGAAGAACGTTGTTGCGGTGGGCGTCGCCGTGGGTGGTCATTGGCTGGACTTTGTTGTGCCGACCCCGCCCATCCCGCGATGAACGTCCGATTATTCCACGATGAGAGCCCCGCGAAGCGTGGTCGATAGCGTCGGACAAGGGCACTGCCCAATCCGCTTCGAAAGCGAGGACCCGCTCATGACCGCCCAGATCGACCTGGCGAACCTGGATCTCACCGACGACCCGGAGACGCAGAACGACGTGTTCCTGGTCGCCTTCAACTCCGGGCAGGGGGCCATCTTCGACAGCCTCTACCGGGACGACTCGATCTCCAACCTCTCCGGTGGGCCGCTCACCGGGGCCGCGCGCACCGAGGCGATCACCAAGCTGCTCGCCACGAAGCCCGAGCTGCAGTCGAAGGTCAAGTCCTACTACTCCACCGGTGACACCTCTTTGATCATCGTCGACTACGACCTGGTCATCACGCTGGAGGACGGGCGCAAGCAGCGCATCCTCGGCAAGTGCACCGACGTCCTCGTGCGCGGCGAGGACGGCAAGTGGGTCATGGCCGTCGACCGGCCGGTCGCCGATGAGGTCCACGACCTCTGAACCCCGGGCGTGGGCCGTGCGCGGGCGAAGCGCCCGGCCCACGCTCCCCTGAAGGGAAAGGACGTGCGATGGACCTGGCTCCCGAACTCTCGGCCGTGACGCCGGCCGAGATGCGTTCCACGCTGGGCCGGTTCGCCACCGGTGTGGTGGTGCTCAGCGTCGGTGGTGAGCACATCCACGGGATGACCGCCAACGCGTTCAGCTCCGTCTCCCTCGACCCCCCGCTCGTGCTCTGCTGCATCGCCCGCACCGCCACCATGCACCGCGCCATCACGGCCTCCGGGCACTTCGCGACCTCCGTGCTGCACGCGGACCAGGAGGGCAGCGCCCGGCACTTCGCCGACCGCACCCGGCCCGCCGGGCGGGCGCAGTTCGACGCCGTCGACTGGGTGCCCGGCCCGCACACCGGGGCGCCGGTGCTGGCCGACGCGCTGGCGTGGCTGGAGTGCGAGTTGACCGACGTCCACGAGGCCGGTGACCACTCGGTGTTCATCGGCCGGGTGCTGGCCACCGGCAAGGGGACGGGGCAGGCGGGGCTGTTGTTCTTCAACGGTGCGTACGGGCAGGTCGGGACTACCGAAGGGCCATGATGAGCATTTCCGAGATGGAGGTCCGGCCCGCATCACGGCCGACCCCGCCGCCGCGCACGATGAGGTCGCTGCGGGACCGGCGCGACGAGCTGACCAGCCGGGTCGCGCTGGGCAACCAGAAGGCCGTGGCGCGACAGCACGGGCTGGGCAAGCGGACGGCCCGGGAGCGGCTGGAACTGCTGCTGGACGAAGGGTCGTTCGTCGAGGTCGAGATGTTCCGGCGGGGGACCACGGGCGCGCACACCGACGGCGTGGTGGCGGGATCCGGGACGGTCGACGGGCGGCGGGTGTTCGTCTACGCGCAGGACTTCACCATCTCGGGTGGGTCGCTGGGCGCGGCGCACGCCGAGAAGATCCAGAAGGTGATGGACCTCGCCGTCGCGACCGGGTCGCCGATCGTTGCGCTCAACGACAGCGGCGGCGCGCGGATCCAGGAGGGGGTGATGGCGCTCAACGGGTACGGCGGGATCTTCCGCCGGCAGGTCGAGGCGTCCGGGATCGTCCCGCAGATCTCCGTGGTCCTCGGGCCGTGCGCGGGCGGTGCGGCGTACTCGCCGGCGTTGGCGGACTTCACGTTCATGGTGCGCGAGACCGCGCAGATGTACCTGACCGGCCCGGACGTGGTGGCCGCCGTGAGCGGCGAGCGGGTCACGCACGACCAGCTCGGTGGCGCGGACGTGCACGGCGGGATGTCCGGCGTGGCCACGTTCGTGCACGACGACGAGGAGAGCTGCTTCGCCGACGTCCGCCACCTGCTGTCCCTGTTGCCCGCCAACAACCTCGAACCCGCGCCGGGCTACGAGTGGACCGCCGGTGACCACCTGCGGCCCGCGCTGGCCGACCTGGTCCCGGTCGAGCCCAACCGGCCCTACGACATCCGCGCGGTGATCGCGGAACTGGTGGACGACGAGGACTTCCTGGAGGTCCACGAGGGGTGGGCGGCCAACGTGGTGTGCGCGTTGGCCCGCATGGGCGGCCAGGTGGTGGGCATCGTCGGCAACCAGCCGTTGATCCTGGCCGGGGTGCTGGACACGGCGGCGTCGCAGAAGGCCGCCCGATTCGTGCGGTTCTGCGACGCGTTCAACATCCCGCTGGTGACGCTGGTGGACGTGCCGGGGTTCCTGCCGGGCACCGACCAGGAGTACGGCGGGGCGATCCGGCACGGCGCGAAGCTGTTGTACGCCTACTGCGAGGCGTCCGTGCCGCGGGTGCAGGTGATCCTGCGCAAGGCCTACGGCGGCGCGTACATCGTGATGGACTCGCGGTCGATCGGCTGCGACCTGTCGCTGGCGTGGCCCACCAACGAGATCGCCGTGATGGGGGCGGAGGCGGCGGTGAACGTCATCCACCGCAAGGAACTCGCCGCCGCGGCCGACCCGGCCGAGCTGCGGGCCGCGCTGGTGGTCGAGTACGCCGAAGAGCTGGTGCACCCGTACTACGCGGCCGAGCGCGGCCTGGTGGACGACGTGATCGACCCGGCCGAGACCCGGGCCGCCGTGCTGCGCGGGCTGGCGATGCTGCGCGACAAGCGCCGCCGCACGCCGGCGCGCAAGCACGGCAACGTTCCGCTGTAAGCGCTTCTACTGGGGAGTTCGAGCACCGCGCCGGTCCACTGTGGACGGCGCGGTGTTTCCGCGTGCGCCGGGCAACGGGGTGGGCGCGTGAAGCGGCCCACCGACCGGGGGGCTGGTCGGTGGGCCGCCGTGGGTGGGCTGAGCCCCTCTGGGGGTGGGGGTTCAGCCCGGTAGCAGGGTGAGCGGGTTGTCGCGCAGCGCCGTGCACACCGCGCGCAGGCCGATCACCAGCTGGTCGATCTGGGCGTCCGTGATGCCGATGGACGGTTCGAACCGGAGCGTGTGGCTGGCGCTGGCGGTCGGGAAGACCCGCACCCGGTGGTGGTTGAGCAGGTAGCCCGCCACCACGTACCCCACCAGGCCGGTCCGGGCCAGCTCGCCCACCGGGTCCGGCGCGCCGGTCTGGTCGTGGAACTCCAGGCCCAGCATCAGGCCGCGCCCGCGCACGTCGGCCACGACGGTCGGGAACTCCGCCGCCACCGACCGCAGCGCCTGCTTGAGCGCGGTGCCGCGGGCCGCCGCCCGCGCGTAGGCGTCGGAGCTCTCCAGGAAGTCCACCACGCGCGACCCGATGTGGCAGGAGAACGCGTCCTTGGCGAACGTGGAGCTGTGCAACAGCTCGAATTCCGGCACGTACGCCGACTGCCGCACCAGCAGCACCGACGTCTTGGCGATCCCGCCGCCCAACGCCTTGGCCAGCACGATGTAGTCACCGAGCAGGCCGACGTGCGAGGCCGCGTAGAACTTGCCGGTGCGGCCCACGCCGGTCTGGATCTCGTCCACCACCACGGGGAACCCGTGCGCGTCGGCCACCGCGCGGATGTCCGCCGCGACGACCGGGTCGAGCACGTGGATGCCGCCCTCGCCCTGGATCGGCTCGACGAAGAACGCCGCGACCACCGGCAGGTCCCGCTCGACCACCTGGCCGTCGTGGACGTCCAGCACGGTCACCCGGCTCTCCTCGACCGCCTTCGCGACCTCGCCACCGGACACGAACCGCGCCGGCACGGCCAGGGCCCGGAACGGCACGCGGTAACCGGGGTTGTGCGTGAGCTGCACGCTGCCGGCGAGCTTGCCGTGGAAGGAGCCTTCCAGCGTCAGGAACACCGGTGGCGTGTCGTACCGGCTCTCGTTGTGCTCCCGCACCCGCGCGGCGAGGTCGGCGGGCGCGTCCGCCAGGTGCTCCTCGATCTCCGCGCGCAGCGCGGCGACCCGTGCGCCGCGGGCCATCTCGGCGTGCTTGAGCGCGACCTCCACGGCCTCCGCGCCGGTGTTGGCGAACACCGCCGAGTACGGCTCGAACGTCCCGAACTCCCGCCACAGCACGCGGTTCAGCGCGGCGGCGAGGTCGTTGGCGTACGGGTGGTAGGAGAACTGGGCGTGCACCGGGACGCCGCCGGCGAGCAGTTCCCGGGCGTGCGCCACGATCTCGGGGTGGTTGTGGCCCAGCACCAGCGAGCCGTAGCCGCCGACGAAGTCGACCACCGGCACCTCGTCGCCGGAGGCCGTGCGCCACCACAGGGTGTCGCCCTCGCCGCGCACGTACTCCGCGTCCAGGCCGAGCTGGGCGAGCAACCCGCGCAGGTGCGCCTCGGCCAGTTCGAGCGCCATGTCAGTTGTCGCCGAACGGGTTGTCGATGGCGTAGCGCCACTTGCCGTCCTCGCCCTTGCGCAGCACGTCCAGGCCGGTGCCGGACAGCGAGCCCTCGCCCTCGATGTCGAAAGTCCAGTCCACGACCAGTAGCGCGGTGTCGCCGGTCACGTAGGACTCCTTGACCTCGGCTCGCATCAAGGGTTTTTTGGCCATGAACTCCTCCACCGCGGCCTCGTGCTCGGCGCCGCTGATCGGCTTCTCCGGGTCCCAGATGGACACCGCGTCCTCGGTGTAGAGGGACAGCACGGTGGCCACGTCGCCCGAGTTCATCGCGCGGACGTACAGCGCGGTCATCTGGGTGGCGTCCTCGGGCAGCGCGAAGTTCGTGGTCATGGCGGACCAGTCCTTTTCTGCGGGATCGGGATTCGACGGGACCGACGAAACCAGGGGGCGGTCACGCCCCGGTAATCCGGTCGCCGCGAGAACGCCCGACGACCGTTTCGTGACTGGGGAAGAACTCCCGCCGGATAGAACGGTCGGTGCGGAAGGACCCAGCTCGCGGAAGGCGTTGTCGATGACGAACCTGGACGACTCGGTCGCGGTGGTCGGCGTCTCGTGCCGGTTGCCCGGCGCGGCGGACCCGGCGGCGTTCTGGCGGCTGCTGCGCGCCGGCCGGGACGTGGTGACCGAGGTGCCCGCCGACCGGTGGGAGGCGCTGGCGCCCGGGACGAAGGCGGTGCGCGGCGCGCGGTTCGGCGCGTTCCTGGACGGCGTCGGCGACTTCGACGCCGGGTTCTTCGGCATCTCGCCGCGCGAGGCCGCGGCGATGGACCCGCAGCAGCGGCTGGTGCTGGAGCTGGCGTGGGAGGCGTTGGAGGACGCGGGGATCGTTCCGGCGGCGCTGGCGGGCACGGGCGCGTCGGTGTTCGTCGGCTCGCTGCGCGACGACTACGCCGGGCTGGTGCTCGGGCGCGGCGCGATCACCCAGCACACCAACACCGGCACGCACCGCGGCATCATCGCCAACCGGGTGTCCTACGCGCTGGACCTGCGCGGGCCGAGCGTCGTGGTGGACACCGCCCAGTCGTCGTCGCTGGTCGCCGTGCACCTGGCGGCGGAGAGCGTGCGGTCGGGCGAGTCGCCGGTGGCGCTGGCGGCGGGCGTGAACCTGAACGTCCTGGGCGAGGGCGCGCTGGGCGCGGAGAAGTTCGGCGGGTTGTCGCCGGACGGGCGGTGCTTCACGTTCGACGCGCGGGCCAACGGGTACGTGCGCGGCGAGGGCGCGGCGGTGCTGGTGCTCAAGCCGTTGCGGGCCGCGCTGGACGACGGCGACGACGTGTACGCCGTGCTGCGCGGCAGCGCGGTCAACAACGACGGCGCGACGCCCGGCCTGACCGTGCCGGACGCGTCGGCGCAGGCGGCGGTCGTGCGGGCGGCGCAGCGGCGGGCCGGGGTGGGGCCGGAGGGCGTGCAGTACGTGGAGCTGCACGGCACGGGCACGCCGGTCGGCGACCCGGTCGAGGCGGCCGGGCTGGGCGCGGTGTTCGGGTCGCGGCCCGCGCCGCTGGCCGTGGGGTCGGTCAAGACCAACGTCGGGCACCTGGAGGGCGCGGCCGGGATCGTGGGGCTGCTCAAGGCGGTGCTGGCGATCCGGCACCGGGAGTTGCCCGCGAGCCTGAACTTCGTGACGCCGAACCCGGCGGTGCGGTTGGCGGAGCACAACCTGACCGTCCACACAGGACTGTCGGCGTGGCCGGAGCCGGAGCGGCCGTTGGTGGCCGGGGTGAGTTCGTTCGGCATGGGCGGCACGAACTGCCACGTGGTGGTCGCCGAGCCGCCGGCGCGGGCGCCTTCGGTGTTCGGGGGTCCGGGGTTCGCGGTGGTGCCGGTGTCGGGCCGTGATGCCGGCGCTTTGCGGGCGCACGCGGCGTTGTTGCGGGTGACCGAGGGGTCGCCGCGTGACCTGGGGTGGTCCCTCGCGACCACCCGGACCGCGTTCGAGCACCGGGCCGCGGTCGTCGCGGAGGACCGGGCGGGTCTGGACGCGGGGCTGGACGCTCTCGCGGCGGGCATCCCGATGCCGAACGTCGTGACCGGGGTTGCCGGTGACGGCCGGGTGGGGGTGGCGTTCACCGGTCAGGGAGCGCAGCGGGTGGGGATGGGGGCGCGGTTGTCCGACGCGTTCCCGGTGTTCGCGGCGGCTTTCGACGAGGTGTGCGCGCACCTGGACCCCGGGTTGCGGGACGTGATCGCGTCCGGTGACGGGCTGGACGACACCGGGTGGACGCAGCCCGCGTTGTTCGCGGTCGAGGTGGCGTCGTTCCGGTTGCTGGAGTCGTGGGGTGTGCGGCCGGACGTGCTGGTGGGGCACTCGATCGGTGAGGTGGCCGCCGCGCACGTCGCGGAGGTGTTGTCGCTGGCCGACGCGTGTGCGCTGGTCACCGCGCGCGGTCGGTTGATGCGGGCGTTGCCGGCCGGTGGGGCGATGGTCGCGGTCGAGGCGGCCGAGGACGAGTTGGACCTGCCCGACGGTGTCGCGCTGGCGGCGGTGAACGGGCCGCGGGCGGTGGTGCTGTCGGGGGCGGAGGACGCGGTGTTGTCCTTCGTCGGATCGTTGAACAAGAGGACGAAACGGCTCCCGGTGAGCCACGCCTTCCACTCGCCGCTGATGGACCCGATGCTCGACGACTTCCGAGCGGTGGTGGCGGGTCTGACGTTCAACAATCCCACGATCCCCATCGTGTCCACGGTCGGGGCGGACGCCGAGCTGACGGACCCGGAGTACTGGGTGCGGCAGGTGCGGGAGCCGGTGCGGTTCCTGCGGGCGTTGCGGGCGCTGGAGGTCCCGACGCTGGTGGAGGCCGGGCCGGACGCGGTGCTGTCGGCGCTGGCGGGCGAGGTGGGCATCCGGTCGTTCCCGCTGATGCGCCGGGGGCACGACGAACAGGTGACCGCGCTGACCGCGTTCGCCGGGCTGCACACGCGGGGGGTGGAGCTGGAGTGGCCGGTGGGGCGGCGGGTGAAGCTGCCGACCTACCCGTTCCAACGCGAGCGCTACTGGCTGGACGAACCACAGCCCGCGCCCGCCGCCCCCGCCGCCACCACGCACGCCCCCGCCGCCCCCGCCACCACTGCCACCGCCCCCGCCGCGCCCGCCGCCGGGCTGCCCGCCGCCGGGCCGACCGCCGCCGGGCCGACCGCCGCCGGGCCTGCGAGCGCTGGGCCTGCGAGCGCCGGGTCCGGCGCACCCGCTTCCGCCGGCGTGCGTACCAATGTGGCGCAGCTCGTCGTCCGGCACGTCGCGGCCGTGCTCGGGGCCGATCCCGCCAAGGTCGATGTGCGGCGGCCCTTCCGCGATCTCGGGTTCGACTCGCTCATGGGCGTCGAACTGCGCGAGAACCTGGCCGGCGCGATCGGCCGCCCCCTGCCCACCGGGCTGCTGTTCGAGCACCCGACCCCGCAGGCAGTCATCGCGTTCCTCGAAGGCACAGCCGAGGAAGACGCGCCGGCCGGTCGACACACCGCGGCCGACCCAGCCGAACCCATCGCGATCGTCGGCATGGCGTGCCGCTTCCCCGGCGACGTGACCTCCCCCGAAGACCTGTGGCGGCTGGTCGACGAGGAGGTCGACGCCATCGGGCCGTTCCCCGCCGACCGGGGCTGGCCCGCCGACCTCTACGACCCCGACCCCGACCGGTCCGGCACGACCTACGTGCGCGAAGGCGGGTTCCTGGCCGGCGCCGGTGAGTTCGACGCCTCCTTCTTCGGCATCTCCCCGCGCGAAGCCCTGGTCATGGACCCCCAGCAACGCCTGCTGCTCCAGACCGCCTGGGAAGCCGTCGAACGGGCGGGCATCGATCCCGAGGCGCTGCGCGGCAGTCGGACCGGCGTGTTCGTCGGCGGCACGGCCGGTGACTACGGGCCGCGCATGCACGAAGCGTCCGACCAGGCCGAAGGGCACGTGCTCACCGGCGCGACGCCCAGCGTCATGTCCGGCCGCATCGCCTACCAGCTCGGGCTGGTCGGCCCGGCGCTGACCGTGGACACGGCCTGTTCCTCCTCCCTGGTCGCCCTGCACATCGCGGTCCGGTCGCTGCGCAGCGGCGAGTCGTCCACGGCCCTCGCGGGCGGCGTCACGGTGATGGCCACGCCCGGCATGTTCCTGGAGTTCTCCCGCCAGCACGGCCTGGCCGGCGACGCCCGCTGCAAGTCCTTCGCCGCCGACGCGGACGGCACGGCCTGGGCCGAGGGCGTCGGGCTCCTGGTGCTCGAACGGCTCTCCGACGCCCGCGAGCGCGGTCACCGGGTGCTCGCGGTCATCCGCGGCAGCGCCGTCAACTCCGATGGCGCGTCCAACGGCCTCACCGCGCCCAACGGCGGCTCCCAGCAACGGGTCATCCGGCAGGCGCTGGCCGACGCGGGTCTGTCCACTTCGGACATCGACGTGGTCGAGGCGCACGGCACCGGCACGTCGCTGGGCGACCCGATCGAGGCGGAGGCGATTCTGGCCACCTACGGCCAGGGCCGCGACACCCCGCTGTGGCTCGGCTCGCTGAAGTCCAACATCGGCCACGCCCAGGCGGCGGCCGGCGTCGGCGGCGTCATCAAGCTCGTGGAGGCCATGCGGCACGGCGTCATGCCGCGCACCCTGCACGTCACCGAGCCGACGCCGAAGGTGGACTGGACCGCCGGCCGCGTGGAGCTGTTGACGAGCAGGCGCGACTGGCCCGCCGACCGGCCGCGCCGGGCCGCCGTCTCGTCGTTCGGCATCAGCGGCACCAACGCGCACCTGGTGCTGGAGCAGGGTGAAGAAGCGGCGACGACGGTCACGCCGACCGCCCTGCCGGTGCCGTGGGTGTTCAGCGGGCGTTCCGTCGAGGCGGCACTGGCCCAGGTCGAGCGGGTGCGTGGGCGGCGGGACGTGGCCGAGGTGGCGCGGGCGCTGGCCGAGCGCACCCGGTTCGACCACCGGGCGGTGCTGGTCGGGGCCGGCGCCGACGAGCTGGCACAAGCGGTCCCGGTGACCGGCAAGGCGCTCGCCGGGCGCACGGCGTTCCTGTTCACCGGGCAGGGCGCGCAGCGCGCCGGCATGGGCCGCGAGCTGTACGACGCGTACCCGGTGTTCGCGCGCGGCCTGGACGAGGTGGTGGCCGCGTTCGAACCGCACCTGGAACTCCCGCTGCGGGACCTGATGTTCGGGGACCGGCCCGAGCTGCACGAGACCCGGTACACCCAGCCCGCGCTGTTCGCGTTCGAGGTCGCGCTGTTCCGGCTCGCCGAGCACCACGGGCTCAAGCCCGACCTGCTCGCCGGCCACTCGATCGGCGAGCAGGTCGCGGCGCACGTCGCCGGCGTGCTCACGCTGGAGGACGCGGCCACGCTGGTCGCCGCCCGGGGCCGGCTCATGCAGTCGGCTCGCGCGGGCGGCGCGATGATCGCCGTGCAGGCGACCGAGGCCGAGCTGGGCGAGCTGCCCGAGGGCGTCGCGGTCGCGGCGGTGAACAGCCCGAACTCCGTGGTGCTGGCGGGCGATGACCGCGCGGTGACCGAGGTGGCCGCCCGGTTCGAGCGGACCCGCCGGCTCCAGGTCAGCCACGCGTTCCACTCGCCGCACATGGACGACGTGCTGGACGAGTTCCGCGCGGTCGCCGAGACGATCGCGTATCGCGAGGCGGAGATCCCGGTCGTCTCCACGGTCACCGGCGACCTGCTCGAAGCCGACGCCGACCACTGGACGCGGCAGATCCGCGCCACCGTCCGGTTCGCGGACGCCGTCGCGACGCTCGCCGAGCGCGGCGCCGCGGTGTTCGTGGAGATCGGCCCGGACGCGGTGCTCGCGCCGCTGGCCGAGGCGTGCGGCGTCACGGCGGTGGCGTTGGGGCGCAAGGACCGCCCGGAGGCGGTGACGGCCGTGCGCGGCATGGCCCACGCGCACGCCCACGGCGCGCCGCTGGACGTGGTGTCGTTCGTGCCGGGCGCGGGCCGCGCGGACGTGCCGACCTACCCGTTCAAGCGCGACCACTACTGGCTCACCGACCGGCCGC
Source organism: Saccharothrix mutabilis subsp. mutabilis (assembly GCF_039521145.1). Classification (NCBI taxonomy): domain Bacteria; kingdom Bacillati; phylum Actinomycetota; class Actinomycetes; order Pseudonocardiales; family Pseudonocardiaceae; genus Saccharothrix; species Saccharothrix mutabilis. Next base: position 10,507 of record NZ_BAAABU010000020.1, read on the forward strand.
GCGCGACCGGACTGGTCACCACGGCCGTCGAGCTGGCCGAGCGGGACGAGGTCGTGCTGTCCGGCGAGGTGTCCCTGACGGCGCAGCCGTGGCTGGCCGGGCACGTCGTCAACGGCGCGGTCCTGGTGCCGGGCACGGCGTTCCTGGAACTCGCGCTGGCGGCGGGGGAACGGGTCGGGCTGCCGCGCGTGGACGACCTGACGCTGGAGTCGCCGCTGGTCGTGCCGGCCACCGGGGCGGTGCAGGTGCAGGTGGCCGTGCGCGAGGGCCGGTTCACCGTGCACTCGCGCCAGGACGACTGGCAGCGCCACGCCTCCGGCACCCTCACGACGGGAAGCGCCGCCCTTGAGTCGTTCCCGTGGCCGCCGGAGGCCGACGAGGAGCCGCTGGACGACGTCTACGACCGGCTGTCCGCGCTGGGCTACGACTACGGCGAGCCGTTCCGCGGCCTGCGCGGCCTGTGGCGGGACGGCGACACCGTCTACGCCGAGGTCGCCGTCACCACCCCGGTGACCGGGTTCGTCGTGCACCCGGCCCTGCTGGACGCCGTCCTGCACCCGCTGGTCCTCGAACCGGCCGGGCCGGGCCGGATCCGCCTGCCGTTCGCGTGGAGCGGTGTGGAACTGACCGCCGGCGCGTCCACCCTGCGCGTCCGCGTCACGCCGAACGGCGCGGACACGTTCTCCATCGACCTCGCGGACGGCGCGGGTGCCCCGGTCGGGCGGATCGACGGCATCACGCTGCGCGCGGTCGCCCGGGACGGCCTCGCGGGCGGTTCGACCTTCACCGTGACGTGGACCGAGGTGGCGCGGGGCGAACCGGCCGGTGACCTGGTGGTCATCCCGCCCGCCGCGACCGACGACCCGAGGCTGGCCACGCGCCGCGCGCTGCGCCTGGTCCGGGAGTGGCTGGAGGAGGACCACGACCCGGCCGACCGGCTGGTCTTCCACACCCGCCGTTCGATCGCGGCCGTCCCCGGCGAGCCGGTGGACGACCTGGCCAACGCCGCCGTGTGGGGCCTGGTGCGGGTGGTGCAGTCCGAGCACCCGGACCGGGTGGTCGTGGTGGACGCGGACCACGCCGACGACGTGGCGGCGGCCGTGGCGACCGGTGAACCGCAGGTGGCGGTGCGCGAGGGCAGGTTCCTGGCGCCCCGGCTGGCCCGGACCGACCTGGGCGAGCCGGTGCGGCTGGAGGGCACGGTCCTGGTCACCGGCGGCACGGGCGGGCTGGGCGCGCTGGTCGCCCGGCACCTGCACGAGCACCACGGCGTCCGCGACCTGCTGCTGGTCAGCCGGCGCGGGCCGGCCGCGCCGGGAGCCCGCGCGCTGGCCGACGAACTCGGTGCGCGGATCGCCGCGGTGGACGTGGCCGACCGGGACGCCCTGGCGGAACTGCTCGCCGGGGAACGGCTCGGCGCGGTCGTCCACGCCGCCGGCGTCCTGGACGACGCGACCACCACGGCGTTGACCGACGCCCAGGTGGACCGCGTGCTGGAACCCAAGGCGCTGGCCGCGCGGCACCTGCACGAACTGGCCGGTGACGTGCCGGTGTTCGTGCTGTTCTCCTCGATCTCGGGGGTGCTGGGCACGGCCGGCCAGGCCGGCTACGCCGCCGCGAACACCTACCTGGACGCCCTCGCCGCCCACCGCCGCGCGCGGGGCCTGAGCGCGGTGTCGCTGGCGTGGGGCCTGTGGGACGCGGGCATGGGCGAAACCCTCGGTGACGCCGACCTCGCCCGCTGGGCCCGGTCCGGCGTCGCGCCGCTGAAGCCCGAACGGGGTCTGGCGTTGTTCGACCGGGCGCTGTCCGCCGACCAGGGGCTGTTGGTGCCGGCCGCGCTTGAACCGTCCCGTGTGGACGGTGAGGTGCCCGGTCCGTTGCGCGGCCTGGTGAAGCGGCGCACGACCACCAAGGCCGTGTCCGCGCTCACCGAGGCGCAGGCCGTGGACCTGGTGCGGTCGCTGGCGGCGGCGGCCCTGGGCCACGCCGACGCCACGGCGGTGGACCCGGAGAAGGCGTTCCGCGAGCAGGGTTTCGACTCGCTGGCGGGCGTGGACCTGCGCAACCGGCTGATCGCCGCGACCGGCCGCAAGCTGCCCACCACGCTGGTGTTCGACCACCCGACGCCGGCCGCGCTCGCCGCGTTCCTGGTGGCGGGCAACCGCGAGGCCGACCGGACCGCGGCGACCCGGACCGCGGCGACCCGGACCGCGGCGACCCGGACCGCGGCTGCCCGCGCGGACGAGCCGATCGCGATCGTCGGCATGGCGTGCCGGTTCCCCGGCGGCGTCCGGTCGCCGGAGGACCTGTGGCGGCTGGTCGCCGAGGGCCGCGACGCGATCTCGGGGTTCCCGACCAACCGGGGCTGGGACGTCGAGGCGCTCTACGACCCCGACCCCGAACGCCTGGGCGCCACCTACACCCGGCACGGCGGGTTCCTGCACGACGCGGACCTGTTCGACGCGGCCTTCTTCGGCATGTCGCCGCGCGAGGCGCTGGCCACCGACCCGCAGCAGCGGCTGCTGCTGGAGACGGCGTGGGAGGCGTTCGAGGACGCGGGGATCGACCCGGCGACGCTTCGCGGCAGCCGGACCGGCGTGTTCACCGGCGTGATGTACGACGACTACGCCTCGCGCCTGCCCGAGACACCGGAGGAGGTCGAGGGCTTCCTGTTGGCGGGCAACACCTCCAGCGTGATCTCCGGCCGCCTCGCCTACACCTACGGGCTGGAGGGGCCGGCGATCACCGTGGACACGGCGTGCTCGTCGTCGCTGGTCGCCCTGCACCTGGCGGCGCAGGCGCTGCGCTCCGGCGAGTGCGACCTGGCGCTGGCGGGCGGCGTGACGGTGATGGCCGGGCCGTCGACGTTCGTGGAGTTCTCGCGGCAGCGCGGGTTGTCGCCGGACGGGCGGTGCAAGTCGTTCTCCGCCTCCGCCGACGGCACCGGCTGGTCCGAGGGCGTCGGCCTGCTGCTGGTCGAGCGGCTGTCCGAGGCGCGCAAGCGCGGCCACCGCGTGCTCGCGGTGGTGCGGGGCAGCGCGGTGAACTCCGACGGCGCGTCCAACGGCCTCACCGCGCCCAACGGTCCGGCGCAGGAGCGGGTGATCCGGGCCGCGCTGTCCGCCGCCCGACTGTCCACTTCGGACGTCGATCTGGTCGAGGCGCACGGCACCGGCACGACGCTGGGCGACCCGATCGAGGCCCAGGCGCTGCTGGCCACCTACGGCCAGGACCGCGCCGAACCGCTGTGGCTGGGGTCGCTGAAGTCCAACATCGGGCACGCGCAGGCGGCGGCCGGGGTCGGCGGGATCATCAAGGTGGTGCAGGCGATGCGGCACGGCGTCATGCCGCGCACCCTGCACGCCGACGACCCGTCACCCCACGTGGACTGGACCTCGGGCGCGGTGGAACTGCTGACCGAGCCCCGCGAGTGGACCGCGGACCGGCCGCGCCGGGCGGCGGTGTCCTCGTTCGGCATCAGCGGCACCAACGCGCACGTCGTGCTGGAGGAGGTGCCCGAGCGGGTCGAGGCCGACCGCGTGACCCCGCTGGACGTGCCGTGGGTGCTGTCCGCGCACGACGACACGGCGTTGCGCGCCCAGGCCGAAGCCCTGCACGCCCACCTGGCCGCGCACCCGGACCTGCGTCCCGCCGACGTCGGGCTCACGCTGGCCCGGCGGCCGTTGCTGGACCGCCGCACGGTGGTCTTCGGCGCGGACGCCCTGCTCGGCGAGCTGGCCATCGGAGACGGCGGCGGGCGCGGCAAGACCGCGTTCCTGTTCACCGGCCAGGGCAGCCAGCGCGTCGGCATGGGCCGCGAGCTGTACTCCCAGCCGGTGTTCCGGCAGGCGCTGGACGAGATCTGCGCGTTGCTGGACCCGGTGCTGGACCGCCCGCTGCGGGCGGTGCTGTTCGCCGAGCCGGACAGCGCCGACTCCGCCCTGCTGGACCAGACCGCCTACACCCAGGCCGCGCTGTTCGCCGTCGAGGTCGCGCTGTACCGGTACGTGGAGCACCACGGCGTGCGCCCGGACTTCGTGTTCGGCCACTCGGTGGGCGAGGTCGCCGCCGCGCACGTCGCGGGCGTGTTCGACCTGGCCGACGCGTGCGCGCTGGTCGCCGCGCGCGGCCGGGCCATGCAGTCGGCCCGCGAGGACGGGGCCATGGCGGCGATCGAGGCCACCGAGGAGGAGGTGCGGGAGACGCTGGCCGGGGTGGTGGCGGTCGCGGCCGTCAACGCGCCGCGCTCGACGGTCGTCTCCGGCGACGAGCCCGCGGTGGCCCGGCTGATCGAGCTGTGGTCGGGCCGGGGACGCCGCACGCGGCGGCTGCCGGTGAGCCACGCGTTCCACTCGCCGCACATGGACGGGGTGCTGGCGGCGTTCCGCGCGGACCTGGACGCGGTGGTGTTCCGCGCGCCGGAGATCCCGGTCGTGTCGGACGTGACCGGTGACCTGGCCACCGACGGGCAGTTGCGCTCGCCGGACTACTGGGTGCGGCACATCCGCGAGGCCGTGCGGTTCGTGGACGGCGTCCGCACGCTGGAGGCGCTCGGGGTGACCGAGTTCGTGGAGCTGGGGCCGGACGGCGTGCTGACCGCGTTGACCCGGCAGTGCCTGACCGGTGAACCGGGGTCGGCCGTGCCGGTGCTGCGGGCGGGCCGTCCCGAACTGGCGACCGCGCAGGCCGCGCTGGGCGTCCTGCACACCCGCGGCCTGCCGGTGACCTGGGACTTCGGCGACGCCCGGCCGGTCACCCTGCCCACCTACCGGTTCCAGGGCCGCCGGTTCTGGCTGGATGCGCCCCGCGCGGCCCGGTCGGCGGGCGCGCTGGGCCTGTCCGACACCCGCCACCCGGTGCTGGGCGCGGCGGTCGAACTGGCCGGCGGCGACACCGTGGTGCTGACCGGGCGCCTGTCGGCGGGCACCGACGCGTGGCTGGCCGACCACCGGGTGCGCGACGACGTCCTGGTGCCGGGCACGGCGTTCGCCGAGCTTGCGCTGGCGGCCGGTGCGCACGTCGGCCTGCCGCACCTGGTGGAGCTGACGCTGTCCGCCCCGCTGGTGCTGGGGGTCGCGCGGCTCCAGGTGACGGTCGGTCCGGAGGAGGGCGGGCGGCGGCCGGTGACCGTGCACGCGCGGCCCGACGACGAGTCGCCGTGGGAGCTGCACGCGTCCGGCGCGGTGGGCGGCGCGGGTTCGGAGCCGGTCGGGTTCGAGGTGCCGGCCGAGGCCGTGCCGGTGGACCTCGACGGCGTGTACGACCGGTTGGCGGAGCACGGCTACCACTACGGGCCGGCGTTCCGGAACCTCGTGGGGCTGTCGCGGGTCGGCGACGAGCTGTTCGCCGAGTTGGCGGCCGTGGAGAACCGGGGCTTCCTGGTGCACCCGGCGGTGTTGGACGCGGCTCTGCACTCGTTGCTGCCCGGTGTCGCGGACGACGACGCCCCGGCGGTGCTGCCGTTCTCGTGGAGCGGCGTGACCGTGCACTCGGGTGCGCCGGCGGCGCGGGCGCGGTTGACGCGGCGCGGGTCGGCGGTGTCGATCGTCGTGGTGGACGCGGCCGGGCGGCCGGTGCTGACCGTGGACGAGTTGGCGTTGCGGCCGTTGGGCGGCAAGGCCGTGCGCGGGCTGCACGCCCTGACCTGGCGGCCGGTGGCGCCGGGCGAGCCGGGCGCCGCGGTGCCGGTGCACCGGGTGCCGGAGTTGCCGGCGCGGGAGGCCGTGCACCACACGCTGGACGTGCTGCGCGGAGCCGACGGGCCGTTGGCGGTCGTGGTGCGCGACGGGTTGGAGCACGCGGCCGTGCGCGGCCTCGTGCGGACCGCGCAGGCCGAGCAGCCGGGCCGGTTCGTGCTGGTCACGGCCGACGACGGCGAACCGCTGGACACCGCCGTGCGGCTGGGTGAGCCGGAGGTGGCGGTGCGCGGCGGCGAGGTGTTCGTGCCGCGCCTGGTCCGGACGCCGTCCGCCGAGCGCGGGATCGACTGGGGGACCGGCCCGGTGCTGGTCACCGGCGCGACCGGGGCGTTGGGCGCGGTGCTGGCCCGGCACCTGGTGCACGTCCACGGCGTGCGGGAACTGGTGCTGCTGAGCCGGCGCGGTGGCGCGGCTCCGGGCGCGGCGGAGCTGACCGCCGAGCTGGGCGTGACCGCGCACCTGGTGGCGTGCGACGCGGCCGACCGGGACGCGCTGGCCGCCGTCATCGAGCGGTACCGGCCCACGGCGGTCGTGCACACGGCCGGTGTCGTGGACGACGGCGTGCTGGCCAAGCTCACGCCCGAGCAGGTGGACAAGGTGCTGCGGCCCAAGGTCGACGCGGCCTGGAACCTGCACGAGCTGGCCGGGGACGTGTCCGCGTTCGTGCTGTACTCGTCGGTCGCGGGCCTGCTGGGCACCGCCGGCCAGGGCAACTACGCGGCGGGCAACGCCTACCTCGACGCCCTCGCCGAGCACCGGCACGCCGCCGGCCTGCCCGCGGTCTCGCTCGCGTGGGGCCTGTGGGAGACCGAGAGCGAGCTGTCCGGCGGACTGTCCGAAGTGGACCTGCGGCGGCTGGCCCGGTCGGGCCTGGAGCCGCTCGCGGCCGACGAGGCGATGGACCTGTTCGACGCGGCCCTCGCGCACGGCGCGCCCGTGCTGGCGGTGACCCGGTTCGACCAGGCCGCGCTGCGCGGCCGGGACGACCTGCCCGCCGTGCTGCGCGACATGGTCCGCCCGCGCCGGGCGGCGGCCCCGGTCGCCGCCGAGCCGACGGACCTGCCGGGCCTGGTGCGGGCCAAGGTCGCCGCCGTCCTCGGGCACGACGACCCGGCCGCGATCGACACCCGCCGGGCGTTCACCGAGCTGGGCTTCGACTCGCTGACCGCGGTCGAGCTGCGCAACCAGCTCGGCGCGGCCACCGGACTGGACCTGCCGACGACGGTGGTGTTCGACCACCCGAGCCCGGACGCGCTCGCCGACCACCTGCTGTCGCTGGCCTCGCCCGCCGACGAGCCGGTGGTGGACCGCCTGGAAGCCATGATCCGCGCCGGCGAGGTGGACGACGCCGCGCTGGACCGCCTGCGCGCCCTGCTGGGCCGCCCCGCCCTGGACACCGACCTGGACGCAGCCGACGACGAGGCGTTGTTCGCGCTGGTCGACGAGCTGGACTAGGAGAGAACGTGGCTGACGAAGACAAGCTCCGGGACTACCTGAAGAAGGCGATCGCCGAGGCGCGCGACGCCCGCCGGCGGCTCAAGGAGGTCGAGGACCGGGAGCAGGAGCCGATCGCGATCGTCGGCATGGCCTGCCGGTACCCGGGCGGGGTGGGCACGCCGGACGAGCTGTGGCGTCTGGTCGCGGAGGGCCGGGACGCGATCTCGGCGTTCCCGACCAACCGCGGCTGGCCCGCGGACCTGGTGGACCCCGACCCCGAGCGGGTCGGCCGGTCCACCAGCGGGCACGGCGGGTTCCTGCACGACGCCGACCGGTTCGACGCGGCGTTCTTCGGCCTGTCGCCGCGCGAGGCGCTGGCCGTGGACCCGCAGCAGCGGTTGCTGCTGGAGACCGGCTGGGAGAGCGTCGAGAGCGCGGGCATCGACCCGGAGTCGTTGCGCGGCAGCCGGACCGGCGTGTTCGTCGGCGTGATGTACAACGACTACGGGTCCCGGCCCGACCTGCCGCCCGACGACGTCGAGGGCTACCTGTTCAGCGGCAGCGCGGGCAGCATCGCGTCCGGGCGGCTGGCCTACACGTTCGGGCTGGAGGGGCCGACCCTGACCGTGGACACGGCGTGCTCGTCGTCGCTGGTCGCGGTGCACCTGGCGGCGTCGGCGCTGCGGCGCGGGGAGTGCACGCTGGCGCTGGCGGGCGGGGCGACCGTGATGTCCTCGCCGACCGCGTTCATCGAGTTCTCGCGGCTGCGCGGGTTGGCGTCGGACGGGCGGTGCAAGTCGTTCTCCGACCACGCCGACGGCACCGGGTGGGCCGAGGGCGTCGGGGTGCTGCTGCTGGAGCGGCTGTCGGACGCGGTGGCCAACGGTCACCCGGTGCTGGCGGTGGTGCGGGGCAGCGCGGTGAACTCCGACGGCGCGTCCAACGGCCTGACCGCGCCCAACGGCCCGGCGCAGGAGCGGGTGATCCGGGCGGCGCTGACGTCGGCGGGACTGTCCACTTCGGACATCGACCTGGTGGAGGCGCACGGCACCGGGACGACGTTGGGCGACCCGATCGAGGCGCGGGCGGTGCTGGCCACGTACGGGCGGGGCCGCGCGGAGCCGGTGTGGCTGGGGTCGTTGAAGTCGAACATCGGGCACGCGCAGGCGGCGGCGGGGGTCGGCGGGATCATCAAGGTGGTGCAGGCGATGCGGCACGGCGTCATGCCGCGCACGCTGCACGCCGCGGAGCCGACCCGGCACGTCGACTGGGCGGCCGGCGGGGTCGAGCTGTTGCAGGAGGAACGGCCGTGGCAGCGGGGCGACCGGCCGCGCCGGGCGGGCGTGTCGTCCTTCGGCTTCGGCGGCACCAACGCCCACGTGATCGTGGAGGAACCCGCTGAGGCGGACCCGGCCGGTGAAGTGGTGGCGGATGTGCCGGTGCCGTTCGTGTTGTCGGGGCGCAGTCCGGAAGCCGTAGCCGAGCAGGCCCGCCGACTGGCCGGTGTTCGGGGTCGGGATGCGGCGTTCACCCTCGCGTCACGCACGCCGATGCCGTATCGGGCGGCGTCTGTGGACCTGGCCGACATGCCGGTGGCTGTCGTGCCCGAAGGCGGCAAGGTGGCGTTCGCGTTCACCGGTCAAGGCGCGCAGCGGGTCCGGATGGGGCTGGAGCTCGCCGCGGCCCACCCGGTCTTCGCGAAGGCGTTCGAGGAGGTGTGCGCGCACCTGCCGGTCCGCGAGGTGATCGAGTCGGGCGTGGACCTCGACCTCACCGGGAACGCGCAGCCCGCCCTGTTCGCGGTCGAGGTGGCGTTGTTCCGGCTGCTGGAGTCGTGGGGCGTCCGCCCGGACTTCCTCGTCGGCCACTCGATCGGCGAACTCGCCGCCGCCCACGTGGCCGGTGTCCTGTCGCTGCCCGACGCCTGCGCCGTCGTCGCCGCGCGCGGTCGGCTGATGCAGGCCCTGCCGGCCGGCGGCGCGATGGTCGCGGTCGAGGCGGCCGAGGACGAACTCGACCTGCCGGCGGGTGTCGCGATCGCCGCCGTCAACGGGCCGCGCGCGGTGGTGCTGTCCGGGGCCGAGGACGCGGTTCTGCGGTACGTGGGATCGTTGAACAAGAGGACGAAGCGGCTCTCGGTGAGCCACGCGTTCCACTCACCGCTCATGGACCCGATGCTGGACGGGTTCCGGGCCGTCGTGGCGGGAGTATCGTTCAACAATCCTACGATCCCCATCGTGTCCACGGTCGGGGCGGACGGCGACCTGACGGACCCGGAGTACTGGGTGCGCCAGGTGCGAGAGCCGGTTCGGTTCTTCGATGCGCTGAAGAGCCTGCGGGACAAGGGTGTCCGCACGGTTGTCGAGCTGGGACCGCAGGCGGTACTCGCTGGATTGACGGCTGCCGCCTACGACGACGTGAAGGCCGTGCCGTTGTTGCGGGCCAACCACGACGAGCCGCAAACGGTCGCGCAAGCGCTGGCGGAACTGCACGTGCGGGGCGTGGACCCCGACTGGGCAGCGGTGTTCGAAGGCGCGCGGAAGGTGCCGCTGCCCACCTACGCCTTCCAGCGCAAGCGGTTCTGGCTCACGCCCGTCCGCCGCGCCGGGGACGTGTCGGCGGCCGGTCTCCGGTCCTCCGGCCACCCGCTGCTCGGCGCGGCGGTCGAACTGCCCGACGGCTCCACCGTGCTCACCGGCCGGCTGTCCCTGGCCACCCACCCGTGGCTGGCCGACCACCGCGTGCACGGCACGGTCGTCCTCCCCGGCACCGCCCTGCTCGAACTCGCCGGTGACGTCGCCGAACTGACCCTGTCCGCACCGCTCGTCGTCCCGGCCGACGGCTCGGTCACCGTCCAGGTCGTCCGCACGGACACCACGGTCGAGATCCACTCCCGCCGGGACGACGAACCCTGGACCCGCCACGCGACCGGCGTCCTCGACACCGAGCCGCTCCCGGCCGACCACCTCGCCGACTGGCCGCCCGCCGGCACCGAGACCACCGCGTCCTACGACGGCCTCGACGCGCACGGCTACGGCTACGGCTACACCTTCCGCGCCCTGCGCAAGGTGTGGCACGCGCCCACCGGCGAGCTGTACGCCGAGGTCGAGGCGGACGTGGAGGCCGGCTTCGCGGTCCACCCGGCGCTGTTCGACGCGGCCCTGCACCCGCTGCTGCCCGGCGTCGTCCAGGACGGGCCGGCGCGCATGCCGTTCTCCTGGTCCAACGCCCGCTTCCACGGCACCGCCGGCACGTCGCTGCGCGTCCGGCTCACGCCCCGGGGCGCCGACTCGGTCGCGGTCCTCCTCGCCGACGCCGCCGGCACGCCCGTCGTCTCTGCGGACTTGGCGCTGCGGCCGTTGTCCGGCCCGGTGACCGGGGTCGAGCTGCTGTTCACGCCCGACTGGCGCACCACCCCGGTCCAGGTGGACCGCGTCCTCCACGCGGACCCGGGCGAGGGCACGCTGCCCGAGCGCACCCGCCGGGTCACGCACGAAGTCCTGGCGGAGCTGCGCGCGTGGATCGCCGACGGCGAGGGCGTGCTGGGTGTCGTGGTGACCGACGACCTCGCCCACGCCACCCTGCCCGGCCTGGTCCGCAGCGCGGCGGCCGAGCACCCGGGCCGCTTCGCCGTGCTGCGCGACGGTGAGGCGGTCGAGCAGGTCCTGGTCCCGGCGCAACGCCCCGAGCAGGACGGCCCCACCTGGGACACCGTCCTGGTGACCGGCGCGAGCGGCGCGCTGGGCGGCGCGATCGCCCGGCACCTGGTCACCCGGCACCGGGCGCGCAAGCTCGTCCTGCTCAGCCGCAGCGGCGCCGCGCCGGCGGTCGAGGGCGCGGAGGTCGTCGCCGTGGCGTGCGACGCGGCCGACCGGGACGCGCTGGCCGCCGTGCTGGCCGAGCACCCGGTGACCGCCGTCGTGCACGCGGCGGGCGTGGTGGACGACGGCGTGCTGGACGCGCTGACGCCCGAGCAGGTGGACGGGGTCCTGCGGCCCAAGGTGGACGCCGCCTGGAACCTGCACGAGCTGGCCGGTGACGTCGAGGCGTTCGTGCTGTACTCGTCGATCGCCGGCGTGCTCGGCACGGCCGGGCAGGCGAACTACGCGGCGGGCAACACGTTCCTCGACGCCCTGGCCGCCCACCGCCGCGCCGAGGGCCTGCCCGCGACCTCGCTCGCGTGGGGCCTGTGGGAGTCCGACAGCGCGCTGTCCGGCGGACTGTCCGAAGTGGACCGCAAGCGCATCCGGCGGCTCGGCCTGCGGCCCATCGCGGTGGAGGAGGCGCTCAACGCGTTCGACGCGGCCGTGGCCACCGGCGCGCCCGTGCTCGCGGTGACCGGCCTCGACCGCGCCGCCCTGCGCGACAGCCCTCACCCGGCCCTGCGCGGACTCGCGCCGCGCCGGGTCACCGCCACGCCGCGCGCGGTGCCCACCGACGTCCGGGCGCTGACCGACTTCGTCCGCACGCACGTCGCCGCGGTCCTGGGTCACGGCGACCCGTCGGGCATCGAGGCCAGGCGGGCGTTCAGCGAACTGGGCTTCGACTCGCTGACCGCCGTCGAACTGCGCAACCGGCTCGCCGAGGCGACCGGGCAGCGGCTGCCCACGACCCTGGTGTTCGACCACCCGTCCCCGGTGGCGCTGGCCGAGTTCCTCGCGGGCCTCCTGGCGCCGGTCGACGCCCAAGCTACCGAGCGGGCGGTCCTGAGCGAAGACGAGCCCATCGCGATCGTCGGCATGGCGTGCCGCTACCCCGGCGGGGTCACCTCGCCGGACGACCTGTGGCGGCTGGTCGCGGACGGGGTGGACGCCATCGGCGGGTTCCCGGTCAACCGGGGCTGGGACCTCGACGCCCTCTACCACCCCGACCCCGCGCACCCCGGCACGACCTACACCCGCCACGGCGGGTTCCTGCACGACGCCGACCTGTTCGACCCCGAGTTCTTCGGCATGTCCCCGCGCGAGGCCCTGGCCACCGACCCGCAGCAACGGCTGCTGCTGGAGACCGCGTGGGAGGCGTTCGAACGCGCGGGCATCGACCCGGCGCGGGCGCGCGGCAGCCGGACCGGCGTGTTCACCGGCCTGATGTACCACGACTACGGCACGGGCGGCGCGCTGCCGCCCGAGTTGGAGGGCTACCTGGTCGGCGGCACGTCGGGCAGCGTCGCGTCCGGCCGCGTGGCCTACGTGCTGGGCCTGGAGGGCCCGGCGATCACCGTGGACACGGCGTGCTCGTCGTCGCTGGTGGCGCTGCACCTGGCGGTCAACGCGCTGCGGCGCGGGGAGTGCGACTTGGCGCTGGCGGGCGGGGCGACCGTCATGGCCACGCCCACGGCGTTCGTGGAGTTCTCGCGCCAGCGCGGGCTGTCGCCGGACGGGCGGTGCAAGCCGTTCGCCGCGTCCGCCGACGGCACCGGGTGGTCCGAGGGCGTGGGCGTGCTGCTGGTGGAACGCCTGTCCGACGCGCGGCGCAACGGGCACCGGGTGCTGGCGGTCGTGCGCGGCACGGCGGTCAACCAGGACGGCGCGTCCAACGGCCTCACCGCGCCCAACGGCCCGGCGCAGCAACGCGTGATCCGGGCGGCCCTGCACGCGGCCGGTCTCGAACCGTCCGATGTGGACGCCGTGGAGGCGCACGGCACCGGCACGACGCTGGGCGACCCGATCGAGGCCGAGGCGCTGCTGGCGGTGTACGGGGGTGAGCGGGACCGGCCGCTGGCGCTGGGGTCGCTCAAGTCCAACATCGGCCACACGCAGGCGGCGGCCGGGGTCGGCGGGATCATCAAGGTGGTGCAGGCGATGCGGCACGGCGTCCTGCCGCGCACCCTGCACGTGGACGAGCCGTCCCCGCACGTGGCGTGGACCCCCGCCGTCGAGCTGCTCACCGAGCCCCGGCAGTGGCCCGCCGACCGTCCGCGCCGGGCCGCGGTGTCCTCGTTCGGCATCAGCGGCACCAACGCGCACGTCGTGCTGGAGGAGGCTCCCGGGGCGGAGGCCGCCGAGCGGGCCGCCGGGCCGGTGCCGGTCGTGGTGTCGGCCCGCACGCCCGAGGCGTTGACCGCGCAGGTCGAGGCCCTGGCGCGCACGGACGTCCCGGTGGCCGACCTCGCGCACACTCTCGGCACCGGCCGGGCGCTGCTGGAGCACCGGGCGGTCGTCGCCGCCGAGAGCCCGGCCGACCTCGCGCACGCGGTGGTGCTGCCGCGGGCGCGCGACGGGCGGTTGGCGTTCGTGTTCACCGGCCAGGGGTCGCAGCGGGTCGGCATGGGGCTGGAGCTGGCGCGGGCGTTCCCGGTGTTCGCGCGGGCGTTCGAGGAGGTCTGCGCGCACCTGCCGGTGCGGGCGGCGATCGAGTCCGGCGCGGGCCTGCACGACACCGGGACCGCGCAGCCCGCGCTGTTCGCGGTCGAGGTGGCGTTGTCCCGGCTGCTGGAGTCGTGGGGCGTGCGGCCCGACGTCGTCGCCGGGCACTCGATCGGCGAGATCGCGGCGGCGCACGTGTCCGGGGTGCTGTCCCTGGCCGACGCGGCCCGGCTGGTCGCGGCGCGCGGCACGTTGATGCAGGCGCTGCCGGCCGGTGGCGCGATGGTCGCCGTGCAGGCCGCGCCGGAGGAGTTGGCGCCGCGCGACGGCGTCGCGATCGCGGCGGTCAACGGGCCGCGGTCGGTGGTGCTGTCCGGCGCGGCGGAGGCGGTGCTGGCCTGCGCCGAGGGCTTCAAGCACACCCGGCTGAGCGTGAGCCACGCGTTCCACTCGCCGCTGATGGACCCGATGCTGGCCGACTTCCGCGCGGTGGCGCGGGAGTTGACCTACCGGCAGCCGGAGATCCCGGCCGTGTCCACGGTGACCGGCGGTGCCGCGGACTGGACCGACCCGGAGTACTGGGTGCGGCACGTGCGGGACACCGTGCGGTTCCACGACGCCGCCACCGCGCTGGTCGAGGCGGGCGTGACGACGTTCGTGGAGCTGGGGCCGGACGCCGTGCTCACCGGTCTGCTGGCGGCCGTGCTGCCCGAGGGCGCGGCGGCGGTGCCGGCGCTGCGCCGGGACCGGTCGGAGCACCGGACGGCGGTGGAGCTGTTCGGCCACCTGCACGCGCGCGGGATCGCGGTGGACTGGTCGGTGTTCCCCGGCGACCGGGCCGAGCTGCCGACCTACCCGTTCCAGCGCGAGCGGTACTGGCTGACCACCCGGCCGCGCTCGGCGAGCGGCCACCCCGTGCTGGACGCGGCCGTGCCGGTGGCGGGGCGCGACGAGGTGCTGTTCACCGGCGCCGCGACCGCGCCGCTGGGCGGGGCGGACGTGGCCGACCTGGTGTGGCACGCGGGCCGCGAGGTCGGGTTCCCCGTGGTGGACCTGGACATCGCGGCGCTGCCCGGCGCCGGGCGGGTGCAAGTGCAGGTCGGCGAGCCGGCCGGCGACACGCGGCCGGTCGCGGTGCACGCCTGGCGGGACGGGTGGGTCGAGCAGGCCCGCGGCACCCTGCGCGCCGGACCGGCGGTGGACGCCCGCGTGGACCTCGGGCTGCTGGCCCAGGACGACGCCGACCCGGTGGTGTGGCGGGGGCTGCGCGCCACCGCGCCGGGCACGGCGGTCCGGTTCGCGGACGGCGTGTTCGCCGACGAGCGGGGGCGCGAGGTCGCCCGGGTGGACGTGGAGTTCCGCGCCCTGAACCGGGTCCCGCTCTACGAGGTGGTGTGGCAGCCGGTCGAGCTGCCCGCCGGCAGCGGGGTCGTGCCGGACGTGGTGCGCGTGACCGCCGGGCCGGACCCGGTGACCACCGCCCACACCCAGACCCGGCGAGTCCTGGCCGAGCTGCGCGCGCGGGCCACCGGCGACGCCGGGCTGATCGTGCTCACGCCCGACCCGGCCGACCCCGGGGTGGCGGCCGTCTGGGGCCTGGTGCGGGCCGCCCAACTGGAGGCGCCGGGCCGGATCGTGCTGGTCGGCGGCACCCCGGGTGACGGCGGGGCGGCGTGGGCCGGTGACCTCGACCTCGCCGCCGTGGTGGCGTCGGGCGAGCCGCAGGTGGTGTTCCGCGACGGGCGGGCGCTCGTGCCGCGGCTGGCGAAGGTCGCGGCGGACACCCGGCCGGTCGGCGACGCGGTCGTGCTGCGGCCCGAGCGGCCCGCCAAGGCCGTGCTCGCCGCGCTCACCGACGACCTGCTGGCGGACGCGCTGCGCGAGACCGTCGACCGGGCGTGGGAGCTGCACGAGTCGGTGGACGCGGAGCTGGTGTTCGTGTCCACCGTGGACGAAGTCGGGTTGGCGCACCACGCGGCCGGCACGGCGTTCATGGAGGCGTTGGCCCGGCAGCGGCACGCCGACGGCCTGCCCGGCGCGGCGGTCGTGGGCGACCTCGTGCTGACCGACCGGCCCGCCGTGGTCGCGGCGCCGCTGTCCGCCCTGCCCCGGACGGCGTTGCTGGGCGACCTCGTGCGCCCCGCCCAGCGCGTCCCGCTGGCCGAACGGCTCCTGGACGGCGACCGCGAGCGGGTCGTGGCGGACGTGGTGCGCACGCAGGTCGCCGCCGTCCTCGGGCACGGCGACCCGCGCCGGGTCGACCTCGACAAGCCGTTCAGCGACCTCGGGTTCGACTCGCTGACCGCCGTGGACCTGCGCAACCGGCTGGTCGCCGAGACCGGTGTCCCGCTGGCGGCGACGCTGCTGTTCGACCACCCGACGCCCGCCGCGCTCACCGGCGTCCTGCTGGAGCGCCTGGCGCCCGCCGCCGCGCCCGACGAGCTGGACGCGCTGGAGGCGGCGCTGGCCGACGCCGACGGCGAGCGGCGGGCCGAGGCGGCGGTGCGGCTGCGCGCGCTGCTGGCGCGGCTCGGCGAGCCCGAGCCCGAGCCGGAGCCCGTCCGCACCGAGTTCGACTCGACCGCCGACCTGTTCGACTTCATCGACCACCAGCTCGGTCGCGCCACGAGCTGAACGACCCAGGGGGAACTTGTCGTGTCCAAGCCCGTGTCCAACCCCGCCGCGACCAACGAGGAGCGGCTGGTCGACTACCTGAAGTGGGTGACCGCGGACCTGCAACAGGCCCGGCGGCGGATCGCCGAGCTGGAGACGCCCGAGCCGATCGCGGTCGTGGCCACCGCGTGCCGCTACCCGGGCGGGGTGAACTCGCCCGACGACCTGTGGCGGCTGGTCGCCCAGGGCGGCGACGGCATCACGCCTTGGCCGGCCGACCGGGGCTGGGACACCGACCGGCTCTACGACCCGGAACCCGGCGTGCCCGGCCGCTCCTACACCCGCGAGGGCGGGTTCCTCGACCACGCCACGGAGTTCGACGCCGCGTTCTTCGGCATCTCGCCGCGCGAGGCGCTGGGCATGGACCCGCAGCAACGGGTGCTGCTGGAGACCGCGTGGGAGCTGTTCGAGCGCGCCGGCATCGACCCGGCGGCGCTCAAGGGCAGCCGCACGGGCGTGTTCGCGGGCGTGGGGGAGCAGAGCTACCTGGGGCTGGCCGGGCCGGAGGAGCTGGAGGGCTTCCTCATGACCGGCAAGCTGGGCAGCGTCGCGTCCGGCCGGATCGCCTACGCGTTCGGGCTGGAGGGCCCGGCGGTCACCGTAGACACGGCGTGCTCGTCGTCGCTGGTGGCGCTGCACCTCGCGGTGCGGTCGCTGCGGTCGGGGGAGTCGGCGCTGGCGGTCGCGGGCGGGGCTACCGTGTACGGCTCGCCCACCGGGTACGTGGACTTCTCCCGCCAGCGCGGCCTCGCGCCCGACGGCCGGTGCAAGTCCTTCGCGGCGGCGGCCGACGGCACCGGCTGGTCCGAGGGCGTGGGCCTGCTCCTGCTCGAACGGCTCTCCGACGCCCGCCGCCACGGACACCCGGTGCTGGCGCTGGTCAACGGCACGGCGGTGAACCAGGACGGCGCGTCCAACGGCCTCACCGCGCCCAACGGGCCGGCGCAGGAACGCGTGATCAAAGCGGCCCTGGAGGACGCCCGGCTGTCCGCGTCGGACGTGGACCTGGTCGAGGCGCACGGCACCGGCACCCGGCTGGGCGACCCGATCGAGGCGCAGGCGCTGCTGGCCACCTACGGCCGGGGCCGCACCACGCCGTTGCTGCTCGGGTCGCTGAAGTCCAACATCGGGCACAGCGTGGCCGCCGCCGGCGTGGGTGGCGTGATCAAGGTCGTGGAGGCGATGCGGCACGGCGTCGCGCCGCGCACCCTGCACGTGGACGAGCCGACCCCGGTCGTGGACTGGACGTCCGGGTCGGTGCAGCTGCTGCGCGAGGCGCGGGAGTGGCCGGTGACCGGGCGGCCCCGGCGGGCGGCGGTGTCGTCGTTCGGGGTCAGCGGCACCAACGCGCACGTCGTGCTGGAGCACGTGCCGGAGGAGCCCGCGCCGGTCGTGCCGCACGACGGTGAGCTGCCGTTCCTGCTCTCGGCGCGCAGCGCGGAGGCGTTGCGGGAGCAGGCTTCCCGGCTGCGCGACTTCGTGGCCGGCTCGGACGTGCCCCTGGTGGACGTGGCCAACACCCTGGCCACCGGCCGGGGCGCGCTGGAGCACCGCGGCGCGGTCGTCGCGGCCGACCGGGAGGAGCTGCTGGCGGCGCTGGACGCGTTCGACGGCGGGGTCACGCCGCAGGACGGCCGGGTGGCGTTCGTGTTCACCGGCCAGGGCGCGCAGCGCGCCCGGATGGGCCGGGACCTGCACGAACGGCACCCGGTGTTCGCCGAGGCGTTCGACGCCGCGTGCGCGCTGCTCGACCCGCACCTGCCGACGCCGCTGCGGGAGGTGGTCTTCGGCTCGTCGGACCTGCTGCACGAGACCCGGTACACCCAGCCCGCGCTGTTCGCGTTCGAGGTGGCGCTGTTCCGGCTGCTGGAGTCGTGGGGCGTGCGGCCGGACTACGTGGCGGGCCACTCGCTGGGCGAGCTGACCGCCGCGCACGTCGCCGGCGTGTTCTCGCTGGAGGACGCCTGCACGCTGGTCGCGGCACGCGCGCGGCTGATCGGCGACCTGCCCACCGGTGGCGCGATGGTCGCGGTGGCCGCGCCGCCCTCGGAGGTCGAGCCGCTGCTGTCCCCGGCGGTCGGGATCGCCGCGGTCAACGGGCCCGCCGCGGTCGTGGTGTCCGGGGATGAGGACGCCGTGCTGGCGGTCGCGGCCGAGCTGCGGGCGCGGGGGCGCAAGACCAAGCGGCTCACCGTGAGCCACGCGTTCCACTCGCCGCGCATGGACCCGGCGCTGGAGCCGTTCCGGGAGGTGGCGGCCCGGATCACCTACCACGCGCCGACGATCCCGGTGGTGTCCAACGTGACCGGTGAGCCGGCGGGCAGCGAGCTGCTGCGGTCGCCGGACTACTGGGTGCGGCACGTGCGCTCGGCGGTGCGGTTCGCGGACTGCGTGCGGGCGCTGGCCAAGGAGGGCGTGACGACCTTCGTGGAGGTCGGGCCGGACGCGGTCCTCACGCCGATGGTCCGCGACACTGCGGACACGGCCGTGGCGGTGCCGTTGCAGCCCAGGTCCCTGGTGGGGGCGTTGG
Organism: Saccharothrix mutabilis subsp. mutabilis; assembly: GCF_039521145.1. Lineage (NCBI taxonomy): Bacteria > Bacillati > Actinomycetota > Actinomycetes > Pseudonocardiales > Pseudonocardiaceae > Saccharothrix > Saccharothrix mutabilis. Next base: position 29,154 of record NZ_BAAABU010000020.1, read on the forward strand.
GCGCGCTGCACGGGCACGGGGTGGCCGTGGACTGGGCCAAGTTCTTCGCGGGCCGCGGTCGGCACGTGCTGCTGCCGACCTACCCGTTCCAGCGGCAGCGGTTCTGGGTGGAGCACGCCGAGTCGGTGGACGCCGGTGAGCTGGGCGTCGAGGCGGCGGAGCACCCGTTGCTCGGCGCGGCGGTGCCGGTGGCCGGCGCGGACGAGGTCGTGTTCACCGGTCGGGTGTCGCTGCGGTCGCACCCGTGGCTGGCGCGGCACCGGGTGCACGGCGCGGTCGTGCTGCCGTCGTCGGCGCTGGTGGAGCTGGCGATCCGGGCCGGGGACGAGGTCGGGCTGCCGCGCCTGGCGTTCCTGGAGGTGACCGCGCCGGTCGCCGTGCCCGAGCGCGGGGACGTGCAGGTGCAGGTGCGGTTGGCCGGGGGCGCGGTGACCGTCCACACGCGGGTCGGCGGCGAGTGGGCGTTGCACGCGAAGGGCGTGTTGGCGCCGGCGCGTGCGGTGTGGTCGGGTGACGGGGAGTGGACTTCCCTTGAGCCGGTGGACCCGGGCGGGTTCCGCCTGCACCCGTCGTTGTTGGACTCGGCGTTGCGGGCAGTGGGTGCCGGGGACGCGGTGGGGGCGTGGGGTGCCTGGGACGCGGTCGAGTGGCGGGACGTCGAGTTGCACGCTGTCGGCGCGTCGGCGGTGCGGGCGCGGCGGGACGGCGACGGGTTCCTGGTCGCCGATCCGGCTGGTGGGCCGGTGCTCAGCGTGGGCGCGGTGCGGCTGGCGGAGGTCGGCGCGGAGGCTGTCGCCGGAGCGTTGTTGCGTCCGCACGACGCGCTGTTGCGGGTGGTGTGGGAGCCGGTGGAGCTGCCGCCGTCGGACGTCCAGCCGCGCGTGGTGCGGTGGTCGCCGGGTGGGGACCTGCACGAGCGGGCGGCTGCCGCGTTGGCCGACCTCCAGGCCGGTGAGCCGTTCGTGGCGGTGACGCGGGGCGCGGTGCGGGACGTCGTGGACGTGGACGGCGCGGCGCTGTGGGGGCTGGCGCGGTCGGCGCAGTCCGAGCAGCCGGGGCGGGTGGTGCTGGTCGACGTGGACGACGACCCGTCGTCGGAGGCGGTGATCCCGTCCGTCGTGGCGGCCGGTGTGCCGCAGGCGGTGGTGCGCAAGGGCGTTGTGCACGTGCCGAAGTTGCGTCGGGTGTCCGGTGGGGTTGCCACGTGGGGCACCACCGCGTTGGTGACCGGTGGCACGGGCACGTTGGGCGCGGCTGTCGCCCGGCACCTGGCGCGGAACGGCGTGAAGACGCTGGTGCTGACCAGTCGGCGTGGGCCGGACGCGCCGGGGGCGGCGGAGCTGGTCGCCGAGCTGAGCGGGTTGGGGGCTCGGGTCCGGGTGGTGGCCTGCGATGCCGCCGACCGGGAGCAGGTGCGGGCGGCTGTCGGGGACTTGCGGTTGAGTGCCGTCGTGCACACCGCGGGTGTCACCGATGACGCCCTGCTGGACGCGTTGACGCCGGAACGGCTGTCCACCGTGTTGCGGCCCAAGGCCGACGCCGCGTGGCACCTGCACGAGCTGACCCGCGACCACGACCTGTCCGCGTTCGTGCTGTTCTCGTCCATCGCGGGCGTGATCGGCGGCGCGGGCCAGGGCAACTACGCCGCCGCGAACGCCCACCTCGACGGCCTGGCCGCCCACCGCGCGGCCCTGGGCCTGCCCGCCACCTCCGTGGCGTGGGGACTGTGGGCGGAGGCCAGCGGCATCACCGCCGCGCTCGGCGACGTGGACCGGGCCCGCATCGCGCGGGCGGGCTTCCGGCCCGTGGAGACCGCGCGCGGCCTGGCGATGCTGGACGCCGCCGTCGCGTCCGGGGAGCCCGCGGTGCTGGGCGCGCCGCTGGACCTCGCGGCCCTGCGGGCGCGGCCGGACCAGGTGCCGCCGCTGCTGCGCACCCTGCTGCCGACCACCCGCCCGGCCGCTCGCACGGGCGCCCCGGCCCCGGACCTCGCCGGGCTGTCGCCGGCCGAGCGGCGGCGCGCGGTGGACGAGCTGGTCCGTCGCGAGGTGGCGGCGGTGCTCGGGCTGTCGGGAGAGGTGCCCGAAAAGCCGTTCCCGGACCTGGGGTTCGACTCGCTGCTGTCGGTCGAGCTGCGCAACCGGGTGGCCGCCGCCGCGAACCTGACGCTGCCCGCGACGGTCGTGTTCGACCACCCGACACCGGGGGCGTTGGCGGCGTTCCTGGCCGGTGCGTCCGGGGACGCCGACGTGGACTACGCGGTCGAGCTGGCCGACGACGTCCGGCCGGCGGCGGAGGTCGTGACGACCGTGTCCGCGCCGGACCACGTGCTGCTGACCGGCGCGACCGGGTTCCTCGGGGCGTTCCTGCTGCGCGAGCTGCTGATCACGTCCGACGCCACCGTGCACTGCCTGGTGCGGGCGGAGGACGCCGGCGAAGGGTTGCGTCGGATCGAGGCGAACCTGCGCTGGTACCGGCTGTGGGACGGTGTTGACCCCGCTCGGTTGCGGGTCGTGCCCGGCGACCTGTCCGCGCCGCGGTTGGGCTTGTCGGAGGAGGTCTTCGACTCGTTGGCGCGCACGGTGGACGCCGTCTACCACGCGGGTGCCACGGTGAACTGGCTGCGGCCGTACGCGGAGCTGCGGGCGTCGAACGTCGGCGGCACGCACGAGGTGCTGCGGTTGGCCGCGCGGCACCGGACGGTGCCGGTGCACCACCTGTCCACGACCGGTGTCTTCGCGGGTGCGCGGGAGCCCGGGGTGCCGCTGGCCGTGGACGACCCGACCGGGCCGCCCACGGCGTTGCCCAGCGGGTACCTGCGCAGCAAGTGGGTCGCGGAGTCGTTGATCGGGCAGGCCCGCGAGCGGGGGCTGCCGGTGCAGGTGTACCGGGTGGACCTGGTGTCCGGCGACCAGGTCAACGGGGCCTGCCAGACCCGCGACTTCGTGTGGCTGACCACCAAGGGCCTGGTGCAGGCCGGTGCGGTGCCCGCGGACCTGGACGGGTCGGTGCCGATGGTGCCGGTGGACTACGCGGCGGCGGCGGTGGTGGCGCTGTCGGCGACCTCGGGCGGGGTGTTCCACGTCTACAACCCGGGCCGGGCGAGCTGGCGCGAGATCGTGTCGCGGCTGCGGGCGCACGGGTTCGTGTTGGAGGAGTTGCCGCGGGAGGAGTGGCGGCGGCGCGTGCTGGCCGACCGGGACAACGCGCTGATCCCGCTGCTGGACGCGTTCGAGCTGATGGTGGCCGACAACACCGGGTTCTACCCGCTGGTGGACGTGTCGGGGACGGAGGAGGCGTTGGCGGGGACCGAGATCGCGTGCCCGCCGATCACGGGGTCGCTGGTGGACACCTACATCCGGTTCTTCGCGGAGACCGGGTACTACCCGGCGGTGTGAGCCGGGGTGGTGTGGTGGTGGCGCGGGGGGACGCCTCCGGGCCGCGGTGCTGTGGGGACGCCCCCGGGCCGTGGTGGTCCGGGGGCGTCCTTCTCAGTTGAGGGCGTAGGCGCGGATGATGGTCTGGTGCTGGGCGTTGCCGTCCGGGTCGGTGACCTTGGAGCGCAGGGACACGAACTTCGCGTCCGCCGGGTGGAAGGCGATCGCCTGCCACTGCGCGTGGGTGCGGGTCACCGGGGCGCGGTGCCAGGTCGTGCCGTCGTCGTAGGAGACCTCGACGGTGGGGGTGTTGACGCGGCCGGTGTCGGTGGTGCCGTTGCGTTGCACGTGCAGCGGGATGGCGAAGGGGCGGCCGGCCTTGGCGGCGTTGGTGTTGTCGAGGTCGGGGGTGAAGCGGACGGCGAGTAGTGGGAGCAGGGTCGGGGTGTCCGTGCCGGTGCCCTCGGACGTGAAGGCCCACTCCGCCGTGACCTTTGTGGACAGTCGGGCGTAGGTGGAGCGGTCGGCGGTGGTGCGCAGGGTGTAGTGGGCTTTCTCCGGGCCGACCTTGAACACGCCCAGGCCGGGGCCGGGGTACTCGCCGATCGTGGTGCCGTTGCGGGAGAGGGTCGTGGTGCCCTCGGCGTTGGCCGAACCGGAGCGGCCCTTGTTGTTGTCGGTGAACATCGGCACCACGAACCGCGTGTGGTCGCCGATGCGGGCCGCGAAGTACAGCGGGCCGTCCGAGCCGGTCGGGAACGCGGGGGAGAACACGCCGGTGTTCCACCGCTCGGTGGTGGTGCGACCGCGCGGGAAGCTGCGCGGGCGGGACTGGTCGACCACGGAGACGAAGTCGAACCGGTCCGGGTCCACCATCTCGATGAACTGCCCGTCCCACGGCTCGTCCGGCGTGTAGTACTCGGTCAGCGTGCTCGGGAGGGGGACGACCAGGAAGTTCTCCCGGAAGCCGACCACGTCGGCAGTGGCCGCCGCGTGCTCGGACCTGACCTTGGCCAGGTCGGCGTCGCGGTAGCGCCACCGGAGGTCGGGCGGGATCGCGCCGTTCTCGGTGTGGCGCAGGTGGTAGAGGTACGGGCTGCCGGTGAACGTCGTGCCGTTCCACTCGCCCAGGCGGGCTTCGGCGGTGAAGGTGAAGCGGTCCCGCGCGGTGGTCGTGGACGGCTTGAAGGTGAACTGGTCGTAGTCCGGGATGTGGGTGGTGGCGCTCAGCTCGCCCCAGGCGGTCTTCATCCGGAACCGGTACTTGGCGTTGCCGGTCCTGGCGTTGGGCTGGTCGGTCTGGAATTCGACCTGCTTGGCCTCGCGGGCGTCCAGGGTGAGCTGGGTGTCGGCGGTGACGGTGAACGCGGGTTCGACGAACTCGGCGTTGGTGTACTTGTGTTGCGCTGTTTCGGTTTGCACGAAGGCGTTGAGGTAGAACTCGCCCTTGGCGACCCGGGTCGTCACGGTGCCGGACGGGTCGTGGGCGTTGTGCGCCTTGCGGTTGTTGACGTCTACGAAGCTGAAGAAGTACTTGTCGGTCGGGGAACCGTTGTGGTCCAGGACCTTGACGGTGACGTTGTAGCTCTCGACCTCGCGGGTGATGGTGATGGGTGTGCGGGTGGTGTGTCCGTTGCCGGTTGCGGTGATGGTGCCGCTGTAGACGCCGTCTGGTGCGTTGACGCTGGTGTCGGTGGTGGCGGTGGTGGCGGCGCTGCCGCCGGCGGGCACCGTGAGGCGGGCGGGGGAGAAGGTGAACATGGCGGGTGGGGCCGGGGTGCCGTGCGGGTCGGTGACGTCGGCGGTCAGGTCGAGGGTGATGGGGTGTTCGCCCGTGTTGGTGTAGGTGATCGTTCTGGTGATCGGCTGGTCGTCGTGGTGCGGCCACTGGGCCGTGCCGAGGCTGAGGCTGCCCACGTCGGCGGTGAGGTCGGTGGTGGCGGCGGTGCCGAGGTCCACGCGGCCCGCGCCCTGCTCGAAGATGCCGCCGTTCGGCTCGGCCGTGCCCATGAGAGCGGCTTTGAGCTGGTCCGGCCGCCAGTCGGGGTGCTTCCCGGCCAGGACCGCCGCCGCGCCGGCGACGTGCGGGGTGGCCATGGACGTGCCGGAGAGCGTGACGTGCCCGCCGCCGGCCTTGGCGGCCGTGATGTCCACGCCCGGGGCGGTGATGTCGGGCTTGATCACGCCGTCCACGCGGCCCCGGCTGGAGGTGGCGGCGAGCTTGTCGCTCTTGTCGACCGATCCGACGGTCAGCGCGGCGTCGGCGGCTCCCGGGCTGCCGATCAGGCCGCCGGTGTTGCCGGCGGCGATGACGAAGAGAGTGCCGTGTTCGGCGGTGATCCGGTTGACCGCTTGGGAGAGCGGGTCGGTGCCGTCGCTGGGCATGGGCGAGCCGAGGCTCATGTTGACCACGTCCGCGCCGTTGGCGGCGGCCCACTCCATGCCGGCGATGATCCAGGAGTCCTGGCCGTAGCCGCGGTCGTCGAGGACCTTGGCGTTGAGCAGCTTGGCGTCTGGGGCTACGCCGCGGTAGGTGGTGGTGGGGTTGGTGGTGGTAGTGGTTGTGGTTGTGGGGTTGCTGGTGGTGGAGGAGCCGCCGGTGATGGTGGAGGCTACGTGGGTGCCGTGGCCTACGCGGTCGTCGGCGGTGTCGGAGTCGGTGAAGTTGTGGGCGTTGCTCACCGCGTCCTGGAGGTCGGGGTGGGTCGCGTCGATGCCGGTGTCCAGGACGGCGACCGTGGTGCCCGCGCCGGTGTGGCCGGCGGCCCAGGCGGTGGGTGCGTTGATCTGCGGGACCGAGGTGTCCAGGTGGGCTCGGACTCGGCCGTCCAGCCAGATGTGCTCGGCGTCTTGGGTGGTGGCCCAGAAGGTGGGGTCGCGTGGGATGGACAGCGCTTCGGCGTTGAGGGCGCTGAGTGCGCGGCCGTTGGCGGTTCGGGTGCCGGCGGCTTTGGGGTGCTGGACGATCAGGGGGAGTTCGCTGCGGGAGGCGTCGTCGTAGCCCGACCGTAGGAGTTCGCTGACGTTGAACAGGCGCGGGTCGAGTTGGTTGCGGGTCAGGCCCGTTACGGCGTCGTGGGGGATCACGTGGACGTCACCCCGGACGTCGGTTCGGGAGGTGAAGCCGATGTGCTCGCGTCCTCGGGCGGCTTTGACGATCACGCCGTCGGGGCCGGTGCCGAGGGTGACTCTGTCGCCGGTGATGAGGGTGATCGTGGGGCCGAGGGGTTCGGCGGTGACTGGAGTGGCCACGGCTGTGCCGGTTGTGCCACTTGTGCCGGTTGTGACCGCTGTGACTGCTGTGGCGGGTGTGAGTGTCGTGGCTGTTGTGGCGACGGCGGTGGTTAGTGCGGCGGTTAGCAGGGTGAGCCTGGTCCCCCAGTGGGACATCAACCCTCCAGAAGTGGTGCGGCAACACCTGGGCGGTCGCCGCTTCTGGAGAGCTGTACGGGGTGGGTGGGCTTGGGCGTTGCCTTTCGGGGAAGCGAGAGGCGAGAAGCGAGAAGCGAGAAGGAAAAGCGAAGAGCTTAAAAGCGGCGCTCGCCGCGCGGCAGGCCCCCGGGGGGTGGAAGGGCGTCGGTTCGTTCCCCGTACGGCCTGCCGGAGGCAACCACCCTTCAGCCTCCTTTGCAACCGGTGAAGCGTGGTTGCAAAGGAGGCTGAAGCGCGGTTGGGCTTCGCCCAGGCCGTACGGGGAACGAACCGAGGCCCTTCCTGTGGCTTGGCAGCCCTTCGAAGAGGCGCGCCTGCGGCGCGGAAGTGGTGTGGCGGGGTTGGGCAGGATGGCAATCGGGGAGAAGCGGCCTGTCCCCTTGTCGTGGGACGGTCGGTCGATGGGGAGCCATGCGGTGGTGCTCGGCGGGAGCATGGGTGGGTTGCTTGCCGCTCGGGCGTTGGTGGGGCACTACGAGCGGGTCACCGTCCTCGACCGGGACAGCTTGCCGGCCGGGGCCGAGCACCGGCGGGGTGTGCCGCAGGGCAAGCACTTCCACACCGTGCTGTTGGCCGGTGCCGAGGTGCTGGGGCGGATGTTCCCGGGGCTGGTGGAGGAGTTCGTCGCCGAAGGGGTTCCCCGGTCGAACTTCACGCGTGAGGCGACCTTCGTGCTCAACGGGCACCGCATGGTGCGCACGGACACCGGCGCGCAGGCTATCCAGCTCACCCGGCCCATGCTGGAGGGCACGATCCGGGCGCGGGTGGCCTCCTACCCCGGTGTGAAGGTGGTGGACGGGCAAGAGGTCGTGGGACCCGTGTTCGACGGTGAGCGGGTGACCGGGGTGCGCACCTCGACGGGTGTGCTGGACGCGGATCTTGTCGTGGACGCCTTGGGGCGTGGGGGCCGGAGCCGGCGGTGGTTGGCCGAGTGGGGGTTCCCCGTGCCGGCCGAGGACACGATCGAGATCGACACCATGTACGCGAGCCGGCTGGTGCGGCCGAAGGCGCCGTACCGGGACAAGCTCGTGCTCGTCGGGCCGGTGCCGGGGCGGCCGAACGGGTTCGCGTTCGCCGCGCAGGAGGGCGACCGGTGGATGCTGACCGTGGTCGGCATGGCGGGCGACCACCCGCCCACCGACGAGGACGCCTTCCTCGCGTTCCTGCGCCGGTCCGCGCCACCGGACGTGTTCGATGCCATCGCCACCGCCGAGCCGCTGACGCCGTTGCGCACGCACCGGTTCCCCGCCAGCCTCCGCCGCCGGTACGAAGGGCTGACCCGGTTCCCCAAGGGGCTGCTGGCGTTCGGTGACGCGGTGTGCAGCTTCAACCCGATCTACGGGCAGGGCATGACGGTCGCGGCGCTGGAGGCGGAGGCGTTGCGGCGGTGCCTGCGCGACGGCGGCGAACGGGACCTCGCACGCAGGTTCTTCCGCGCCGCCGCCAAGATCGTCGACCCGGTGTGGCAGCTCAACGCGGGCGGCGACCTGGCGTTGCCCGAGATCCCCGGCCACCGGCCGCTCGCGACGCGCGTGGTCAACCGGTACGTCGCGCGGTTGCAGCGCGTCGCCGAGCACGACCCAGTGGTGGCGACCGCGTTCGTGCGCACGATCGGCCTGCTGGACCGGCCGTCGGCCATGTTCGCCCCGCGTGTGCTGGTCCGGGTGCTGCTGGGCGGTCGCTAGGGGGTGCTGGAGATCGCGGACCTGGTGAGCCGGCGGGAAAATGAGGCCCGGACTGTCGGGGTGCGCGGGTAGGGTTGACCCCGTCCGGGGTGCCGATGGCTTTTTCGCGCGCCCGTTTTCTTTCTGGGGGACCTCGCATGACTTCCGCAGGTGTGTCCGACGCCGTGGCGCCGCCACCCGTGCTCAGCCGCGCCGACCGCACGGTCATCGGCGTGCTTCTGGTGGCCACGTTCGTGGTCATCCTCAACGAGACCATCATGGGCGTCGCGCTGCCGGTGCTGCTCGACGAGCTGAAGGTCACGGCGGCGGTGGGGCAGTGGCTGACGGCCGGCTTCCTGCTCACCATGTCCGTGGTGATCCCGATCACCGGCTTCCTGATCCAGCGCTTCTCGACCAAGGCGTTGTTCGGCGCGGCGATGGGCCTGTTCAGCGTGGGCACGTTCATCGCGGCCGTCGCGCCCGGGTTCGAGGTGCTGCTGGCGGCGCGCGTGGTGCAGGCGTCCGGCACGGCGATCATGCTGCCGCTGCTGATGACCACGGTCATGACGCTGGTGCCCGCCGAACGGCGCGGCGCGGTGATGGGCAACATCTCCATCGTCATCTCCGTGGCGCCCGCGATCGGCCCGACGGTGTCCGGCGTGGTGCTGGACCTGTGGGGCTGGCGCGCCATGTTCTGGGTCGTGCTGCCGATCGCGCTGGCCGCGATGGCGCTGGGCCTGAGGTTCGTCTCGCCGGTGGGTGAGCGCAGCGACGCGCCGATCGACCCGGTGTCGGTCGTGCTGTCGGTGTTCGGCTTCGGCGGCCTGGTCTACGCGCTGTCCAGCATCGGCCACTCCGGCGGCTCGGCGTCGGTCACGCTGTGGGTGTCGCTCGCGGTCGGCGTGGTCGGCATCGTGGCGTTCGTGCTGCGCCAGGTCTCGCTGCAGCGCGCCGACCGGGCGCTGCTGGACTTGCGCACGTTCGGCGTGCGGACCTTCACCATCACCAGCGTGCTGATGATGGTCATGATGGGCCTGCTGCTGGGCGTGGCGACGATCCTGCCGATCTACATCCAGAACGTGCTGAAGCTGGAGCCGCTCACCACGGGCCTCCTGCTGCTGCCGGGCGGCCTGCTGATGGGTCTGCTGTCGCCGTTCGTGGGCCGGCTCTACGACAAGGTCGGCCCGCGCATCCTGCTGATCGTCGGCACGGTGGCGACCAGCGCGTCCCTGTGGTTCGCCACGACCTTCACCTCGACCACGGCGGCCGGGTTCGTCCTGGCCTTCCACCTGCTGCTGAGCCTGGGCCTGGCGTTCTCGTTCACGCCGCTGTTCTCGGCCGGCCTCGGGTCGCTGCCGATGCGGCTGTACTCGCACGGCAGCGCGGTCTTCGCGACCACGCAGCAACTCGCGGCGGCGGCCGGTGTGGCTCTGCTGGTGAGCGTGATGAGCGCCCGCGCGGCGGGCCTGGCCGCGTCCGGTGACGCGGCGGGCGCGGAGATGGGCGGCATCCACACGGCGATGCTGCTCGCGGCGGCGCTGTCGCTGGTCGCGGTGGTCGGCGCGTTCGTCATCAAGGGCGGCAAGGCCGAGACACCGGCCGGGGCCGCGCACTGAGGTCGATTGTGCGCACCGTCGTGTAGGGCAATGCCCTACACGACGGTCGCGGTCCCCAGCGTGCGGCGGTAGCGGACCTCGGCCAGCTCCACGGTCCCACCGGCGATCGTCTCGACCCTGCTAGTGCCATCCGGCGACCAGCCCGCCCGCTCGTAGAACCGGCGGGCGCGGGCGTTGGCGGCCAGCACCCACAGCGTGGCGTCGCGGTGACCGAGGTCCCGGAGCGCGGTGACGGCGTGGTCCAGCAGGGGACGGCCCAGGCCGCTGTGCCAGTGCGCCGGGTCGAGGTTGATCGCGTGCAACTCGCCGGTACCCGGCCCGGCGTCGTCGTCCCGGCTAGCCCCGACGATCGCGAACCCGGCAACCCCGCCGCCAGCCAGAACCACGAAGACGGTGGCCGTACCCGCCGCGAGGGTGCGCTCCCACGCCTGCCGACGCTCCGCCACGGACAGAGCGCGCAGGAACTCGTCGGGCATGTGCCCGGCGTACGCGGCCTGCCAGGCCTCGACGTGGATGCGCGCGATCTCGGCAGCATCGGCGATGGTCGCGGGTCGGATGACAGACGGCATGGACACGCCCGGAACATCGCACGCCAATCGAGGAACCCGCAACTCACCCACACCCCACCGCCAGAGCGCCGCAGGCGCGCGCTCTTCGATGGGCTATCAGCCACAGGAAGGGCCTCGGTTCGTTCCCCGTACGGCCTGGGCGCAGCCCAACCGCGCTTCAGCCTCCTTTGCAACCAGCTTTTCCGGTTGCAAAGGAGGCTGAAGGGTGGTTGCCTCCGGAAGGCCGTACGGGGAACGAACCGACGCCCTTCCACCCCCGGGGGCCTGCCGCGCGGCGAGCGCCTCTTTTCAGCTCTTACGCTTTCCGCTTCGCTTCTGCTCAGACACTGCGCAGCACCGAAACAACGACCCCGAGGATCGAAGCCCCGTCCCCGTCGATGTCCTGGTAAGCGGGGTTGCGGGCCTCCAGCACCACATGCCCGCCCCGCCGCCGGAACACCTTCACCGTGGCCTCGCCGTCGATCATCGCCGCCACGATCTGCCCCGAGTGCGCCTCCGGCTGCTGCTTCACCACCACGATGTCGCCGTCGCAGATGGCCGCGTCCACCATCGAGTCCCCGCGCACCCGCAGGGCGAACACCGTGCCCCGGCCGGTCAGCTCGCGGGGGAGCTTCAACACGTCGTCCACGTGCTCGTCCGCCGCGATCGGGACACCGGCGGCGATGTCACCCACCACCGGCACGGGGACCGAGTCGGTGCCGGCCGTCGGCGCGCCCGTGCCCGCCAGGAACATCCGGACGTCGATGGGCCTGGTCATGGTGTCGCTCCGGCGCAGGAAACCCTTGTCCTCCAACGCCGCCAGGTGCTTGGACACCGACGAGGACGACCGGAGCCCCACGGCGTCGCCGATCTGCCGGGTGCTCGGCGAGTAGCCGTGGGCGCTCACCCAGTCCCGGATGGCCACCAGGATCCGTTGCTGGCGCTCGGGCAGGGCGGAGGCGTCGAGGTCGAACTCGTCGTAGGGGTTCACCCGGCGAATCTTAAGCCGCCCTCCCCTCCAACCCCCGCCGCCCTCGCCGCTCACACCCCCGCTCCCCGCCGCTCGCCCCACGCCGCTCGCCCCCGCTCACCCGCCCCGCCGATCACGCCCGCCGCTCCCGGGCGACCGCCTCCCGCACCGCCGGCACCACCTCACCGGCCCACCGCGCCAACGTGTCCGCATCCGGTGTCCCACCCCGCGGCGAGAACAGGATGAACCCGGACGCGCCGTGCTCCAGGACCGCCCCGGTCAACTCCTCCACCCACTGCTCCACCGAGCCGCCGATCCACCGCCCGTCCCCACCCCGCGTCGCGGCCAGCGGCGATTGCGTGATCCGACCCGGGAAGTTGTAGATCGTCCGCACCTCCCGGGGATCCCGCCCGACCGAAGCCGCGGCCTCGTCCACCACCGGACGGGACGTGCGGTAGCGCTCGCTGAGCCAGTCCGCCGCGTGGCCCGGGAGCCAGCCGTCGGCGACCCGGCCGGTGGCGGCCAGGGACTTCGGGCCCACCGAGCCGGTCCACACCGGCGGGGCCGGAGCAGGTGCCGGCTCGATGTTGTTCACTCGATAGTGATCACCTTCATGGGTGACGGCCGGTCCGCCGCCCGAGAGCTTGCGCACCAGGACGATCGCTTCCTCGAACGCGTCCACCGCGTCGCCCGCCGACAAGCGCTCCACGCCCATGTCGGCGATGCGGTCCCACAGCCCTCCCGCGCCCATGCCCAGCACGACCCGACCGCCGGACAGCGCGGACAGCGTCGTCACGGCGCGGGCGAGCATCGGCGCGGGTCGGGTCGGGAGGTTGGTGACGTTGGCGAACCCGGCCAGGCGCTGCGTCTGGCCCAGGATGAACCCGATCGTGGCGTACGCGTCGAGGCGGTCGCCGATGTACGGGTGGTCCGACAGCGAGAAGACGTCCAGCCCCTCGCGGTCCGCGCGCTGCGCCATCCGCAACAGCTCCGGGCCTTCATCGACAACGCTGTGCGCGCCGAACCCGAACACGACCTCCGGCAGTGACATGGTGGTGCTCGTCGGCATGGTGGTGCCCCTCAACGCTCGATGCCGAACTGCGCGGCGAAACGACTGGTGAACAGGTCCGCGCCCTTGTACTCCACGACCGTCTCGACCGGGACGGCGAACGGCCCCTCCGGCGAGGGGAACTGGCCGACGCCCCCGCGCGGCCCCAGGGGCAGCAGGATCATCGGGTGCGGCGCGGGGTCGTAGGTCGCGGTCGGGTCTTCACCGCGCAGGCGGGCGCTGATGTTGGTCGCGACGACCTCCGCGTGCTGCATCGCGTACCCGGCCATCTTGGCCTCGGGCAGGTCCGTGATGTCGCCCAGCGCGTAGACGTGGTCGTAGCCGACGACGTTGAGCGTGCCGGTGACCGGGACCGTGCCGCGCGGGCCGGGGGTGGTGAGGCGGCCGTCGGCGAGGTAATCGCTGTTGACCCTGACCCCGTGCGCGCGGAACCAGATGTCCGCGGTGACGCCGTCGGCGGTGAACGCGCCCAGGCGGCCGGGTTCGACCGGCGGGGACACCGTCGTGCCCAGGCGCAGTTCGACGCCCAGCGCGTCCAGGGCCCGGTGGAGGTCGGCGCGGACCTCGGGCAGGAAGCCGGGCAGCAGCTCGGTGCCCGGATCGACCACGGTGACCCGCTTGTCCGGCCAGACGTCCTTGATCTCGCCCGCCAGTTCCAGGCCGACCGGTCCGGCGCCGGCGATCAGGACGTGCCCCGCGTCGGCCAGCTCCTTGTGAGTGCGGCGCAGGTGGTCCAGTGCGTCGGCGGTGGACTCGGCGGCGGGCTTGCCCGGGTAGCTGTAGCTGGACCCGGTGGCCAGGACGATGTGGTCGGCGTCGATCCGCGCGCCGGAGGCCAGGGTGACGCCGTGCGGGTCGACCGACGCGGCCCGGTCGCGGACGACGCGGCCGCCGGCCAGCAGGCCGTCGTAGGGGAAGAACAGGTTGCCGGCCCAGTCCGGGCGGGTCAGGGCCCGCAGCGAGCCGGCGGCGTTGACGAACGCGTCGCGCGGTTCGACCAGGACGACGTCCGCTTCGGCGTCCAGCGCCTTGGCGACGGCGGAACCCCCGTAACCGCCGCCGATGACGACCACAGTGCTCATGTCCAACACGCTCCCCAGTAGTAGTTCGTGCCACGAACCATAATGGTTCGTGGCACGAACTACAAATCGCTGCGGCTCACGTCATGAAGACCACCGGCACCTCGTTATCCGTGACGACGCGGCCGAGCAGGTCGGCGAGGGCGTCGCGCTCGGCGGGGTCGAGGCTCGCGGGGAGGAGGTCGACGCGGCGGCAGGTCTCGGCGTAGAACTCCTCGGCGAGCCTGCGGCCCTCGTCGGTGAGGCTGACCTGGATCGCCCTGGTGTCCTGGGGGTCGTGGTCGCGGCGGACCAGGCCGTTGCGCTCGGTGCGGTCGACCAGTCCGGTGACGCTGGACTTGGCCAGCCGCAGGACCGCGCCGAGTTCGCCCATGCCGTACGGCTGCGCCATGAGGACGCACAGCAGTTGGCCCTGTTGGGACGTGATCCCGAATTCCCGGCTCGATTCCGCGTAGACGGCGTTGACCAGGAACGCCGACCGCACAAGCGCCGCCACGACCCCGATCCGGCCATCACCCTGATTGCCCATTTCCGCAGCCTAACAGCTGGTTCGCGCCACGAACTTTCCATCGCCCGCCGCCGCACTCGTCCGCTCGCACCCACCCACCCGCCCGCCCGCACCCGCCCGCTGTGCCCGCCCGTCCGCTCGCACCCGTCCGCTTCGGGTCGCCGGAGTGATGCCGGACTCATCGCCGGCCCAGCTATGCATGACCATACGTCGTCGTGCATAATTCGAGTCGTGTCCAAGGTGCTCACTTCCCTCCCCGCCGGCGAACGCGTCGGCATCGCCTTCTCCGGCGGCCTCGACACTTCGGTGGCGGTCGCGTGGATGCGTGAGAAGGGTGCGGTGCCGTGCACGTACACCGCAGACATCGGCCAGTACGACGAGCCGGACATCGCCTCGGTGCCCGGCCGCGCCGCCAGCTACGGCGCGGAGCTGGCCCGCCTGGTCGACTGCCGGGCGGCCCTGGTGGAGGAGGGGCTCGCGGCGCTGGCCTGCGGCGCGTTCCACATCCGGTCCGGTGGCCGGGCGTACTTCAACACCACCCCGCTGGGCCGGGCGGTCACCGGCACGATGCTGGTGCGCGCGATGCTCGACGACGACGTCCAGATCTGGGGCGACGGCTCGACCTACAAGGGCAACGACATCGAGCGGTTCTACCGCTACGGCCTGCTCGCCAACCCGTCGCTGCGGATCTACAAGCCGTGGCTGGACGCCGACTTCGTCAACGAGCTCGGTGGCCGCAAGGAGATGTCGGAGTGGCTGCTGGCGCGTGACCTGCCCTACCGCGCGAGCACCGAGAAGGCCTACTCCACCGACGCGAACATCTGGGGCGCCACGCACGAGGCGAAGTCCCTGGAGCACCTCAACGCCGGCATCGAGATCGTCGAGCCGATCATGGGCGTGAAGTTCTGGGACCCGTCGGTGGAGATCGAGGCCGAGGACGTCACCATCGGGTTCGAGCAGGGCCGGCCGGTCACCATCGACGGCAAGGAGTTCGGCTCCGCCGTGGACCTGGTGCTGGAGGCCAACGCGATCGGCGGCCGGCACGGCCTGGGCATGTCCGACCAGATCGAGAACCGGGTCATCGAGGCCAAGAGCCGCGGCATCTACGAGGCGCCCGGCATGGCGCTGCTGCACGCCGCCTACGAGCGCCTGGTCAACGCCATCCACAACGAGGACACCCTCGCCGCCTACCACAACGAGGGCCGCAAGCTGGGCCGCCTGCTCTACGAGGGCCGCTGGCTGGACCCCCAGGCGCTGATGATCCGCGAGTCCATCCAGCGCTGGGTCGGCATGGCGATCACCGGCGAGGTCACGCTGCGCCTGCGCCGCGGCGAGGACTACTCCATCCTGGACACCACCGGCCCCGCGTTCAGCTACCACCCGGACAAGCTGTCCATGGAGCGCACCGAGGACTCGGCGTTCGGCCCGGTGGACCGCATCGGCCAGCTGACCATGCGCAACCTCGACATCGCCGACTCGCGCGCCAAGCTGGAGCAGTACGCGGGCCTGGGCATGGTCGGCAGCAGGCACTCGTCGCTGATCAGCGCCGCGCGGGTGGAGCCGACCAAGCTCATCGGCGCGATGCCCGAGGGCGGCGCGGAGGCGATCGCGTCGCGCGGCAAGGGCGTGGACGACGAACTGCTCGACCACGCGGCCCTCGAAGCCGGCAACGACTGACCGGGTGCGTGCACCGCCTCACGCGAGGCGGTGCACGCCCAACCTCTTCCGGGTGACCGACCC
Organism: Saccharothrix mutabilis subsp. mutabilis; assembly: GCF_039521145.1. Classification (NCBI taxonomy): domain Bacteria; kingdom Bacillati; phylum Actinomycetota; class Actinomycetes; order Pseudonocardiales; family Pseudonocardiaceae; genus Saccharothrix; species Saccharothrix mutabilis. The sequence continues at coordinate 45,157 of NZ_BAAABU010000020.1, forward strand.
GCGCCGCACCTGATCAGGCCGACACCAGGCGGTGGATCTCGCGCGGCTTCGACTCGCGGTCGTCGAAGGCCACGTCCACGTCCGCCGTCCGCACGGCCGCGAACCCCGCCTGGAACGCCTCCTCCGACTCCCACCGCACGACCGACACCACCGCGCCGCTGTCCGGCGCGAACCAGCCCTCCGCCGACAGGCACCCCGGCACCGCCCGGAACACGTCGGCGACCTGCCGGACGCGGCCCAGGAAGTCCTCGCGGTGGGCGGGGTGCGGGTAGTGGAACGCGACCATCCCGTACTGCATCACGTGCTCCTCTGCTGCCAGCCGCGCCCGATCATGCGGATCAGCGCGGGGTCCACGACGTGGTGGCGCAGCGGCCGGATCGCGGCCATGTAGGCCCGGCCGAACCACCCGTTGGGCTTGACCAGCACGGCCATCTGCGCGCGGTGGCCGGACCCGTCCCGGACCCAGCCGATGTGCATCACGGTGTGCACGGTCCGGTTGGCCAGCTCGGCGGCCCACTCGTCGCCGGTCAGGTACACCGTCGTCAGCGGCACCGCCCGGAACCCCGGTCGGGGCGTCTCGCGCAGGTCGGCCGGCAGCCGGTGGCGCAGCGACCGCACCCGTGCGCCGAGACCCTGCTTCTCCGCGTCCCAGCCCAGCAGGGCGCCCAGCTTCCACCGCAGGGCGAACAACAGGCGGGACGCGCCGGAGAACCGGCCCTCGCCGGTGGTCATGTTGCGCACCAGGCGCGGGAAGTCGTCGGGACCGCCGGGCGTGGGCAGCGCCCACACGTCCTCGACCCGGAAATCCGGTGCCACCTCGTGGATGCGCCACGGCAGGTCCGTGTGCGCGCTGTCGGGCAACCTCACGACCACGCCCTCCTGTCCCATTCGGCCATCAACCCGAACAACGCCAACCGGTCCAGCACCGGTTGGTCGGGGTCCAGCTCGCGGTAGCGCTGGTAGACGTTCACCACGACCCGTTCCGCGTCGAGCCAGTCCCGGTACCCGGCGAGGTCGATGGAGAACGCGGCCTCGCGGAAGTCCCTGTCGGCGGCGAAGAACTCGTCCGCCTGCGCCACGACGTGCCGCAGGTACCCCTGCACGGCCCGGACCCCGCCGACGTCAGTCACCGGGCCGTGCCTCGGGCAACGGGTGCGCCTCGACGCCTTGCAGGTCACGGGCGCTCCAGTCGCACAGGATCGTGTAGCCCGCGATGTGGTCCGCGGCCCGCTCGGGCGTGAGGTCGCGGCCCGGGACGCCGATGACCGCGCCGATCTCCAGCTCGAAGTCGAACCAGGCGCTGCCGGGGGAGATCGGGACGTCGTCGTGCGGGCCGATCACCGTGGCGGGGTTCGCGAAGTAGAACGCCGGGACGCGGTACCAGGCCGAGTCCAAAGTGGATGGTTGGCCGAACGCCTTCTGGCAGTTGCGCATGTGGTCCAGGAAGCACAGGCAGTCCCGGATGGACGGTGGACGTGGAACCGGGGCCTTCAGCCGGGCCTCGGCGAGCGCGACCACCTCGTCCGGCGCGGCGAGGGCCCGCGCGCCGACCTCCGGTAACCGGTCGAGCACGTCGAGGAGGGCGGTCCCGCGCGGCAGCGCGTGGATGAGGTCGTCGCGGAGCACGCCGGCCCGGTCGCCGTCAGCGGTGGCGTAGGTGACGAAGCGCAAGATGATCTCCTGTGTTGGTCAGCATAGGCTATTATCGCTAGCACAGGAGGAGGTGGCGTGACAACACGGCGGGAGCAGACCAGCGGGGAGAGCCGGGAGCTGATCCTGGGCGCGGCGGCGGCGTTGTTCGCGGAGAAGGGCTACCGGCAGACGACGTTCGCCGACGTGGCGGAGCGGTCGGGGATCAGCCGCGGGTCGATCCCGTGGCACTTCGGCAGCAAGGAGGGGTTGCTGCTCGCGGTCCTGGAGCGGTCGGTGGAGGTGGTGCGCACGGGGTTGCCGGAGGAGGCCGACCTCGACGTGCTCACCGTCGGGCTGGAGGGCCTGTTCGCCCAGCCCACCACCAAGCTGTTCGTGACGCTGCTGGTCGAGGCGCTCGAACCCGGCTCGCCCATCCACGACCGGTACGCGGCGATCCACGAGGCCCTGCGCGAGCAGTGCCGCCGCTGGCTCGCCCGCTTCCCGCTGCCCGCGGGGCTGCCGGTCGACGCGCTGGCGGTGGCGTTGATCGGCGCGGGCATCGGCATCCACCAGCAGTGGCTGGTGGCCCCGGACAAGGTGGACATGACGGGGGCGTTGGCCGCTGTGCGCTTCCTGGTGGCGGGCGCGGTGTCGGAGGGCTGAGGTCGGGGCGGGCGGTGCCCGGGTGCGCTCGAAATCCTCGCCACCAACACCGCCACCGCCACCGCCACCGCCGGCACCGTGCGGTGAGTGTCACAGACCGATCCGGTCGGTTTGCCTACCGAATCGGTCGGTCCGTCCGTACCGTCGAGTGCATGAGCCGTTTCCGGCAGGAGGCCGACGACCGGATCATCGACCTCGCGGCGGGCCTGTTCGCCCGCCACGGGTTCGAGCACACCTCGCTGCGCGCGCTCGCCGACGCCGTCGGGCTGTCCAAAGCCGGGCTGCTGCACCACTTCCCGAGCAAGGAAGCGCTGCACGCGGCGGTCGAGGCGTCGTGCCGGGACCTGGAGCGCCGGGTGGCCGACGCCGCCGCCGCGCTGCCGCCCGGACCCCACCGCGACCGGCGGACGCTCGAACTGCTGGTCGACCTCGCCCTGGACCGGCCCGGCCTGGTGGCGCTCGCCCTGACCGCCGTCAACGGCACGGACCCGTTGCCCGAGGGCGGCGTCGGCGAGGTCATCGTGCACGAGGCGTTCGGCGTCGAGCGGGAACCGGTGGACCCCGAGCGGGCCATCCGGGTCGTCGGCGCGCTCACCGCGCTGGCCGTGCTCACCCTCCTGGCCAACGGCGCCGACCAGAAGACCGCCTGGCGCCCGCACATCCTCTCGACCTGTTTCGACGCGCTCGGACACCGCGCACCCGTGGAGGCCTGACCGATGGCACGACTGTTGTACCGACTCGGCTTCGGCGCGCACCGGCGCCGCCTGGTGGTGGTCCTGCTGTGGCTGCTCGTCCTCGCGGGCACCGCCGTGGGCGCGACCACGCTGGCCGGCGAGACGTCCAACGCCTTCTCCATCCCCGGCCAGGAGTCCACCACCGCGCTGGACAAGATCAAGGAGCAGTTCGGCACGGCCGGCGGCGCGACCGCCCGCGTCGTGGTGGCGGCGCCCGAGGGCAGGAAGTTCGTGGAGCCCGAGCAGGCCAAGGCGCTCGCCGACCTGGTCGCGAAGCTCGACGCGCTGCCCGGTGTGACCGGTGCCGCCAACCCGCTCGACCCCGCCGCGCCCGCGGTGAACAAGGACCTGGACGTCGCCTACAGCACGGTCACGTTCGAGGCGAAGCCCGGTGACGTGACCCCGGAGCAGCGGACCGCGTTGCTCGACGCCGCGCGGGCGCCGGGCTTCACCGTCGAGGTGACCGGTGACGCCGTGCAGGCCCCGCCGCACGTGGGCGGTGTGGTCGAGGGCATCGGCGTGGTCGTCGCGCTGCTCATCCTCGCCATCACCTACGGCTCGCTGGTGATGGCCGGCATGAACCTGCTCACCGCCGCCGTCGGCGTGGGCATCGGCGCGCTCGGCGTCACCATCAGCACCGGCTTCCTGGACCTCCAGTCCACCACCCCGATCCTCGCCACGATGCTGGGCCTCGCGGTCGGCATCGACTACGCCCTGTTCATCATCAACCGCTACCGGCAGGAACTGCGGCGCGGCGCGGACGTCGGCGAGGCCATCGGCATCGCGGTGGGCACGGCGGGTTCGGCCGTCGTCACCGCCGGTCTGACCGTGGTCATCGCCCTGGCGGGGCTGGCCGTTGCGGGCATCCCGTTCCTGACCCAGATGGGCATCGCGGCGGCGGCGACCATCGTCGTGGCCGTCCTGATCGCCATCACGCTCGTGCCCGCCGTGCTGAGCTTCGTCGGCCGCCGCGCCCTGCCGCGCAAGCAGCGCACGGCGCCGACGGCCGAGGTCCGCGACCGCGGCTTCTACCGGGGTTGGGTCGGCGCGGTCACCCGCCACCGCCTGCCCGCGCTGCTGCTGACCGTCCTGGGCCTGGGCGTGATCGCGATCCCGGTGGCCTCCATGCAGACCACGCTGGTCCCGATCCCCGCCGCCGACAGCACGCAGGCACGCGCCGAACGCATCCTGGCCGACGGCTTCGGCGAGGGCTTCAACGGCCCGCTGGTGGTGCTGTTCGAGGGCGGCGACGCGGTCGGCACGGCGACCCGGCTCAAGCCCGAGATCGCCGCGATGGACGACGTCGCCACGGCCGTGGACCCGCGTCCGAACGCCGACGGCACCGCCGCGCAGCTGGTCGTCATCCCCGACTCCGGCCCGACCACCGAGGCCACCGAGCGGCTCGTGAGCGACCTGCGCGCCAAGCTCGACTCGTTGGACGGCACCACCGCCTACGTCACCGGCCAGACCGCGGTGAGCGTGGACGTGGCCACGACGCTGGACCGCGCGTTGCCGGTGTACCTGGCGGTCGTGGTGGGCCTGGCGCTGGTCCTGCTGGTGCTGGTGTTCCGGTCGTTGCTGGTGCCGCTGGTGGGCGTGCTGGGCTTCCTGCTCACCGTGGGCACGTCGCTGGGCGCGACCGTGGCGGTCTTCCAGTGGGGTTGGCTTGCCGACGCGGTCAACCTCGACACCACCGGCCCGCTGATCAGCCTCACGCCGATCATCGTCATCGGCATCCTGTTCGGCCTGGCGATGGACTACCAGGTGTTCCTGGTGTCCCGGATGCACGAGGCCCACCACCGCGGCGCGGACCCGCGCACGGCCATCACGACCGGGTTCCGCCAGGCGGCGCCGGTGGTGGTCGCGGCGGCGCTGATCATGTTCTCGGTGTTCGCGGGTTTCGTGCCCTCCGGCGAGGCGACGATCAAGTCGATCGCGTTCGCGTTGGCCATCGGAATCCTGGTGGACGCCTTCGTGATCCGCATGGTCGTGGTGCCGGCTGCGTTGGCGTTGCTGGGGAAGAGCGCTTGGTGGCTGCCGAAGTGGTTGCGGTGGTTGCCGGAACTCGACGTCGAAGGCGCGGCGTTGACCACGGAGACCGACGCCGAACGTCCGCGTGTGGGCGCCAACGCCTGAGCCCGCGCACCGCGAAGCCCGACCGGGAAACCCTTGCCCGGTCGGGCTTTGTGTTGTGCGCGTCTTTGTCCTGTTTGGTGTGAAGCACGCGAAAGTGTTTGGTGCGTAAGGCAAACGATGTCCTGTGCGGGAGGCGTACGCATCACCCGTTTGGTGTGCGCAACTAGCATTGTCGGCATGACTGACCCCGGGCGCGCGCAGGCGTCGCAGTTCTGGAGCTACCTCGAAGCCCGGATGGAGGAAGCGGGGCTGAGTACCAGCGATCTCGTCCGCGCCGTCGGCGTGCACCGCAGCCGGCTCACCGACTGGCGGCGCGGCAAGTCGCTCAGCATGGACACCGCCCGAGCCCTCGCCCGGCTGTTCTCGGTGCCGCTGTTGGAGGTCATGGTCGCCGCCGGCCAGCTGACCGACGACGAGGCCAACGCCCGGCCGCTGCGCAGCCCCTCCTCCCTCAGCGACGCGGTGCTGCTCTACGAGTTGCGGCGGCGGCTCGCCGGGGACGACGAGGAACCCGAGTGACGCCCCCGGCGTAGGTGGCGGACGGCGGGTTGTCCGCCGAGCTGGACCGCACCAGCCGGCCGGAGGCCCCGGCGCGCCGGGTGGTCGTGGACGGGGACGGCAGCGGCGGCGCGCCGGGCCACCAATGTCGGCGTCGCCCTCGCGGGCGCGGGCCTCCGCGTGAAGCGGGAGCCCGCGCTGAGGGCTATTCGCGCGGGCCGAGGCCGTCCAGCGGCCGGGTGCGCAGGGCCAGCCGCGTCGGCACGCCCAGGGCGAGGAAGCCCAGCAGCGCGGTGAACCCGACGATCCCCAGGTAGACCCCGACCGGGCCGGTGGGCAGCGGCGAGCCGGCCAGCGCGATCCCCAGCAGCGCGAGCGGCACCGCCGGGACCAGCGTCCCCACCGCGACCGCGATGCCCACCACGGTCGCCGCCTCCGCCCGCACCATCCGCACCACGTGCCGCCGGTCCGCGCCGACCAGTCGCAGCAGCGCGAACTCCCGCCGTCGCTGCACGGTGGTCAGCACGAGCGTGTTGGCGACCGCGATGGCGATGTACCCGAGGATCACGCCGACGGCCAGCAGGTTCACCCAGAACTGCGTCCGCCGGTCACCGTGGTCCGCCGCCAGCCCGGACGCCACGGTCAACCCGGGGTACTCCTTCGCCAGCGCGGCCAACGCCCGCGTCGCCGCGTCCCGGTCCGCGTCCGGCGCGAGGCGCACCAGCACCGACGAGTCCGTGCGCCCCGCCGTGTGCGCCCGCGCGTCCCCGACCGGCAGCACGTACCCGCCGAACGCCAGACCCCGCGCGAACGTGGCCACCACCCGCAGCTTCACCGGCGTGGTGTCGTCCAGGTGCAGTTCGACCTCGTCGCCGACGTCCGCGCCGGAGGCCTCGCGCACCGCCACGGTGCCGGCGCGCAGGTCGGCCAGCGACCCCGCCGTCACGTCCAGGTCGAGCGTGCCCCGCACGTCCCCGACGCCGAGCGCGGGCACCCGTTCCACCTGCACCGTCTCGCCGGACCGGCTCGTGGTCACCACGCTGGTCCGCACGACCGGGGTGGCCCCGGCCACGCCGGGCACCCGCCGGGCCGCGTCGGCGACCTCGGGGGACAGGCCGCCGGGCGCGGACAGGACGTGGTCCGCCGTCACCGCCGCGACCGCTTCCGCCCGGGTCGCGGACTCCACGGCGGTCTGGCTGTAGAAGTTCACCACGGCGAACGCGATCGACAGCATCAGCGGCGTGAGCGCCGAGGACAGGCGGCGGGCGTTGGCGCGGTTGTTGTGCGCGGCCAGGTAGCCGCCGACCCCGAAGCGCCGCAACGGCACCGACGCCAGCCGGACCAGCGGCTGCACCGCGAGCGGCCCCAGTAGCGCCAACCCGACCACGGCGAGCAGCACCGACATGGTGGTCATGGCGAACGCGACTTCGTTGTGCAGGAACAACGGCAGGGTCGCGAGCGCCGCGCCGAGGCCCAGGAAGGCCGTCCCGGCGACGACCCGCCACCGCCCCAGGTCGCGGGGTTCGACGGCGGCTTCCGCGAGCGCCTCGGTCGGCGGGATGCGGGCCGGCCGCCGGGCCGCGACCCACGCGGCGAGCCGGGCCGCGCCCAGGCCGAGCAGGAACGCCGCGACCACCGGGATCGGCCCGATGGCCAACGCGAGGTCGTCGGGGATCACACCGATCCGCGCGAACCCCCGCCGCAGCAGGTCGGCCACCAGCAGTCCCGCGAGCGAGCCCACCGCGGCGGCGGCCGACGCCACCAGGGTGGTTTCGGCGCCGATCAGCTTGCCGACCTGGCGCGGGGTCGCGGCGATCGCCCGCAGCAGCGCCAGTTCGCGCCGGCGCTGGTCGATCGACAGCGTCAACGTCCCGGCCACCACGAACACCGCCACCAGCACCGCGATGCCCGCGAACGACCCGGCGATCGCCATCAGCACCACGCGGGACTGCCCCACGGCCGCGAACTCGACACCGCCCCGGTCACCGCCGGCCGCGACGAAGACGTCGTCCCCCAGCGCGTCCCGGACACGGTCGGTCACGTCCTCGGACGCGAACACCCCGATGGCGTGCACCCGACCGGGTGTGCCGGACAGCGCCTCCGCCCGCGCGCTGGTGAAGTACAGGCCGAACTGCTTGGCGAAACCGTCCTTCCCGGACGGCGCCGCCAGCCCGGTGACGGTGAACTCGGTCGGCGTGGACGTGGTCATCACCCGCACCCGGTCGCCGACCCCCACCCCGGGCACGCCGGCGACCACGACCTCGTCCGCCGCGGCCGGCGCACGTCCCCGCCGCACGTCCAGGGGCGTCAGCACGGCGGCGTCCCAGTTGTGCCCGAACGCTTCCAGCACCCGGCCGTCGGCCGTCACGGCACGCGCGGGGAAGGACACCTCGCCCACCGCCGAGGTCACCCCGGGCACCGCCGCCACCCGGCCCACCAGGTCCGCCGGGAGGCTCGGCGCGGTGCCGACCTGCTGGAACGCCAGCGGGTCGCCGCCCTCGGGCCGCACGACCTGGTTGCCGCCGACCACCACGGCCGCCGCCGCGTAGCGCTCGGTCGGCACCCCGGACCGGATGCCCGACTCCATGAGCACCCCGCACGCCGCCACCACGGCCGTGCCGCACAGGATCGCGAGGAACGACCCGACGAACGCGAGCTTGCGCGCCTTCACCAACTGCCACGCGAGGGACCGCACGGCTCACCACTCCCCGAGGCGGGTCATGCGCTCGACCACCTGCGCGGGCGTGGGCGCGACCAGCTCGCCGGCCAGCCGCCCGTCGGCCAGGAACAGCACGTTGTGGGCGTGGGAGGCGGCCACCGGGTCGTGGGTGACCATCAACACGGTCTGGCCGACGGAGTCCACGAGGTCGCGCAGCAGGCGCAGGACGTTGCCGCCGGTGCGGGTGTCCAGCGCGCCGGTCGGTTCGTCGGCCAGCAGCACGTCGGGCCGGGTGACCAGGGCGCGGGCGATCGCGACCCGCTGTTGCTGGCCGCCGGACAGCTCGGCCGGCCGGTGGTCGAGCCGGTCCGCGACCCCCACCCGGTGCACGACCTCACGCAGCCACCCCTGGTCCGCCTCCGCCCCGGCGAACTCCAAGGGGAGCGTGATGTTCTGGCGGACGGTGAGCGACGGCAGGAGGTTGTAGGCCTGGAAGACGAACCCGATCCGCTGCCGGCGCAGCTCGGTGAGCGCGTTCTCCTTGAGCCGCGACAGGTCCGTGTCGCCGAGCAGCACCCGGCCCGACGTGGGCCGGTCCAGGCCGGCGGCGCAGTGCAGGAACGTGGACTTGCCCGACCCCGACGGCCCCATGACGGCGGTGAACGCGCCCCGGCGCAGGCTCACCGTGACCCCGTCCAACGCGGTCACCGCGCCACCACCCGACCCGTACACCTTGCGCACCGCCTCCAGCCGCACCGCGTCGGCTGTCACCGTTCCCGCCACCATCGACTTCCCTCTCCCTCGTGTTGGCCTCGACGCTATTTCCGCGCCGGGCGGCGTTCGATCCCGCTGGTGGGCGGACGGTGGTGGTGCTGGCACTACCGTGTTCCGGCGGCGGGTCGGGGAGAATCGGCGGCATGGTCCCTCGCTTGTGGACCGCGGTGCGCTACCTGGTCGTCGGCGCCGGCACCGCGTTCCTGTCCCTGCTCGCCGTGGGCGCGTTGCTCATCGTGGGCACGCTGTGCCTGATCGGCGTGGGGTTGCCCGCGCTACCGGAGGTGCTCCGGCTGGTGCGCCGGCTGCTCGCGGTGGAGCGGCGGCGGGCCGGGGCGCGGCTGGGGGTGACCATCCCGGAGGCGTACCGCGTGCTGGACGGGCCGTGGTCGAAGCAGATGGTGACGGCGCTCACGGACCCGGCGACGCGGCGCGACCTGGCGTGGCTCGGGCTGCACGTCCTGGGCGGGGTGGTGTTGGGCGGGATGGCGATCGGTCTGCTGCCGGCGGCGGTGCACCAGGTGTTGATCCCCGCTTACTGGTGGTTGGTGCCCGGTGGCGTGGAGACGTCGTTCGGGTTCGTCGTGGACTCGTGGAGCACGGCACCGGTCGCCGTGGTGGGCGGTCTGGTCTACGGCGCGTTGTTCACGCAGGTGCCCCGGCTGGCGGATGCCCAGGCGCGGCTCGCGCGGTGGCTGCTGTCGCCCGCGCCCGGGGTTCGGCTGACCGACCGGGTGGCGGAGCTGACCGCGTCGCGGGCGGGCGCGTTGGAGGCGCACGGGGCGGAGCTGCGGCGGATCGAGCGCGACCTGCACGACGGGGCGCAGGCGCGGATCGCGGCCGTGGTGATGCAGTTGGGGATCGCCGGGCAACTGCGGTCGCGGGACGCGGACAAGGCGTTCGAGTTGGTGCGCAAGGCGCAGGACACGGCGATCGACGCGCTGGCGGAACTGCGGGACGTGGTCCGCAGCATCTACCCGCCGGTGTTGTCGGACCGGGGGTTGGACGGGGCGGTGTCGGCGCTGGCGGCGCGCTGCCCCGTGCCGTGCACTTTGGACGTGGCGCCGATCGGCCGGAAGCCGGCCGCGATCGAGGCGGCGGCGTACTTCATCGTCGCGGAGGCGTTGACGAACGTCACGAAGCACTCGGGTGCTTCCCGTGCGGCGGTGTCGTTGTCGGCGTCGGACGAGGCTCTGGTCATCACCGTGCGGGACGATGGCAAGGGCGGGGCGGACGAGAGCGTGGGCACGGGTATCGTCGGGATCCGGAAGCGTGCGGACGCGTTCGACGGGCGCGCTTCGCTGAGCAGCCCGCCCGGCGGGCCGACCGTGTTGCGAGTGGAGCTGCCGTGCGGGTCGTGATCGCCGAGGACGATGTCCTGCTGCGCGAGGGGTTGTCGTTGCTGCTGGGGACCGCCGGGGTCGAGGTGGTGGCGGCGTTCGACAACGCGGTGGAGTTCCTGGCTTTCGTGCGCGGGGACCGGCCCGATGCCGTGGTGATGGACGTGCGGTTGCCGCCGTCGTTCCGGGATGAGGGGTTGCGGGCGGCGGTGGAGGCGCGTCGGGTGCATCCCGGGTTGCCGGTGCTGGTGTTGTCGGCGTACGTCGAGAACAGTTATGCGGCGGAGTTGCTCGCGGACGGTGTCGGTGGGGTGGGGTACCTGCTGAAGGAGCGGGTGGGCAAGGTCGAGCAGTTCCTGGACGCGCTGCACCGCGTGGCCGACGGTGGGACGGCCATGGACCCGGAGGTCATCTCGCAACTGCTGGTGCGCCGCAAGGCCGACGACCCGCTGTCCACTTTGACCGGTCGGGAGCGGGAGGTGCTGGCGCTGATGGCGGAGGGGCACAACAACGGGACCATCGCGGAGCTGTTGGTCGTTAGTGAAGGGGCTGTGCACAAGCACATCCGGAACATCTTCGCGAAGTTGAACTTGCCGAACGACGAGGCCGGGCATCGGCGCGTACTGGCGGTCTTGGCCTACCTGAACGCCTGAACGCGCTGAACGCCTGGACGCGCTGGACGGCGGCAGATCGCGCTACGAGCCGACCGGTCACTACCGCCCCGCTAGCCGCCGCCACCGCGCCGCTCGCTACCGCCGCTCGCCACCGCGCCGCCTGCCGCCGCCACTCCCACCGCCGCTCGCCGCCGCGCTGGCTGCCGCCGCCGCGCCGCTGGCTGCTGCCCGCTCGCCGCCACTCACCTTCGCCGCGCCGCCCACCCCCACCCAGGCCACCTCGCACAAGCCCCAACTGCATCCGCCTGCGGCGGGGCCGCCTGCGGCGGGGCCGCCTGCGGCGGGCCGTGTGCGGCGGCTGGCGCGCGAAGCGTCGCCGTACTAACCGACCGGTCAACTACCGCTGCCGGCCGCCGCGCCGCCACGCAACCTCAACGACGGCGCTTCTTCAGGTAGGCCGCGAGTTCGTCGTACGCGCCGGCATCATTGCCGTACAGCGCATAATTGCGCGCCGTCTCCATCCACTCCCCGATGCTCGGCCGCACCGACCGAGCCGCCTCCGCCAAGTGCCGCTGCGTGATCGGCGAGTGCCGCCCCGACGACATGGTCTCGTCCAGCGCGCTTTCCGTCGCCTGCTCGCACACCAGCGCCAGGTCCGCGCCCGACATCCCCTCCGTCGCCTTGGCGATCTTGCCCAGGTCCACCCGCTCGACCGGCCGACCCCGCAGGTGGAACCGCAGGATCGCCTCCCGCGCCTCGACGTCCGGCGGCAGCACCAGCACGCTGCGGTCGAAGCGGCCCGGTCGGAGCAGGGCCGTGTCGATGTCCCACGGGTGGTTGCTCGCGGCGAGGACGAAGACGCCCTCGTTGTCCGTGCTCGCGCCGTCCAGTTCGGCCAGCATCTGGTTCACCACCCCGCGCATGGACGACCCGCCGCCGCGCAGGTTCGAGCGCTTCTGCCCCAACGCGTCCATCTCGTCGAAGAACAGCACGCACGGACGGTTGCGGCGCGCCGTGTCGAAGATGCCGTGCAGGTTGCGCTCGCTGCTGCCGATCCACATGTCCAGGACGTCGTTCAGGCCGATCTCGTAGAAGTTCGCCCCGAGTTCACCGGCCAGCGCCCGCGCGATCAACGTCTTCCCGCACCCGGGCGGCCCCCACAGCAACAGCCCGCCGCGCAGCGACTTGCCGAACCGCAGGCTCAGTTCCGGGTTGCGCAACGGCGCGAGGAACGACAACTCCAGGCGCTTCTTCACCTCCGCCAACCCACCGATGTCGGCAAGCGTCACACCGGACGGACCGATGTCGCCCAACGGCTCGGTCATCGGCTCGCTGGCCGACCACTGCTGAAGGATTTCGTCCGCGGTGTCGGGGACCGTCGACGCCCGCACCGGAGCCGGCGCGGGGGCAGGCGCAGGGCCGGGCGCGGGGTCCAGTGCGTCCGCGAGTCGCCCGTAAGAGGCGGCCTTGGCGTCGTCGCCCAGGGCGCGGGCGGCGGCGGCGGCGGTGCGCAGGGCGGCCACGTGGTCCGGTACCGCGGCCAGCACGGTCGTCGCCTGGTCCAGCGCCTCGGCGGGACGGCCGGCGTCCAGCAGCAGCCGGGCGACGTGCTCGCGGACCGCGTGGTTGCCGGGGTCCGCCGTCAGCGCGCCGAGCAGGGCCTGGATCACCGGGTCGTCCGTCACGCGGCGTAGGGTACCTGCGCGCCGACCCTGTGGTGGGCGGGTTCGTCGTGGGCTATCGGGGTGGGTGTGATGGACGACGGTGCGGAGGTCGCGTTCCAGCGCGGTCGGGCGTTGCTCGACCTCGGGCGGGCGCGGGAGGCCGAGGCGCAGTTCCGGGTGGCGCTCGCGGCGGACCCCGGCAACCCCGTGGCGCACACGCTGCTCGCGCAAGCCCTGTTGCGGCAGGAGAAGTACCCCGAGGCGCGGGACGCGAGCCGCACCGCGCTGGCCGCCGCACCCGAGTTCGTCCTCGCGCACTCGACGCTCGCCGCGGCGCTGGCCGGCCTGGGCGAGCACGCCGCCGCGCTGGACGCGGTCCGCGGCGGTCTGGCCCTCGCGCCGGAGGTCGCCGGGCTCCACCTGCAGGAGGCCTACGTCCTGCTGGCGCAGCAGCGCAACGCCGAGGCGCTCGCCAGCGCCGAACGCGCCCGCGCCCTCGACCCGGACAGCGCCGACGCGGCGGCCGTCCACGCCGCCGCCCTGTACGAGTCGCAGCGGCTGGACGAGGCCGACGCGGCCGTACTGGAGGCGCTGCGGCTCGACCCCCAGAACCTCGACGCGCACCGGGTGCGCGGCCTGCTGGCGTTGCGGCGCGGTGGCGGTCGGTCGGCCGTGCAGGCGCACCGCACGGCGATGCGGCTGGACCCCACGGACGCCGGCATCCGCGACGGGCTGTCGGTCGCGCTGAAGTCCCGCAACCCGCTCTACGGCCTGCTGCTGCGGCTGAGCCTGTGGCTCAACGCCCAGCCGAAGGCGTTGCGCTGGGGCTTCCTGCTGCTGCCGTTCGTCCTGACCCGCCTGCTGCGACCGTTCGACGGGCAGACGTGGGCGCTGGTGCTGCTGGTGCTCGTGGTCGCCTTGGTGCTGCTGAGCTGGACGCTGGAACCGTTGATGAACCTGGTCCTGCTGTGCACGCGGGACCGGCACCTGCTGCGCCGGGCCGCCCGGCAGGCCACCTACGGGTTCGTCGGGTTCGGTGGCGCGGCGATCGCGGTGGCGGTGATCGGCGCGGCCGGTGGTCCGCCGCGACTGCTCGGGCTGGCGTTCGGCCTGGGCCTGTGGGCGATGGCGGTCGGGTCCGCGCACACCATCGCGGCGAAGCGGCGCCGCATCCTCCTGACGGCGTCCTGGGTGGCCGCCGCCGTGGCGGTGTTCGCGTTCGCGGGGACGCTGGCCGGGTTGGGCGGCGCGGTGCCGGCCGTGACGGTGCTGTTCCTCGGCGGCATCGCGGCGACGTGGTTCACCGTCCTGAGCTGACTCACTTCCGCCGCTTGCGCGGCAGGGCCTTGCGCAACAACTCCGTCTCCCGCTCGGAGGCGGAACGCGCGAAGTGCAGGAGCACGCCCTCGGGGTCGCCGGACGCGGACAGCACCTGCCGCAACGCGTTCGCCGCCGCCTCCGCCCGGCCCAGCGCCGGTTCGTAGCGGTAGGCCTTGCCGTCGAGTTCGCGCCGGACCCAGCCCTTGCGGTGCAGGTTGTCCAGCACGGTCATGACGGTCGTGTAGGCGAGCGGTTTGTCCAGCCGGTCGAGGACGTCGCGCACCTTCATCGTCCCGGACGCGCCCCACAGCACGTCCATCACCGCGCTCTCCAGTTCTCCGAGCCCGTGCATCGTGCCCCCCTGTCGCCGCGGCCATGCTACCGAGCGTGAATCGGGTCGGACGCGCCGTGCCCGGGTCGCGGGGTTGCGGGCGGACCGGCCCAGTGGCGTGGGGTCTGGCCGTTCGCGCCGAATGCGTCCGAATTGATTCCGACCTGATCGTCGATCATGTCCGGTGTCCGGAAATCGGCCATTCCGGCAATCGGGTGCACCCTTTCGCATTCCCCTGTTCGGACGCCCGTAGGCCTGCCTTTGCGGCCGTTGACACGTCACTGTGACCTGCATAACATGGCGAGCCGCTACCTGGGCGAACGAGGCCGCAGCGACGTGGGAAAAGCCGCCCCGCGGGCCCGGGAAAAGGGGGAGTGGTGGCGGGGGCCGATTCCGGGTTCGGGGCCTATTCACGTTTGCTGCGCGAGCCCGGCGCGGTCGCGTTGGGATTTTGGGGGATGGTCGGGCGGTTCCCCATCGCGATGCGGCCGATCAGTTGCCTGTTGCTGATCTCCGCCGTCACCGGGTCGCTCGGCGACGCGGGCGCGGTCGCGGCGGCCATGCTGGTCGCGCAGGGGATCGCCAGCCCGGCGCTGGGCCGGCTCGCGGACCGCGTCAGCCAACGACGCGTGCTGCTCACCGCCTGCGCCGCGCACGCCGCGGCGATCACCTCGCTCCTCGTCGCGATCCTGCTCGGCGCGCCCCTGTGGCTGCTGGTCGTGGCGGCGGCGGCCACCGGGTGCGCCTCGGTGTCGTTCACGTCGTTCATGCGCGCCCGCTGGACGCGGATGGTCGACCACGGCCTCCTGCGCACCGCGTTCGCCCTCGAATCCGTCCTCGACGAGACGATCTTCCTGCTCGGTCCGCTCCTGGTCACCGCGCTCGCCGCCACGGCGCACCCCGCGGCCGGGCTGGTCGCGTGCGCGGTGCTGACCACGGCCGGGTCCGTGGTGGTCGCGCTGCACCGCCGGTCCGAACCGGTGCCGGCGCCCACCACCGAACGGCCGCCGCGCGCGATCGGCGTCCCCGGCGTGCAGGTGCTGATGGTCGCTTACGCGGGCATGGGCTTCCAGCTCGGCGCGGTCGACGTCACGCTGGTCGCGTTCGCCCGCGAGTGGTCGATGCCCGCGCTGGGCGGCGTGTTCCTGTCCCTGACGGCGGTCGGCAGCCTGGTCGCCGGCGTGGTCTTCGGCGCGGTGGACGCGAAACTGCCGCCCAGGCGGCTGCTGTCGGTCACGACCGGGGTGCTGGCGCTGGGCGCGGTCCCCCTGGCGTTCGCCGGCTCCCCACTGGTCATGGGCCTGTTCGCGGCGACAGCAGGGGTCGCCATCGCGCCCGCCCTCATCACCGGCAGCACGCTGCTGGAGTCGTTGGCCCCCAGGGGTTCGCTCTCCGAGGGGTTCTCCTGGCTGACCAGCGCGGGCGCGGTGGGCATCGCCTCGGGCACGGCCGTGGGCGGGCGGCTGGCCGACGGCGGTTTCGCCGGATCGGCGTGGGTCGCGGTCGGCGGCGGCGTGCTCGCCCTCGTGCTCAGCCTCGGCGGGCAGGCGGCCCTGCGCCCGCGCGAAGAAACGACAGCACAGTGAGGAGTGCAGCATGAGCACAACGGGCTTACCGGTGCCGCGCCTGTCGTTCGACGAGTTCACCGCCTTCGGGCGGGAGGCGCTGATCCGGGCCGACGTCCCGGTGGTGATCACCCTGCCGGACAGCGTTCAGGGCCTGGGCCGCGACGGCGTGGCCAAGCGGCTGGGCACCATGCGCGTCACCCTGTTCACCGAACCCAGCGACAAGCAGAACTCCCGCCGCTGGACCACCCGCGAGATCGAGCTGCGCGAGTTCTTCGAGGACGAGCGCTACCAGAACGACCCGGCCACGTGGAACCGGATCGTCTCCAACATCCGCAACAGCCCCGAGGACGTCAACGCCATCCTCGGCTTCGACGCCGCCGAGCTGTTCGACTACCAGCGCTCCCTCAACGCCGCCAACCTGTGGATCAGCCACCGGGGCGTGTTCACCCAGAGCCACTTCGACGAGCTGGAGAACTTCAACATCGCGCTGGAGGGCCGCAAGCGGTTCGTGCTCGCGCCGCCCGGGTCGTTCGACTACTACCCGCGGTCCATCCGGCGCGGCTTCGGCGACAAGTCCCGGGCGCCCGACTTCGACGACGTGGACGCCCGCCGCTTCCCCAGGCTGGCCGCCAAGCTCGCCCGGCGCCGCGAGGTCGTCCTCGAACCCGGCCAGATGCTGTACCTGCCGCTGGGCTGGTGGCACCAGGCGGAGTCGTTGGAGGACCTGAACATCAACCTGAACTTCTGGCTGCGCGACCCGAAGATCTTCCGCCGCCCGTACGTGCTGGGCGTGGCGATCTACACGGCCGTCTACCGCAAGCTCAAGGGCGTCTACAACTACCAGCCCGCCGAGGGCGCCAAATGAGGGACATCGCCCCGACCCACCGCCACCGCAACAACGACAAGGCCATCGGCGTCGGCAACGCGTTCTGGGACATGTCCGAGCGCAACGGCCTGGCGGGCATCGTCGCCGAGCTGGCCGACGGCGTCCTGCGCACCGCCGACGGGCACGAGTTCGTCAACTTCACCTGCTGCTCCTACCTCGACCTGGACTCGCACCCGGCGGTGATCGACGGCGCGGTGGCCGCGCTGCGCCGCTTCGGCGTGCTGGACCACTGCATCCCGCGCAGCCGCGTGCAGATCCCGGCGCTGCTGGAGCTGGAGGCGTCGCTGGGGGAGCTGTTCGGCGCGGACGTGGTCAGCGCGATCTCCGCCGGCGTGGCCAGCGCGGGCCTGCTGCCGCTGATCGCGTCGGGCCACCTGGGCAACGGGGTCCGGCCGCTGATGGTGTTCGACAAGAACTGCCACGTGTCGATGGCCGGCGCGAAACCGTCGTGCGCCGACGAGACCGAGGTCGTGAACTGCGACCACCACGACGTCGGCTTCCTGGAAGACATGTGCAGGCGGTACCAGCGGGTCTGCTACGTCGTGGACGGCTCCGACAGCCTCGGCGGGTACGCGCCCGTGTTCGAACTGGCCGAGTTGCAGGAGAAGTACGGCCTGCTCGTCTACTACGACGACTCGCACTCGATCTCGGCCTACGGGGAGCGCGGCATCGGGTACGTCCGCACGCACAGTCCGGTGCTGGACGAGCGGACGATCACCGTGGCGACGTTGAACAAGGCGTTCGGCACCAGCGGCGCGGCGATCATGCTGGACGGCTTCCCGAAGCGGGTGCTGCGGATCGTGGAGCGGTTCGCGGGCGCGTTGAGCTACTCGCAGCCGATGAACACCGCCGCCGTCGGCGCTTCCCTGGCCTCCGCGGAGATCCACCGCACGCCGGAGCTGGGGCTGTTGCAGAAACGCCTGTACGCCAACATCGAGCTGTTCGACTCGCTGCTGGCCTCGGAGCAGTCCGGGTCCACCTACCCGATCCGGGTCGTGCCGGTGGGCGACGAGGCGGTGGTGGCGGCCGGCCGGCGGGTGTTCGAGGCCGGGTTCTACGTGTCGCCGGTGTTCTTCCCGATCGTCGCGCGCGGCACCGCGGGGTTGCGGGTGATGCTGCGCGCCGGTCAGACCGAGGAGCAGATCCGCGCGCTGTGCGCGGTGCTGGGGGAGGCGACCGCCGCATGAGAGCCACCCCGCGCAGCATCCTCTACACGCCCGCGCTGTCCCTGGACCGCCTGGTGAAGGCCTGGTCGTACGACGCCGACGTGCACCTGATCGACCTGGAGGACGGCGTTCCCGGGCCGGACAAGGCCGCCGCCCGCGCCGTCTGCCGCGCCGCGCTGGAGAAAGCGCCCGAACCGCGGAACACCGCCGTGCGGATCAACCAGCTCGGCACGATCGAGGCCGTCCGCGACGTGCTCGCGCTCACCGAGTCGCCGGTGCCGCCGGGCACCGTCATGATGACGATGGTGGACTCGGCGGTGGAAGTGGTGCTGCTCAGGGACATGCTCGCGTCCGCCGGCGCCCGGCCCGAGATCTACGTGACCGTGGAGACCCCCGCCGCCGTCGCGCACGTGGACGCGATCGCCGAGGCGGCGGACGGCCTGGTGCTCGGCTCCGCCGACCTGGCCGCGACCCTGGGCATCGAGATCACGTGGGCGGGCATGCTGGCCGCGCGGCAGGCGATGGCGCTGGCGTGCGCCCGCCACGGGACGGCGTGCATCGACACCGCCAACTTCCGGCTCGCCGAACCGGACGTGCTGGCCGAGGAGGTCGAGCGCGTCCGGGCGCTCGGGTTCCACGGCAAGGCGACCGTGCACCCGGGCGAACTGGCCGCCATCAACGCCGCCCTGCGCCCCGACCCGGACCGGCTGGCGCACGCCCGGCGCGTCACCGAGGCCGTCCGGGCGGCCGACGGCGGGATCGCCGTGCTGGACGGCAGCATGGTCGGCCCGCCGTTCGCCCGGCTGGCCCGCGACACCGTGGCCGCCCACGACGCCTGGACCGCCCGGTTCGGCGCGGGAGGTGCCCGATGACCCGCGTGGCCGTGATCGGGACCGGCGCGATCGGCCGGGACCTGGTCGGCAAGGTGCACCGCTCACCCGTGCTGGACTGCGCGCTGGTCGCCGGCCGCAACCCGGACTCCGAAGGGCTCGCCCACGCCGCCCGGCTCGGGTGCGCCACCTCCGCCGAGGGCATCGACGCCGTGCTGGCCGCCGGGCCGTTCCCGATCGTCTTCGACGCCACCAACGCCATGTCCCACCGGGAACACTGGCGGCTCCTCGAAGACACCGACACCCTGCTCATCGACCTCACGCCGAGCCGAGTCGGTGACATGGTCGTCCCCACGGTCACCGGCACCCAGGCCCCGACCGCCCGCGACGTCAGCCTGATCAGTTGCGGCGGCCAGGCGTCGATCCCGATCGCGCACGCGCTCGCGAGCCGGTTCTCCGTGTCCTACCTGGAGGTCGTGTCCACGGTCGCGAGCCGCATCGCGGGCCGGGCGACCCGGCTCAACCTGGACGAGTACGTGGCCACCACGCAAGCCGCGCTCACCGCGTTCTCCGGCGTCCGCGACACCAAGGCCATCCTCAACATCAGCCCGGCGGTCCCGCCGGCCACCTTCCGCACAGCCGTCCACGCCGTCATCCCCGACGCGTCCACCGCCGACGTCCGCGCCGTGGTCGCCGAGGCCGCCGAACAGGTCCGGGCCTTCGCCCCCGGCTACGAGGTGCGGGCGTGCGAGGTGACCGGCGACCGGGTCGTGGTGTCGCTGGAGGTCGCGGCGGACAGCGACGTGCTGCCCCGGTACGCCGGCAACCTCGACATCATCAACTCGGCCGCCATCCTGGTCGCCGAGCAGCACGCGGCACGACTGGCGGCGGTGGGCGGATGAACGCGGTCACGATCCACGACCCGACCCTGCGCGACGGGCAGCACGCGGTGCGGCACCAGTTGAGCGCGGCGGCCCTGCGCGGGTACGCGGAGGCGGCCGACGCGGCGGGCGTCCCGGTGGTCGAGGTGGGGCACGGCAACGGGCTCGGGGCGTCCTCGCTCCAGGTGGGCCGGGCGGCCGTGAGCGACGACGTGATGCTCTCCACCGTGCGGGAAGCGTTGCGGCACAGCCGGATGGCCGTGTTCATGCTGCCCGGCTGGGGCACGTCCGACGACCTGCGCAAGGCCCTCGCGCACGGCGCGGACGTGGTCCGCGTCGGCGTGCACTGCACGGAGACCTCGCTCGCCGAACGCCACCTGGAGTTCCTGGCGGGGGAGGGCGCGGAGGCGCACTGCGTGCTGATGATGAGCCACATGGCCACGCCCGCCGAACTGGCCGAGCACGCCGCCACGGCGGTCGGGTACGGCGCTCGCGGCGTCGGCATCATGGACTCCGCGGGCCACTTCCTGCCGCGCGACGTCAGCGAGCGCATCGGGGCGATCGCCGCCGCCGTGGACGTGCCGGTGATCTTCCACGGCCACAACAACCTCGGGATGGCCGTGGCGAACTCGGTGGCCGCCGCCGAGGCCGGCGCGACGGTCGTCGACGCCTGCGCGCGGGGGTTCGGCGCGGGTGCCGGGAACACGCAGCTGGAAGTCCTGGTGCCGGTGCTGGAGCGCACCGGGTTCACCACCGGCATCGACCTGTACGCGCTGCTGGACGCGGCCGAGTACGCCGAGCGCGAGCTGGTGCCCGCGCCGCCGGTGACCGGGTCGTTGAGCATCGTCAGCGGCCTGGCCGGGGTGTTCTCCGGGTTCAAGCACCCCGTGCTGGAGGCGTCCGGGCGGGCCGGCGTGGACCCGCGGGACGTGTTCTTCGAACTGGGCCGCCGGCAGGCGATCGCGGGTCAGGAGGACCTCATCGTGGACGTCGTCGCACACCTGCGGGAGGCCGCCCGATGACCGACCCGGAAGCCCTGGCCCGCGTCATCGACGCCTTGGCGGAGGCGTTCGCCGACCTGTCCTCCGGCCGCACGCGGTCCCCGTCCCGCACGGTCGTCGAGCACGGCCCGCACCGCCAGCTGCTGACCGGCACCGCGGTGTGGGAGCGGCGCGGCGTGGCCACCGTGAAGATCACCACCATCACCCCGGACAACCCCGACCGCGGCCTGCCGCTGATCCACGGCGTGGTCGTCCTGGTGGACCTGGAGACGGGCCGCGTGACCGCCCAGTTCGACGGGGCCGACCTGACCGCCGTGCGCACCGGCGCCACCGCGGCCCTCGCCACCCGCCTCTGCGCCCCCGAGGACGCCGCCGAACTGGCCGTCATCGGCGCCGGCGTCCAGTCCCGCGCACTCGTGGAAGCGATCTCCGCGGTCCGTCCCATCACCCACGTCCACGTCCACTCCCGAACCACCCCGACCGCCTTCGCCGAGTGGGCGACCGCCACCCTCGGCCACGAGGTGTCGATCCACCACAACGCGAAATCCGCAGTGGAGAACGCCCCGATCGTCTGCACCGCCACCTCGACCGACGATCAGACGCCCCTCATCGACGCCTCCTGGATCGCGCCGGGCGCGCACGTCAACATCATCGGTGGCACGCACGAAGACGCCATCGAGGTCGATCCGACCCTCCTGGCAAACGCTTTCGTGGTCGTGGAACAACGAGAAGCGGCCATCGCCGACGCGGGCGAGGTCCGCGCCGCCCTCGCCACCCACCGGATCCGCGCCACCGACCTGCACGAGCTGGGCGCCATCACCGGCCGACCACCCGGCGCCACTTCGGTGTTCCGCAGCGTCGGCATGCCCATCGAGGACACCGCCGCAGCCGCCGCGCTCCTCAGCCCCGGCACCGGACCATGAACGACCGCTCGAACACGATCACCACTTCCCCGGTGGACTTGGTCCCGGTGGTCTCGACGGTGACGATCCCGTTGCCCGGCCGGGACTTCGACAGCCGCTTGGCCAGCACCCGACTGGTCGCGTAGAGCGTGTCCCCGACGAACACCGGCTCCTTCAACCGGACCCGGTCCCACCCCAGGTTCGCCACCGCCCGCGCCGACAACGCCTGCACGGTCATGCCGCCCACCAGGCACAACGTGATGCCGCTGTTGACCAGCACCCGTCCGTACTCGGCTTGCGCCCCGTAGTGGGTGTCGAAGTGCAGCGGGTGCTGGTTCATGGTGAGCAGGGTGAGCCAGGTGTTGTCGGTCTCGGAGATCGTGCGGCCGGGCCAGTGCCGGATCACCATGCCCGGCGCGAAGTCCTCGTAGTCACCGCCGTGCTCCTCGACGAACTCGTTGTCCCCGACGCGGCGCAGCGTCATCGCGCGCTCCTTCCCGAGCGGTCACCCGAACCGTACAGTCGTTGCCTGCCACAGTGGACGGACCGATTCGGGGGACCCGCCCGTGACCAACACCCACCCGTGGTTCGGCACCCACCACCTACCGCCCGCAGCCGACGCCGACACCATCCGCACCTCGCTGAGAACCGCCATCCGCGACACGGGTTGGCCCTACCAACCCCTACTCCCCGCGGCCCCGATCGTCATCCCCCGCGGCTCCTACGCCGAACTGTTCCGCGTGACAGCCGCCCTCCTGGACCTGATCCGCCGCACGGCCCTGGAAACCGGCCCCACCACCGCGGACCGCCTGGCGGCGTACCGGATGCCCGAGTCCGAGCACAACCTGTTCATGGCGGACCAGTTCTTGGAGGAACGCTACGCGGACTGCGTGACCAGACCGGACATCGTCATCGGCGACCAGGGCCCGCAGTTCCTGGAGTTCAACGTGAGCGGAGCCCTGGGCGGCCCAGTGGAAACCCACTGCCGCCTGGAGGTCTGGCGCACCCTCTACCAAGACAGCCACGGCCGCGCCCCGTTCGCCCACCGAAGCCCCTTCGCCACCAGGGCCGAGATGTTCCGCCACCTGGCCAACGAGCTGGGAGTGGCACCAAGGATCGCCATCGTGGGCAGCGCCAGAGACCAGGGCGTCACCTCAACGCGTTACTTCGACATAGAGGTGGAGTACTTCACCAACCACGGCCTGACAGCCCAATTCTTCGAACCAGAAGACCTGCACAAGGCCTGGGACTGCCCACCCCACCTCCGCTACCCGTTGGGTTTGAGGAACTTCACCATCCCAGACTGGCAAGAACTGTCCATAGACACCACCCCGGTCCAAGCCGCTCTGGACCACGGCTGCCTCCTGGTAGGCACCCAGACATCAACGTTCCTGTCCAGCAAACTAACCATGGGCCTACTCTCCGAAGGCCGCCCGTGGATGACCACAGCAGAACGCGCCCTGGTAGACCAATACCTCCCATGGACGAGAGTATTGTCAGAACGCAAAACCACGTGGGAAGACCGTAAAATAGACCTGATCCCCTGGGCGGTGGACCGCAAGGACACCCTGGTCCTCAAAGAGGGTCTAGGGATGAGCGGCAAACAAGTCCTGATCGGCAAAGAAACCCCTCAGGCACTCTGGGAATCCGCCATCACCAAGGCCGCCCCCACGGCAACGAGCATCATCCAGAAGTACGTAGAGCCCAGGTCCTGCAAACTGGCCATGGTGGCCGACAACGCAGAGGAGCCCTACGAAACCGAAGTAGCCCCAGTCCTGGGCCCACTACTCTTCGGAGGCCGCCCAGCAGGCATGTTCTCCCGCTTCTTCGGCGACAACCGAACCGGCGTAGTAAGCGTAATGGGCACCAACAGTTCAGACAACTGCGTAGTGACCATCTAACAACCCGCACCCCGGCGCCGCACCAGGGCCTGGCGAGGTCACACCCCAACCCGGGCTTCTTGCTTGTGTCATCTCCGTATGGCCTGCCCGCAGGGCTACCACACTTTCCCGGGGTTGGGCCAAAAAGTTTTGCGAGGAACGAGCAAAAGTTTTTCGACCAACCCCGGGAAAGTGTGGTCGGCTCCGCCAGGCCATACGGAGATGACACAAGCAAGAAGCCCCCTCTCTTTCTTTTTTGTCATCTTTGGCGGCCTGCCCGCCGGCGAGGCTCTTTTAAGCTTTGAACTGAACGCTGACGCTCTCAAGCCGAACGCGCTTCGCGCTTTGAACGCGCGAAGCGCTCGAAAGATCAAAAGCGCCTCGCCGGCGGGCAGGCCCCCGGGGTCCTGTGGCTTGGCAGCCCGTGAATAGCGCGCCTGCGGCGCACAAGCGTGCCGTCGGCGCGGAGGGCTAGGTGCGAGGTGGGCGCTGATCGGGATCGCCAGGGGGGCCGGACACGGGATCCGGGATGACCTTCGCCGCTAACCCGAACACCTCGTCCAACATCGGCTCCGTCAACACCTCCTCCGGCGTCCCATGCGCCAACACCTTCCCGTCCCGCATCGGGCATCGTCATGGGCGACGCCGGCATCGGCCGCCCGGACGGCCAGCCCGACGTCAAGGACAAGATCTCGGTGAACCTCAGCCAGGAGGAGATCACCAAGCTCGACGCCGACATGATCTTCGTCGCCGCGTACCAGGACGAGACGAAGAACGCCGAGGACCCGAAGGCGAAGTTCCAGGCCAACCCGCTGTGGGGGCACCCTCAAGGGCAAGATCGTGGACGTCAACGACACCACGTGGTTCACCGCCGTGAGCCTCCAGGGCGCCAACGCGATGCTCACCGACCTGGCCAACCAGTTCGGCGTGACCCAGTAACACCGCTGTCGGCTTTTCGGGTGAAGCCGCGCGACAGCGGCTTCACCCGGAACCGGCCGTGCCATCATCGCGGGGTGGAGCGATCCGAGGCGACGTGGTCCCCGGCGGTCCTCTTCGAACCCTCCGGCTCCCGGCTGCTGTGCACCCTGTGCCCGACCGGTTGCTCCCTCGCCGACGGCCAAGTGGGCGCGTGCAAGGTCCGCCGACGCAGCGGCGACACCGGCGAAACCGCCACCCGGGCCACGTCCGTCCGCCACCTGGACCCGGTCGAGCGCAAGCCCTTCTACCACGTGCGCCCCGGCGCGCAGACCGTCACGCTGGCGGCCCCCGGCTGCACGTTCCGCTGCGACTACTGCGTCAACCACCGCATCTCCCAGTACGGCCGCGACCACGACACCTGGTCCGCGACCCCGGTGGACGCCAGTGCGATCGCCCGGGACGCCGCCACCCGGGACGCTTTCGTAGCGCTGTCCTACTCGGAACCCTCCCTGGCCGCTGAACTGACCCTGGACCTGGCCGCCCAAGGCGCCAGGGTCCTCTGGAAGAGCAACGGCTTCCTCACCCCGCAGGCCGCGGACCTGCT
Source organism: Saccharothrix mutabilis subsp. mutabilis (assembly GCF_039521145.1). NCBI lineage: Bacteria > Bacillati > Actinomycetota > Actinomycetes > Pseudonocardiales > Pseudonocardiaceae > Saccharothrix > Saccharothrix mutabilis. The sequence continues at coordinate 70,158 of NZ_BAAABU010000020.1, forward strand.
GGCCCCCGCCCTGACCGCCGTCAACATCGACATCAAGGGCACCGACGACACCCGCCACCACAGGCTCACCGGCGCGCCCGTCACCCCGGTCCTGGACACCATCCGCGCACTGCACGCCAAGAACGTCTGGCTCGAAATCAGCACCCCGCTGATCCCGGGCATCTGCGACTCCCCACGAGACCTGGCCACCATCGCCGAGTTCATAGCGGCCATCGACCCCGCCATCCCGTGGCACCTGCTGCGCTTCACCCCCACCTACCGCCGAGCACAGGACAACCCGACCACCCCGACCGCCCTGGCCGAAGCCCGCGCCATCGGCCACAAGGCGGGCCTGCACCACGTGTACGTGGAACGAGCGTTGGGCGAAGAAGGCCGCAACACCCACTGCCCGACCTGCCGAACCCCGGTCATCCACCGAACCATCTGGGGCCTGGCCCGCAACGACTTGAGCGACGGCACCTGCCCGCACTGCGCCACCACAATCCAAGGGATCTGGCGATGACGAACTACGAATTCGTGGACAGCCTCCCGGACCTGGTCCAGCCGGAGGAGTACGCGAACCACCCGACCGGCGGCCTGGTCCGCCTGCGCATCAGCGTGGAGAACGGCGAAATCACCATCCTCGGCGACGCCCTGCGCCCAGAACTGATCGAAAAACTCCTGGAGTCCTTGGCCCCGGAGACCATCGAACAAATGCTCTGCGGCTAACCCCCCACAACGCTGCGGCTAACCCGCCAACGCCGCCCCACACCGCGCCCCCACACCGCGCCCCCACACCGCCCTCCGCGCGCAGGGCGCTCTTCGCTCGCGCAGGGCGCTCTTCGCTCGCGCAGGGCGGCTCTTGGCGCGCGAAGCGCGCGGTGGCCCAGCCACAAGTGGAGGGCCTCGGTTCCCCCACCGTATGGCCTGCCCGAAGGGCTACCGCACTTTCCCGGGGTCGGGCCAAAAAGTTTGCGAGGAACGAGCAAAGTTTTTCGACCGACCCCGGGAAAGTGTGGTTGGCTCCGCCAGGCCATGCGGTGGGGGAACCGACGCCCTTCACCCCCCCATCGGTGGTCAGCCCGCCGGCGAGGCGCTTTTGATCTTGAGAGCGCGCAGCGCCCCTACCCGGCCAGCGCGGCGACCACCACGTCCAACACTTCCTCAGCCGAAGCGTCACACCGCAGCGTCAACCCGCCACCCCCGACCCGCCCGGGATACCGAACCCGGATGCACCGCAACGAAGGCCGCTCCGGCACCTCCGCGTACTCCTGCGTCAACACCAGCACCCGAGCCGGCCCGACCAACGGGTCCGCCAACCCGTCGGCCACCCGTTCCGCCGTCCGCAAAGCCGTCCCCACATCGGCCCGCCGCACCGACCCACCCGTCCACAACGCGGTCAAATCCTGCGCCCGTCCCAGAAAAACCGCCGCCCCCGGCTCGCCCGTCCGCACCACCGCACACCGGTGGTGGTCGTCCACCAACGCCGAAGCGACCAGGTGCGCCACCATCCGCAACGTCACCCCGACCTGCCCGTGCGCGGCGGGACTGTCGTCCAGGACCAGCACCGCCGACCGCAGCACCGGCGGCAACGCGCCCTGCCGCGTCCGGTACAGCAACTCGCCGCGCGTGTACCGCAACCCCAACAGCTCCGGCAACGCCAGTTGCGTCGGCACCAACGCGTTCACCGCGCCGTGCCGCGCCAACCCGGCCCGCTCGCCGAGCCCGGCACCCTGCGCCCGCCCGGCGGCCCGGGTGGTCAGCCGCAGCCCCAGCAACCGCCGCTGCCCGGCGTCCAGCGCCCACAACTGCTCGCGCAACGCCCGCATCCGCACCGGCAGCAACGGTTCCGCCGCCACCGCCTCCGGCCCCAACAACCCGAGCATCGTCAACAACCGGTCGTCCACACCGTCCAGCACGCCGACCAACGCCGCCAACGGCACCTCGGGCCGCACCGAACCCGCCGCCCCCAACGCGCCCGCCGCCGCCCCCAACGCCCCCGCCACCGGCGCCGCACCCGACGCCCCCGCCAGCGCCGCGCCCAACGCACCCGCCAACTCGTCCTCGAACGCGCCCCCAGGCGGCTCGAACCCGCTCTGCGGCGGCAACTCCGCCGCCAACAGCACCACGACCCCCACCAACGCGGCCACCGGCCACCGCAGCCCGCGCAACGCCACCACCCCGGCGTGCCCGCGCAACCACCCCAACCGCCCGTCGTCCCGCCCCGCCACCACGGCCAGCAGGTCCGCGACCGTGGCCAACGCGACCGCCGCGCCGGCCCGCGCGGTCGCCACGCCGAGCGAGGTCAGCACCCCGATGTCGAACGGCAGCGGCGAGGCGTCGCGCTCGACCTCCGCGTCCAGCCGCCACCGCAGCACCAGCCCGCCCGCGTACCCGACGCCGATCTCGTCGTCCGCGGACCACCGGACCGCCCACACGTCCCCGACCCCGTCCGGCCGGGGCAGCACCCGGGCGACCTTCCACGCCGTCACGTCCCACAGCGCGACCGTCCCCGCGCCCGCGCCGGGGAACGCGAGCATCGCGGAGTCCGGCGACCACGTCAGCGCCGGCGCCCACCCGCGCGCCCGCCCGGCCCCGGTCACCCGCCGGGCCTGCCACGTCACCGCGTCCCACACGGTCACGCCGGAGTCCGCCGCCGCCAGCCACCGCCCGTCCGGCGACCACGCGACAGGCCCGAACGGCGACCTGCCGGGCGTCTCCGCGGGTCCGGGCACGCGCTCCCAGCTCTCGCTGTCCCACACGACGACCCGCCGCCCAGAACTCGCCGCGAGCCACCGGCCGTCGGGTGACCAGGCGACCCGGCCGACGCCCTGCCGGGCGGGCAGCACCCGGGGCCGACCTTCCGGCGCGCCCCGGCGCACGGCGTGGACCAGCACGTGGTCGGGCGTCGCCCCAGGCCCGGGGACCGCCAGGAACCGCCCGTCCGGCGACCACGCCGGTCCTTGGCCACCGGGCACCGACGCGACCCGCTGGCCGGTGCCCGCGTCCAGCAGCAGCACGGTGTCCGCCTCGGAGTGGTGGAACGCGACGGCCACGAGCGCGGCGGCCTCCACACCCGGCCTCCCGCTCGCCCCCACGGCCCGCACCCCGCCGGCCTCCACGGCCCGCACCCCGCCGGCCTCCACGGCCCGCACCCCGCCGGCCCCCACGGCCCGCACCCCGCCGGCCCCCACGGCCCGCACCCCGCCGGCCCCCACGTCCAGCACCCCGGCGGCCTCCACGTCCAGCACGCCGCCGGGCACCGCGGGCACGTCCGCCGCCCACAGCGGCTCCTCCGCCGGGTCGCCGGTCCGCACCACCCGCCCGTCGGCGTCCTGCACCACGTAGGACCCGTCCAGCCAGGCGAACCCCGGACCCCACCGGTCGTCGCCCGCCGGCACCAGCACGTCCGACCGCACGGCGAGCACCCCGTCGTCGACCGCCCGGTCCCGCCCGACGCTGCGCGCCGCCCGCACGGCCCACCGCCGCACCGCCGCGGTCGTCGCCGCCCGGTCGGGGGTCGGCTCGGTGTCGGGCATCCGCCACACCCGGACCTCGTCCGGCGTGGCCCGCACGGCGACCGCGCCGGACCCGCCGACGTGCAGCCCGCCCGCTTCCCGCAACGCGGCCGGCAGCGTGCGGACCAGGTCCAGCTGCCGGTCCACGACCGCGACCTCGTCGCCGAACCCGACCAGCAGGTGCGCGCCGCTGCGGGTGAAGCCCAGCGCGACCGGGGACTGCCGGCCGCCGAGGTCGCGGCGGTCCAGGCCGCGCCAGGACGCGGTGTCGATGGTGAACACGTCCCGCGTGCCGGCGGCGGCGACCAGGCTCCCGTCCGGCGACCACGCCAGCCGCGCCACCGGGTGGGTGGTCGTGCCGATGCTGCGCAGCATGGCCTGGCGCGGGAGGTCCCACCACTGCAACGCGTTGGGCACCGCCACGCACAGCGCCGGTTCGCCGGGCCGCCAGGCCAGGGCGTTGACCCGGCCGCCGGTCTCGTGGCGGGTGACCACGGCCGTGCGCCGGTCCAGCACGACGACCTCGCCGGACGCGGTGCCCAGGGCGAGCAGCCGGCCGGTGGTGTCCAGGGCCAGCGCGGTGACGTCGTCCCGGTCGCCGACGCCCGGCGGCAGGCGGCGGGCCGCGCCGGTGTCCGGGTCCAGGGCGTGCGCGACGCGGTTGGCCAGCACGACCGGGTCGTGCCCGTCGGCGGCCCACTGCACCTCGACCGGGTGCTCGTCGGCGACCTCGATCCGCCGCGCCCACACCGGTGCGCCGGTCAGGTCCACCAGCTCGACGCCCGCGCGGCTGACCGCGAGCAACGCGCCCGCGTCCGGCGACACGGCCACACCCCGGGCCGTGCACGGCACCGCAGCGACGAGGTCGGCGTCCATCAGCCGCCACCCCCGGCGGCCTGCTCGTACAGCCGGGCCGCGCGGTAGAAGTCGCCCGCCAGTTCCAGCTGCCGGGCCGCCGCCGCGAGGTCGCCGGACAGCTCCAGCCGGGTGGCGGCCGAGACCAGCCCGACCCGCCGGGCGGGGTCGTGCTCGGGCGCGCCGACGGCGTCCGGCCTGGGCCGGGCGACCTCCTCCAGGCGCGCCAACAACCCCTCCGCCGCCGGGGACAGCCCGTCGCGCACCTCGGGCGGGTCCTCCAGCCACAGCGCCCAGGCCGGGACGGCGTCCTCCGCGCGGAACCGGAACGCGCCCGCCGCGGTGGCCACCACGACCGTGCCGCGGGCCAGCCCGAAGTGCTCGACCAGGGCGCCGGCCGGTGGTCGGGGGCGCAGGGTCGTGCCGGACTCCAGGTACAGGCCGTCCGAGCCGAACCGCGCGACCGGGACGCCGAAGGGGACGGGGTCCGTGGTGCCGCCGGGCTCGACCAGCAGGTGCCGCCCGGGTCCGGGGACGACGTGCAGCGCTTCGCGGGCGGGGCCGTGGGCGAGGAACACGCGCAGGGCGGGGAGGTCGTCGTCGGAGACCAGGGTCGCGTCGACGCGGTCGGCGGTGGTGTCGTCGCGCACGAGGGCGATGCCGATGGTGACCGCGTCCACGCGGGTCGCGGCGTGGCGCGGGGGAGCGGTGGCGGGCAGGTCGAGGGTCGGCGTGGTCTCGCGGGCGGTCACCACGACGTCCCACACCCCGGACCCGTCCGACGTCACGACCCACCGGTGGCCGGCGGGGACGGACGCGGCGAGGACGTCGTCGTCGACCGGGTAGCGGGCGCGGTGGTCGACCAGGAGGGACGGGCCGATCTCGCGGCACACGACGGTGTCGGGGAGGGCGGAGGTGGTGCGCAGCAACGATTTCGGCAACGGGTCTGCGCCACCCAGCCGGAGCAGCACAGCCGGTCGGACGTTGCCGCCCCGGCGGAGTTCGACCGCGGTGACGGTCACCGGCACCGAACTGTCCAAACAGGACCGGACGAGCGGTGCGGCGAGCAGACCCGGGGTCAGGACGGTGGCTTCGGCGCGGTCCGGCCCGGTCGGTGGGACGTCCACCGACGCGGCCAGCTCGGCGAGGGTGACGACGGGCCAGCCGGCGGTGTCCGGCGCGGGACCGACGAGACCGCCGAGCGCGAGGGCGGCTTCCTCGGCGGGGGCGGTGACGGGGACGCACACGGTGCCGTCGGGCGCGCGGTGGCAGCGGACGGCTTGGTCTTCCAACGCGCCGACGAAGGCCAACGCGGCGGCATCCCCGCGGAACCGCGCCACCCGGGCACCGGAGGCGGCCGGAGCGGGGGACGGACCCGGCTCGGGCGCGGGCTCACGCCGCAACGGCCGGACATCGCCGATGTACCCGCCGGGCCCCCGCCCACGCACGTCCGGCGGCGGCCCCCACGATTGGCTTTGCGGTGCGTTGGGCGGCGACCACGACTGGCTTTGCGGTGCGTTGGGCGGCGACCACGGCTGGTTCTGCGGTGGCTCAGGGGCGGGCATCGGCGGCGGCCCGGGCCACACCGGTTCCGGTGGCCACGGCACGTCCGCGGGCCACCCCGGCGGCGGGGGCCCGTCCGGGTCGAAGGTCCACAGCAGCTCCGGCGGCAGGTCCGGCGGCCACGGTAGCTCCGGCGGCAGCTTCGCCGGCCGGGGCGCGGTCGGGTCCAGCAGCCACAGCACCTCCGGCGGCACCTCGGGCGGCCACGGCAGTTCGCCCGGCCAGTCCGCCGGGCGCGACCCGTCGGGCGGCAAACCCATGAGTGCCAACGTCTCCGCGGGCAACCGGCTCAGGTCGATCGGCACCAGGAGCAGGTCGTCCGGCGGCTCCACCCGCCGGACGTCGAACAGCGGCGGGCGCGGGGCGGCGGGCTCGTTGGCCTTCTTGCGGCGCATGCGGTCCCAGATCACGCCGCACCCCCAGGCAACCCGGCCGTGCCGCCCAACGCCCGCTCCGCCCACTCCCGCCACTCCGCCAGCACCGCCGGGTGCCCACCGGCGAACGCGTCGGCGAACACTTGCGCCGCCAGGTCCGGCCGCCCCACCAGGTCCGCCGCCTGGACGGCCCACCGCTGCGGGGTGCCCCACTGCCGGTGGTCCAGCGCCGCCAACGCCTCCCGCAACGCCGAGTGCCCGCCGCCCTCCACCGCCCGGCACAGCGCCCGCACGATCGTCCGCCGCACGCCCGGCTCGGCCCGGTCGCCCTCGACCAGCCACCGCGCCCGCGCGGTGTTGCGCGCGGCCGTCACCAGGATCCACGCGGCCGACACGACGTCACCGGCCTGCTCCCAGCAGCCCGCCGCCTCCTCGACCCGGCCCAGCCGCAGCCAGCACGACACCGCCTCGGGCACCAGCCGGGCCCGCGCGTAGCAGTCGGCGGCCCGCTCCAGGTCCCCGCCCCGCTCGTACAGCACGGCCGCCGGGTGCAGGGTGCCGGCGCGCTCCCGGCAGCGGGCGGCCTCCAGCGGCAGCCCGGCCTGCTCGTAGCAGTCGGCCGCGCGTTCGAGGAGCCGCCGGGCGTCGGTCACCCGTTCTCCTGCGTCTCGGTCGACCGGCCCCGCTCGCCGTCGTCCTCCTGCGGCGCCCACGCCTCCACGGCGGGCCGCCCGGCCGACAGCTCCTCCTCGACCAGCGGTCGCGGGTCGAGGACGCGGCCGACGCGGTGGGCGATCTCGTCGTGGACGGCGTCGTGCTCCTCGCCCTCGCGGACCGCGCCCAGGTCGTCCACCTGGAACAGCTCCACCTCGCCGGTCTCGGCGATGACGCGCAAGCTCACCCTGACCCGCACGGCCTCACGACTCCATCTCGAACTGGATCTCGACCACGCCGTCCTCCTCGCGCACCACGAAGTTCTGCGCCCCGTTGCGGTGCGCGAACTCGGTGATCGCGCCCTGCACGCCGGCCACCATCGCCCGCTGCACGCCGCGCATGGTCCGCTCGTGGACCTCTTCCAGCCGTCGCTGCGCGGCCGAGCGCAGTTCCCGCTCCCGCAACCGGGACTCCTCCTCCAGCTTGCGGTCGGCGTCGGCCCGCGCGTCGGCCTCGGCGGCGGACGTCCCGTGCTCGCGCCGCAGCCGGGCCTGCTCCTCGGCCTCCCGCCGCAACCCGTCCCGGCGCCGCTCGGCGAGTTCGTCGGCGATCCGCTCGGCGGCGCGGCCGGCCTCCTCCTCGGCCTTCCGCCGGGTGCGGCCCATCCACTCGTCCTCGTACCACAGGCCTTCCTGCTCGGTCTCCACCTCGTCGGTGACCTCGCCGGACTCGACCCGCGTCGCCGAACCCTCCACCTCGACGGCCGCGGTCAGCCGCACGGAGATCTCCAGGTCGCCGGTGGCCGGTCGGTACACCACCAGCCCGTCGGGCACCCGGTGGTGGTAGTCCCCGTCCACCAGCTCCCACTCGGGGTCCTCGGCCAGCGCCCGTTCGAACGCCACCAGCAGCGGCCGGGCCAGCAGGGTGCGCAGCGAGCGGGTCAGCGTGGCCTCGCCGGCCACGGTGCCCGCCGCCCGCGCGGTGCGGACGACCTCGGTCCGCCACTGCTCGGAGATGACCCGGGTCGCGCGCACCCGGACCCGTCGTGGATTGCACATGGGTTCTTCCGCTCCTAGGTCGTCTGGCGCAGCCGTTGGGTGACCTGGTTGATCAGGCCGCGGACGGTGTCGATGGCCGCGTGCTCGTGGGGGTGCCCGCGTTGCAGGGGTTGCAGCACCTCCTGGTTGAGCACGCGCAGGGTGGTCATGACCGCCGAGCCGTCGGCGCCGGCCGGGTAGTCGTCGAGCTGCCGCACCCGCTGGTGGGCCAGTTCGAGCAGCGCGGTGACCGAGCGGCCCCCGGACCCGTCCTCGACCGCGCCCAGGTGGTCGTCCAGCACGCCCTTGGTCACCTCGGCGTCGCCGGGCTCGGTCCAGATGTGCCGCAACGGCCACAGGTCGCGCGGTTGGGCGACCTCCGCGCCGCGCAGCAGGGCCGCGCCGGCGACGAGCTTGAGGCCGCGCACGATCCGCCGGTCCGACAGCGCCACGCCGCGCGCGACCAGCTCGGCCACCACGTCGGCGTAGCGGGAGCGGACGTCGGTGAGCCGGACGTGCCGCAGTTGCCGGGTCAGCTTGCCCAGGTCGGACACCGACACCAGCGGCGAGGTGTTCACGCCGCCGCCGCCCAGCTGCTCGGTCTGGTGCTGCCAGCCCCGGTCGAGCAGCTCGTGCAGCCGGATGCGGGCCACCGGCTCGACCTCCAGCCGCAGCAGGAACCGGTCGGCGAACGCGAGCAGCGCCGGGTCGTCGGGCAGTTCGCTCGACGCGCCGAACAGGCTCACCAGCCGCGCGTGCTGCCGCGTGCCGCCGTTGTCGAACGACCGCTCGTTGAGCACCGCCAACAGGGTGTTCAGGATGGCGCTGCTGCCCTGGAAGACCTCGTCGAGGAACACGATGTCCGCCTCGGGCAGCATCCCGGTGGTGCGGACGCGGTAGGTGCCGGCCTGGAACTGCTGGAAGTCCAGCGGCCCGAAGATCTCCGACGGCTCGGTGAACCGGGTGAGCAGGTAGCGGAACTGCGAGGCGTTCACCAGGCCGCAGAACCGCGAGATCAGGTCGGTCTTGGCCGTGCCCGGCGGGCCGATGAGCAGCAGGTGCTCCTGGCACACCGCGGCCAGCACCATCAGCCGCACGGCCGCGCCCCGCCCGACGAACCAGCCGTCGAGCTTGCGTTCCACGGCGGCCAGCAGGTTGACCGTCCGGGTGGTCTCCTCGGGCCAGCTCACACGCGCCCCCGACCCACGTGCTCCCGCTTGCGGCTGATCTGGTGCCGGCCCACCAGCTCGCCGAGCTGGGTCGGCGTCGGCGGCCTGCCCTCGTACTTGGCGGCCACGAACGCGTCGCGGAACAGGGCCCGGATCTCGTCGCCGTTCCAGTCCACGGTGGCCCGCACGAGCGCTTCGGCGAACCCGTCCACCGGGATGCGGTAGCGGCGGGCGTGGACGCGGATGATGTCGCGGCGGGCGTACTCGTCGGGCAGGTCGATGGGGAAGCTCGCGAACCGGCTCGGGCGCAGCAGCGCCGAGTCGATCAGCTCCAGCCGGTTGGTCGTGCCGATGACCAGCATCTGCACGTCCGGGCGGAACCCGTCCATCTCGGTGAGGATCTGGGCGACCATCGCGTTGCCCGCGCGGCTGCCGCCGTCGTCGCCGCTGCCCCGGCGGGCGGCGATCGAGTCGAACTCGTCGAACACGATGACCGACGGCGCGTTGCGGCGGGCCTCGGCGAACAGCTCGCGGATGCGGCGCTCGCCCTCGCCGACGAACTTGTTGGTGACCTCCGGGCCGGACACGATCTGGATGGTGGCGTTGAACTTGTTCGCCACCGCCTTGGCGAACAGGGTCTTGCCGGTGCCCGGCGGGCCGTAGAAGACGAAGCCGCGCGGGGTCAGCTCGGCCCGCAGGTGCTGGTCCTCGTCGGGCAGCGCGCGGGACATGTTCATGATGTGCAACGTGCGTTCGAGGGCGGCTTTCACGTCGTCGTAGCCGCCGATGTCGTCCCAGCTGACGTCCGGGATCTCGAAGCTGGACGACTGCTGCGCCTTGAACGCCCGGATGGTGTCGCGCAGCTCGGCCACGGTCGCCTGCGGGTTGCCCTCGTGCTGCTGGTGGGCGTAGCGCATGGCCTGGCGCAGCCGGACCGGGCTCAGGCCCGCCAGGAACTTGTAGAGGTCGGTGTTCTCCCGGACGGAGAAGTGCGCGGCCTCCTCGCGGGTGATCAACGCGGTCTGGGAGGGCAGTTCGTCGCCGGTGTGCAGGCGGACCAGCCGGGGCGTGCCCTCGATGGCGATGCGGGTGCTGAACCGGGACGCCAGCACCTCGGGCACCGGCAGCGACGGGTCCGCGAACGCCAGCAGCACGCAGCGCGAGCCGTGGGTGGAGTAGAGCAGCTCGATCAGCTCGCGCGACTCGTTGGACAGCGCGCCGTCCTGGCCGCCGCCCAGCAGGTCCAGGTGCGGCACGACCAGGACCTGGCGGTCCTTGATCTCGCGGACCAGGTCGCGCAGGCGCGACAGCAGGCGTTGGCGCAGGGTCGCGGGCGGCGCGGGGAACCCGGCGACCGGCGGCCGGCTCTCCTGGTCGCCGTCGGCCTCCAGCAGCCGCGGGTCGCGCCCGGCGCGGCGGACGATGTGCTCGGCCAGGTGGGGGACCAGGATCTTCTCGCACGTGATCAGCACGGACTGGTCGGCGCGCAGCAGCGAGGCCGCCGCCTCGATCTCGACGCCGTGGGCGAGCTGGGTGGCCTGCTCCTCGGTGATCCTCTCCGGGTGCCGCGGCGACGGCGCGCCCGGTTCCGGCGGTCGCCGCGGCGGTGGTTGCGGTGGCGCGACCCCGGCCGCCGGCGGGTGCAGGACCGTCCCCGGCGTCAGGTCGGAGCGCAGCTGGAACTCCAGGTCGAAGTCGTGCAGCGGCAAGGCGGCTTGGTCGGGGCGCAGCGGTTCGACCAGCATGCACCGGTGCCGGGCCAGGACCGCCGCCACCGGAGCGCTCGGCGCCTCGCCCAGCACGTCCACCCGGGTCTCGGGCTGCTCGATGACCACCCGCAGGCTGATCGGTTCGCTCATCGGTACCTCCAGTGGAACCGGATGCCGTCCAGGTAGCCGGTGAACGCGGGCCGCGCGCGCAGGTCGCGCCGGTGGGCCCGCTCGACCGACGCCAGCGCCTGCCACCACCGCGCCGTGGCCACCAGCAGCTCGCCGCCGTCCTCCTCGGCCTCCCGCAGCCGCGCCCGGTGCGCGTCGCCGTGGTAGGTCATCGCGGCCTCGTACACGTCGAGCACGAACGCCCGGTCCCGGAACCGGAAGCGCTCGAACAGCTCGCCGCGCCACCGGCCCTGCGCGGGCGTGGTCGGCACGTCGGCCAGCCGCAGCACGGCGGCGCGCCGCGCGGGCGGGTCGTCGATCGCCAGGTCCAGCACGGCCTCCACCTCGTGCTCCTCCGCCGGCGCGGGCACCTCGAACAGGGCGTGCAACGGCGACCGCGCCAACACGACCTCCCGCAACCCGGCGTCCAACGCGCCCGCGCACCGCACCGAGACCCCGTAGTGCGCCACCAGGTCCGCGCCGGACCTGGGCATCGGCACCGCCTCCGCCAACCCGACCGCCACCGACCGCCGCTGCCGCCCGCCCACCGCCGCGCACAGCAGCGCCGCGCCGACCCCGGCCGGCCGGGCGTCGCCCAGCGGCGGGCCGCTCAACCGCAGCTTCGCGCTGGTGACGGCGACCAGCCGGCCGACGGCGGCCAGCACGTCCGGACCCGGCCGCGCCAGTTCCGCGGGCGCGCCCAGGTCGCCGCGCGGCGGCTGGCCGGCCCGGTCACTCGTCGTCCACTCCAACACCCGCAGGGAGGTATCTGTCGCGCTCATGTCTGATCCACTGGGTGCAAGCCCTCATGTCGTTGTCCTGGCGGCCGTAGAAGCGCAGCACCCGTCTGTGCTTGGTCACGTTGAGCAGACCGGCCACCTGCCAGGGCCTGCGGAACGTCGCGAAGTGCAGGTCGAGGTCCACATCGGACAGTCCGAGGCCGGTGCCCGCCTCGAACAGGTGCGTGTGGTACCAGCCGACCAGCTCCTCGCCCTGCCCGCGTTCGGCGCGCAGCTGGTTGACGGCGGCGAACGAGTCCGCGGTGAAGGTGAAGTGCCCCTTGCCCGCGCCGGAGCTCTGCGCGGGCGTCACGGCCGTGATCTCCACCAGGTAGCGGGTCTCGTCGCCGGCGATCGCGCGGACCGTGCCGAGGAAGAAGCCGCCCTCCTCGATCCGCTGCGACAGCGGCAGGTCGCTCAGCAGCAACGCGTGCGCGCCGGGCGTCATCAGCACGTTGATGGGGGTGAGGTACTCCTCGGGCATCCCGTGGTCGGCGGGCCGCACCTCCGCGACCGCCGGTTCCTCGACCTTGTTGATGGTGAACAGCGGCTGGTTGGTGGGGCGGTGCAGGTTCACGTCCACCGCGCCCTCGATCGACGGGGCCTTGCGGTAGCTGCGCTCCCCGTCCAGCACGGGGTGGCTGATCCGGAACGACCAGTGCCGCTCGTCGGCGTCCAGGCGGTCCACCAGCCGCCGCAGCACGGGCCCGAGCAGCGCGCCCACGCCGAACTTGCGCCGGTACACCATCTGCTTGCCGCGCACGGCCAGCACGTCCAGCTCGCCGAAGTCGGGCAGCAGGTTCACCAGCCCGTCCTCGGCCACCTGCTCCTCGCCGACCTGGTGGAACACCAGCACGAACGTGATGTCCTCGTCCGACTCGTCCAACGCCTCGCGCAGCAGCGGCTCCAGCGACAGGCGGCCGAAGTAGCGCGGCCGGGGCCGGTCGCCCTTGAACAGCATCACCTCGGCGATGGTCATCCCTGGACGCCCCACGCCCGCACGGTCAACGGCATCGGCACCCGCTCCTGGTCCGCGGTCTCCCGGGCCAGCTCGTGCACCCGCCGCCCGCCGATGGCCTCGATGGCGTCCTGGCCCGCCGCGGACCGCGCCCACCGGGCGGCCTGGCGGTCGAAGTAGCCCTCGCCCTCCTCGTCGGGGTCGAGCACCTCGTAGTTGCGGTAGCCCGCGATGTCCACGAGCATCCCGCACAGCTCGGCGAAGTCCAGGTCCGGCCGGTAGGCGTCCATCAGCGCGCCCAGGCACACCGCGCCCTTGGGCAGCGGGCCGGGCAGCCGGGCGATGTTGGGGTGGAACACCGGCGACTGCCACAGCACCAGCGGCGCCTCGCGCGGGAACTCGCGGTCCAGCGCGATCAGCACCTCGTGCTGCCCGACCTCGACCGGTTCGGGCCGGTAGGGGTCGGCGTCCTCGGGCAGCGCGAACCCGGTGGTGGTGATCCGGATGGTGAACTGGGTGGGCAGCTCGCGGCTGTTGGTCTTGACGATGTCGAACTCGTCGTGCCGCCGCGCGTAGGCCTCGATCTGGGCGCTGGCCCGCTCGACCCACTGCTGCCACCGCTGCGTCGAACCGGCGGTGGCCTGCGCGGCGACCTGCATGGCGTCGCCGTCGCGGACCCCGGCCTCGTGCAGGGTCTGGTTCGGGTCGAGCCTGCGGGTCTGGCCGTCCGCGCCGACGACGTCCACGACCGTGCGCGGGAACTCGCCGCGCCGGTTGCGCACGGCCTCGTCGTCGTACTGGCTGAGCACGGCGAACGGGATGTCGGAGACCAGCGTGGAGGCGGGCACCGCGCGCAGCTCGTAGGGCTGGCCGTCCGGTCCCTGCACGACCAGGCTCGCGATCAGGTAGGGCCGGAACGGGTGCCGCTCGTAGTTCACCGTGGCGTTGGAGCCGCGCTGGGACAGCTCCTGCTGCACGGCCGCCACCATCTGGTCGGCCCGCTGGCCGGGGTCGGGGATGCGCACCGCGGACACGTGCGGCGTCGTGTAGAGCAGTTCGGCCTCGGGCCCGGCGACCGCGCGCACCGCGTCCACGAACGCCGAGTGCTGGTCGGAGGTGATGGCGTAGAGCACGAAGCACGGCCCGCTGTCCTCCAGGCGCGGCCCGGCCTCGGTGGCGGTGGCCGACCCCGCGGTGGTCGGCGTGTCCTGCGGGGTCTCCGCGGCGCCGCCGGTCAGCTCGGCCAGCCACTTGGCGAGCAGGTCGTTGTCGGGGTACCAGCTCAGCGCGGTGCGCACGACGGCCTCCGGGCCGTTGGCCATGATGCCGCGCTCCAGCTCGCCGACCACGTTGAGCCAGAACGCCCGCGCGTTGGAGGTGAACGGCGGTATCCGGCTGGCCGGGTAGCCCGCCTCGCGCAGGAACTCCCGGGCGGGCTCCTCGGTGTCGAAGATCGCCGCGAGGTCGCGGGCCAGCTCTTGTCTCATGGTGCTCCTTCGCCGGTGGGGGCCAGCTCCAGGTAGCGGAGCCGACCGGCGGAACCGGGGGTGACGACGGGCAGCAGCTCGCGGGGCGCGACGCCCAGGTCGGCCAGGCGCGCGCCCGGCGGCGCGTCGCGCAGGTGCACGCTGGTGCGGCCGTCGACCGGGAACGGCGTCCAGGTCAGCGCGACCTCGCCGTCGTCCACGGCCGCGAGCACGTCCCCGGCGGTGCCGAAGTGGTTGTGCGGCAACGCGACGACCTCGGTCACTGTTTCGTGGAACGGGCACGCCGGGTCGCGCTCGACGCGGACCGGGTGCGCCGCGCCGCGCACGGGGTCCACGCGCACGACGGTCGTGCCGGGGCGGTGGCCGAACAGCAGGCGCAGGGCGGTGGTCGTCATCCACGCCGCGACCAGGGCGGAGATCGGGGCCGACGCGCCCCGGTGCCGGGGCCGGGCCAGGTCGGCGCAGCTCCACGGGTCGTCGGTGGCCGTTCGGTCGGCGGCCCCGAGCCCGCAGCCGAAGCACGCGTCACCGGCCGCGTGGTAGCGCACCTCGCCGCCCCACGGCGACGTGCCGCCGTCCAGCAGCGGCACCCCGACCAGGTTGCACCGGGTGGTCAGCCGCAGCCGGGCGGCCAGGCTGTCCAGGCAGCTCACCACCAGCGCCGCCGACCGCAGCTCGCCCAGCCCGGCCGCGGCGGCCAGTTCGGCGTGCCGGGGATCGACCACGGTGTCCGGCGCGATGACCTCCAGCGCCTCGGCGGCGGCCTCGACCTTGGGCCGCCCCACGTCGGCGGCGCGGAACAACGCGCCCCGGCTCAGGTTCGACTCGCTGACCACGTCCGGGTCGCACAGCACCAGCCGGCCCACGCCCGCCTGCCCGAGCAGCCGCGCCACTTCGGTGCCCAGCGCGCCGGCGCCGACCACGACGACCTCCGCGCGCACCAGGGCCGCCTGGTCCCACCCCGGGACCAGCGCGTGCCGGGCGTAGCGGTCGGCCACCGCGTCACCTCTTCCGGTAGCTCATCGGGCAGTGCGCCAGCTTCTTGTTGAGCAGCCAGCGGTCCCGGCAGTCCAGGCCGCGCGCGGGGTCGTGGTGGACGGGCAGCTTGCACTTGGGCGCGGTCTCGTCGCACGGGCACAGCACGACCGCCTCGAACGGCCGCAGGCTGTGCCCGCAGCCCGCGCAGCGCACCCGCTTGGGCAGGTTCGCGACCATCCACGAACTCGGGTTGAGCCGTTGGGCGACCTGGTTGAGCGCGTCGAGCCGGTCGATGGCGGCGTAGAACTCGGTGGCCAGCGCGGGGTCGTCGCGCTGCCCGGCGGTCGCGTCGCCGTGGCAGGGCAGTTCCTCGCTCGCGTGCACGACCCGGGCCGCGCCGTCGGCGGTGGCGTGCTGGACGTGGACGCGGTCGTTGACCCGGAAGGTGTGCCGGCACACCGGGCACACCTGCTGCCCGCCCGCGACCCAGAACGAGTTCGCGGTGGTGACCGCCGGCCCGTCGACACCGGAGTTGGTGCGGTCCACGCCCCGGCGCAGCCCTTCGGTGAAGCCGTCCTCGGCGGCCGGTGGCCCGGCCGAGCGCTCGCCCTCGGGCCGCGCGGTCCCGGGCTGCGGGGTCTCGGCGTGTGGGGCTTCGGCGTGCGAGGCCTCGGGGTGGCGGGTCATGCGGTGCCCTCCAGGTAGCGCATGCCGGACACCGGGCAGCCGCCCAGCCCCATCTCGGCCAGCCCGGCGTCGTAGGCGCGGCGCAGCGTGCCGCCGTGGCCCAGCGCGGTGTAGAAGCCCCGGGTGAACGCGGTCGCGCACGCGTCGCCCAGCGGGATCGTGGAGCCGACCACCGCTTCCGCCCGCGACCGCAGCGCGTGGGCGTAAGCGGCGGTGTAGCAGGAGTTGAGCAGGACGCAGCGCAGTTCGTCCAGGACGGCGAAGGTCCGCGCGAGGTCGTCCACCGCGACCGGGGCGGCGTGACCGGCGTCGTCCTCGAACAGCAGGCTGCCGTCGGGGGTGCCGTGCCCGGCGAAGTGGACCAGGTCGGGTTGGGCGGCCAACAACGCGGGCACGATGTCGCGGACCCGGGTCGCCGGGTTCACCACCACCGACAAATTCCGCAATTGTGCGGACGCCTCCAGAATGGTGCGGTGCTCGACTTCCAGCCGAACTCGCGCCGCATTAGTGGGAGACGCCAGCAGGCACAGCGCGCGGCCCGGTCCGGAACCGGCGAGCAGACGGCGCAGTTCCGCATTTCCGGGATACCACTCGGCCGCCGCGAGCAGGAGCGTTTCCAGGTCGAGTGGAAATCCGCCGTGATCGATTCGGCGGCACACCTCCCGCCAGAACCGCTCGGGCGGCAACGAGTCCGGCGGCGGCACGCCGGCTGCCGGCACACCGGCGTCCTCCAGCAGCGCCAGCACCGACGACCGGTCCCCGAACAACGTCCCGAGCAGGGGAAAGGCGCCGTCGCGGCGCAGTTGCTGGAACGTCACCCGACCCACGCGCCCTCCACGGTTTTCGGTATTGGCGGATGGACGTCCCCAGTGTCGCGCATTCGGCGGGAGTTGTTGCGAACTTCAGGAAACTTCCGGTGTCCAATAGGCCGTTCGGTGTCATTGCGGCGACTTCACTCGCAGGCGGCTGCGGCGATGTCTACCGTTCGGGACATCCGGGTTCGACTCGACCGACTCCCTGGGACGTGCATGACCGAACAGCTCCAGCTCATCCTCGCGGGCGACTTCGGGCGCGGATTGCAGACCTACGACATCGAGTTCGACGGGCGGCGGCGACTGGACCCGCCCCTGCTGTCGCGCTTCGGCCGCAACCGGGTCAACGAGCCCGTCGCGCTGCGCTCGGCCGGCCCCGACCCGGCGTCCGTGGCGCTGCTGCGGCGCGAGGTGGACGCCCTGACCCGGCTGCGCGGCCGGCTCACCGAGCGCCGCTACCCGACCCAGCTGACCCGGCTGATCGGGCACAACCCCGACCACGAGCCGCCGTACCTGCTGCGCACCAACCGGGGCGAGCCGCTGTCCCGGCTGGACCTGCCGCTGCCCGCCGGCGTCCTCGGGCCCGTGGTGGACGACCTGGTCCGCATCCTGCGCTACCTCGCGGTCAGCGGCCTGGTGCACCGCCGGATCGGCCTGTCCACGCTCAACTGGGACGGCGAGGGCCTCCAACTGGTCGACTTCGAGCACGCCGTGCTCTCCGGGCTGCCCGCGCCGGCGTGCCCGTGCTGCCCGGACCGGCCGCCGGCGCAGGGCGCGGCGCGCCGCCAGGACGACGTGCTGGACGCGGGCCTGGTGCTGTACCGGCTGTTCACCAACGAGGACGTGACCGATCCGGCCGAGGCGCGCCGCCGGCTCGACTTGCAGGACGTCGTGGTGCGCGACCTGCTCAACGGTGTGTTCGACCCCGACCGCGCCCGCCGCCCGGACCCGCTGGCCCTGCTGCGCCGCCGCAAGCTGCCCGACCCGTTGTCCGGCACCGGCCGCCCGGTGGCCACCCTCGCCGACCGCGAGACGCGTGGCGTGGAGGCGTTCGAACGGTTGCGCGCCGAGCAGCGCGCGTTCGCGGCCTGGTACCAGCACAACGCGCACGTGCTGCTGAAGGAGCCGGTGTCGCCGAGCCGCGTGACGGCGATCGTGTGGACGTCGGTCGTGGCGCTGGTCGTGGTCGGCGTGATCGTGTGGGGGGCGCTGACGTCGTGAGCCGGCCGCCGAATTCGTTGCAGTGCCCGATCTGCCTGCACACCGTGCTGTGGTCGGCCGCGCCCGTGGTCGTCCTCGACGCGCAGGGCGAGGAGACGCCGTTCGTCGCGCTGCCGGGCGAGAACCAGGAGGTGCTGTTCAACCGGCTGGCCACCGCCTACCGGGTGTGCACCGGCGGCGGCACCCGGCACTACCTGCCCCACGACTACGGCGACTACGACGAGCGCGTGGTGGTCGGCGTGATCGGGCAGGGCGCGGCGGGCAAGAGCCACCTGCTGGCCGCGATGGTCGGGCAGTTGATGCGCCGGGCCGCGCCGCTGCGCGACCTCGGGTTGCTGGTCGAGCCGCTCGACCTGCGCATCCACCAGCGGTACATGAGCACGGTCGTCGAGCCGTTCCTGGGGCGGCGGCAGCGGTTGCGCGCCACGCCGGCCCAGGCGATCGAGTTCGCCGACGCGTTGAAGGTGACCAACCTGCGCACCGGGCGGCGGTTCGCGCTGACGTTCTTCGACGTGGCGGGCGAGGTGCTGGAGCGGGTGGACCCGTCGGTGGCGTTCATCGGCGCGGTCAACGCCCTGGTGTTCGTGATCGACCCGGAGACCGTGCCGAACCTGTTGCGCGGCCGGCCGGAGACCACCGGTGACGCGGCGTTCGACGTCACGCTGGCGCGGATCTCGGCCATCCGCAACCGGCGGAGGCTGCCCTACCTGCCGATCCCGTCGGTGTCCGTGGTGGCCAAGGCCGACCTGCTGCGGTTCCGCTCGGCCAAGGTGGACCACTGGCTGTCGCGGGACGCCGAGGCGGAGGAGTTCGACTTGAGCACGGTCGAGGACGAGAGCCGGGACGTGTACGCCTACCTGTTCGCGCGCGACGCGCACCGCTGGCTGGCCCCGGCGGAGCGGTGCGCGTGGTCGACGCTGCACTTCGCGTCCGCCGCCGGGACCAGTCCCGAGGGGGCGGAGTTCCCGGCGGTGGCCTTCCGGCAGCGCCGGGTGCTCAAGCCGTTGCTGTCGCTGCTGGCGATGAAGGGCGTGCTGACGCCGACGCCGGTCGGGGGGTGGGTGTGAACGCCGACCTCTCGCGCGTGGACCAGGTCGTCTACCGGTGGTCCGCGCGGTCCCTGCTCGGGCGGCGCGGCGTGGGTCCGGTGGCGTCGTCGTTGCCGCCCGACGCGCTCGACCAGTGGGACCAGCGGCTGCACGAGCTGGTGTGGGCCGCGCCCGGCCCGCCGGGGCTGGTGTTCCTGGACTTCGACGGCGTGAAGGTGCTGATCCACAAGAAGGACGTGCCCGACGCGAACGGCCGTGAGGGTTCGGCGCTGGCGCACGTGCTGGTCGGCCGGTCGCTCAACGCCTGGCATGCGCTTGGACTGTCCACTTGGGACGGCTGGAGTGGCGAGGGCGACGAGGTGCCCGAGGAGCTGCCCGCCCTGCACGCGGGGTGGCTGCACGCCGCCGCCGAGCAGGGCCTGTGGGCGTTGCGCGGGTCGGTGCGGGGTCTGTCGCCGGCGCTGGTCGGGGACTTCCTCGCGACCCTGCTCGCCGAACCGGGCGCGGCGCTGACCGTCGTGGACCCGCCCGCCTCGCCGGCCGAGCTGCTGTGCGCCTGGCTGGACATCACCGGCGAGCCGCTGACCTTCGCCACCGCCGAGCCCGGGGACACCGGCCGGCACCTGCCGCGCGTCGTGTTCCTCACCGCCGCGTCCGGCTTCTCCACCCACGCCACCACGCGCACCCGCGTCCGGCTGGGTGGCCCGCGCGAGGCGAACCCGTTGCGGCACTTCACCTTCGCGCTGGCCGACCGGTACGCGCGCCGGGGCTACGAGGGGATGACCGCGCTGCTGCCGGCGCAGCCGCTGGCCACCGCCGCGGACGTCGAGGCGTGGGCGCGGCGGGTGCAGTTCGAGCCGGGCGTGCTGGCCGACGTGATGGACCTGCTCAGCCGGTCCACCAAGGGCGAGCTGACGCCGGTGGAGGAGGACGTGCTGCGGTCGGGCGTGGTGGACGAGCACATCGTGGAGCAGATCCGGCGGACACCCGACGGGGAGCTGGCGAACACGCTGGTGGACGTGCAGGCCAACGGCAGCGCCACCGCGCGGGCCTCCGAGCACCGGATGCTGGGGGAGTTGGTGCGGCGGATGGCGACCCGGCCGTTGTCCGAGCGGGCGCGGCAGCTGGTGCCGTTCCTGCGGTTCGACAGCACGACGCTGGTCAACGAGCTGGCCCGGACCAAGCCCGTCGCGCACGGCGTGGACTCGTGGCAGGAGCTGGTGGCCTTCGTCGGGTTGCTGACGACGTTCTCGCTGACCGACGAGCGGTGCCTGGGGCTGGTCGCCCGCGCGACGTCCCGGTTGCAGACCGCGACCCTGGTGCGCTGGCTGCACGAGGACGGCGGGCGCGAGCCGGCGACGTGCGAGCTGGTGCTGCGCAGCCTGCCCGGCCGCAAGGGCTCCGGAGAGCAGCGCAAGCACGCGCGGGAGGCGTTCCTGCTGGGCAACGCGCTGGCCAACGTGGTGGACGTGCTGCGCCCGCAGAGCGCGAGCGCCGCCGTGCCGCTGTTCGACGTGCTGGTCGGGGTGGTGTTCGGCGCGGACCTCGGCAGCACCCGGATCATCGGCGACGTCCTGGAGCTGCTCCCGCCGGACGCGCCGCCGGCGCTGCTGCACGTCCTCTACACCAGGGCGGACAACGCCCGCGTGCGGCGCCTGGTCGCGGACGCCGCGGCCCGCCGCTACTTCGAGGGAAACGGATTGGCGGACCGATGACTCTCGACGCCCTGGCGGACCGCTTCGACGGCTGGGCCCGCCGTCCCGGCGCCGCCGCGGACGTGTTGCGCGGCATCGGCGAGGACCTGCGGGCGGGCGGTCACGCCCTGGTCGGCAGCCCGCTGGTGGTGGCGTACCCGCCGGAGGTGCTGCTGCCCGACGAGGGCCGGCCGCGGTGGGTGGGGTGGCTGGAGGTCGTGCGGGACCTGCTGGTGTTCGTGCCGGTCGGGTTCACGTGGTGGCGCTTGAGCGGGGCGCTGGAGGCGCACGAGCGGGCGAACAGCACCGAGTCGTTCTTGTTGGGGTGGCAGCGCGGGTTCGGCGGCCAGGTCCCGACGCTGGGTGGGACGGCGGCTTTCGTGGCCTTCATCGTCCTGGTGATCATCGGCTTGACCCTGGTCGCGCATGTGCTGGGCAACCGCCACACCGAATCCCGTTCGGAGGACCGGGCGGCGCTGGGCCGAGACCTGGCCATGGCGACGGTTCTCGTCGGCAGGGTGGAGGTCGAGGGCGAGGTCCAGCTGACCAAACGCCAGGTCCGCGACTTCGCCGCCCGCATCGGCGCGTCGAACACGGCCCTGGTGAGCGCTCTCAAGGACACCGGCCGCACGATCGCCGGCGCGGTGGAGGCCGGTCCGGGCAGCGACCTGCACAACGCCCTGGCCGAGTGGACGACGGCCGCCCGAGCACTGCGGGACATGGGAAGCGCGCTACAGCCCCCCGCCGAGACCCTGGCCGCCTTGATCGCCCTGCACGAGACGGTCGTAGCCGACGGCAGAGCCCTCCAGGGTTCGCTCACTTCGCTGATCGGCCAGCTCGACCAGGCGACGCAACGCGCGGAGGCCGACGCCCAGAGCCACCGCGAGGTGGCCGGTGAGGTCGCCCGCTCGGCGGAGCGGTTGGGCGAGTCGCTGGACGTGTTCCGCGAGCGGACCGAGAGCCTGAGCGAACTGGTGGCCCAACTCCGCTACGCCCTGGACCGCCTGGACCACCGCTACGACGGCTGGGACGAGACCCGCTTGGACAACGCCGCGCCCCTGAGCGGCGGTGACCACTGATGGATCGCCGGCGGAGGCTGCACGTGGTGCTGTTGGCGGGCTGGCTGTTCGCGGACCTGTTCCTGGTCCTGTTCCTGGTGGGCCTGGAATCCACCCCCGGCGCGGCCACTGCCTCAAGCTCACCCACCACGACCACCACCACCACCACGACGACAACGACCACGACCACCACGACCACGACGGTGGCGGAACGCGTGCTGGACCGGACCCCGGTGAAGTTCGAGGTGGAGGCCGACCTGAACCGCCTGGCCGCGGAAGGCCCGGACGGCCCGGTGGCGGCGGGCGTGCTGGACGCGGTCAGCCGAGAGGTGGCCACCCGGGGCCCGGGTCGGGCGGTGGGCTTCGTGCTGATCTTCGCCGCCGGTCCGCAGGACGGCATCGCCCAAGCGCAGGACCGCGCGCGGACGGTGCTGGGCGTGCTGCAATCCCGCCACCCGGCCTTCGCCGACGCCAGCGGCGAGGGTTACTGGCGGGGCGGCGCGAACGTCCTGGAGTTCGACGTCTTCTTCTACCGCTGACCGACCGCGGGCTGTCCCGCTACCGGTGGGCGTGGGCCCTGTGGAGCGTGGTGCCGCGGGTGCGACCGCGGGCGCGGGTGCCGGGCCTGGTGGAGCCGTGGGCGTGGCCCGCGGGTGGCGGGAGGGGGAGGGGACGGCGGAGGACTCGGTGGGCGAGGGCTGCTCGGCGGTGGGGTGGGGCGGCGAAGACCGTGGCGGCGAAGGCTGTCGCGATCAGGGTCAGGGTGCCCGCCAGCACGAGGGTTTCCGACGCGCCGAGGTGTTCGCACAGCCAGCCGAGCAGGGGCGCGCCCACCGCGCCGGCCGCCGCGCCCACGGCGTGGTTGACGGCGAGGAGCCGGCCGCGCATGCCGTCCGCCGTGTCCAGTTGGAGGCGGGTGCTCATGGTCGTGTCGATGATCACCGCGCCGGCCGCGATCGGCAGGAGCACCAGCGCGAAGCCCCACGTGCCGGGCATCACGCCGCCGATCGCCTGGAAGACGCTCGTCACGCCCGCCGCGAGCAGCAGGAGTCGGAGGGTGAGGGTGCGGCAGGCCGAGGCCGCCAGGCCGCCCAGCACGGTGCCGACGGCGAAGACCGTCGACAGCAGGCCGTAGTGGGTGGCGCTGTCGCTCATGGCGGCCATCGTCACCTGGTAGTTGCGGCCCAGGCTGGACAGCACGAACCCGAGCGCGAACAGCAGCACCAGCCGCCCGGACGCGCTGATGTACCGCAGCCCGGCCCGCACGCCGGCCTGCTCGCGCGGGCTGGTGTCGAGCGGGTGCAGTTCGCGCGTGCGCATGGCCAGCACCGCGACCACGACGGCCAGGAAGCTGACCGCGTTGATCACGAACAGCGCGGGCGTGCCCAGCGCGGCGGCCAGGACGGCCGCGCTGCTCATGCCGAGGATCCGCCCGGTGGAGCTGAGCACGGACCCGAGCGCGAGGGCGTTGCCGAGGTCCTCGCGCGACACCACCTGCCCGCCGAACCTGCCCAGCGCCGGCCCGTCGAACACGGCCACCAGCCCGGCCGTGGCGGTGAGCGCGAACAGCACCGGGATCGGCGCGTTCTGCCACACCGCGAGCGCGAGCACGGCGGCGATGACGGCGTGCAGCGACTGGCAGGCGAGGATGATGTTCCGCACCGGCAGCCGGTCCGCCAACGACCCGGCCCACGGCCCGAGCAACACGGACGGCAAGGTGCCCGCGAGCACCGACAGGCCGACCGTCGCGGCGGAGCCGGTGCGCTCCATGACAACCCAGTTGAGGCCGATCAACTGCATCCACGTGCCGGTGACCGAGATGAGGTCGGCCACCGCCCACAAGCGGTAGTTTCGGCCGCGCAACGCGCGGAACATCGGGGCTCCCTGTACACGATCCTCGGGGCCTCGACGTGCCCTGCGAACGGCGTACACACTAAGCGTCGGTTCTGGGCTTTAAACCTCGTTGATCAGTGTTTTCCTTCACGTAACGCCCGCCCGGTGCGCCATCCCACACGCCGGGGGCGGGCCCGCGCCGACCGTCGCGCCAACGGTCGCGCCGACCGTCCTCCGGGGACGTTTTCGCCGGACGACCCAGGGCACCCCTCGGCCGGAGGTGGGTGCGATGAGCGAACCGGTGAGCCAGGACCCGGAGGAGTTCGCCGAGGAGGCGGGAGTGGACCCCACGCCCCAGGAGGTCGACCACTACCTCGAACTGGCGGAGGAGGTCCCGCCCTGGTCCGACCCCCAGCCCGACTCCGACCCCGCGCCCGAGCCGGGGGTGGACGCGAGCCCTGAGGCGGACCCGATCCCGGAGGCTGAGGCGATCCGGGAGGCTGAGGCGGGCCCGGAGTCGGGGCCGGAACCGAGCTGACCTGGCGGCGCTGCCCCCGCGGCGCTGGGTTGGCGGCCGGTGGGTTCGGTGGCCGATGGGGTTCGGCGGCCGGTGGGTTGCTGGCGGCCGGTTGGTGATCGGAGCGACCGGCTGCACCGGTTCCGCTGTGGCGGAGGCCCCGGAGGCACGCGACCACGAGGTCCTGGCATTGAGCCGCTCGGGCAAGCCGAACGCTTCGCTGCGGTCCCCCTGTCCAGTAAGCTTCTCAACGTCGAGATAATTGATATCAAGGGAAGTGTCTCGATGTCAAGATTCTCAACGTTGAGAGTTCTGGATTCATCCGGAGGGGCGACTTGGGTTCCGAGCGGGACGCGGTTGACGAGTTGACCGCCCAGTGGGCGCGCGAACGGCCCGACGTCGACGTGTCGCCGATGGGCGTGGTCGGTCGGGTGTCGCGGCTGTCGCGGGTGTTCGAGCGCAGGCTGAAGGACTACTTCGCCACCCACGGCCTGGAACCGTGGGAGTTCGACGTCCTGGCCAGCCTGCGCCGCGCGGGCGCGCCCTACGAACTGACGGCGGGCGCGCTGCTCAAGTCGGCGATGGTGACCTCGGGCGCGATCACCAACCGCATCGACCGGCTGGAGGCGAAGGGGCTGGTCCGGCGCGGTCAGTCGCCCGACGACCGGCGTTCGGTGCGGGTCCGGCTGACCGACGAGGGGCTCAAGGTGGTGGACGACGTCCTGGTCGGCCACCTCGCCAACGAGGAGACCCTCCTGGCACCCCTGTCACCGGTGGAACGGGACCTGCTGGTCAACCTGCTGCGCATGCTCCTGGTGGAGCACGGCGACACGTCCCTCGGCTAGTCCCCGGCGGGGTCGAGGGCCTCCGGGTGCACGGTCGCGCTCAGCAGGCGGCCGTGGGCCCCGAAGGTGAAGTGGGTCGGGGTCTCGCCGGACTCGTCCAGCCCGAACAGCGCCCCGTGCGACCGCAGGCGCGTGACGTCCCGGTGGTCCGCCACGGTCACCGCCGCGCACGGGATCACCTTCTCCCGCCACGTGAACACGTAGATCCCCGGCCGCAACTGGTACGTCGTGTTCTCGTCGGTGTCCGCCAACCCCCGCTCCGGGCCGGCGAGGCACTGCCACGTGTACCAGTGCGGGCTGAGGTAGACGTGCTCGTAGGCGTGTTCCGTGCTGTAGACCCACATCGCCCGCCGACCGATCAGCGCACGGCTCGGCGCCGGTGCGGTGCCGGTCGCGCCGGGCAGCGCCAGGGGCGTGAAGCGCTGGGTGACGCGCGGCGTCCCGGTGTCGTTGATCGTGGTGGTCACCACCAGCGCGCGGTTGCTCCGCAGGTCCAGGAAGAGCGAGACCGCCTCGCGGCCTCCCGGGTGGAACTGGCTGTAGTACAGGTCGTCGTCCACCGCGAACGTCTCGCACGGGTGCGTCCCGTCCCACTCGACGTCCGTGCCGGTGAAGCGGACCCGCCGGCCGTCCAGCTCGAACGCGTGCCCGTCCAGGTCGGTGACCGTCGGGGCTTTGTTCTGGTCGAAGCCGGGGGCCAGGCCGTCCAGCGGCAGCCAGGTGGAGGTGTCCGACAGCGTCGTCATCGCGGTCCTTTCCCGGGGGTCGCGGCCAGTGTGGTGCGGCCGGGACCCCCGGCGGAACGCCGCGGGCGAACCCCGTGCAACAGCGGACAAACGCAGTGCGCCGGCGGGCAAGCCGTCAGCGGGCGCGGACACCGGTCGCCGCCAGCTCGACCGTGCGGGCGATGCGGCGTTCCCGCGTCTCGGGCCGTTTCGCGCTCACCACCCACGCCACGATCAGCCGTTTCGAGGACGGCGGGAAGGCCGTGAAGTGCTCGTGGGCCGCCGGTGAGGCCTCCAGGGCCGTGCGCAGGTCGTCGGGCACGGTGTCCGGGTCGGGCACCGGGTTCCACGTGCCGGCCGCCTTCGCGAAGTCGATGGCGGCCTGCCCGGCGGGCGTCATCAGTCCTTCCGCCACCATCCGCTCCGCCCGCTCCCGGTTCACCGCGCTCCACGTGCTGCGCGGCGTGCGCGGGGTGAAGCGCAGCCGTGACGAGCGTTCGTCGTTCCTCTGGTGGTGGCCGTCGATCCAGCCGAAGCACAGCGCCTGCTCCACCGCCTCGGCGTAGCGCACGCTCGGCGTCGCGCTGCCCTTGTGGTGCAGCACCAACCAGATCTCCCGGGCGGTCGCGAAGTGCCCGGCCAACCACGCCCGCCACTCCGCGACCGTCGCCGCGCTGAACGTCTCCACGGTCACGCCCCCAGCACGTTCAGGTAGTGCTGGTTGAACATGACACCGAGGACGTTCCCGAACGGGTCCACCACGGACGCCGTCACGAACCCCGGACCGCGCTCGATGGGCTCCTGGTGCACCTTGGCGCCCAACGCGAGCAGCCGGTCGAACGCCGCGTGCACGTCGTCCACCGCCCAGTACGCGACCGCGCCACCGGGGGCCTCCGGCGCCGGCCCGGCGAACCGGCGGTCCACGATGCCCAGCTCGTGCTGGTAGTCGCCGATCCGGAACTCGATGTAGGCCGGCACGCCGTCCGCCTCGCGCAGGAAGTACGGCTGGATGCCCAGCACCTCGGCGTACCAGTCGCTCGCGGCGCGGACGTCGTCGGCGAAGAAGCTGATGGTGGTGAGTCCTCGCAACATCGGGGATGTCTCCTCTCAACGGGCTGTCGAAGACCATCCTCCGAGTCAAAGTGCTCACCAACTGAGCACTTTTCAGCGCAGGTTCGCACGGATCTCCGACGCGCTCCGCCGGTGCTCCTCCGCCTCCGCCGTCCGCCCCGATTCCGTCAGCGCCTCGGCCATCGCGACCTGCACGCGAGCCTGTTCGGCCTGGTAGCCGGTCTGCCGGCACAGCTCCAGCGCCTCCGCGTACCGGGGCAGCGCGGCTTCCGCGCCGTCCAACCGGTGCGTCGTGGCGGCGGCGTCGAACAGGATGCCCATCCGCAAAGTGCGCACGACACCCTCGGAGAACTTCAGCGCCTGCTCGAAGTACTCGTACGCCGCCGCTTTGTCGCCCAAGTGCCCGTACAAGACGCCCAACGCGCCCAACGCGACCGCGCCCAACCCCGGGTCGCCCAGGTCACGCGCGACGTCCACCGCCTCCTCCAGCCGCACCCGAGCCGAGTCGTAGCGGCCGGAGATGATGTCCTGGTCGCCGGAGTTGATCTGCGCCACCGCGACGCTGTGCCGGAACCCGCCGCGCCGCGCCGCCGCCAGCGCACGGGCGTGGAACTCCTCGGCCTCGGTGTTGCGGCCCAGCATGCCCACGGTGATGCCCAACTGGGTGTTGACCAGGTTCTCCAGGGCGAGGTCGTCGCCCACCACCGCCTGCGCCCGCCGCAGGAACGGCAGCGCCTCCTCCGCCAGCCCCAGCCGGGTCAGGCAGAACCCCCGGTTGGTCAGGGCGAACCCGTCACCGGTGCGTTCGGCGGCCACGGTGTGCAGCGCCAACGCGTCGTGCACCTGGGCGGTCGTGTCGAGGTAGCGGGCCAGCGCCCGCGAGAGGTGCGCCGCGTGCCGGGGCTGCCCGTGCCCGGCGACGGCGAGCAGGCACGCGCGTTCGTCGTCGACCCACCGCATCGCCTCGCGGTGCGTCGGGAACGCCGGATCGGGGCCCACCAGCGGCGGCACGGGCGGGCGGCGGTGCGGCTCGCCGGGGGTGAACATCGCCGCCGCCACCGACGCCACGTGGCAGTAGTGGTCGCACAGCCGCTCCAACGCGGCCGGGTCGTCGGCCAGTTCACGGGCGTGCAGCCGCACCAGGTCGTGCATCCGGTACCGGCCGGGCACGTGTTGCTGCACCAGGTGCGCGTCCTCCAGTTCGCGCAACGCCCGCCGCACGCGGGGGACCGGCAGGTCGGCCAGCGCGGCGGCTCCCGGCACCGCCACGTCCGGCCCCGGCACCAGCCCGAGCAGCCCGAACAACCGGACCGCGTCCGCGCCCAGGACCCGCAGCGACGCCGCGAACACCGCCCGCAGGCTGGTCGGCAGGTCACCGGTGTCCAGGGCGTCCAGCCGGGCGGCGCGCACCTCGTCGGCCAGCGCGGCCAGCGGCACGTGCGGCGCGGACTTCGCGCGGGCGGCCAGCACGCCCAGCGCCAGCGGCAGCCCGCCGCCGTGCCGGGCGAGCACCTCGGCGGCCTCGGGCTCGGCGGCCACCCGGTCCGCGCCCAGGTGGCGGGCGAGCACGTCGGCGGACCCGGGCTCGTCCAGCACGTCCACCGGCACCGGCACCGCGCCGCGGGTCGCGACCAGCCCGGTCAGCCGGTGCCGGCTGGTCACCAGGACCGCGCACGACGTCCCGCCGGGCAGCAGCGGCGCGACCTGGCCGGTGTCGCGGGCGTTGTCCAGCACGACCAGCAGCCGCCGGTCCGCGGTCAGCTCCCGGTACAGGCCCGCCTGCGCGTCGGGGTCGGCGGGCACCTCGCGCGGCGGCACCCCGAGCGCGCCCAGGAACCCGCGCACCACCGCGTCCGGCGCGAGCGGTTCGGCGACCGGGTCGAACCCGCGCAGGTCAACGTGGAGGCGGCCGTCGGGGAAGTCGTCGCGGTGGCCGTGCGCCCAGCGCAGCGCGAGCCACGTCTTGCCGACGCCGCCACCGCCGGTCAGCAGGGCGACCGGGGCGCGGTCGAGCAGCGCGTCCAGCGCTTCGAGCTCCCGCTCGCGGCCGGTGAACGCGGCCGGCGCGGCGGGCAGCAGTTGCGGCACGCGCCGGTTCGGCTCGGCCGGGGACGGGTCGGCGTCGAGCACCCGCTGGTGCAGTTCGCGCAGTTCAGGGCCGGGTTCGGTGCCCAGGTGGTCGATCAGCGCGCGTCGGGTGACCTGGTAGTGCCGCAACGCGTCGGCGGCCCGGCCCGCGCGGTGGAGGGCGAGCATGAGCTGCCCGGCGAGGCGTTCGTCCCACGGCCGTTCGGCGGCGCGGGCCGGGAGTTCGGCGAGCAGTTCGGCGTGCCGGCCGACGCGGAGGGCGAGGTCGATCCGGTGGGCCTGCGCGGCTTCCCGTTCGACGGCCACGAGTTGCCGCTCGGCTTCGATCCACGGCGTGTCCAGGCCCGTGAAGGGGTCCGCGACCGACAGCGCCAAGGCCTCCTCGACCAGCATCAACGCGTGCGCGGTGTCGTCCAGGCGGCGGGCGCGGGCGGTGAGGTCGCGGAAGCGGTGCAGGTCCACGTCGTCCGGGTCGGCGTCGAGCTGGTAGCCCCCGGCGCGCCGGCTGATGGTGGCGGTGGGTCCGAGGGCGCGGCGCAGGCGGGACACGTAGGTGCGCAGGACGCCGTCCGCGCGCAGGGGCGGCCGGTCGCCCCACACGCGGTCGATGAGCCGTTCGGCCGGCACGGGCCGGTTGAGGTCGACCAGCAACGCCGCGAGCACGCACCGCTGGCGGGCGTGCCCCAGGTCGAGCCGGACGCCGTCGGCCAGCGCCTCGACCGCGCCGAAGACCCGGAACTCCACGCGTCCCCTTCTACCGGGTCGCGCCTCGCGGGTCCAACGCCGTCGGGCAGCCGGGCCGGGGTGACCCGTGGGGCGGGTGGTGGTCCGCCCCACGGGCCGTGCGCGTCAGTACACGTAGCACTCGACGGCGGAGTGCGGCGTGAAGCCCGCCGCCCGCACGTCCGCCGCCGCGAGCGAGCCGGCGAACCGGCGGTCGACCTCGGCGCGCTCCGCCGCGTTGGGCAGCTCGTTCTTGCAGGACACCGGGGCGCTGGAACCCGACATCAGGTCGGCGCACAGGCCCGTGCGCCGGTCCGGCAGCCCGAGGATGTGGCCGATCTCGTGGGTCGAGATGCGCGGCCGGTGGTAGCCCTGCTGGACGGCCTGGCGGCCCATGTAGACGGTGCCGTTGCCCAGGGACGTCACGTAGGCGCGCGGCCAGCCGTTGTCGGCGTAGATCCGGATGTTCGTCGGCGTGCCCGCCGACTTCTTGACGAGCCGGACGTTGACCACGGAGGCGTTCCAGTTCGCCGCCGCCTTGTCCCAG
Organism: Saccharothrix mutabilis subsp. mutabilis; assembly: GCF_039521145.1. Classification (NCBI taxonomy): domain Bacteria; kingdom Bacillati; phylum Actinomycetota; class Actinomycetes; order Pseudonocardiales; family Pseudonocardiaceae; genus Saccharothrix; species Saccharothrix mutabilis. The sequence continues at coordinate 100,256 of NZ_BAAABU010000020.1, forward strand.
TCCGCCGCGAACTCCTGGGCCTGGCTGGCGTCGTAGTACAGGGTGCGCACCAGCGCCTGGGGCTGCGCGGCCTCCGCCGACGCACTCGGAGCGGCGACCGCGACCAGCGGCAGCAGCATCCCGAGCGCGACCACGGCGGCGCGTGCGACCTTTCGCACGAGCATGGTGATCTCCTTGTAGACAGGGAAAATCGGGAGCCGGTGACAGGGAGGCTCCCGCTACCCAAACAACCAGTCGTGACGCCCCGCCACCAGACCCGTACGTAGGGTTGTATGGACCTTTGTGGTCGAGCGTTGCGCCGTTCGGCGCAGCGGACGGCCTCGGATGCGGCATTTGTCCGGACCGCACGGTTCCGGCGCGGGTCAGAGGCCCTGCGTGCGGAACTTGTCCAGGACCCGGCGTTCGCGCTTGGTGGGCCTGCCCGCGCCCCGGTCGCGCCGGGCGACCGGCAGCTCCGGCGGCGGCGGGGGAGTGCGGTCGATGTAGCAGGTCGCCGCGTCCATCGCGCCCACCCGCTTCTGGATCACCCGCACGACCTCGACGACCTTCACCGCGTCCCCGACCCGGGCGCGCACCTCGTCCCCGGGAACGACCGTCGTGGCCGGCTTGGCGGGCTTGTCGTTGATCCGCACGTGCCCGCCCCGGCACGCCGCCGCCGCGTCCGGTCGCGTCTTGGTCAGCCTGACCGCCCACAGCCAGCGGTCGATGCGGGTCGACTCCACGCCGTTCACCCTACGGTGACGACGGCCCCCGCCCCGCCGGACCGCGTCCGCGAGTCGGGGCACGTCGTCAGGGGCGGCCCCACACGTCGGTCGGCGGCGGTCCGGTCAGGCGGGCCACGTCCAGGGTGAACAGGGGTTTGGCGCGCTTGCGCAGCCGCGCCAGGATCGACCGCTGGCGTTGCGCCAGCTCGGTGATGATCGTCGTGGGCGCGGTGTCCGGGTCGGGGGTGTTGCGGTACCAGTTGCCCAGGACTTCCAGGCTGAAGTCGACCACGTGCGAGCCGCCGGTGCCCAGGACCAGGTCGCCTTCCGTGCGGAACTGGCCCGAGTGGAACGTCAGGTTCCGGGCCGTGTAGAGGGCGTCCAGGAAGGTCGCGATGCGTTGCTGGCTGTCCCGCAGCCACGCGCCGCACGCGGCGGGGTCGGCCAGCCGGTGGGACCAGTCCGAGACCTGTTGGGCGGCGAGGGGCGACGTGTGCTCCAGGACCCGGGTCAGGGCGTCGCGGGCGGCGGCCAACGCGGGCGGGTCGGCGGGTCTCGGCGGCAACAGCAAGTCCACCCACGTGTTCAGGTCGTGCAGGCGGGTGAAGCCGTCGGTCTTGGCGTAGCTGTTCACCACGGCCAGGTTCGCCGTCAGGTCGGCCTCGGCGGCCCGCCGGCGCCGCCGCGCCGCGGCGAGTTCCGCCCGCTCGTGCGACGCCCTCGCGTGCAGCGGGGCGTAGTCGGGGTGGTTCGAGGGGCACGCCTCCAACGCCCGGTCCAGGGCGCTGCTGCGCTGCTCCACCACCTCCACCCGGGAACGGGCCGCGCGCACCACGGCGGTGGCCGACTGGTGCAACTGCTGGTGCGCCTCGACCACCTGTTGCCGCAACGCTTGCAGCGCCAATGCCGCCGCCAGGTCGCCCCGGTTCTCCAGCCCGCACGCCTCCAGCGCCGCCCACGCCAACGCCGCGGCCGGCAGCGGAGCCTCCGTCACGCGGGCCACGTGGGCCATGCGCAGCCCGTTGCGCAGCGTGCGGGGCCACCCCGGCACCAGGGGATCGGCCCGCTTCACGGTGGTGCGGCGCGGCGGCAGGTGCCGGACCTGCCGGTCCACATCGGACACCAGGACGTCGTCGCCCAGCGACAGCGTCACCAGGCGGTGCCCGGCCATGTACTGGTCCAGCAACTCGGACATCGTCCGCCGCGCGGCCCGCCCGGCGGAGGGCGCGTCCACCGCGTCGACCTGGCAGGACGCCAGGCACGCCGCACCGTGCGTGGGCACCTCGCGGACGAAGGCCCGCAACCGGTTCGGCGACCCGAACCCGAGGCGCTCGGGCTCGGTCAACGCGGCCGACGTGGCGGTCGGGTCCAGCACCGAGAGGTGGGACAGGGCCGTCGCGCCGTGCACCACGACGGCCACCCGGTAGCGCTTCGGCCGGGGCAGCAGGAGGTCCAGCACCGACCGCGCGTCCAGCCGGTCCACCCCGTCGGCCAACTCGCGGCACAGCGTGTCGTGGTCGCGGTCGGTCGCCGCGACCAGGCACGCCAGCTCGTCGGACAGCAGGTCCAGGCCCGCGACGGTGTTGAACGACTCCGGACCCTCCCACACCACCGTGAAGGTCGACTCCAGGAACTCCCGCACGTCCGGCAGGAGCGCGCCGACCGCACCCGCCGCCTCGCGGGCCAGTTCCCGCCGCCGACCCATCGGGATCCTGATCTGGTCGTCCAGCACGGTGATCACCGCGTCGAGCACGTCCCGCACCTCCAGCAGCACGGGGTCGGGCCCCCACCGGGCGATCCCGCGCTCGACCGCCGCCCGCGTCCCCTCGCACAGCGACCGCAGCAGCGACACGCGGGGCTGCGAGGTGTCGGCGAAGTTCTCCAGCACGGCCCGCGTGCGGGGCAGTTCCGAGGCCATCCCGGCGAGCGCGGACACGTGCCGGCTGAACAGCGTCGTCCCGCTCACCGCCCGCAGGACCCGCTGCACCAAGTACGTCCGGGTCCACGAGACGCCGGCGCGGCGGAACGCGTCGAGCAGGCGGTGGTCGAAGCCGCTGTAGGCCATGCCGGTCAACCTATCCGTGCCGGTAGCCCCCGAGGGGATCGGGGAGCGCGGCGAGGGCGCGGCGGTCCAGCTTGCCGTTCGGGGTGCGGGGCAGGGCGGGCACCAGGCGCACCGCGTCCACGATCATGTGCCGGGGCAGGTGGGACGCGCAGTGCCGCTTGGCGTCCAGCAGGCCGAACTCCCCGGCCGCGACCACGTGGGCGACCAGCCGGGCGTCCAGCCCGGCGCCCCGGACGCTGACCGCCACCTCGCTCACCGCCGGGTGGGACTGCAACGCCGCCTCGACGTCCCCCAGCTCCACCCGGTTCCCGCGCAGCTTCACCATGCCGTCGCGGCGGCCCAGGTAGCGGTAGTCGCCGTCGGGCGACAGCACAACCCGGTCCCCGGTCGCGTACGGGCCGGTGTGCGGCGGCTGACCGTGGTAGCCCAGCATCACGGTCGGACCGGACACCACCAGCTCGCCCTCCTCGCCCACCCCGGCCACGGAACCGTCGTCCCGGACGGCCCACACAGTGTCACCCGAACACGCCCGCCCGATCGGCGCCGGCCGTGTCCAGGAGTCCGGGACCTCCCCGACCTCGAAGTACGTGCACACGTTGGTCTCCGTGGGCCCGTACAGGTTGAGCAGCCGCGCGTGCGGCAGGTGGGCCCGCAGCGCACGCAGGTGGTCAACGGGATACGGCTCGCCCGCGAACAGCACCGCGCGCAACTCCGGCAAGTCGGTCTCCAACAACCCGTTGCGGGCCATCAGGACCAACACGGACGGCACCGAGTACCACACAGTGATCCTCTGCGACACAAGCAGTTCGACCAACCGCTTGGGCGCGTACGCCGCCTCCTGCGGCACCAGGGCGACCGATGCCCCGACCAGGAAGGGCACGTACAGGTCCAGCACCGAGAGGTCGAAGTGGAACGGCGCGTGGTTGGCGAACCGGTCCGAGGCGCGAGCGTCCAGCGCGCCGGCCGCCCACTCCACGAACGCCAACGCGTTCCGATGCGAGATCCGGACACCCTTGGGCACCCCGGTCGAACCGGACGTGTAAAGGATGTAGGCCAAGTCGTCAGGCGACGCCGACACGGGCGGCAGCGGCTCCACAGGGCCACCGCCCAGCTCAAGGCACACCGCCCCCGGCACAACACCCACGTTCTCCGGAGTCGTCACGACCACCGCCGGCGCGCAATCCCGGATCACCTGCTGCGCCCGGTGCGCCGGACTCAACGGATCGACCGGCACGTAAGCCGCCCCCAACCGCAGCACGGCTTGCATCGCCACGACCGCCGCCAACGACTTGGGCAACCACAACGCGACCCGGTCACCACGCCGAACGTCCAAAGAGGACAGGAACCGGCCGACCCGGTCCGCCTCGCGGTCCAACTCCGCGTAGGTCATCGAGCCGTCCGCGGTCCACACCGCGGGCGCGGACCCGTCACGACGAGCGCCGGCGCGCACGAGATCGGGCAGGATCACAACCCCAGCTCCTTGGCCATCTGTTCGAGCTGCATCTCCGAAGTCCCGGAGAACGTGGTGGCCGCGACCGCGTCCAACAGGTCGGCTGACACCCGCTCGTCGCGCACCCCCGCCCCGCCCGTCACCCGCATGGTGAGCAACGCCGCGTCCACCGCCACCTCGCTGACCGCGAGCTTCGCCGACGCCACCTCCCACGCCGCCCGCTCGCCGCGGTCCAGCCGCCAGCACGCCCGCCACAGCAGCAACCGGGCCGCCTCCCACCGCGACCGCAGCCGCGCCACCGCGTGCGACACGGCCTGGTTCGCGCCGATCGGCCGCCCGAACTGCCGCCGCGTCCGGGCGTGCTCGACGCACCGGTCCAGCAGCCGCCCCGCCCGCCCGAGGTAGGCGGCGAACAGGCACGTCCGCTCCCACCGCATCGACGCCTGGAAGATCGCCGCGCCCTGCCCCTCCGCGCCCAGCATGTTCCGCACGGGCACCCGGCAGCCCTCCAACCGCACCTGCCCGGCCGGGCACGACGACAGCACGCTCTTGGCGAAGGCCGGCTCGACCACCAGCCCCGGCGTCCCGCGCTCGACCACGAACGCGCTCACGCCCAGGTGCCCGAACGCCGGCTCGGTCGACGCGTACACCACGAACACGTCGGCCACCGGACCGTTGCTGACGAACGACTTCACCCCGTCCAGCACGTAGTGGTCGCCGTCGAGCCGCGCCGTGCCGCGCAGGGCCGTCACGTCGGACCCGGCGTCGGCCTCGGTGATGGCGTTCGCCCCGACCCACTCGCCCGACGCGAGCAGCGGCAGCACCCGCTTGCGCACCCCGTCGTCACCGTGTTCGGCGATCGGCATCGCGCACGCGAACAGGTGCGCCAGCGCGGAGAACACCACCCCGAGGTCCGCGCAGCCCCAGCCGAACGCCTCGGCGACCCGGGCCGTGTCGAGGAAACCGCGCCCCGACCCGCCGTGCTCCACGGGCACGCTCAGCCCGAGCAACCCCTCGCGCCCGCACAGCGCCCACAGCTCTTCCCGGCCCGCCGCGGGCCACGACCGCGCCCGGACGCGCTCAACGTCGTCGTCCGCGTCCCATCCGAAGTCCACGCGACGGGAGCATAGGCACCCCGACTTCCCTTGTCCTCAACAGGAATGCGGGGCCGAGCCCTGGCCGAAGGGACGGCCCGCGCCCCGCATTCCGAGTGAAGACAACGGTTTTCCACGCTCCGTAGCATCGAGCGGCCGGTGGTGCCGCCACGTGCGAAGGAGACCTGGATGGAGCACGACGAGGTCCTCGAAGAGCTGACGGGGTTCATCCGGGACAAGGTGCTCGACCCCTCGGCCGGGGTCGAGGTCCGCCCGGACACCCCGCTGCTGGAGTGGGGCATCCTCAACAGCCTGTCCACGACGAGCCTGGTGGTGTTCATCCAGGAGCGGTTCGGCGTCGAGGTGCCCGCCGAGCGGATGGTGGGCCGCAACTTCCGCGACCTGGACAGCATCACGGCCCTCGTGCTGGACCTCGATCGCGCCGAGCTGGGGGAGACCCGTGGCAGACGTTGACTTCGACATCGGCATCGTCGGCGGCGGGCCCGCCGGTTCGACGATCGCCTCCTACCTGGCCCGCGCGGGCCTCAAGTGCGTGGTGCTGGAGGGGGAGCTGTTCCCCCGGCCGCACGTGGGCGAATCGCTGATCCCGGCCACCACGCCGGTGCTCGCCGACATCGGCGCGCTGGAGAAGGTGGACAAGGGCGGGTTCCCGCGCAAGTACGGCGCGGCCTGGACCTCCGCCACTCGCAGCGACATCTCGCCGCTGGGCTTCCAGCTCTCGCACGGCTTCAAGGCCGCCGAGGTGGAGTTCCGCGAGCGCGACCAGAAGGGCGTGCGGCAGGACTACACCTACCACGTCGACCGCGGCCAGTACGACCTGCTGCTGTTGCAGCACGCCGAGTCCCAGGGCGCGAAGGTCTACGAGGGCGTGCGCGTGCAGCGGGTCGAGCTGGAGGACGAGGTCAAGCGGATCGTGTTCACGCTGGGCCGCCGCGAGGTCGGCGTGCGGGTGCGGATGGTGGTCGACGCCAGCGGGCGCGGCACCCTGCTCGGCCGCCAGCTCAAGCTCAAAGTGCCCGACCCGGTGTTCAACCAGTACGCCATCCACACCTGGTACGACGGCCTGGACCGGACGGCGCTGGCGGTGGACGGCAAGCAGGCCGACTTCATCTTCATCCACTTCCTGCCGATCACCGACACGTGGGTGTGGCAGATCCCCATCACCGACACGATCACCAGCGTCGGCGTGGTGACGCAGAAGAAGCACTTCACCGCCGCCAAGCAGCAGTGGGGCGAGTTCTTCGACCAGTCCATGCGGACCCGGCCCGAACTGGCCGAGGCGTTGCGCAACAGCGAGCGCGTGCGGCCGTTCAAACCCGAAGGCGACTACAGCTACGCCATGCGCCAGATCTGCGGCGACGGCTGGCTGATGATCGGCGACGCGGCCCGGTTCGTGGACCCGATCTTCTCCAGCGGGGTCAGCGTGGCGATGAACAGCGCGCGCCTCGCGTCCTACGACATCGTCGCCGCCGCCGAGAAGGGCGACTTCTCCAAGCCGTCGTTCCAGACCTTCGAGGGCAAGCTGCGCCGGGCGGTGGGCAACTGGTACGAGTTCATCTCCATCTACTACCGGCTCAACATCCTGTTCACCGCGTTCGTGGCCGACCCCCGCTACCGCATCGACGTGCTGCGGATGCTCCAGGGCGACGTGTACGACGGCGGCGAGCCGACCGCGTTGACCCGGATGCGGGAGATCACCCGCGAGGTCGAGGAGAACCCCGACCACCTGTGGCACCAGCACCTGGGCACCCTGCGCGCGCCCAGCCAGGCACCGATGTTCTAAAAGGGGCTGCCGTGAAGAAGTACGTCCTGTCCGAGAAGGACACTCCGACCCAGTGGTACAACATCGTGCCCGACCTGCCCCGGCCGCTGCTGCCGCCGCTGCACCCGGTCACGCACGAGCCGGCGACGGCCGCGGACCTGGAACCCCTGCTGCCCCGCGCGGTGATCGAGCAGGAGATGAGCGCCGAGCGGTGGATCGACATCCCCGAGCCGGTGCAGGAGCTGTACCGGATCTGGCGGCCGTCCCCGCTGTACCGGGCGAACCGGCTGGAGAAGGCGCTGGATACACCCGCCCGGATCTACTTCAAGTACGAGGCGGTGTCCCCGGCCGGGTCGCACAAGCCCAACACCGCCGTGCCGCAGGTGTACTACAACTCCGTCGAGGGCGTGAAGCGCGTGACGACGGAAACCGGTGCCGGGCAATGGGGTTCCGCGCTGTCGTTCGCGGGCAGCCTGTTCGGCATCGACGTCACCGTCTACATGGTCAAGGCCTCCTTCCAGCAGAAGCCGCACCGCCACTCGCTGATGGAGACGTGGGGCGCGGAGGTGTTCCCGTCGCCGAGCACCCGCACGCAGGCCGGCCGCAAGATCCTCGCCGAGGAGCCGGACTCGCCGGGCAGCCTGGGCATCGCCATCAGCGAGGCCGTGGAGGACGCGCTGGCCCACGACGACACCAAGTTCGCGCTCGGGTCGGCGATGAACCACGTCGTGCTGCACCAGACGATCATCGGCCTGGAGGCCCGCAAGCAGTTCGAGCTGGCCGAGGACTACCCGGACGTCGTGATCGGCTGCGTCGGCGGCGGCTCCAACTACTCGGGGCTGGCGTTCCCGTTCATGGCCGACAAGCTCGCCGGGCACCGCGACACCCGGTTCATCGCGGCGGAACCGGCCGCGTGCCCGACCCTGACCCGGGGCAAGCTGACCTACGACTACCCGGACGTCGCCGGGCTGGGCCCGCTGCTGCACATGCGGACCGTGGGCCACGGGTTCATCCCCGCGCCGATCCACGCGGGCGGCCTGCGCTTCCACGGCGACGCGCCCACGTTGTGCCTGCTGCACGACGACGGCCACGTGGAGGCCCGCGCCTACAACCAGAACGAGGTGTTCACCGAGGCCGTGCGGTTCGCCCGGTCCGAGGGGTTCGTGATGGCCCCGGAGTCCTCGCACGCGCTGCGCGGCGCGGTGGCGGAGGCGCTGGCCGCCAAGGAGGCCGGCGAGGCGCGCACGATCCTGTTCGGCTTCTCCGGCCACGGCCACTTCGACATGGGCGCCTACGACGCGTTCCTGGCCGGGAAGCTGGAGGACTACGAGCTGCCGCAGGAGGAGATCGACGCCGCGCTGGCCGACCTGCCGACCATCGCGACGACATGACCTGGATCGACGTGCACCACCACGCCTACCACGGCGAGCTGGCCGACGCGCTGGCTCGGCGGGGCGTGACCCACATGGCGCCGGGCGTGCCGGTGCCCCGGTGGCGGGTCGAGGACTCGTTGCGGGTCATGGCGAGCTGCGGCCTCGACGCGGCGATCCTGTCCGTCCTCGTGCCCGACCAGGCGCTGCGGCTGCCCGACGGGCCGGACCTGGTGCGCGCGACCAACGAGTGGACCGCCGAACTGGTCGGGGCGCACCCCGGCCGGTTCGGCCTGCTCGCCACGCTCCCGCTGCCCGACCTCGACGCGTCCCTCGCCGAGGTCGGGCACGCCTTCGACGCGCTGGACGCCGACGGGGTGGTGCTGCCGGCGAGCCTCGCGGACGGCGCGCTGCTGGGCGACCCGCCGCAGGAGCCGCTGTTCGCCGAGCTGGACCGGCGGGAGGCCGTGGTGCTCGTGCACCCGAATCCCGGCTACCGGTGTTCGTGCACGGGCGCGCCGGACTCCCCGGCCGTCGTCCCGCCGCCGCTGGTGGACTTCGTCATGGACACCACCCGGGCGGTGGCGAACCTGCTGTTCCGGGGCGTGCTGAGGCGCCACCCGCGGATCCGGTTCGTCCTGGCGCACGGCGGCGGCACGATCCCGTTCCTGGCGGGCCGCCTCGAACTGGCCGAGACCTGGGTGCTGCCCGACCGCGCCGGCTCGGTGCGCGACGAGCTGGCGGGGCTGTACTACGAGACCGCGCAAGCGTTCTCCCCGGGCGCGCTGTCCTGCGTGGACACCGTCGCGCCGCCCGGTCACGTCCTGTTCGGCACGGACTTCCCGTTCATGACCGAACCGGTCGTCGCCGCGACCCGCCGGGGCGTGGCCGCCCACCGCGCGGACGTCGGCGCCGCGGCCCTGGCCCTGTTCCCCCGGCTGCGGGCCGCCGCGAGGAGGTAGCGTGCGCTATTTCGAGGATTTCCGGGTCGGCGAGGTGCACGAATTGGGCAGCCGCGCGTTCACCGCGGCGGAGATCCGCGCATTCGCCCGGGTGTACGACCCCCAGCCTCGGCACATCGGCGGATCGGGTGAACCGCCGATCGCCAGCGGGTGGCAGGTCGCGGCGGCGTTCATGCGCCTCTACGTGGATTCGGTAGTCCGCAGCGCTGCGGCCGACGTGTCGCCTGGAATAGCGGAACTGCACTGGCTGCGCCCGGTCCGGCCGGGAGACGTGCTGGTCGGGCGGGCCACGGTGCTCGGCACGGCCCCGTCGCTGTCCCGGCCGGACTGCGGGGTCGTGCGGCAACGCGGGGAACTGCTCGACGAATCCGGCCGACCCGTCATGACTTTCGTGTTCTACGGATTGATGCGCAAACGGCATTACGCCCCCGTCGCGGTCGGCGGAGCGGAACCCGATACGCTGCGCCCATGAGCAGTCCCGTGGAAATCCTGAAAGAAGCCGGCGTTTCCTTTTCCACGTTCACGCACGCGCCGATCCGCACCTACGAGGACATCGAGCGCGAACTCGACCTGCCCGCCGACCGGCTGCTCAAGACCCTGGCGTTCCGCGCCGAGGACGGCCGGTTCGTGCTGGTGTCGCTGCCGATGCTGCTGCCCGTCGGGTACGGCAAGGTCGCCAAGGCCGCGGGCGTGTCCCGGTCGAAGCTGCGCCGCGCCGGCGACGACGACCTGCGCGAACTGGGCATGGCCCCGGGCGGCATCAGCCCGGTGACCCGCGTGGAGCCGCGCACGGTCGTCTTCCACACCTCCGTGCCGGACATGGGCACCGTGTACTGCGGCAGCGGCCGGGACGACGAGACCGTCCAGGTGGAGGCGGCCGATCTCGTCGCCCTCGTGCGGCCGGTGCTCGCCGAGGTCGGCTGAGGCGGGGAGCCGGTCGAGCCGCCGGTCAGTTGACCGGTTCCGGCACCGGCTGGGGTCTGCGCAGGTAGAACAGCTTGAGCAGCGGCCCGGTCATCACCGTGGTCACCACGGCCATCAGCACCAGCTGCGAGTACAGGTCCTGGCCGAGCAGTCCCAGCTCCAGGCCGATGCCCAGCATCACCAGCTCGGTCAGGCCGCGCGTGTTCATCAACGTCCCCAGCGCGACCGACTGCCGCCACCCGACCCGCGCCAGCCGCGCGCCCAGCACCGCGCCGGTGAACTTGCCGCCCACGGCCACCAGCATGATCAGCGCGAACCCGAGCCAGCCGACGGCGAGCCCGGACAGGTCCACCTGCAACCCGGCCACCACGAAGTACACCGGCAGCAGCAGCACCTTGCCGACCTGCTCCACCGGGGCCGTCACGCCCGCCCGCAGCTCCGGGTCGCGCGGCATGACCAGGCCGAACAGGAACGCGCCGAAGATGAAGTGCAGGCCCATCCACTCGGCCAGCGCGCTCCACACCAGCAGTCCGACCAGCACGGCGGCGAACAGGTCCCGCCGGTTGCTCAGCCTGGCCAGCACCGGCCGCACCACCAGGAAGCTCACCGCCACCAGCGGCACGGCCAGCAGCAGCCGCCACTGGTCCGGGGAGCCCGCGCCCAGCGTCGCGATGGCCACCGCGAGCAGCGACCACGCCACCAGGTCGCCCAGGGCGGCGCTGCCCAGCGCGAGCGTGCCCAGGCGGGTGCCGCCGAGCCGGAAGTCCGCGATGATCCGCGCCAGCACGGGGAACGCGGTGACCGCCATGGCCGTGCCCAGGTAGAGCACGAACCCGGTCCGGTCGTCGCTCATGGTCAGCGCCAGCAGGACGCCCAGCGCGAACGGCACCAGCATGGACCCGGCGGCCACCGACGCCACCGCCTTGCCCCGGCCGCGCAACAGCTCCCGGTCGAACTCCAGTCCCACCAGGAACATGAAGAACACCAGGCCGACGTTGGCCAGCGAGCCGAGCATGGGCCGGATGTCCACGGGGAACACCGCGTCCGCGATCGCGCCGCCGAACAGCGTCGGCCCCACCAGCACACCGGCGACGATCTCGCCCACCACGGCCGGTTGCGCGAGCTTGCGGGCCAGCGCACCCATCAGCCGCGCGAGCGTGACGACGACGGCGAGGGCGATCAGGAGTTGGACCACCTGGTGCGAGGTCATCGGACACCGACCTCCACCCGCGCCGGGCGCAACCCGATCACCAGGCCCACCAGCACCAGGCACACGCCGACCAGGTCCGCGAGCCCCGGCCGCCCGGTGCCCAGCAGCGCGCCGGACACGATCGCGCCGATGGGCAGGAAACCGGAGAACAGCCCGGCTCTGTCGGCCCCCAGCCGAGGCAGCGACGCGTACCAGCACAGGAACGCGAACACCGTCACCACGACCGCCAGGTACGCCAACGCCAACCCCTCCGCCACCGTCGGGACCCGCACCACGCCGGTCCCGTCCACCACCAGCCCGACCACGACCAACTGCGGCACCGCCAGCGCCGCCGAGTACGCCGACACCCGGATCGCGCCCAGCCGTCCCAGCACCGGCAGCGCCAGCAGGGAGAACCCGGCCTCGCACGCCAGCGCGCCGAACGCCAGCAGCAGCCCCAGCGGCGAACCGCCGCCCAACCCGGACGTCACGCCGACGCCGACCACCACGACCACGGCGGCCACCAGCACGCGCGGCGCGGGCTTGCGCCGCTCCACCGCAGGCCCCACCAGCGCCAGCACGATCGGCACCGCGGCGACGACCGTGCCCACGGTGGCCGGGTCGGCGAACCGGGTGCTCTCCACGACGAGCACGTTGAACGCGGTCAACCCGGTCAGCGCCAAGAGGAACAGCAACAGCGCTTCGCGCCGGGTCAGCCGCAGCGGCCCCTTGCCGAACGCCTGCGCCACCACGAGCAGCAGCACCGCGCCGACCAGGTAGCGCACGGCCTGGCCGCCGTAGACGGGGTAGTCGTGCAGCGCCGGGGACACCCCGGTCAGCGTGCCGACGCAGAACATCGCGGTCGCGGCCCCCAGTGCGCCGCGCCGCTGGTCGCCGGGCGCCACCGCTAGGGCCTCCGCGCGCGCGTCGCCGACTCGCCGACGCTGATCAGGCCGGTCTCGTAGGCGTAGGCGACCGCGCTGGCCCGGTTGGGCAGCCGCAGCTTGCGCAGCAGGTTCTGCACGTGGAACTTGACCGTGCTCTCGGTCAGCGACAGCTTGCGCGCCATCTCGGAGTTGGTCTGGCCGCTGACCAGCAGCCGCAGCACGTCGGCCTCGCGGCGGGTGATCTGCTCGGGACCGTGCGACTCGACCGGGTCGGCGGGTTCGGCGCGGGCGAAGAAGGCGTAGCCGGCGGCGAGCATCCGGATGGCGCTGAGGAACTCGTCGGGCCCGGCGGCGGGCGGCAGGACGCCCACGCGCGGCGCGGCGGGCAGCACGGCCCGGTCGTCCACCACGAGGACGCCGGTCCGGTCGGAGGTCCGGCTGTCCAGGAACCGCCGGGCCGCCACCGGTGGGCGCGGCACGTCGGCCAGCGCGCCGATCACCACGACGTCGGGTTGTTCGGCGGCGTGCCGCACGAGCGCGTCGTAGGTGTCGACCTGGTGCACCACTTCGATCCCGGTGGCGTCGTCGAGTATTTTCCGCATGCCGATCCGGAAAAGCGTCCGGTGTTCGGCGATGACTAATCGCGTTGTTCCCGTCAGGAATGCGTTCTGCACAGCGTCAGGCCCCCAACCCGGTCCTCGCGTCGTCGAACGGGCGCCCCATCGCCCGTGACCGTCCTGTGTGGACTGATTCCCCCAAGGCCCGATCAATGTTTCCCGCGAACCACGATCAAATCAACCGGGCGGGCGAGATTGGGCCGAACGGGTGGCCGGCGCGGGTCCACCCGAACTCCACCCGGACGCGACCCCGGTCGGCGATGATCCGCGTGGGTACGACTCGGGGGGTTGCTGTGCGATACCGGCGGATCGCGGCGCTGGCCGTGCCGATGGCCTTGCAGACCGCGATGATGCTCGTCGGCCAGGTGGTCGTGGTCGCGCTGATCGGGCGGATGGGCGACGGCGCGCTGTACGTGCAGGCGCTGTACGCGCCGGCGGAGTTCCTGCTGGTGGCCGTGGTGAACGGGTTCGCGGTGGCGTTGCAGGTGGCCACCGCGCGGCGGGTCGGGGCGGGCGAGCCCGGCGCGGTCGCCGGGTACTACGGCGGGCTGCTGGCGCTGGGCGTGGCCGCGTACGCGGTGCTCGCGGGGGCGTTGATCGCGGCGGCGGGCACGTTGGGCGAGCTGGTGGACGTCGCGCCGGCGGAGGCCGGGCGGTTCCGGTCGTTCCTGGTGGCGATGGTGCTGGTGGGGTCGTTGCGGCTGGGCGGCGAGCTGTGCTCGGCGGTGCTGCGCGGGGTCGGGCGCGGGACGGCGGCGGCCATGCTGACGTTGACCTACGTGGTGCTGATGACCGTCGGGGTGGCGGTGTTCGCGTCGGACCTGGCGGCCGTGCCGGTGGTGGCGGGCGTCGCGGGCGCGGTGGAGCTGGGCGTCGGGCTGCTGCTGGTGGCGCGGGCCGGGTTGGTGACGTGGTCCGGGGTGCGGGCGTGGCCGTCGGACGTGGGTCGGCTGGTGGCGGGCGTGGGGCTGCCGGTGGCGGCCACCTACGTGCTGCTGTTCGTGGTGAACCTGCTGCTGGTGCGGATCGTGGCGATCGACGGCCCGGCGGCGGTGGCCGGGTTCAACGCGGGGTACACGGTGCAGACCGCGGTGCTGGTGCCCGCGATCGGGTTCGGGTCGGCCATCGCGGTGCTGGTCAACCAGGGCGTCGGCGGCGGCGACCGGGAGCTGGCGGCGCTGGCGTTCCGGCGCGGGCTGGTGCTCGCGACGGCCGGCTACGCGGTGGTGACGGTCGTGTTCGTGCTGGCCGGGGCGCCGCTGGCGGACCTGATGGCGGCGGACCCGGCGGTGGTGGCGGAGGTCCGGGCGTTCCTGACCGTGATGGGGCCGACGTTCGGGTGCAACGGCCTGGTGCTGGTCGCGTTGACCGTGGTGCAGCAGGTCGGGCGCGGTGGCGCGGCGGTCGGGTTGAACCTGGCGTACTTCGTGCTGGTGATCGTGGTCGGGTGGATCGCGGTGGCGCGGACCGGCGACGCGCACGGCCTGGTGGTGACGATGGCCGTGCTGGGGTACGCGAGCGCGGTCGTGGGGCTGCCGGCGTCGGTGTGGTTGGTGCGCAAGGCGATCCGACCGCGGCTGGTCACCGTGTGAACGTCTCGCGCAGGGCGTGGTCGATCGCGCCGGGTGTGCCGTCGCCGACGAACAGCTCGCGCAGCAACAGGTCCGGCAGGTGCGCCGGGTCCAGTCCGGACTCCTTGCCCTGGACGGATTGCGTGATGCCCGTGAGGCGCATCGCGGCTTTGAGGACACCGGCCGGCAGGGACCGCACGCGGCGCGGGTGACCGGTGGCGTCGGCGATGCGCCCGAACATCTCGCGCCAGGTCAGGTTCTCGTCGGCCACCGGGATGTCCGCACCGGACCGCTCGTCCAGCGCCGCCACCACCACTTGCGCGACCCGGCGGGCGGTCGTGGCGGCGCTGCCCCCGGGCGGCGCGACCAACGGCGACCGCGACCGCGCCCACTTCTCCAACGGCTCCGCCCAGTTCGGCAGCCGGTCGCCCGCGCGCCCGAACACGAACGGCAGCTCCAGCACGGCGACCGGCAGGTCCGGCCCGGCGGCCTCGCGGGCGGCGCGGGCCTGCTCCACGCGGCTGCGGATGTACGGGTGATTCGCGGCGAGCCGCCACTCGGGGTGCTCGCGGTGGAAGTGCGTGTAGTACGAGCCCAGGACGACGGCCCGGGTGAGGCCGTGCGCCCTGGCGGCGGCCAGCAACCGGGCGACCGGCTCGACGTTGCCGGCGTGGAACACCGGGTAGGCGGGTTTGCGCGGGACGTTCCGGTCGTCCACACCGGCCGCGAACACGACGCCGTCGTGGCCTTCGAGCGGGGGCGTGTCCTTCGTGGCGTCCAGGGCGTGGTCGACGTCGGGTCCGGGCGTGCGCGCGACGGTGGTCGCGTGGTGGCCCTTCTCCCTCAGAAGCGCGACGACGTGCCGCCCGACCAACCCGCTCGCACCGACCACAACGATCCTCATGGGGACATCATGTCGCCTCCGGCCTCGCCCGCGACGCCGGAGGCGGCGCAATCCAACACTGTGCTTGGCTATGGGCCGTGGATGGGCGTTTCCCTCAGACCGGGCTGCGGCACTTCGTGACACAGGTCGAGCAGGCGTGTGCCGAACACGGGGCGAAGGTGCGGTGGCACTCCGACCACTGGGTGGCCGAGGTGCTCGCCGACGACCGGCGGTTCCTGGTCATCGGGCAGGTGTTCCCGCTCAACACGGCCTCGGCCGCGCAGGTCGCCACGGACAAGGTCGCCACCGCCGGGCTGCTGGCCGACCGGGGCGTGCCCGTCGTGCCGCACCACCTGCTGCGCTTCGCCACCGACCGCGACCCGGTCGCGCTGACCACCAAGCTGGTCGGGCTGCCGGCCGTGCTCAAGCCGCACCGCGAGAGCAGCGGCGTGGACGTGCTGCGGGCGCGGGACGAGACCGAGGCGCGGGCCGGGCTGGCCCACCTGGCCGGGCGGTACCGGGCGATCGCGGTGTCGCCGCTGCTGCCGATCGAGGACGAGTTCCGGCTGGTCGTGCTGGACGGCGAGGTGCTGCTGGTCTACCGCAAGGCCATCGCGCCGGGGGAGTGGCGGCACAACCTGAAGTTCGGCGCGCGGCCGGACCTCGACGTGCCCGCCGACCGCGCCGCCGCCCTCGGCCCGCTCGCCCTAGCGGCGATGCGGGCGCTGGAACTGCGGTTCGCCAGCGTGGACGTCGTGTGGGTGGCAGGCCGGCCGCTGGTGCTGGAGGTCAACAGCGGGGTGTCGCTGGAGCACTTCAGCCAGGCCGGGCCGCGCCACCGGGACCTCGCGGCGGAGGTCTACCGGACGGCGATCCGGGCGTGCCTGGCGAGCACGGAGGTCGGGGGCGCCGGCGGTGGGGGTGCGGGCGGCGGCGGTGGGGGCGCGGGCGGCGGCGGTGGGGGCGCTAGCGGTGGGGCTGCGGGCGGTGGGGGTGCGGGCGGCGGCGCCGGCGGTGGGGGTGTCGGCGGTGGGGGTGTCGGCGGTGGGGGTGTCGGCGGTGGGGGTGTCGGCGGTGGGAGTGCCGGCGGTGGGGGTGCCGGCGGTGGGGGCGCGGGCCTCACGGCCGGATGAGGCCGCGCTCGCGGGCCGCCGCCACCGCCGCCGTGCGGTTGTCCACGCCCAGCTTGGCGTAGATGTGCACCAGGTGGGACTTCACCGTGGCCTGGCTGAGGAACAGCCGCTTGCTGATCTGCTGGTTGGACAGGCCGGCCGCGACCAGGTCCAGCACCTCGGTCTCCCGCCGGCTCAGCGCGGACCCCGGCGAGCGCAGCCGGCCCAGCAGGCGCTGGGCGACCGCGGGCGCGAGCGCGGACCGGCCCGCCGCCGCGTCCCGCACGGCCGCCGCCAGGTCCGCCGGGTCGGCGTCCTTGAGCAGGTAGCCGGTCGCGCCGGCCTCGATGGCGGCGAGGATGTCCGCGTCGCTGTCGTAGGTGGTCAGCACGAGCACCCGGGGCCCGCCTGCCCGCGCGGTGATCTCCCGGGTGGCCTGCGCGCCCGCCATGCCCGGACCGAAGCGCAGGTCCATCAGCACGACGTCGGGCGCGAGGGTCACCGCCAGCTCCACCGCCCGCTCGCCGCTCGCGGCCTCGCCGACCACCTCGAAGTCCGGTTCGGCGGCCAGCACCGCCCGCAACCCGGACCGGACGATCGGGTGGTCGTCGGCGATCAGGAGCCGGATCACGGCTCGGCCCGCGGGAAGCTGACCGCCAGCGCGGTGCCCTGGCCGGGCGCGGACTCCACCACCAGCGACCCGCCCAGCTCGGCGACCCGCGCCCGCATCGCGACCAGCCCGAACCCGCCGCTCGCGGGCACCGCGTCGGGGTCGAAGCCCACGCCGTCGTCCACCACGTCCAACGTCACCCGGTCCTCCATGTAGCTCAGCGTGAGGTCGACGTGCCCGGCGCGCGCGTGGCGGACCGCGTTGGCCACCGCCGACTGCGCGACCCGCAACAACGCCACCTCGTACGCGGTCGGCAGCGGGACCGGGGCGCCGTCGACGTGCAGCGTCGCGGGCAGCTCGCGGGTGCCCTCGCACAGCCGCCGCAGCGCCGCCGGCAGCGACTTCCCGGCCAGGTCCGGCGGGGTGAGGGCGTGCACGAACCGGCGCGCCTCGGCGAGGTTGTCCTGCGCGGTCGCGCGGGCCTGCTCGACGTGGCCCGCCGCCGTCCCCGGGTCGTCGGGCAGGCTGCGGGCCGCCGCGCGCAGCAGCAGCTGGATGCTGGACAGGCCCTGCGCGAGGGTGTCGTGGATCTCGCGGGCCAGCCGTTCCCGCTCGCCCAGCACGCCGCGCTCCCGTTCCGCCGCCGCCAGTGACGCCCGGGTCGCCTCCAGCTGGTCGATGAGCTGCCGCCGCCGCTCGCTCTCCCGGTACAGCGCCTGGTAGCCGAGCACGCCCGCGACCGTCACCACCGCGCCCAGCGTCGGCCCCACCACCGCGGCGACCGTGAACTCGCCCCGGTGCCACGCGAACCCGGCGACGGCGACCACGGTCGTGGCCGCGACCGCCAGCAGCCCCGGCACGCGCGGCAGCAGGTGCGCCTGGAGCAGGAACAGCGGGAACGCCAGCCACACCCCGTCCGGGCTGACCGCCAGCACCCCCGCCCACGCGGCGGTCACGGCCAGCAGCCACCAGCGCGGCGGCGCCACCACCCCGAGCGCGTACACCGCGGCGAACGCGCCCGCCGCCACCGCGCCGCCGCGGAACACCACCACCGCCAGCAGCACGGCCACCAGGACGTGCACCGGCCAGGGGCGGGCGAAGCGGTGGGTCGTCACGAGCGTTCGACACTACGTCCCCGCCGACCGGGCATCAACCGGCCGGGCATCAACCGAAAGGTTGACTTCCGGCTCCGCACTTCGGTGCGCGGCAAGCGTTCCCGGGCGCGATGTCCACAGCGGACGCCGGCGGCAGGCTCGACGGTGTCGTGTCGGCACGAGAAGGGTCCGCTGTGTTCGTGGCGTGGAGAGACCTGCGGTTCGCCCGAGGGCGGTTCGCGTTGATGGGCGCCGTCGTGGTGTTGATGACCATGTTGGTGACGTTGTTGTCCGGGTTGACGGCGGGGTTGGCGCGGGAGAGCACGTCCGCCGTCGCCGACCTGCCGGTGGACCACGTCGTGTTCGCCGGCGAGACCTTCGCCGAGTCCGCGATCACGCCGGCCGCCCGTGCGGAGTGGGCGCGGGTGCCGGGCGTGGAGTCGGTGCAGGCGTTGGCGATCTCCACGGTGAAGGCGGTCGCGGGGACGCGGACGGCGACGGTGTCGGTGTTCGGCGTCGAACCGGGCGGTCCCGTGCCGTCGGCCCCGGAGGGTGAGGCCGTGCTGTCGGCCGGGGCCGCCGAGGAGCTGGGAGTCGCCGCCGGGCAGTCGGTGCGGCTGAACGGGCGCAGCGTCGAGGTGGCCGCCGTGTCCGGGGACGCCTCCTACAGCCACCTGCCGGTCGTGTGGACGGGCGCGCCGGCCGACGCGACCGTGCTCGCGCTGACCACCGACGGCACCGCCGACCTGGCCGCCGCCGACCAGCGCCTGGGCACCCGCACGGTCAGCCGCGCGGACGCCCTGTCCTCGATCGGCTCCTACGCCTCGGAGAACGGGTCGCTCCAGCTCATGCGCGGGATGCTGTTCGCCATCTCCGCGCTGGTCATCGGGGCGTTCTTCACCGTGTGGACGATCCAGCGCAGCGCGGACATCGCGGTGCTCAAGGCGCTGGGCGCGACCACCGGCCACCTGATGCGCGACGCACTCGGCCAGGCGTTGGTGCTGCTGGTCGCGGGCACGGCCGTGGGCGCGGGGCTGGCCGCTCTCCTCGGGGCGTGGGCCGCGACCGCCGTGCCGTTCGTGCTGGACGCCTCCCTGGCCCTGCCCGCCGTCGTGATGACCGTGCTCGGCCTCGTGGGAGCCGCGCTGGCGGTCCGCCGCATCACCTCCGTGGACCCCCTCACCGCCCTGGGGAGCACCCGATGAGCCTCAGCCTGACCGACGTCACCCTGACCTACCCCGACGGCGACGGCCGGCTGACCGCGTTGGACGCGGTGAGCCTGGACGTCGCGGCGGGCACCACCACGGCGGTGGTCGGCCCGTCCGGCTCGGGCAAGTCCAGCCTGCTCGCCGTCGCGGCCACGCTCGTCACGCCGGACGCGGGACGGGTGGTCGTGGCCGGCGTGGACGCCACCGACCTGGGCCCGGCGCGGCGCGCCGAACTGCGCCGCACCCGCATCGGGATCGTCTTCCAGCAACCCAACCTGATCCCGTCGCTGACGGCGTTCGAGCAGGTGGAGCTGATGGCCCGGCTGGCCGGCGTCCGGTCCCGCGCGGCGGACCTGCTGGCCGCCGTCGGCCTGGCCGACCACGCCCACCGCCGCCCGCACCAGCTGTCCGGCGGCCAGCGCCAGCGCGTCAACATCGCCCGCGCCCTGGCCCACGACCCGGCCGTGCTGCTGGTCGACGAACCCACCAGCGCCCTGGACCACGCCCGCGGGGCGGAGGTGTTCGCGCTGCTCACGCGGCTGTCCGCGGAACGCGGCGCGGCCACCGTGGTGGTCACCCACGACCGGGCCCACCTCGACGGCGTGGACCGGGTGGTCGAGGTGGTGGACGGCCGGGTGCGGGCCGGCGCGGTCCGGTAGCGCGATCCCGGGGCGCTTGTCAGGATGTGGCCACCCTCGACCCCCCAGGGAGGACCCCGTGGCCTCACGCCTGAACCCGTACATCAGCTTCGACGGCAACGCCCGGGAGGCGATGGAGTTCTACCGGGACGTGCTCGGCGGCGAGCTGCGGCTGAGCACGTTCGGCGAGTACGCGCCCCCGGACACCCCCGGCGGTGACAAGATCATGCACGCCATGCTGGAGACGCCCGGCGGCTTCACCCTGATGGGCGCGGACACCCCTCCCGGCCAGCCGTACCACCGCGGCGACAACATCTCGATCAGCCTCAGCGGCGAGGACGCCGGCGAGCTGCGCGGCTACTGGGAGGGGCTGTCGGCGGACGGGACCGTCGCCGTCCCGCTGGAGAAGCAGATGTGGGGCGACGAGTTCGGCATGTGCGTGGACCGCTTCGGCATCACGTGGATGGTCAACATCGCCGGCTCCTCCAGCCCGGCCCCCTGATCCGCGCGGCGGAAAATCGTTGCGGCCCACCGGCCACCGTCCGGCACACTCCAGCGCGTGCTGGTGTTATCGGTGGTGGTCGGTTCGCGCGCCCACGGGCTCGCCACCTCGGAGTCCGATGTGGACAGACGAGGCGTGTTCGTCGCGCCCACCCGCGACTTCTGGCGGTTCGACAAGCCGCCGACCAGCTACGAGGGCCCGCGGCCGGAGGAGCTGAACTGGGAGGTCGAGCGGTTCTGCGCGTTGGCGTTGAAGGCCAACCCGACCGTGCTGGAGGTGTTCGCCTCACCCCTGGTCGAGCACGCCGACGCCCTCGGCCGTGAACTGCGCGACCTGCTGCCGCACGTGTTGTCCCGCCAGGCGGTGGACAGCTTCGAGCGCGCCACGGCGGCGCAGTTCGCGCGGGGGCTCGGCCGTCCCGGGTGGAAGCAGCTCATGCACGTCGTGCGGCTGTTGCTGGTGTGCCGCGACCTGGTCCGCACCGGCACGCTCAGCATCGACGCGACCGAGCACCGCGACCGGCTCCTGGCCATCCGGCACGGCCAGACCTCGTTGCGGGACACGACGAAGTGGGTGGAGGAGTTGCGCGCGGACATCGCCGCCGCGCGCGGCCCGTTGCCGGTGGAACCCGACCGCGACACCGTCGAGGCGTGGCTGGTCTCGGTGCGCGAGAGGGGGTTGGCGTGAGCTACGAGGTGCCCGACGTGGCGGACGTGGTCGCGGAGCAGCCCAGGCCGCTGCTGTTCGTGACCGTGTCCGGCGCGCACCTGTACGGGTTCCCGTCCCGCGACTCCGACATCGACCTGCGCGGCGTGCACGTCCTGCCGGTGGAGGAGGTCGTCGGGCTGCGGCACGGGCCCGAGACGGTCGAGCGGATGTGGGTGCGCGACGGGGTCGAGCTGGACCTGGTCACCCACGACGTGCTCAAGTTCTGCCGGCTCCTGTTGCGCCCCAACGGTTACGTGCTGGAGCAACTGCTGTCGCCGCTGGTCGAGCACACCACGCCCGCGCACCGCCGGCTGTGCGCGATCGCCCCGCGCTGCCTCACCCGGTGGCACGCCCGCCACTACCGGGGCTTCGCGCGCAACCAGTGGCGGCTGTTCGAGCGGACCGGTGAGCTGAAACCGCTGCTCTACACGTTCCGCGCGCTGCTCACCGGCGTCCACCTGATGCGCACCGGCGAGGTGCTGGCGAACCTGCCCCGGCTCGCCGAGGCCCACGGCGGTCCCGCCTACCTGTCCGACCTCGTCACGGCCAAGGCGTTGGGCGAGCACCGGAGGGTGGAGGAGGACCCGGCGCGGTTCGCGGCGGACGTCGAGCGCTGGCACGAAGTCCTGGACGACGCCCACCAGCGCACGGCGCTGCCCGCGGCCCCGACCGCCGAGCCGGAGCTGCAAGACCTCCTGCTGGACCTGCGCCTGGGTCGCTGACCTGCCGCGGGACGGCCGGATGCAACCCGGTGCGGGTTCCGGGCGTCCTCTCGGTAGGTTGGGCCAAACCGGCAAGTGATCGCTTGGGGGAAACCGGTGTCGAAACAAGCGCAGCTCAGCGCTGCCGTCCTCGCGTGCGCGCTGGTCGCGACCGCGTGCACGTCGAGCGGCCCCGAGGCCGCCACACCCGACCTGGCGCCGCGCGGCACGACCATGACCACGGCCAAGCCGACCAGGCAGGACCTGACCAACAAGGTCAGCCTCACCGGCAAGGTCGCCATGAACCCGGTGTACGGGATCACCGCGCCGGTCGCCGGCCAGGTCCGCTACCTGGAGGTCGCCCAGTCCACGGCCACGCCGACCAAGCCGACGCGCGTGGCCACGGTGTGGGCCGACGGCAAGCCCAACCACGTCGAGGTGCCCGCCGGGTCGAGCTTCGGCGGCCGGCTGGTGGACGACCGCGCCACGGTCACCGCCGGCATGCCCGTCGCGTCGGCGAAGTACGCGGGCTACGGCATCGTCGCCGACATCAACGGCGAGCAGGCCTACCAGATCGCCGACGCGGTCAGCGGCACCATCCAGGCGCAGATCAAGAACGGCCCCGGCCCGTTCCCGTGCACCCTGCTGGGCACCATCGCGGCGCTGCCCGCGGGCACCGTCCCCGCGCCGCCGCCGCCCGCCCAGCCGGAGGAGCAGACCCCGGAGACCGCCGGCCGCCAGGCGCCGCCGCAACAACAGCAGCAGCCGCAACAGCAGCAGCAACAGCCGCAGCAACAGCCGCAGCAGCCCGGCGGCTCGTCCGAGGCGACCGGTCTGCGCCTGGTGTGCACCGCGCCCGACGACGTGAAGCTGATCAACGGCGCGACCGCGACCCTGGAGGTCGTCACGGCCAGCGCGCAGAACGCGCTCGTCGTGCCGGTCGAGGCGGTCGCGGGCGGGCAGGGCAAGGGCAAGGTCGACGTGGTCGGCCCGGACGGCGCGAAGACCACCAAGGACGTCGTGCTCGGCCTGACCGACGGCAAGGTGGTGGAGGTCAAGGAGGGCCTGACCGGCGAGGAGACCCTGGCCGTGCCCGGCCCGGACCTGCCGCAGGCGCCGCAGGGACAGCCCGAGGCGGGTGGCAGGTGACCGCACCCACGCCGCCGACCGGCGCGGGTGTGCCGCCCTTCGCGCCGCCCCAGGCCGGCGCGTTCCCGCCCGCTGCTCCCGTTCCCGGTGCGTTCCCGCCCGCTGCCGACCGTGTCGGCGCGTTCCCGCCCGCTGCCGACGGTGTCGGCGCGTTCCCGCAGGTTGCTGTTCCGGGCCGTTCGCCGCACGCTCCCGGAACACCGCCGCTGCTCCAGCTCACCGGCGTCACGAAGACGCTCAAGGGTCAGCAGGAACCCCGCACCATCCTCGCCGGCGTGGACCTCACCGTCCACAGTGGAGACTCGATCGCCATCCTCGGCCGCTCCGGCTCCGGCAAGTCCACCCTGCTCAGCGTGATCGGCCTGTTCGACCGCCCCGACGGCGGCCGGTACCTGCTCAACGACCGCGACATCACGAAGCTGCCCGAGCGCAAGGCCGCCGCGCTGCGCAGCGCCGAGTTCGGGTTCGTGTTCCAGCGGTTCTTCCTGCTCAAGCACCTCACCGCCGCGCAGAACGTGGCGATGGCGCTGGTCAACGGCCAGGGCTGGCTGCCGCGCCGCAAGCGCAAGGCCAAGGTCATGGCCGCGCTGGACCGGGTCGGCATCGCGCACCTGGCCAAGCACAAGCCGCCGCGCCTGTCCGGCGGTGAGCAGCAACGCGTCGCCATCGCCCGCGCCCTGGTGCGGGAACCGCGCGTGCTGCTCGCCGACGAACCGACCGGCGCCCTGGACACCGAGACCGGCAACCTTGTCGTCGAGGTCCTGCGCGCCACCACCGACCAGGGCTGCGGCCTGGTGCTGGTGACCCACGACCGCGACCACGCCGCCAAGATGGGCCGCGTGCTGCGGCTGGCCGACGGCGTGCTCAACCCGGCTGACGGCGTGCGCAACCCGGCCGACGGCGTGCGCGACGAGCGGGTGGTCGTGTGATCCGGCTGTCCGGGCGGCTGCGGTCGTCGCTGATCATCGGTGGGCAGGGCATCCGGGCCCGCAAGCTGCGCACGTTCCTGTCCATGGTGAGCCTGTTCATGGGCGTGCTGGCGGTCGTCGCGGTGCAGGCCGGCGCGGAGATCGCCAACCGCGCCATGCTCGCCGACGTCGAGCTGCAGACGGGCAAGGACGGCACCCGCATGATGTACATGCCGCCCACCGCCGACGTGGACACGGTCCTGGAGGTCGTGCGCGGCCGGTCCGACGCGGTCGCCATGACCGGCACCCAGGCGATCATCGGTGAACCGGGCGTCAAGCCGATCAACGAGGGCGGCGGCCCGATCGACCAGCCCGGCGGCTACGGCCAGCGCATGACGTGCGACCAGAACGGGTGCCGCGAGCTGAGCGACGGCAACAAGGACCGGCCCGGCGGCCAGGCGATCGAGTTGCAGCTGACCGGCCTGACCGGCGACGTCCGCACGTTCAAGCCGTTCCGCGCGGTCTCCGGCCAGTGGCTGGAGTTCGGCGGCGACCCGTCCCTCGCGCCGAGGCTGGTGCTCAACACCAAGGCGGCGGAGGCGTTCGAGCGCTACCGGGTGCCCGCAGAGATGCGCGTCAACGGCGCGCCCACCAACGCCACCCCGCGCTTCATCGGCGTGGTCGACGACGGCAACTGGAGCCCCGCCGCCTACGTCCGCTCCGACGAACTGGCCAACTGGCTGCCCGCGCGGGGCATGAGCGACGGCCGCAACGGTCCGGGCTTGCAGGTCCTGATGTCCCCGACCGCGTCCGACGTGGAACACGCCCTGCGCGCCCGCCTGGTCGCCGGTGGCGTGCCGGCCGACCAACTCCACGTGAACACGGTCAACACGTTGGAGCGCATGTCCACCGAGCTGAAGCTGATGCGCCTGATCTTCCTGGGCATGGCGGCGCTGGTGCTCCTGATCGGCGTGGCGGGCATCCTCAACGTCGGCCTGGCCACGGTCGGTGAACGGGTGGAGGAGTTCGCGTTGCGCCGGGCCGTGGGCACGCCCCGGTTGTTGCTGGCGGGGATCGTGCTGGCGGAGACGTTGCTGACGGGTCTGCTGACGGCGGCGGCGGCGATCGGCGCGGCGGTGGTCGGCCTGCGGGTGGCGGCGTCCCTGTTCGGCTCGCGGTTCCCGTCCCTGCAGGGCGTGGACTTCCCGTGGCAGGCCGGTGTGGCCGGCGTCGTGGCGGGTCTGGTGGCCGGCGTGCTGGGCGGTCTGGTGCCGGCGCTGCGGGCGGCCCGCATCCCGATCTCCACGGTGATGCGCGCGTGAACCGTTGGACCGCCGTGCCGAGTTTTTAGCGCCGAGCACGGCTGAGCGGAGAGCTGAGAGCTAAGAGCTGAAAAGCGGCGCTCGCCGCGCGGCAGGCCCCCGGGGGGTGGAAGGGCGTCGGTTCGTTCCCCGTACGGCCTGCCGGAGGCAACCACCCTTTGGTCTTCCCCGCAACCGGAAAAGCTGGTTGCGGGGAAGACCAAAGCGCGGTTGGGCTGCGCCCAGGCCGTACGGGGAACGAACCGAGGCCCTTCCTGTGGCTTGGCAGCCCTTTGAAGGGCTTTGTGCGGGTCGCTGATCGCTCAGCCGATCTTGAAGCCCAGTGCTCGCGCGATTGTGACGGCCTGTTCCGGTTCGATCCTTGCCCCGGTCAGCGTGGCTGCGGTGATGTCGATGCCGGACAGGTCCGAGCCGCGCAGGTCTGCCCCGGTGAAGTCCGCGCCGTGCAGCCACGCGTCGGACAGGTCCACCTCGGTGAACGTCGCCCCGGCGCACTTCGCCCCGGTCAGGTCCACGTCGTGCATGCGCAGCCCGGTGAACGACGCCCGCCGCAGGTCCGCCCCGGGCAGCCCGACGAAGGACCAGTCGCCGCCGCTGACCCTGAGCACGTCGAAGCTGCCGCCGTCGAACACGCTGCCGACCATCTTGCAGTCGGTGAACTTGGCGTCGAAGAACTCGCACCGGACGAACGTGCAGTTGAGGAACGCGGCCTCGGTGTGGGTGGACGCGTTGAACTCCACGCCCCGGAACACGCACTCGCGGAACGTCGAGCCCCGGTTGAGCAGGTCCGCCATGTCCACGTCCACGAACAGCGTGCGCTCGTGGGTCTCGCCGACGACCTCGTTCACCGTCCAGTCGCGGTCCAGGACGGTGGTGTCGGTGGGCGGGGTCGGGGTGCCACGTCTGCGCTCGGCCACGTCAGCACTATCCCACTGCCTGGCGCGTCCTAGCCCGCCGGTGCCAGGGCGCCCGCCACGAACAGCACGCCCACCAAGGCGATCACCAGGCCCAGGCCGAACGCGTACTGCCGGGCCGTCGCACGGCCCGGCATCCGGCGCAGCACCACGCTCACCACCACCAGCGCGGTGAGCGCGATCGGCAGCAGCGCCCGCCAGGCGTGGTCGAAGGAGGTCAACGGCAGGAAGGTGTCCGCGCCGTAGAGGGACAGGATCAGCGCCGGCAGGCCCAGCCCGGCCGCCGCCGCTGCCGCGATCGTGTTGAACCGTTGCTGCGCCTCGCCGTCCTGGGCCACCGCGAAGGTGGACATGCTGGTCAGCAGCGCGTGGAACCGCTCCGCCTCCTCGGCCAGCTCCGCGTCGATCGCCTCGCAGTGCCGCAGGGCCGCGCGGTGCGTGTCGCCGGGGCCGGAGCTGTCGCGGTTGCGGTGGTAGGTGTCCGGGTCCCACAGCCACACCCACAGGCCGTTGCGGCAGGCGTCGCGGGCGTGGTCGCGGGCGCGGCCGGTGGCGATGGACAGTTCGATGATGCCCGCCAGCAGCGGGCGCAGCGCGGTGGCGCGGCGTTGGGACAGCAGGTCGGCGATCTGGCGTTCCAGCTCGTAGCGGATGCCGCGCAGCCGCGCCAGCTCCGCGCGGGACGCCTCGGCGAACGCCTTGGCCGCCGTCGCCGCCACGGCCCGCGGGTCGCCGGACACGACGTGCGCCGGGCCGGCCAGGGTCGCCGCCACCTCGATTGCGTGCGGCGGTTCTTCCTGCCGCCAGCCGCCGTTCTCGTGCCACGTCGCCTGCACGACGACCGTCACGACCGGCTCGCCGTCCGCCCGCACGGCCACCTCGGTCATCCCGACGGCGATGCGGCGGTCCCCCTTCTCGCCGAGCACCCGCAGGTACGGCGCGACCAGCAGGGCCTCGACGTCGAGACCGGCGAAGTACTCCTGGTCCACGGTGTGCTCGCGAGCGGTCCGCACGGTGGCGCGGAAACCGTGGTCGGGCCGCGCGGGGGTACCAGCCAGCAGGAGTTCGGACGGCATGCGGCGGATCCTATGTCGACCTTGAGCCGGTCACGGTCGGATCGGGGGAACCGGTTCCACGCCAAGCGATGCCCGCGCCCGGCGCACCGAACCAGCGGCCACTGGACCAGTGGTGGTGCCAGGCGTTCAGGTGTAGTGGCGAAGTCCGATGGAGAGCGTCTGAGCCCAGGGCGCGTCCACGTGCGCGGCATCGACGGCGACCACCAAGTGGCACAGCATTCCCCGCGCGAAGAACAGTTGCACCTGGTCCTCGTCCGCCCCCGACACGCCGCGCACGTACTCGACGGTCCGCGCATACCCGCGCTGCACGACTTCCCGCACGGCGGGGTCGGAGATCGCCGCGCACTGGGCGTGCATCTGGACCAGCAGGAGCGCGTTCTCGTCGGCGATCAGCTTGGCGTAGGCGTCGGCCATGGCGAGCAGGACGGCGTCCGGGGTGGTGGAGGAGGCCAGTGCCACGCCGTCGGCGAGGCTCTCCCGGATCCGGGTGAAGCAACGCTCGACGACGGCCAGGAACAGCGCTTGCTTGTCGGGGAAGAGCCGGTAGACGTACGCCTGCGAGATGCCCGCGGCCTTGGCGACTTCGCCGGTCGTCGTGCCGTAGTAGCCCTTGGCGCCGAACGTGGCGAGCGCGGTGCGCAGGACGGTCTCCCGGCGCTCGTCGGCGGTGGAGAGACGGCGTTCGGCGGCAGGCATGAGACTAATCAATCACTCACACTTCGCCACTGTCAAACCGCCGACCGCGCCAACCCCGTGAATTGTCGATGCACCGCCCCGCAGGTTGCTCCTGCCAGGGGTCGCGCTGATCAACCGGGCTCCCTAGGGTTGCGGACCATGTCGCGTCGTTGGGTCGTGCCGTGCGCACTGCTGGCCGTCGTGCTCGTGTCCTGCACCTCGTCCCCGCAACCGTTCGCGACCAAGCCCGACCCCACGACGACGACCACCACCACGACCCCGGCACCCACCACCACGACGTCGAAGCCCAAGCCGCGCCCCGAGTCCATGGCCAACCCCGCCGGAACCGCCGTCGTCCCGCCGGAAGCCCAACCCGAGGACACCTCCACCCCCACGAAGGTCGTCGGCACCGGCACCCCCGCGAGCTGCACTTCCGCCGCCCTCGCCGACGCCGTCGAAGCCGGCGGCACGATCACGTTCGACTGCGGCCCCGAGCACGTCACGATCGTCCTCGACGACACGCTCCGCATCCGCAACAACCACACCGCCGTCGTCCTCGACGGCGGCGGCACCGTCACGCTCAGCGGCGGCGGGCAGCGGCGCATCCTCTACCTCAACACCTGCGACCGCGCGCTCGGCGCCGGCGCCCGCTGCCAGGACCAGACCCACCCCCGGCTCACCCTCCAGAACCTCACCCTCGCCGACGGCGACGCCACCGGCGACACCGAGGAGGGCGGCGGGGCGGTCTTCGCGCGCGGCGGGGGCCTGAAGGTCGTCAACTCGCGGTTCCTGCGCAACCGGTGCGACGAGAACGGTCCCGACCTCGGCGGCGCGGCGGTCCGCGCGTTCGGCCAGAAGCAGCCCGTCCACGTCGTCGGCAGCACGTTCCAGAACGGCGAGTGCTCCAACGGCGGCGCGCTCAGCAGCATCGGCACCTCCTGGGTCGTGCTCAACAGCGTCTTCAAGGACAACAAGGCGATCGGCCGCGGCGCGAACCCCGCCCGCGACGGCGAACCCGGCGGCGGCAGCGGCGGGGCGCTCTACGCCGACGGCAACGAGTTCACCGTCAAGATCGCGGGCACGCTCATCGAGGACAACCATGCGAACGAAGGTGGCGGCGCGATCTTCTTCGTGAGCAACGATCGCAGCGGCACGATGGTCGTGGACGGCTCGACGCTGCGCCGCAACCCCAGCGCCGGCTTCGAGACACCGGGCCTGAAGGGGATCTTCTTCCTCGGCGCCACCGAAGTGACCATCACCGGCTCCACCATCGAGTAACACCGCGGAAACACGCGGAACACCGGAAGAACTCCCGTCGATCGTCGGATTGTGAGCGAGGCTTCCGGCTGCGCATGATGAGCCGCCGGCGTCAACCGGTGCACAACACCCTGCTGACACACCACTCGACGCCTCGGCCGACCCTGCACCGCACCACCTCCGGCCGGGCGCGGGAAGGAACGACTGTGCGCTTCACAGCGAAGAAGGCGCTTGCCCTTGCCGCGGGCATCGCCGCCACCCTGGCCGCGTTCGGCGGCCAAGCCCACTCCGCCCCGATGCCGCCGGACCCGGGCGGCGTCACCCCGCAGGTCGTCGGCGGCACGCAGGCCGCCAAGGGCGAGTTCCCGTGGATGGTCCGCCTGTCCATGGGCTGCGGCGGCGCGATGTACACCGAGCAGCTCGTGCTCACCGCCGCCCACTGCGTCAGCCGGACCGGCGAGAACACCAGCATCACCGCCACCTACGGCGTCGCGGACCTCCAGGACACCTCCGCCGTCAAGCGGACGTCCAGCTACGTCCACCGCGCCCCGACCTACGGCACGTCCACCGGCGGCGACTGGGCGCTGATCAAGCTGTCCAGCCCGATCTCCGGCGCGGCCCTGCTGCCGATCGCCACCACCGCCGCCTACAACAACGGCGTGTTCGACGTCGCCGGCTGGGGCGCCACCCGCGAGGGCGGCAGCCAGTCCCGGTACCTGATGAAGGCCAAGGTCGACTTCATCGACGACACCACGTGCAAGAACTCCGACCCGTACTACAGCGACCTGATCTTCGCCGCCGAGATCTGCGCCGGCGACCTGGCCAACGGCGGCGTCGACACCTGCCAGGGCGACTCCGGCGGCCCGATGTTCCGCCGCGACAGCGCCGGCCAGTGGATCCAGGTCGGCATCGTCAGCCACGGCAACGGTTGCGCGCGCCCGAACAACCCCGGTGTCTACACCGAGGTGAGCACCTTCGCGGCGGCCATCAAGGCGGCGGCGGACAGCCTCGGCGGCGGCACCCCGAACCCGCCCGGCAAGACCTTCGAGAACGCCACCGACGTGGCGATCCCGGACGCCGGCGCGGCGGTCTACAGCAACATCGCGACCTCGGGCCTGACCGGGAACGCCCCGTCCACGCTGAAGGTCACCGTCGACATCAAGCACTCCTGGAGCGGTGACCTGGTGATCGACCTGGTCGCGCCGGACGGCTCGACCTACCGCCTGAAGAACTCCAGCAACTCCAGCACGCCCAACGTGAACACCACCTACACGGTCAACGCCTCCACCGAGGCCGCGAACGGCACGTGGCGGCTGAAGGTCCAGGACGTCTACAGCCAGGACACCGGCTACATCGACGTCTGGAAGCTCACCTTCTGACCGTAAAACCCCGACACGGCAAGGCACGAAGCGACGGGACCCGCTGCGAGGGTGGGTCCCGTCGCTGTTTTCCGCGGAGAACCGCACGACGAGGTCGCCGAACGCCACCGGCGGCGCCGGGAGGTCAGCGGGTGATCGCGGCCAGCATCAGGCCCTTGATCTCGGCCGCGATGTCCGCCACGTCCAGCGGCGGGTCGTGGGCCTGCCACTCGCGGAGCAGGCCCGTCACCGCCCCCACCAGCGCGATCGCGGTCAGGTGGAAGTCCCGGCGTGGCGCGAAGCCCTGTGCCGCGGCGTGTTCCGCCTCCGCCTCGATGAAGTCCGCCCACCGCGCGACCCAGTCCTGGTGCTGCTGCTCCAGCTCCGCGTTCACGCCCACGGCCTCCACATAGGCCAGTCGCGGCACGCGCGGGTCCGCCGTCACCGACGACACGAACGCGTCCAGCAACGTCGAGATGCGGGTGGCGGCGTCGGCGGAGTCCAGCGCGGCCAGCGCGGCGGTCACGCGGTCCAGGGCCAGGCGGTTGATCCGGTCGTGCAGGAGGAGCAGCAAGCGCTCCTTGTTCTCGAATTCCTCGTAGAAGTTGCGCGTCGACACGCCGGCCGCCCCGCACAGCGCGGTGACCTTGGTCTGTGCGAACCCCTGCCTGGTGAACAGGTCCAACGCGGCCAGCAGCAGGCGGTCCCGGCGCCGCCTCCTGCGCTCGTCCTGACTGATCCCCGCGTACGGCCGGGCCACGGGCGGCTCCTCGAAAAGTGGTAACAGGGATTGTCAGATTAGCGCGTTCGGCCCTACATTGCGGAAACGGTGGTTACCACAACCCCCCGCGGAGGCGACGATGCCGATCCGACTCCTGGTCACCCTGCTGGCCGCACTCCTCCTGACCGCCCCGGCCGCGCACGCCGACGAGCGCCCGCCCGAGCCGTCCCGGGACGCCTTCTACACCCCGCCCACCCCGCTGCCCGGCGGCCCCGGCGACGTGCTGCGCAGCCGCCGGGTCGACTGGCACCCCGAACCGTTCCGCGTCTTCCCCGCCCCGGTCGCGACCCACCAGCTCCTCTACCGCTCCACCTCCGCGACCGGCGCGCCCAACGCCGTCTCCGGCACGCTCCTGGTCCCGCCGGTCCCGTGGTCGAACGGCCCGCGCCCGCTGATCGCCTACGCGATGGGCACCCAGGGCCTCGGCGACCGCTGCGCGCCCACCTACCGGATGCGCGTGGGCACCGAGGTCGAGATCGCCTTCCTCGTGCAGGCCATGCTCAAGGGCTGGGCCGTCGTGGTCACCGACTACGAGGGTCTCGGCACGCCCGGCACCCACACCTACGCGGTCGGCCGGTCCGAGGGTCGCGCGCTGCTCGACGCCGCCCGCGCGGCGCAGTCGTTGCTCGGCCAGACGGGCACCCCGGTGGGCGCGTTCGGCTACTCGCAGGGCGGCCAGGCGGCGGCGTTCGCGGCGGAGCTCCAGCCCGCCTACGCGCCCGACGTGCGGCTGGTCGGCGTCGCCGAGGGCGGGGTGCCGGCGGACCTGAACGAGGTCGCCGAGTTCAACGACGGCGGCCCGGGCTCCGGCCTCGTCGTCGGCGCGGCGGTGGGTTACGCGACCGCCTACCCGGAACTGCCGTTGCCGCTCAACGCGCGCGGCCGGGACGTCGCGGGCCGGGTCGCCGAGGCGTGCGTGGCGGAGTTGGCGCTGCTCGCGCCGTTCACCCGGATCGACAGCCTGACCACCGTGCCGGGCGTGATCCGCGACCCGCGCTGGCAGGCCCGGCTCGCCGAGAACCGGCTGGGCGCCCTCCGCCCGGCCGTCCCGGTCTACCTCTACCACGGCACGGTTGACGAGCTGATCCCGTACCGCACGGCCACCGGCCTGCGCGACCGGTACTGCGCGCTGGGCGCGGACCTCCAGTGGACCGCCCTCCCGCTCGCGGCCCACATCACGGCGGTCAGCGTCGGCGGCACGAACGCGCTCAACTGGCTGGGTGACCGGTTCGCCGGTCGGCCCACCACGCCGTCCTGCTGACCCGCGAAAGTTGTCAGGCAGGTGACAAGAACAATTCCGGAATTGGTGCCGGGGTGACAAACGCAGATTAGTCCATGGACCGTCCGGACTATTGTCTCCAGCGGTGGCCTACTCGCCGGTATACGGTGGGTGACCACCGCTCTCGCGTCTGTGACCAGGGCAAACGTGCCAATGCGCGGACCCGGGAATTAGTCGTGTGTGACAACTTCTCGGAGTGTTTCGGGGAGGTCTTGCGAGGTGTGGCGCGGCGTCGTTAATTTGACGGCACGTAGCGTGGCCGTAACACACGCATTCACACACCCTGCCCCCTATTTCTGGCGTGCCCTCGGCGTCAGGGAGGACGATCCGTGAGACACAGAAAACAGGTCCGGAGGCTGACCCGCCTGGGCGCGGTGGCCACCGCCGCCATGGTCGTGGGCGGACTCGCCATCGGCACGGGCACCGGCACCGCCGCCGCGGGAGAGCTCAACCAGACCTACACCTGCACCTTCCCGCTGATCGGCGACCAGACCGTCTCGGTCGACATCAAGACCCGCGACAACCAGCCCGCGTCCATCGCCACCGGCACGTTCACGCCGGTCATCGAGATCACCGCGATCTCCAACGCCGGCCCCAACGCCACCCAGGGCCTGCGGCTGGTCGGCGCGGAGACCATCCAGGGCGTCGCGCGGGCCACCTCGACCGTCGACGGCCCCGGCTCGCAGGGCGACCTGACCGTCCAGGTCACCACGAACGTCCCGAACCAGCCGATCCCGGCCTCCGGCGACCTGGTCGTCAACGCGGCCGGCGTCGCGCCCGGCCTGCGGTTCGACCAGCCCGGCACCGCCACGCTCTCGGTGACCGACCTCGAACTGGAGATGACCCCGCTCAAGGCCGACGGCACGCCCACCGGCCTGGGCACCTTCATCGCGCCCTGCACCCCGGCGCCCAACCAGCCCACGATCCTGCAGACCTACGAGGTCACCGGCGCGCCGGTCACCCCGGAGCCGGTGATCGGCAGCGGCGCGCACCCGCCGCTCAAGCAGGTCTACAACTGCCCGTTCCCGCTGATCGGCAACCAGAACGTCACCGTCGACATCAGCACCAACCCGCTGCCGAACGAGATCGCGCAGGGCACGTTCACGCCGAAGATCGACATCACGGCGGTGTCCAACGCGGGTTCGACGGCCACGCAGGGCCTGCGCCTGGTCGGCGGCGAGACGATCCAGGGTTCCGCCCTGGCCACCTCGCTGGTGTCCTCGCCGCAGGGCCACCTGGCCGTGCAGGTGCCGACCGCGATCCCGAACCAGCCGATCCCGGCGTCGGGCGACCTGGTGGTCAACGCGTCGGGTTCCGCGCCGGCGCTGCGCTTCGACCAGCCGGGCACGGCGACGCTGTCCGTGCACGACCTGGTCCTGACCATGACCCCGCTCAAGGCCGACGGCACGCCCACCGGCCTGGGCACGTTCACCTCCGACTGCACCCTGGTCGACGCGACCGCGCGCAACGTCCTGCAGACCTTCACCATCACCGGCGCGGCCGACACCGAGGCGCCGGCGAAGGTCACCGGCCTGACCGCCGGCGAGACCACGCAGACGTCGGTCCCGCTGTCGTGGACCGCCGCCACGGACAACGTGGGCGTCGTCGGCTACGACGTGCTGTCCGGTGGCGCGGTGGTGAAGTCGGTGGAGGGCACGTCCGCGGTGGTGGACGGGCTGACCCCCGACACCGCGTACTCGTTCACCGTGGTGGCCAAGGACGCGGCCGGGAACCGCTCCGCCGCGAGCGACGCCGTCAACGCGCGCACCAAGGCCGCGCCGGACACCCAGAAGCCGACCGCTCCCGGCCCGCTGACCTCGACCGCCGCCACGCAGACCTCCGTCTCGCTGGAGTGGGGCGCGTCGTCGGACAACGTGGCCGTCGTCGGCTACGACGTGCTGTCGGGCGGTGCGGTGGTCAAGTCGGTGACGGGGACGTCCGCCGTGGTCGACGGTCTGACCGCCGACACCGCCTACACGTTCACCGTGGTGGCGAAGGACGCGGCGGGCAACACCTCGGACGCCAGCGAGGCGCTCACCGTGCGCACGCCGGCCGCGCCGGACACGGAGAAGCCCTCCGCGCCCACGGGCCTGGCCGTGACCGGGACGTCCGCCAACAGCATCGGGCTGTCGTGGACCGCCGCGTCGGACAACGTCGGCGTGGTCGGGTACGACGTGCTGTCCGGTGGCGCGGTGGTCGCGTCGGTGACCGGCACGTCGGCGACCGTCGAGGGGCTGACCGCGGACACCGAGTACTCGTTCACCGTGGTGGCCAAGGACGCCGCGGGCAACGTGTCGGACGCGAGCGCCGCGGTGACCGGTCGGACGGCCCAGCTGCCCGACACGGAGAAGCCGTCCGCGCCTTCGGGCCTGGCGGTCACCGGCACGACGCAGTCCACGGTGTCCCTGTCGTGGACCGCCGCGTCGGACAACGTCGGTGTCGTCGGCTACGACGTGGTGTCCGGTGGTTCCGTGGTGAAGTCGGTCGAGGGCACGTCCGCGGTGGTGGACGGTCTGTCGCCGAGCACGGACTACTCGTTCGCGGTGGTGGCCAAGGACGCCGCCGGCAACCGGTCGGACGCGAGCGCCGCGGTGTCCGCCCGCACCGGGGACGCGCCGGACACCCAGGCGCCGTCCGCGCCGTCCGGGCTGAAGTCCACGGGTGAGACGACGTCGAGCGTTTCGCTGGAGTGGACGGCCGCGTCGGACAACGTGGATGTCGTCGGCTACGACGTGCTGTCCGGTGGCGCGGTGGTCGCGTCGGTGACCGGGACGTCGGCGACCGTCGAGGGGCTGACCGCGGACACCGAGTACACGTTCACCGTGGTGGCCAAGGACGCGGCGGGCAACACGTCGGACGCCGCCGCTGCCCTGAAGGTGCGGACCAAGGCCGCGCCCGACGTCGTCGCGCCGTCCGCGCCGACCGGGCTGCGGTCCACCGGCCAGACCGAGAACAGCATCGGCCTGGCCTGGGACGCCGCGACCGACAACGTCGGCGTGACCGGGTACGACGTGTTCCAGGGCGCGACCAAGGTGGCGACCGTGACCGGCACCTCGACCAACGTGACGGGGTTGGCGGCGGACACCGAGTACTCGTTCACCGTCGTGGCGGTCGACGCGGCCGGCAACCGGTCGGCGGCGAGCGCGGCGGTCACCGCGCGCACCAAGCCGGGCGGCGGCACGGTCATCCGCTACGGCTACAACCTGGCCGGCAGCACGAAGATCAAGGCCGCCAACGGGACGGTCCAGCTGACCGGCGGCATCGACGCGGGGCTGGACCTGGCGACCGGCAAGTTCGACGCCGACCTGGTGCTGAACCCGACGACGGGCAACTTCAAGATCTTCGGGTTCCTGCCGGTGACGGCGAAGATCCAGTTCGTGCAGGCGGCCAAGACCACGGGCACGCTGTCCGGCGGGGTGCTCAGCTCGACGTCGTCGGTGACCGTGAAGCTGCCGCGGGTGACCGTGATGGGCATCCCGGTGAGCACGAGCCCGAACTGCCAGACGAAGACCCCGGCGTCCATCCCGCTGCAGTCGAAGCCCGGCTTCGACCCGCTCGCGGGCGGCACGCTGGCCGGCACGTACACGCTGCCCGAACTGCAGGGCTGCGGTCAGCTCAACGCGCTGATCAGCGCGCTGACGGCCGGTCCGGGCAACACCATCGAGGTCAAGCTGACCCCGAAGTCCGTGCGGTAGCACGGGTCGGCACGTGGTGGCCCCGTCGCGCCCGCGCGACGGGGCCGCTGTGTTGCGGGGGTGCCGGCCGGGTTTGGCGGGCTGGGCCGGGCTCGCCGGCACTGCGGCGCACGCGGACTCACGCCGCCGCACCCCGATGACCGCGGCCCGCTCAGCACCCCGCCCACCGCCGGCCCGCCCACCGCAGCTCTGCCCGCCCCAACCCGGCCGGCGGGCGTGCGGTCGGTGCCGCGGGGTGGCTTGTAGCGTGAGGGGATGCTGCTCGCGTGGGCGATCGCCGCGGTGGGGTTGGCCTACGTGGTGGCCGGGGTGGTGGGGCGGCGGGTGCAGCCGCGCAACCGGGTTGGCGTCTTGATGGTGCTGGTCGGGTTCGCCTGGGTGCTCGACTACGTCGTGCCGCGCGAGGCGTTCTTCGGGCTCTTCGTGCTCTCCAAGGTGTGGCCCGCCCTGCTCGCCCACCTGGTGACCGCCTTCCCCACCGGTCGGCTGCGGACGGTGCCCCGGCGGCTGGTGGTGGGAGCGGCCTACGGGTTCACGGTGGCGTTGTGCGCCGCCATCCGGTCGTCGTGCGCGGCGTGGGCGAAGGTTCTCGTGGACGCCGAGACGCCCCTGACCGTCGTCTTCGGGGTCGCGGTCCTCGGGTTGCAGGTGCACCGATGGCGGAACAGCAGCCTGGCGCAGCGGCGGACGTTGACCTCGATGTTGGGCGCGTCGAGCGTCGCCGTCGTCGTCTACGCGGCCTGGGACCCGATGGAGCGTTCCGGGTTCGACCCGCCGGTGGTGACGTTGATGCTGGCGCTGGTGGGCGTCCCCGCCGCCTACGTGGGCGGGCTCGTGCGGCGGCGGATGGACCGGGGTGGGGTGGCCGACCTGGTCGTCCGGCTCGGCGGCGGGCGGGGCGGCGGTGTCCAGGAGGCGTTGGCCGCCTCCCTCAAGGACCCCGGCCTCCGGGTCGGGTACTGGATGGCGGCCCAGCAGGAGTACGTGGACGCCTCCGGGGCCGTGGTGGTCGGCGGTGCCGGCGTCACGCAGACGCGGGTGGACGTCGGCGGCGAGCCGGTCGCCCTGTTGCTGCACGATCCCGGGCTCGACCTGGAGCTGGTGGACGCGGCCTGCGCGGCGGTCGGGCTGGCGCTGGAGAACGAGCGGCTGACGGCGGAGCTGCGGGCGCGGGTGCGGCAGTTGGCCGAGTCGCGCGGGAAGCTGGTGCTGGCGGCGGACACCGAGCGCCGGCGGCTGGAGCGCGACCTGCACGACGGGGTGCAGCAGCGGTTGCTGTCGGTCGCGATGACGTTGGGGTTGGCCGAGGTCAACGGCGCGCGCGAGCTGGTGGGCGAGGCCAAGGCGGCGGTGCTCGCGACCATCGAGGACGTGCGCGCGGTGTGCCACGGGGTCTACCCGCCCCTGCTGGCCGAACGCGGGCTGCGCGGGGCGGTCCGGGAGCTGACCGCGCTGGGCGCGGTCGAGGTCGACCTCGACTACGCCGTGCACTCCCCGCTGCCGGCGGTCGTGGAGACGACGGCCTACTACGTGGTGGCCGAGGCGCTGGCCAACGTCAGCAAGCACGCCGAGGCCGCGGCGGTGCGTGTCAGGATCGTGTCCCGGGCCGGGGAGCTGGCGGTCCGGGTGGACGACGACGGGTGCGGTGGGGCTTCGGCCCTGGAGGGGTCCGGGTTGCGCGGGTTGGCGGAGCGGGTGGAAGCGGTCGGGGGGACGATGGAGGTCGTCAGTCCGGTGGGGGCGGGGACGAGCGTGCGGGTGGTGCTGCCGTGCGGGTCGTGATCGCCGAGGACTCGACGTTGCTGCGGGAGGGCTTGGCGCGGCTGCTCGCCGAGGCCGGCTTCGACGTGGTGGCGGCGGTGGAGGACGCGGAGGCGTTGGTCGCCGCGGTGGGGAAGCACCTGCCCGACGTGGCCGTCGTGGACATCCGGATGCCGCCCACCCACACCGACGAGGGGCTGCGGGCGGCGGTTCTGCTGCGCCGGCGCCACCCCGGCGTGGGCGTGCTGGTGCTGTCGCAGTACGTGCGGGTCAGCTACGCGGCCGAGCTGCTCGACGCCGGCGCGGACGGCGTCGGCTACCTGCTCAAGGACCGGGTGTCCGACCTCGCCGAGTTCGCGGCCGTGATCCGGCGCGTGGGCGGCGGCGGGTCGGGGTTCGACCCGCAGGTGGTGGCGCAGATGCTGACCCGGCGGCGCGGCGACCGGGACGACCGGCTGACCGACCGCGAACGGGCCGTGCTGGCGCTGATGGCCGAGGGCCGGACCAACCAGGCCATCGCCGAGCGGCTGTTCATCGCCGAACGGACCGTGGAGAAGCACTGCACCAGCATCTTCGCCAAGCTGGACCTGTCGGCCAGCCCGCACGACCACCGGCGCGTGCTGGCGGTGCTGCGCTACCTCAACGGCTGAGGAGGTGCGGCTAGCCGCACCACGGGGTGGAGGTGGCCGGGTGGTCGCGGGGGTGCGCCCCCGCCAGGCTGGTGATCATGTTGCAGCAGGGGCGGGTTAGGGCTTCTTATCGCACGGATCTGGTCACCGTGCTGTTGGGCACCTGGTTCTCACTGGGGTTGTTCCTCGACGCCTGGGCGCACTCGAACGTGCCCGAGCTGGAGACGTTCTTCACCCCGTGGCACGCCGTGTTCTACTCCGGGTTCGCCGCCACCGGCGCCTGGATCTCGTGGCAGGTGTGGCGCAACGTCCAAGCCGGGCGGCGGGGGCTCGCGGCCGTGCCCGAGGGGTACGGGCCGGCCGTGCTGGCGTTGCCGGTGTTCGCCGTGTGCGGTTTCGGGGACTACCTGTGGCACACGTTCATCGGCATCGAGCAGGGCATCGACATCCTGTTCAGCCCCACCCACCTCGGCCTGATCACGTCGATGATC
Organism: Saccharothrix mutabilis subsp. mutabilis; assembly: GCF_039521145.1. Lineage (NCBI taxonomy): Bacteria > Bacillati > Actinomycetota > Actinomycetes > Pseudonocardiales > Pseudonocardiaceae > Saccharothrix > Saccharothrix mutabilis. The sequence goes on from NZ_BAAABU010000020.1 coordinate 139,623, forward strand.
GTCATCCTGACCACGCCCTTGCGGACGGCCTGGGCGGACGGCGGCAGCCCGTCGTTCCTCCGGTTCCTGCCCGCCGGGCTGGCGCTGTCGTTCGCCACGGCCCTGGTGTTGTTGTTCGCCCAGTACGCGGACGCGACGGTGTACGGGCCCGAGGGGATCATCCGGGCGTTCAGCTTCGAGAAGGGGGCCGGCGGGTCCGGCGGGGCGACGCGGTTGGCGGCCTCGATCACCGTGACCAACCTGGTGCTGCTCGCGCCGTTGCTGTTGGCGGTGCGGCGGTTCCGCGTGCCGGTGGGCACCGCGACGCTGTTGCAGGTCGTGGTCATGCTGTTGAGCACCGCGGTCGCGAACTACGAGAACCTGGAGATCGCGGCGGCGTTCGTGGTGTCCGGGATCGTGGCGGACGTGCTGCTGTGGAAGCTGCGGCCGTCCGAGGAGCGGTTGCGCGAGTACCGGGTCTTCGCGTTCGCGGTGCCCCTGGTGACGTGGGCGCTGTACTTCGCGGTCGCCGGGGTGTCGGTGGGGCGGATGCCCGGCGTCACCGAGATGTGGACCGGTGCGCCGATCGTCGCCGCCCTGCACGGGCTGCTGCTCGCCGTGGTGCTCGTGCCCACGCGACGTTCATGAGGACGTTGGTGTGGCTGGTCGTGGTGGTGCTCATGGCGGGCTTCCCCTCGCCCGCCCACGCCCACGCCGGCGGGTTGACACCGCAGAACCAGCTCAGCCGGGTGGTCGGGATCGAACCTCCCCTCGACGGCGTGTCGGCCCGCATGGTCAACCACGGCTCGCAGCTGGAGATCGGCAACGGGACCGCGCGGGCGCTGACCGTGGGCGATGTCGTCGTGGGGCCCGGGGAAACCAAGCGGTTCCGGGACGAGCGGACCCTGCGGGCGCAGTGGGAGGTGCCGGTCGAGGGGTCGGTGGTGAAGGGGGTCGTGGAGTCCTACCCGCCGCCCAACGTGTGGTTGTGGCTCGCGCTCGTGGTCGGGTTGGGACTCGCGGGTGTCCTGCTGGGCAAGTCGCGACTGGCGTTGGCGGCCGGGGTGGTCGTGGTCGCGGCGGCGCACGTGGTGCACGCCGTGGGCTCGACCCTGGCGGTGACGGGTGGTTCGTTCGTGCCGCTGTTCCTGGGGGCCGCCGGGGTCGGGGTCGTGTGCTGGCCGTTGGCGGTGGTGGCCGTGGTGGCGGCGGTGCGGCGGAAGCCGGCGGCGTCGTTCGTGGCGGCGGTGGTGGGGGCGATGGTCGTGGTGGCCGGGATCCCGGACTTCGACAGCTTCCGCTTCGCGCGGTTGCCGTTCGCCGGACCGGCTTCCCTCGACCGGTTGTTGGTGGCGTTGACGTTGGGCGGGGGAGTGGCGTTGGCCGTGGGTGGGTTCTCGGGGATGCGGAAGGAACTGGCTCGGTGATCCGGGTTCTGCTGGTCGTGTTGGCGTTGGTGGCCGGGTGCTCCGCCGCGCCGGCGGAGGCGCCGAAGGAGCCGGTGGTGTTGCGGCTCTCGGTGGACGAGCCGTCGCCGCAACGGGTGGAGGTCGTGCGGGGGCAGTCGGTCGAGATCACCGTGACGAGCCGGTCGTCGGCCGAGGTCCACGTGCACGGGTTCGACGTCCTCGCGGTCGCCGAGGAGGGGAAGCCCGCGTCGCTGGAGTTCGTCGCCGACCGGACGGGCACGTTCGAGGTGGAGGCCCACCCGGACACCCTGCTGGCGCAGTTGGTGGTGCGGTGACGGTCCTCGCCCACGGGGTGGGGGACCGGCACGACCTGCCGCTGCCGCTCGACCTGGTGCTGCAAGGGGCGGCGGTGGCGTTGTTGGCCTCCTTCCTGGGGCTGGGGGTGCTGTGGACCAAGCCCCGCTTCCGGCCCCAGCCCCGCTTCCAGTCCAGCATCGAGCGGGTGGCGCCGGGGGACCGGTGGTGGCCGCTGCGGCTGGCGGTGGCGGTCGGGCTGGTCTTCGTCCCGGCCCAGGCCTGGCCGCACCTGGTGTTCGTGCTGGGCTGGGTCGGGGTCGCGGTGCTGTCGATGGCGTTCGGGCCGGTGTGGCGGCTGCTCAACCCGTTGCGGCTGGTGGTCCCGGTGTCGCTGGGGCGCGCGTACCCGGCGTGGTTGGGGTACTGGCCGGCGGCGGGCGGGCTGCTGGTGTTCACGTGGGTCGAACTGGTCGAGCCCGGGGCGTTGGGCTGGTTCCTCGCGGGGTACGCGCTGGTCGGCGTCGTGGGCGGGCTGGTGTACGGGGCCGCCTGGTTCGAGCACGCGGACGGGTTCGAGGTGTACTCGTCGTTGCTGGGGCGGCTGTCCCCGTTGCGCGGCAACCCGTTCCGGGCTTTGGTGGCCACACCGGTCAAGCCGGGCCTGGTGGCGGTGGTGAGCGTGTGCCTGGGGTCCACCGCCTTCGACAGCATCGGGTCCACCCCGTCCTGGGCGCGGCTGGCCGTGGTCCCGGACTGGGTCGGGCTGGTCGGGGCCGTCCTCGTGGTCGCCGGGAGCTACCTGCTGGCCTGCCGCGCGTTCGGGGCGGAGCTGGCGCACTCGTTGATCCCGATCGTGGCCGGGTACGTGGTGGCGCACTACTTCTCGCTGCTGGTGGTGGAGGGACAACGGGCGGTGGCGTTGCTGCTGGGGGTGGAGGGGTTCACGCCCAGCGAGGCGCTGGTGGCCCCGGTGGTCGTGGCGTCCGTGCAGATCGGCGCTGTGCTCGCGGGGCACCTGGTGGCGGTGGTGTCGGCGCACGACCGGTCGCTGGCGCTGCTGCCCGTCGAACGGCACCTGACCGGGCAGGTCCCCCTGCTGCTGCTGATGGTCGGGTACACGGCGGGCGGCCTCGCCCTGCTGTTCGCGGGTTAGGGCGTCGCCACAACCGAACCACAACCGGGTCGCCGTAGAACTGCGGGCATGACGTTCACGATGAGGCGCGCGGCGCTCGTGCTGGCGGTGGCGCTCGGCGCCGTCGTCCCGGTGACCGCCGCGCACGCCGAGACCTGCACCCCCACCAAGTTCGCCGTCGCGGCGGTGCAAGCCGAGCAGTACGAGGGCGGCGGGACCGGGACGGCCGCGTTCCGGCTCACGGCGTCGGTGCCCGAGGGGTGCACGACCAGCGGCGCGGTCGTCTACCGCACGCACAGCGGCACGGCCGCCGCCGGCCAGGACTTCGGCCACGTCGAGGGCACCTGGCAGCCCGGCGGCGGCGTCGGCACGGTCGTGTCGGTGCCCGTGCTCGGCGACGGCGGCGCGGAGGACGACGAGTCGTTCTCCCTCGCCCTCTACACGCTGCGCGGCGCGTTCATCGCGGCCGCGACGACCACGTTGCTGGACGACGACGGCAAGGCCGCGCCGCCGCTGGTGGTCTCCGTGGTGGACGGCGGGAAGATCTGCTGGGTGCCGGAGACGTGTCAGGTCCCGCTGACCCTGTCCACGCCGGCCCGCGCCGGGTTCGCCGTGCGCTACCGGACGCTGGACCTGACCGCGGTGGCGGGGATCGACTACGTGCCGGCCAAGGACCTCAAGCTGACCGTGCCGAAGGGCGCCACCACCGCCACCGTGCCGGTGCAGGTCCTGCCGGACGCCGAGGTCGAGGGCGAGGAGGCCTTCGTGCTGGAGGTGTTCGCCACCACCGCCGGGACCATCGGCGACGGCGTCGAGGAGATCGCGATCAGGCCCGCGCCCTGACCTCCGCCGCCTCGGCCGTCGCGCCGACCCGCTGGTAGAGCCGGATCGCCCGGTCCCAGTGGTCGCGCGCGTCGGCCGGGCGGTCGCGGCGCCGCGCCAGGTCGCCCAGGTCGCGTTCCAGGTTCGCCTCCTCGAACGCGTCGGGCACCCGGGACCGCTCGGCGGCGGCCAGGGTGAGCGCGTCCTCCGCCGCCGCCAGGTCACCGGCCCGCAGGTGGGCGCGGCCCAGCAGGTCCAGCACGGTGGCGACGCCGTGGCGGTCGTCCACCTCGCGGCTGATCTCCAGCGCCTGCGCGAAGAACGGCACGCCGTGGTGGTCCCGACCGAGGTGGGCGCGGCCGATGTCCACCAGCACCTCCCACTCCAGCCACCGGTCGCCGATGTCGCGGCTCAGGCGCAGGGCGTGCCCGAGGTCGCGCAGGGCGGCCTCGGCGTCGTCCAGCGCCAGGTGCGCCTCGCCCAGGGTGTCCAACGTCCCGGCCTCCAGTCGTGCGTTGCCCAGCTCGCGGAACGCGGCCAGGGCGGACCGCAGCGGCGCGAGGGCCGCTTCCGGGCGGCCCATCCGGATGTGGGTGTGCCCCAGGTTGCGCTGGGACAGCGCGGTGCCCAGCCGGCTGCCGGCCCGCGTGCAGCAGTCGACCGCCCGGTGGTGCGCGGCCACGGCGTCGTCGAAGCGGCGCAGTTCGGCGTGGGCGTTGGCGAGGTTGTTGTGCACGTGGCCCTCGCCGGCCAGGTCGCCCGCCGCGCGGACGGCGGTCAGCGCCCGGTGGTTGGCCTCGATCGCCGCGTCGAGCCGCCGGGTCATGAAGTGCGCGACCCCCAACGCCCGCCACATCTCCGCCTCCGCCCGCGGGTCGCCGGCCGCCGCCTCGACCGCCACCCGGCACAGCTCCACCCGGTCGTGCCAGTGGCCGGTGGCCTCGGCGAAGCTGGTCAGCAGGTAGGTGAGCTGCCAGGCGGCGGTCGGGTCGCGGTCGCGGGCGAACCGCACGACCGGCAGCAGGTTGTCGCGCTCGGCCTCCAGGAACGCCAGCGCCTCGTGGCGGTCCGGGGCGAACGGCGCTGCCGGCGGCGGGAACCGCAGGGTCGGCTTCACCAGGTCGCGGTCCGGGTTGACCAGCTCGTTGGCCGCGTGCGCCACGAACAGGTACCAGTCCAGCAGGCGGGCGGCGACCTCCGGTTCGTCGTCGTCGGCCAGGCGCTTGCGCGCGTACTCGCCGACCAGGTCGTGGAAGCGGAACCGGTCCGGGGCCACCTCCGTCACCAGGTGCGCGGCGGTGAGCCGGTCCAGGTCGGTGGTGTCCACATCGGACAGCGCGGCGGCCAGGGCGGTGCTGAACGTCGGTCCCGGGGCGATGCCCGACCGGCGGAACAGGCGCGCCGACGTGGCGTCCAACGGGGCGCAGGCGCTGGCGAGGACGGTCTCCACGGTCCGGGAGTCGCCGTCCACGGCCAGGTGGTCCAGGCGGGCGGCGCGCAGTTCGGCGACCAGCGTGGCGACCGGCCGGGTGGGCGTGCCGAGCAGCTTCGCCGCCGCGATCCGCAGCGCCAGCGGCATCCCGCCGCACAGCCGGGCGAGTTCGGCGGTGGCGTCCGGTTCCGCGTCCACGCGCCCGCGGCCCAACACCTTGAGCAGCAGGGCTTTCGAGTCCTCGGTGGTCAGCGAGTCGAGCACCACGGCGTGGATGGCGTGCCGGGCCGCGAGCGCCGCCAGCGACCGGCGGCTGGTGACCACCAGCAGGCTCGACCCGCCCGGCACCAGCGGCAGCACGTCCTCCGCGCGGCCCGCGTCGTCCAGCACCACCAGGCACCGCCTGCCGTGCAGCAGCGTCCGGTAGAGCGCGGCCCGCTCCTCCTCGTCGGCCGGGACGCGGTCCTCCGGCACGTCCAGCGCCCGCAGCACGTGCGCCAACGCCTGCGCGCCGGTCAGCGCGCGCTCCGGGTCGTGGCCGCGCAGGTCCAGGAACAGCCGCCCGCCGGGGAACCGGTGCGCCACGCGGTGCGCCCACTCCACCGCCAGCGACGTCTTGCCCATGCCCGCCGGACCGGACACGACCACCACCGGCACGTCCGCCGCGTCCAGCTCGGCCAGCACGTCCGCGCGACCGGTGAAGTGGCCGACGGTCGCGGGCAGTTGCGCGGGCGCGCTCGCGGCGGCCGGGTCCAGGGCGGTGTCCCGGCGCAGGATCGCGGTGTGCAGCTCCACCACCTCGGGGCCGGGGTCCACGCCGAACTCGTCGGCCAGCCGCTCCCGCAGGCGCTGGAAGGAGTCCAGGGCGTCGGTGTGCCGGCCGCAGCGGTGCAGGGCCAGCATGTGCAGCCGGGTCAGCCGCTCGTTGAGCGGGTCCTCCGCGAGCAGCCGGGGCAGCTCCACCACCGCGGCCTCGTGCTCGCCGTCGCGGACGGCGTGCTCCCACAGCTCCTCCACGGCCGCCCGGCGCAGGCCGTGCAGGCGCTCCACCTCGCGCTCGCCCCACCCGGTCAGCGGGACGTCGGCGAACGCGTCCCCGCGCCACAGCGCCAGTGCCGCCCGCACCTTGTCGGCGCGGCGCTCCCGCCGCCCCGCCGCCAGCAGCTCCTCGAACCGGTGCGCGTCCACCTCCACCGACGCGTCCAGCAGGTAGCCCGGCTCACGGGTGTGCAGCACGTCCGGCAACCCGGACGCCGCCAACGCCTGCCGGATGCGCGCCACGTGGCTGTGCAGCGTCTTCACCGCCGTGCGCGGCGGGTCCTCGCCCCACAGCACGTCCACCAGCCGCGTGAACGGCAACACCTGCCCGGCGTGCAGCGCGAGCACCCCCAGCACGGCCCGCTGCCGCGCCCCGGTCAGCGCCGCGGGACCCGCCGGGCCCTCCGCCCCCACCGGTCCGAGCACGCCGAAGCGCGCCACAACCGGCGCGCAGCCGGGCGACAACCCGCCGTCCGTAGACCTCTTCCCGTCACCCGCCACGACAGAAGGGCTCTGCGATGACCACACACCCCCGCACTCGCCTGCCGGGCCTCCGCCGTTACGCCGTTCCGCTGCTCGTCCTGGCCTCCGCCGTGACCACCGTGCCCCTCCAGGCGGTCGCCCAGGAGCCCCGGCCGGTCGTCGTCCAGGACCCCGACAACCTGCCGCCGACGCCCGGACCGGGCTCGTTGCGCGACAACCCGCAGGTCTACGCCATCGCGGAGGACGCCAACCACGCCCTGCGCTACTCCTACGCCGCCGTCGCCGCCGACCTGGCCCACCCGTACGCCGAGGGCACGGTCGAGCACGACCTCCAGACCGGCCTGCGCACGCTGCCCGCCGACCGGCTGGAGCGGATCGTCAAGTCCGCGCACACCGTCGTCAACGCCGACGTCGCCACCCGCACCGCCCAGTTCGGCCGGCACGGCCTGCTGACCCTCGACGAGTTCCGCAAGGTCGGCTTCGACGGGGCCTTCTCCGGCGTCCGCTTCGACGCCGACGCGCTGAAGAAGTCCCTGCTGGAACGCGCGTCCCAGCTGGAGGCGGCGGAGAAGGCGGCCGAGCAGGACGCGCAGCGCCGGGCGTTCGAGCTCAAGCTGGACCTGAGCAAGCTGCCCAAGCTGACCTCGCTGGACTTCCGCGTCGAGCGGGTCAAGTGCGTGGACGAGACCAACCCCGAGTGGCCCGGCGACGACGAGATCGTGGCCGGCGGCCTGCGCGTGGACCACCTGGGCACCACCAAGAAGGTGTCCGAGTGGTTCGTCGGCGACGGCTTCTACGACGGCAAGGCCAAGACCTACGCCGACCCGGGTCGCCTGTTCACCTCCTTCGACCTGACCGCGAGCGGGTCGTGGCCGCGCGGCTTCCTGGCCGTGGTGATGATGGCCGAGCAGGACGGCAGCGGGTTCGCCGCGGCCGTGCAGGCCGCGTGGGCCAAGGTGAAGGACAAGGTCACCCAGGTCATCGCCCACGTCGTCGCCACCGTGCTCACCCCGTACGTGGGCGCGGCCATCGCCGAGGCGCTCGGGCAGCTCGTCGGCTGGCTGGTCGGCGTGTTCGTGGACTGGCTGCTGGAGCTGTTCCAGGACGACCTGTTCGAGGCCCGCACCGCCCACGTGGAGCTGCCCCACCGGTACGAGTTCCTTTACAACAACCCCGCCCACCTGGGCTGGACCAACCACCGGCTGCCCAGCACGTCGATGTGGTTCACCGGGCACGGCGGCCAGTACAAGGTGAACGTGCACTGGCAGGTCAACTCGTAGCAACGCGCGGGAGCCGCGCGGGCACGGTCGGTGGTCGGGTCTTGCGGCCCTCCGACCAGCCCGCGCGGTTTCCGGCGTCCGGGTCCACCCTGGGGTTTCCACCCTGGGGGTTTCCACACTGCGGGTTTCCACACTGGGGGCTTCGACGAGGAGGTCGGCCATGACGGACGTCTCTGCGCTGCGCGGCCGGTTCGGCGGCGCCGTGCTCACCCGGCGGGACGAGGGCTTCGAAGCCGCCCGCGCGGTGTTCAACAGCGCCATCGAGACCACGCCCGCGGTCATCGCCCAGTGCCTCAACCCGACGGACGTGGAAGAAGCACTCGCTTTCGCCCGTGCGCAAGGGCTGCCGGTGGCCGTCAGGAGCGGCGGGCACAGCGTCGCCGGCGCGTCCCTGGTGGAGGACGGGCTGGTGCTCGACCTGCGCCGGATGAACGCCGTGGCCGTCTCCCCGGACGGCCGCACGGCGGTGGTCGGCGGCGGTGCCACGTGGGCCGCGGTGGACCGGGCGTGCCAGGCGCACGGCGTGGCCACCACGGGCGGCCGGGTGTCCACCACCGGCGTCGGCGGGCTCACCCTCGGCGGCGGGTCGGGCTGGCTGGAACGCCGGTTCGGCCTGGCCTGCGACAACCTGCTGTCGGTGGACCTGGTCCTGGCCGACGGCCGCGCGGTCACCGCGAGCGGGACCGAACGGCCGGAGCTGTTCTGGGCGTTGCACGGCGGTGGCGGCAACTTCGGCGTGGCCACCTCGTTCACCTTCCGCCTGCACCCGCTGCCCGAGTTCTCCTTCGCGCTGGTGCTGCGGCCGGCGTCGCACGGCGAGGAGATGGCCGTGCGGTACCGGGACTTCTGCGCCGACGCGCCCGAGGAGCTGGGCGGCGGCCTGCTGTACCTGACCGGGCCGCCGGAGGAGTTCGTGCCGCCGGAGCTGGTCGGCCGGCTGTGCTGCGGCATCCTCGTCACCTGGACCGGCCCGGCGGACGAGCTGCGGTCCTTCGCCGCGCCCCTGCTGGACCTCGCGCCGGACACCGCCCTGGTCACCGACATCCCGTACGCGGACTTCCAGTGCAGCCTCGACGACCCGCCCGGCTACCGGAACTTCTGGTCCGCCGAGTACCTGGCGACGCTGCCGGACGAGGCGGTGCGGCGGTTCTGCGCGGGCGCGGACCACATGCCGTGCCCGTCGCCGTCGCAGCAAGCGCTGCTGCCGTGGGGCGGGGCCGTGGCGCGCGGGACGGAGTGGCCCATGGCCAACCGCGACGTCCCCTGGGTGGTTCACCCGTTCGGGCTGTGGGAGGACCCGGCCGACGACGACCGCGCCCGGCGCTGGGCGCGCGGGCTGCGCGACGACCTGGCACCGTGGAGCACGGGTGCCACGTACCTGAACTTCATCGGCGACGAAGGCGCGGACCGCGTCGTCGCGGGATTCGGTGCGGCCAACCACGCGCGGCTGGCGGCGGTGAAAGCGGAATTCGACCCGGACAACGTGTTCGACCGTTGGCACAACGTCCTCCCGGCCACCGAGCGTCGCCGGGCCGCGGACACCGTTGGAGCAACGGAGTAGCCCGGGGAGGGGCGCGGCGCCGCAGCCGCGCGGAGCAACCCCGAATTACCCTCGCGTACGGCAGCGCGAAATTCACACGTCCGTTTACCCTTTCCCCGCACAGGGATGAACAAGCTTGTTGTCGTGCAGTTCCGCTCACTACCTTGCGGGTGCGACGAATTCACACATCTGTGGAATTCAACCCGGTAGTGAGAGGACCGCATGGACGTTTACGCCGCGGGTCTGCTGTGGGTCGGCGGCGCGGCCGTGATCGCCGCCGTGCTGGCCTACCTCATCCGCAGGTACGGCGAGGACCAGGGCCGCCCGGACAACAACGAGGCGGCCGGGCAGGTCTTCACGATCGTGGGCGGCCTGCACGCGGTCCTGGTGGCGTTCGTGCTGATCGCCCTGTTCGACGCGGTGAACGCGGCGGACGAGTCGTCGTACAAGGAGGCTGACGGGCTGGTCGCGGCCACCTGGGCGTCCGACGCGCTGTCCAAGGAGACCGGTGACGAGGTCCGCGCGCTGTCCCGCGCCTACGCCATCACCGTGATCAACGAGGAGTGGCCGAAGCTGCGCGAGGGCGTGGACTTCGAGTCCACCGGCTGGTCCCAGCTCGACCGCATCCGCAAGGTCGTCGCCGAGGCGCCGGCGGACAACGAGTGGCAGGTGGACCGCAAGGCCGAGGCGGCCAACCAGCTGTGGCAGGTCTACGAGGCCCGGCAGTCCCGGTTGGACACCGCGGGCGGCGGCGTGAGCACGGTGGTGTGGTTCGTGCTCGTGGTCGGCAGCTTCCTCGCGATCGGCCTGCCGCTGCTGTTCGGCGGGCCGCTGATGCGCACGCACGTCGTCATCGTCGCCACCCTCGCCGCCACCATCACGTTGCTGCTCTACGCGACCTACCAGCTCCAGAACCCGTACGGCGGTGGGGCCGAGCTGGGGCCGGAAGCGTTCCAGGCGGCCGTCGAGCGGTTCGGCTGACGCCGTGATCGAGGCCTTGGCCTGCGTGGCCCTCCAGGTCGAAGCGGACCACCACGGTCCGTCGACGGTGTACCGGCTGGAGCTGCCGTCCGGCCAGGCCCAGGTCCTCACGACGTTGGACACGCGGGTCAACGCGGTCGGCTACTCCGTCCCGCAGGACCGGGTGTACGGGGTGGACGCCGACGGCGACGTGGTCGCGCTGGACCGCACCGGGCGGCCGGTGGCGCGCTCGACCGGGCACCCGCACGTGCTCCGGCACGCGACGGCCGGGGCGGTGGTGGCGGAGAAGCTGGTCGTGCGGGTCGGGCACCTGCTGTTCTGGGTGGACATCGACCCGAAGAGCGACAAGTACCTGCGGGTGGTGCGCGAGGCGTGGCTGTGGCCGCCGCCGCACGCGTTGAACGTGGACGACTTCGACCTGAACCCGGTGGACGGGCTGCTGTACGGGGTGGCGACGTTCCCGTACGGGCGGGCGTACGTCGTGGCGATCGACCCCGGTACCGGACGCGTGGACCGCGTGCCCGGAACGGGTGAACTGCCCGCCACCCACGGCTACGGCGCGGTGGTGATGGGGCGGGACGGCGCGCTGTACGTGACCAGCAACAACCACAAGGGCCGCAGCGTGCTGCACCGGGTGGCGCTGGACGGGTCGGGCGCGGTCACGGAGATCACGTCGCGGCAGGCGCGGTGGAGCATCGACGCGACGAGCTGCCTGGCCACACCCCCGATCGTGGACCCGATCCCCCCGGACCCGACCGTGCCGCCGACCACCCCACCCACCACACCCCCGACGACCCCGCCACTGGACCCACCCCTGGTGCCCCCCTCGGTGTCGCCGACGACGACCACCCCACCGGCCCCACCGCCCCCGGGCGCTCCGCTGAACCCCCAGCCCACCGTCCCACCCACCGTCCCGCCCGCCACCCCACCCGCCACCCCACCCGCCGAGCCGCCCGAGCGCCCCGACCCGACCCGCGAGCCGATGCGGCGGCCGGAGCCCAAGGCCGAGAAGGTCTCCGACGGCAACCGGAACGTGCGAGAACAACGCCGCTGGGGCCTCGCCGCGATCGTCCTCATCCTGGGCGCAGGCGTAGCGGCCCGAGCCCACGCCCGACACCGCTGACGCACTCGACCCCGCTGACGCACCCGACACCGCTGGCGCGCCCAATCCCGCTGGCGCACCCGACACCGCTGACGCGCCCGACCCCGCAGGCGCGCCCGACCCCTCTGGCGTTGGCGCGCAAGGCTTCCGCCCCCGGTGGAGCGCCAGCCCGAACCGGTGTGCGCCGGGTCCTCCGAAAGTGCGACCTCCCGTGGGTCCTCCGGCCGACTCGCCGACGCCGTCCAGCGGCCTACCTTCGGCAGGCGGTAACCACTGGAGGGGGAACATGGGCGGTCGGATCACGGCCCTGGACGTGTTGCGGGGCGTGGCCATCCTGGGGACGCTCGGCACGAACATCTGGATCTTCACCCACCCGGCCGGCCCGGGTGGCTTCCTCACCGGCGCCGACGACTGGGGCGAGGCGCTGCTGCGGATGGTCAGCAACGGCAAGTTCCTGGGGCTGCTGTCGATCCTGTTCGGCATCGGCCTGGCGTTGCAGCACGCGTCGGCGGTCAGGCGCGGGCAGAAGTGGCCGGGCTGGTACCTGTGGCGGTCGGCGCTGCTGCTGTTCGAGGGCCTGCTGCACTACGTGCTCATCTTCGAGTTCGACGTGCTGATGTTCTACGCGATCGTGTCCGTGGTCGTGGCGTTCGTGGTCGGGCGCAGCGACCGGGTGGTGCGGGCGTGGCTCGGCGGCGCGCTGGTGCTGCACCTGGCGTTCGTCGGGCTGGTGACGTGGTTGATGCACCTGGGGGACGGGTCGTTGGGCGGGTCGCTGCCGATCGACACCTCGACGTGGCTCGGGCAGGTGCGGTCGCGGATCGAGTACGCGGACGTGTTCCGCGCCGAGGTCGTGTTCGTGCTGCCGTTGAGCACGGTGCTGTTCCTGGCCGGGGCGCGGCTGCTGCGGGCGGGCGCGCTGGAGGACTCCGAACGCGGCCTGCGCGTCCAGCGGCGGCTCGCGGGGTGGGGTCTCGGCCTGGGCCTGCCGCTCAACGTGGTCACCACGCTGGCCGGCGGCGAGTGGTTCGCCGTCGACCGGTACGTGTCCGCGCCGATCGTGTCGTTCGGCCTGCTCGGCGCGATCACCATGCTGGTGCACCGGATGCGCGCGCCGGAGGGCTTCCTGCGGCGGGGCGTCACGTCGGTGGGGCGCTCGGCGTTGAGCTGCTACATCGCGCAGAACGTCATCGCGTCGGTGCTGTGCTACCGGTGGGGGCTCGACCTGACCGGCCGGCTGGGGCACCTGGGGGTCTGGTACACGGTCGGCGCGTGGGTCGTGGTGTCGGCGCTGTTGATGCTCGGAGCGAGCTGGTGGATGAAGCGGTTCTCGCGCGGCCCCGTCGAGGCGGCGTGGAACTGGGCGTACCGGGCGCCGCAACGACGCCCGGTGGCGGTCTGATCATCCGCTCACGCGAGGCGGTCCGGCACGGGGGCCAGCGGGTACTTCCGCCAGAAGTACGCGTCGGCCGCGTGCTGGTCCGCCGCGAAGTTGACCGCCTCGACGATCTTGCCGTTGCCGACGCGGAAGGCCAGCGCCCACAGGATGTCCAGGCCCTCGGGCTCGGTGCTCCACCCGCGGTGCAGGTCCACGACCCAGTCGCCGTCGGCGGCGAGGAAGACCGGGTCGGCCTTGAAGCCGGCCTTGGCCAGCTCGGCGAAGAAGGCGAGCACCTCGGTCGCGCCGACCTTCGTGCCGGACAGCGGGTGGTGGCCGGGGATGGTCCACCGGATGTCGTCGGCGAAGAACTCCGCGAGCGCTTGCGGGTCGTCGCCGCCGTAGACCCGGTAGAAGCGGCGGATCAGCTCGACGTTGGGGTGCTCGGTGGTCACGTCGGCCAGCCAACCAGCGGGTGGTCCCGGCGGTCCAATGCCTGCGGCCATGCCCGACGGGCATCGGTGCGGACGCTGGTGGGTCAGGTCGTCGGGTCGGGGCTGCCTGGTCGGCGAAGCTGCTCGGCCGCGGCGCGACCAAGCCGGAATTCCAGCCGGGCGGTGGACCGTCCTCGCCAATCCGGAGGGCCACCTGTTCTGCATCTCGGCCGCGGGCTGAGCGACCGGTGGGGGTGCCGCGCGGGCGGCACCCCCACCGCCGATCACGGGTAGCTGACCAGGTACCGGACCTGGTTGGCGGTGTTCGCGACCCCGCCCACGCCGTTGATCACGTTGTCGATCGTCCCGACCCCGCCCAGCGACACGGTCACCAGGTCGTGGAACCGCACACCGGGCGTCCGCGGCACCTCGAACCCGTTCGCCGTCACCACCGAGGGGTTGGCGTTGTTGAAGCAGTACACGCCGACGCCCCAGGCCTCGTGCGTGGTCACCGACGGCGCGACCTTGTACGCCGCCCAGCCCGGGGACGAGCCGTTCATCCACGCGGCCTGGTTCGGCGGGTCGTAGGGCAGTTCGTTCTGGAAGAAGTACGTCCGCCCGCCGTTGCCGTTCCACACCACGTTGTGCTGCTGGTAGTGCTCGACGAACAACCCGTACGCGGTGACGTCGTTGCCGTTGACGACGACGCCGTTCTGCGCGGTGTTGACCGTCCAGCCGACGCCCGCGCCGTGGTCCGCGCGCCACACCCACGTGTGGTCGATGATGGTGTGGTTGCTGTTGACCTGCAACGACACCGTCGCCTTGCCCGCCTGCGACCCGCCGACGCGCAGGTACACGTCGTGCAGCGAGATCGGGTTGGCGGCGTGGTTCGCCGTCGAGCCGGGGGTGCCGACCTGGAGCAGGACGGGCGAGTTGACCACGCCCGCGTCCACCAGGAACCCGGCCAGCTTCACACCGTCCACATCGGACACGGTCAGGGCCGGCTTGCCGGTGTCGGGCGAGAGCGTCGCGAGGCCGAGGCCCAGCACGACCGTGTTCGGCCGGGTGACGGTGATCGTGTCGGACAACCGGTGCACGCCGGGCGTGAGCAGCAGGTGCTTGCCGGCCGCGAGCGCGGCGTTCGTCTGGGCGACCGGGGTGCCGGGCTTGACGATGAAGAAGTCCGCGAGCGAGATCGACGTGCCGGCCGGCGTGCCGGACTCCCAACTCGTGCCGCGCGCGTTCTGCCGCAGGGCGGGGACGAACACGCGGTACTCGCCGTTGGCCAGGTACAGGAACGGCTTCTCGCGCACGACCGGCGTGGTGTCGATCGTCGTGTGCGAAGGGTTGGGGAAGTGCTGCGGCGGCGCGCCCTGCGTGCCGACGAACACCATGTTCCAGACCGAACCGCCCCAGCCGCCCGCGAGGTTGCTGTTGCGGGTCAGGAACTGCTGCTGCGAACCGGACTCGGTGTACCCGTCGATCCTGCTGTCCACGATGAGCCCGCCGGAAGCCCAGCCGTCACCACCGTTCCACAGCTGCACCTGGCCGCGCAGGTGCATCCGCCGGTAGGCGGCGGCCTGCGACACGGCCCAGCGCTCGATCTGCCCGGCGGGAACGGTGACGGACATGTTCTCCGCGCCGCGCCAGAAGTTCTGGGTGGCGTTGCCGAGGTTGTTCGGGTTGTCGCCCTGTTGCAGCCAGTCGGCCTCGACCCGGACGTGCCCGTTGAGGTTGACGTCGTCGGGGCGCAGGCCGAGACCGGCGACCTGCGTGTAGAAGCGGAGGTTGACGTCGGCGTTGTAGGAGCCCGGCTTGAACAGCACCGCGTACCGTTCGGGTCCGAACTGATTGGTCTTCATCTGGGTGGAGATGGCGTTGAGCCGGTTCTGCATCTCGGTCTGCGACGACTCCGGCCCGTAGACGAGGACGTTGGGCCCGAAGTCCGGGTTGCGCGGGTCGGTGGGCGGGACGGTCGGCGTGTCGGTCGCGGTGTTGATGCCGAACTCCCAGAGCGAGTGCCCCCACTGCGTGGCCCGAGCCGTGCCGAGGACGCGCACGTACCGGCCGGTGCCGGTGACGTCGAGGTTCTGCACGCCGCCGGTGGAGGTGGTGGTGGAGTAGACGGTCGTCCAGGTGGTGGTGTTGTCGGAGACCTGGACCTGGAAGGCGCGGCTGTGGGCGGTCTCCCAGTTCAGGTGCACGCGGCAGACCTGTTGAGAGGAGCCGAGGTCCACCTGGATCCACTGCGGGTCGGCGAACGCGCTGGACCACCGGGTGCCGGTGTTGCCGTCGACGGCGGCGGAGGCGGGGGTGCCGGCGTTCTCCGTGGAGGACGCGGTGGCGGGCCGGTTGAGCGCGGCGTTCGTCGTGCCGCACTCGGCGGCGTGGGCGGAGAGCGGAAGGGCGGGGCCGAGCACGGCGACCACGGCGGTTGCCGTCGCGGAAGCGAGCAGCCGGGAACGTGTCAAGCGCATGGTCCTACCTGACTGGGTGTGGGGGCAGGGAGCAGCCCGGAGAGGATGGCCCCCGTGGCACCGGGGGCGTGAGAGAGCGCTCTCTCGGAGCGTAACGCCGGCGTTCCAGCACCGTCAACGAACGGTGGTGGGGGAGCGGAAAACCCGGTCGGACCGGGAAAACCACGCCCGTCCACGCCCGCCCGCCGACTGCCGCCCACCGCCCGCCGCCCGCGACGCTTTCGCGCGAAGCGCGCCCACCGCACGGCGGCCCGCCTTCCGCTCGCGCGAAGCGCGGCGGTCCCCGCCGCGCAGCGGCGGGCTGGGCTCCCAGCCACAAGGGGCCTTCGTGTTCCCCACCGTATGACCTGCCCGAAGGGCTACCACACTTTTCGGGGGTCG